>JAHCJV010000029.1 GCA_026126105.1 Enhydrobacter sp.
GCCCCCTCACCGATGAGGACGAAGAGGAGGATGGCGATTATCAGCCTTCCGATCCGGGCTCTGACGATGACGAGGAGGAGGAACACGATGATGACGAGGAGGAGGAACCAAGTCATGAAGCGGTATCTGCTCCTGCCCCTGCCGCGTCGGGACAGGTGCCACAGACGTTCGGCGTTGAGGACGAGCCTCGCACACCCTCGCCGACACCCCACCCCCAAGGAATCGGGTCTTCGCCATCCCGGACATTATCAGGCGGTGGCGGCGGCTCCGAGACCCATCCCGAATCGCAGCTGTCGTCCGACTCTGCAATCGACGGACCAAGCACGAATGCGGCTCAATCGCCTTACCGTCGATCTCCGCGCAAGCTCGCTCGCAACCCATCAACTGTGCCCTCCGGCAGCCCCACGAAGGCGTCGCCGCTGCGGCGTGAGCTCAGCACCTCGAGCGTGATGCGGTCAACGGCAAATGCCAACCCGCCACCCCTTCATGATGGACTAGCCACGCCGCAACCTCGGCCATCGGTTGCTCGGCGTTTTATTGCAAATGTCCAGGCCGAGGAGGCCGCATCGATCGCGTTGCGCACGCGTTCGCATCAGTCTTTGGAAGACATTCCTCTTGAAACGCTTGAGAGTGTTCTGGGGCCTTGCTCCCTGCAGCTGCCCCCTTTGGATGACTCCCCACAGAGCCATGGAATCACATCACCCATGATAGACATGCGCCGGCTATTGGGGAATGAGCTGGCCACCGACGACGACGACGAGGACGACGCGGACTATAGCTATTGTGACGATATCAGCGCCCACCGCACTGAAGAAGGTCCCCGCGATCTTGTAGTCTCCCACAAAGAGGTGAAGAGCTTACTTCGAGCGACCACGCAGATGTTTGGGGAGGAAGGCTGGGGTCGAGAGCTCTTGGATGACGAGTTGTTTGCCCAATATGAGCTTGGAATGTTATCCCACGAGCCCATGCTATTCCAAGACCGCCCCTTAGTGCAATCCTTTGGTATGGACGACAGGAATGACAGGGTGCGATCTCCCAATCTCCCAGCCACCACAGCAGCATCCACCTCTGCTGCTGCTGCTGCAGCGGCAGCGGCGGCAGCAGCGGCAGCAGCAGCCGCCGCGTGGAGGGAGGAGAGCGAGCGACGAGGAAGGAGGAGCTAGGGGGGGGGCGGACGAAGCCGAAGACCAGACGCGGCGAGAAGGAAGCGGCGCGCGGACGCCGCTGAGTCGCACGGTCGCGGTCACTGTCGCAGTCGCAGTCGCGGTCGCGGCGTCGACGTCGACGTCGGTCGCGACGCAGCGTGCGCGGTCAGCGACCCGCTGATTCAAGAGAGGAGAAGCGCGCCGCCCTGACGAAGGAGCCGACCGAGCAAGAGCTGACAGCGGCGTCTCCGCGAGCGATTCGCGCGGGGCTCACACCGCCGCCATGGAGTACGGCGAACCGACGGCCATTGCCACGGCGTCCCTCTCGCCCGGGCCGCCCCTGGGCGACATCCCTGGCGGGATCCCGACCCTGTCGGGCATTCTGGTCGAAGAGGCTGCCGGCAGCGCGTAAGTGCCCACGCGCGCGCGCGCTCGCTCTCGACGCCGATAACGACACGATCGGGCCTCATGAAGTCCTCGATCGCAGCGCCTTCACGCAGGAATTCAGGGTTGGAGGCGACGTCGAATTCTGCCGTCGGCTGGGTCTCGGCGATGATGCGCGCCACTTCGCGGCCGGTGCCGACCGGCACCGTCGATTTCGTGACCACCACGGTGTAGCTGCGGATCGCGCGGGCAATCTCGGCGGCCGCGGCAAAGACATAGGTGAGATCGGCATAGCCATCGCCGCGCCGCGTCGGCGTCCCGACGGCAATGAACACGGCGTCGGCATCGGCCACCGCATCGGTCAGGTTGGTCGTGAAGGTCAGTCGGCCCGCTTTGGAATTCTCGGCAACCAGCGTATCGAGCCCCGGCTCATAGATCGGCATCTCCCCTTTGCGCAGCCGGTCGATCTTGGCACTGTCCTTGTCGACACAGATCACATCGTGGCCGAAGTGGGCGAAACACGCTCCGGACACGAGTCCGACATAGCCCGATCCAATCATCGTGATACGCATGGCTCAACCTTTCAGCAGACGATCAAGAAGCGCCCGCGTCTCTCCCGCCGTGTCGGCACGGCCAAGCGCAACGGCCAGATTTGCTTCCAGAAAACCCAGGCGGTTGCCGCAGTCATAGCGTCCGCCGGCATAGCGCATCGCGTGGAACGGCTTGCCGCCGATCATCTTCGCGAGTGCGTCCGTGAGCTGGATCTCGCCGCCGGCACCTGCCTCGTGCTTGTCCAGATGATCGAAGACCTCGGGCAGAAGCACGTAGCGGCCGATCAGCGCAAGGGTCGATGGCGCCTCGGCGGGGTCCGGCTTTTCCACCAGGCCGGTGATCTCGGCGAGACCGTCCTTCTCGGCCCTTATCGCGGCAATGCCGTAGCTCTTGGTTTGCTCGCGCGGCACCTCGACCACCGCGACGACGCTGCCGGCGGTCTTCTCATGGGTAGCGACGAGCTGCGCGGTGCAGGTCGGCGAACCGATCATCAGCTCGTCCGGCAGGAGAACCGCGAAGGGTTCGTCCCCGATCCAGTGGCGTGCGCACCAGACGGCGTGGCCGAGCCCGAGCGGCTTCTGCTGCCGCGTGAAGATCGCGTTGCCGGGCTTGATGGTGGCGTCTTCGGTCTGCTTGAGCTCGGCCTTTTTCCCCCGCTGGACCAGCGTGGCTTCCAGCTCATAGGCATGGTCGAAGTGATCTTCGATCGCGCCCTTGTTGCGCCCGGTCACGAACACGAATTCCTCGATCCCCGCGGCGAGGCATTCCTCGACCGCA
The DNA here is from genome assembly GCA_026126105.1 of Enhydrobacter sp. GTDB lineage: Bacteria > Pseudomonadota > Alphaproteobacteria > Reyranellales > Reyranellaceae > Reyranella. Next base: position 2,859 of record JAHCJV010000029.1, read on the forward strand.
TACTGAATCAGGGGCCGGTCCACGATCGTCAGCATCTCCTTGGCCGTCGCCTTGGTCGCCGGCAGGAACCGGGTCCCCAGCCCGGCAACGGGAAAAACAGCCTTGCGGACGCGCTGAGCCATGTTCTTCGACCTCATTCTCCAAAAACCGTAATATATAGGGAAATCAATGATTTCACGGCTCGGACAGGCGGCGGTTGATGCCATACGGAGCCCGTTCCGGCAAGTCACCCGAGCAGCACATCCTTGGCACGATTGATGCGGGCCGCGAGATCGGCGCTGCCGCCCGCGTCGGGATGGACCCGCAGGATGAGGCGGCGATGCGCGGCGCGGATTTCCTCTTCCGTTGCGCCCGTCGCAAGACCGAGGATGGCCAACGCCTCGTCGCGCGTCATGTCGGTGCGCGGCCCGCGCGGCGGCGATTGCGCCTTGCGCCAATCCGAACCGAGCCGGCGATCGAGATAGGACTCGAGGACACGCAGGGAATCGGCATCGCAAGAGCACTCGGCATGCAGTTCCAGCAGGTCGCCGTCTGCCAACGCATCGAGGCCGCGACCGGTGAAGCGCCCCTTCACGACCCGGCCGCCCACGTCGCCGGTGGCATGATCGATCCAGGCCTCGATGAAAGCCGTGCGGACCTCCGTGCGCTGCGCCGTCCCCGGTGAGCTGAAGCCGCCGCTCGGTCTTTGCCGCATGTAGCGGGCGATCAACGCCGTGCCGAGAACGCCCAGCAGACCGAACAGCTCGGGCAGCAAGCCGGGCAGGAAGCGGACCCCGAAGATGAGCAAGCCACCGATGCCTATGCCGCCGGCCAGCACCACGATCGGACGCAGCGCGCGTGCGAGTGCCGAAGGACTGGCGCGCAGGAACCAGAAGACGCCGAGCCCCACGATCGCCAGCAATGCGAGCGCCAGGAGCACGGCGGGCATGGGTCAGGGTTTCGGCAGAGGCGCAGGAGCGGCCGGGGCGGGGTCGGACGGCCCCTGTTCTTGCCGCTGCCGCTGTATATCCCTCCAGCGCGCCACGTTGCGGTTATGCTCGTAGATGTTGTTCGCGAAGCTGTGGCCGCCCTGGCCGTCCGCGACGAAGTAGAGCGCGCGCTCGCGTGGTGCAGGTGCGACCGCCGCCAGGATGGAGGCCCGCCCCGGATTGCAGATCGGGCCCGGGGGCAGACCGGCCACGACGTAGGTATTGTAGGGCGAGCTCGACTGGAGATCGGCGCGCGTCAGCTCCCGCCCCTCCATTCCCTTGCCGTTGGTCACGCCGTAGATCGTCGTCGGATCGCTATCGAGCCTCATCTTGCGGCGCAGCCGATTGACGAAGACCGCAGCGACCCTCGTCCGCTCGGCCGCGAGAGAAGTCTCCTTCTCGATGATCGAGGCCATGATCAGCGCGTCGCGCTTGCCGCTGTAGGGCAAGCCCGGTGCGCGCTTGCGCCACGCCTCGTCGAGCGTCTTCTCCATCGCTTCCTTCATGCGCAAAAGGACGCTGTCGCGGGTGTCTTCCCGCGAATAGAAGTATGTCTCCGGAAGCAGGTCGCCTTCCTTTACGTCGACTGTGATCTCGCCCGAGAGCGCGTCGTTCTTCCGCACCAGGTCGATGATCTCGGCGGTCGTCATGCCTTCGGGAATCGTCAGCCGGCGCTGCACCAGCTTGCCGGATTGCAGGAGCTCGACCACCTTTGCCATCGAGATGCGCGGCGGCATCTCGTACTCGCCCGCCTTGATCGGCTTGGGTGTGGGATCCACCATGAGGGCGATGCGGAACAGGCCCGGGTGAGAGATCACGCCCTGCTCCTGCAGCACCTTGGCCATCGTAGCAGGCCCCGCTCCGCGCGGAATCAGAACGTTCTTCGTCTGCTCCAGAGGACCCTGCGCCTCGAGCATCGTGCGTCCGATGAACAGTCCCCCGCCGATCATCGTGACCAGCAGGAGGATGAAGAACAGCACCCAACGGAAAAAGCTGAGCACGCCTCAGCCTCTGACGATCAAGCCGGACCGACGATCAGACAGGCGTTGGTGCCGCCGAAGCCAAAGGAATTGCTGAGCGCATAGCGCACCTTGCGCTGCTTGGCTTGCTTGGGCACCAGATCGATGTCGCAACCTTCGTCCGGTTCGTCGAGGTTCAAGGTCGGCGGCACGGCCTGCTCGATGATCGTCTTGATGGAGTAGATGGCCTCGATGGCACCGGCGGCGCCGAGAAGATGGCCCGTCGCCGACTTGGTCGAGGACATCGAGAGCTCGTAGGCATCGCTTCCGAATGTCTTCTTGATTGCGCCCAGCTCGATCGCGTCGGCCATTGTCGAGGTGCCGTGCGCATTGATGTAGTCGATCTGGTCGGTACCGAGGTTGGCTCGCTTCAGCGCCGCCTTCATGGCGCGTTGCGCGCCGCCCCCGTCCTCGGCCGGCGCGGTGATGTGATAGGCATCGCCCGACAGGCCATAACCCAGGATCTCGGCATAGATCCTGGCACCGCGCTTCCTCGCATGCTCGTATTCCTCGAGCACCAGGCAGCCCGCCCCTTCACCCATGACGAAACCGTCCCGCCGCCTGTCCCACGGCCGCGACGCCTCGGTGGGCGTGTCGTTGAAGTCGGTCGACAGTGCCTTGCAGGCATTGAAGCCGGCGATGCCGATGCGGCAGATCGCTGCTTCGGCGCCACCCGCCACCATGACGTCGGCGTCGTCCAGCTGGATCAGGCGTGCAGCGTCGCCGATGGCGTGAGCGCCCGTCGCACAGGCCGTCACCACCGAGTGGTTCGGTCCCCTGAAGCCGTATTCGATCGAAACCTGGCCGGAAGCGAGGTTAATGAGCGCCGAAGGGATGAAGAACGGGCTCACCCTGCGCGGCCCCCGCTCCTTCAGGGTGAGCGAGGTCTCGTATATCGTGCTGAGGCCGCCGATGCCGGCGCCGATCATCACGCCCGTACGGTCGAGACCTTCGTCGTCGACGGGCTTCCAGCCCGAGTCCTCGACCGCCTGCTTGGCGGCCGCCATGCCGAACAGGATGAACTTGTCGACCTTCCGCTGGTCCTTCGGGAGCATGTAGAGGTCGGCGTTGAAGTGCCCGTTGGCCTTGTCTCCCTGGGGCACCTCGCCGGCAATCTTGGTCGCGAGGTCGGACGTGTCGAACGCCTGAATCGCGCGGATCCCCGACTCCGCAGCCATCAGCCTGCGCCAGTTCGTGTCGACGCCGTCTCCCAACGGCGTCACCATGCCCATACCGGTTACGACGACTCGTCTCATCGTCCGTCAGCCTTTCGTCTGCGGGACGCGGCGTCGCTCAGGACTTGGCGTTGCTGGTGATGAAGTTGATCGCATCGCCGACGGTCTGGATCTTCTCGGCCGCGTCGTCCGGAATCTCGATGCTGAATTCTTCCTCGAAAGCCATCACCAGCTCGACCGTATCGAGGGAATCGGCGCCCAGATCGTCGATGAACTTGGCCTCTTCCTTCACCTGCGCTGCCTCGACCCCGAGGTGCTCGACGACGATCTTCTTAACGCGCTCGGCAACATCGCTCATTATCTTGTCCTTCCGTATCTTCGAATCGTTTGGCCTGAGGGGCTGGCGATTTCCGGCTCTCGTAACATAGCTCCCCAGTCAAAACCAGCGCCGGAAAGCCCACGGAATCAGGCACTTGTGGGCCTCTTTGTCAGATCATCGCCATCCCGCCATTGATATGGAGGGTTTGCCCCGTGACGTAGGCGGCCTCGTCGCTGGCCAAATAGACGACGCCGGCGGCGATCTCCTCGGGGGTACCCAGCCGGTCGGCCGGGACGCGCCCGAGGATCGCCTTCTTCTGGTCCGCCGACAGCGCATCCGTCATCGGCGTGGCGATGAAGCCCGGGGCGACGCAATTCACGGTGATTGACCGCGACGCCAGCTCCTGCGCCAGAGACTTCGACATGCCGATCAGCCCGGCTTTAGCGGCGGCGTAGTTCGCCTGCCCAGGGTTGCCGGTGACGCCCACGATCGATGTGATGTTGATAACGCGCCCGAAGCGCCGCCGCATCATCCCCCGGATCGCCGCGCGGGTGAGACGGAAAGTGCCGGTCAGATTCACCTGCAGCACGTTCTCCCACTCCTCATCCTTCATCCGCATCGAGATGTTGTCGCGCGTGATGCCGGCATTGTTGACCAGGATGTCGATCTTGCCCGTCGCCGCCTCGGCCGCCTTCGCGAGGCGCTCGATATCGGCCGCGTCGTCCATCCTCGCTGCGACCACGTGCGCCCGATCGCCGAGCGAGGCCCTGACCTGCTCCAGCGCCTCGGCGCGCGTCCCGGATAGCACCACGGCCGCTCCCTGTCCGTACAGCGCCCGCGCTACGGCGCCCCCAATCCCGCCTGATGCGCCCGTCACCAGGGCGGCCTTGCCGGTAAGATCGAACATGGCGATATCCTCAGGCCGTCTTGAGAAAGGCTTCGATGTCGGCCGGCGTATTGAGGGCCGTGCCGGTCATCTCCTTGTCGATCCGCTTGACGAGACCGGACAGGACCTTGCCCGACCCGCATTCGACCAACGCCTGAACGTCCACTGACTTCATGTACTGCACACTCTCGCGCCAACGCACCAGGCCAGTCACCTGTTCCACCAGACGCTGCTTGATGTCCACCGGGTTCGTGATCTCCGCAGCCAGCACATTGGCGACCAGCGGCGTCTGCGGCGTGCCGAGCGTCACCTGCTCCAGGGCCGCCCGCATCGCATCGGCGGCGGGCTGCATCAGGGAGCAGTGGAAGGGCGCGCTCACCGGCAGAAGAATGCCACGTTTGCAGCCGCGTGGCTTGGCCGCCTCGATCGTCCGCTCGACGGCCGCCTTATGCCCGCTGACGACGATCTGCCCGCCTCCATTGTCGTTGGCGACGGCGACAACTTCGCCCTGTGCCGCCTCCCGGCATGCCTCCTCGGCAGGTTCGAGCTCGATCCCGAGCAACGCGGCCATCGCGCCCTCGCCGACCGGCACAGCCCTCTGCATGGATTGTCCGCGCAACTTCAGGAGCCGGGCACCGTCGGCAAGCTGGAGTGCGCCTGCCGCCACCAATGCGGAATATTCCCCGAGCGAATGTCCTGCCACGTGCGAGGCGAGCGTCGCGACCGGCCTGCCGCCATCCTTCTCCAGGATGCGCACGACCGCCACGCTGACCGCCATCAGGGCCGGTTGGGCGTTCTCGGTCAGCATGACCTCGGAATCAGGCCCTTCCCGCATCAGCTTCGACAGGTTTTGCTTCAACGCCTCGTCGACTTCCTGGAACACGTCGCGGGCGGTCTGGAACGCACCGGCCAGATCCACGCCCATGCCGACGGCCTGCGATCCCTGCCCTGGAAAGACGAATGCGCGGCCCATCGATCGATACTCCCTGTTCTTGGTATTTTGCGGGGCTGTAATACCCCACTCGACCAAAGGCCGGAATGCCTTGCTTTCGGGAGATTTGCCTGTATAACCGCCGCTCTTCGGGGCCGGAATCGGCCCCGCCTCCTTGCCGGCCTCGCGCCGGCTAGATCCGGCCGGTTCTCGCGAACTCCGGGTCGCTAACAGCCATAAGGAGCCCGAATGGCATTGTACGAGAACGTCTTCATTGCGCGTCAGGACGTCGCGACGACGCAGGTGGAGGCCCTGACCAAGCAGTTCACGGACCTGGTGGTCGCGAACGGCGGCACCGTCTCCAAGAACGAATATTGGGGGCTGCGCTCTCTCACCTTCCGCATCCAGAAGAACCGCAAGGGTCACTATACCCTTCTGAACATCGATGCGCCCGCCGCTGCCATCAAGGAGCTCGAGCGCACGATGTCGATCAACGAAGACATCATCCGTTACCTGACCGTGCGCGTGGACAGCCTCGAAGAAGGCCCCTCGGCGATCATGCAGCGCAGCAGCGAGAAGGCCGACCGGCCAAGCGGAGATCGCGGCGGCTGGTCCGACCGTCCGCCGCGCCGTGAGCGCCCGCGCTTCGGCGAGGATGCCCTCGGCTCCATCACGGGAGAAGAAGAATGAGCGCCCAACGTCGTCCCTTCACCCGCCGCCGCAAGAGCTGTCCGTTCTCCGGCGCCAATGCCCCCAAGATCGATTACAAGGACGTTCGGCTGCTGCAGCGCTTCATTTCCGAGCGCGGCAAAATCGTGCCGAGCCGGATTTCGGCGGTGTCATCCAAGAAGCAGCGCGAGCTCGCCCAGGCGATCAAACGCGCCCGCTTCCTGGCGCTGCTCCCCTACGTCATCGCCTAGGAAGGACTGCACCATGCCGATGAACCTCATCCTGCTGGAGCGAGTCCCCAAGCTCGGTCAGATGGGCGATGTCGTGAAGGTGAAGCCCGGCTTCGCCCGCAACTACCTGCTGCCCCAGAAGAAGGCCCTGCGCGCCACCAAGGACAACATCACCTACTTCGAATCGCAGCGTAAGGTTCTGGAGGCCCAGAACCTCGAGCGGCGGAGCGAAGCCGAAGCTGCCGCCGGCAAGATGAAGGACGTGAAAGTCACCCTCATCCGCCAGGCCTCCGAGTCGCTGCAACTTTACGGCTCGGTCACCTCGCGCGATATCGCCGACGCGGCCAATGTAGCCGGCGTCAAAATCGCGCGCAGTCAGGTCGAGCTCGACAAGCCGATCAAGACGCTCGGTGCCCACAAGATCCAGGTCCACCTCCATCCCGAGGTTGCAGTCGAGATCACGGCGCTGGTCGCGCGCTCGGCGGACGAGGCAGAGTTCCTCGGCAAGGGCGGCAAGCTGGTCGCCGAGAACGAGCGCGCCGCGATGGAAGCGGCCGAGGCGGCGCAGCGCATGGCAGATCAAGCCGCTGCCCTGTTCGAAGCCAAGGCGGCCGCCGAAAGCGAGTCCGCTGACACCGCGACGCCGACCGAGCAAGAGCCCGCTGCCGAGAAATAGCGCGCCCTCTCTTGGGCACTGCGAGCGCTGCAAACGCATGCCGTCGCCCCGCGATGGCATGCGTTTTCGTTTGAGCAGGCGATGATCTGGCGGATGGGCGCGATCGTCACGGCGGCGCTGGTGGCGCTGCCGCTGGTCGGCCTCGCCTCCAGCCTGCTCGTCGGCCGGGCCGACATGTGGCGACATCTCGCCCAGACACAGCTGGAAGAGATCTTCGCCAACACCGCCGTGCTGTTGCTGGGCGTCGGTGTGGGCACGACGGTAATCGGCACCGCCACGGCCTGGCTCGTCACCATGCATCGCTTTCCCTTCAGCCGAACGCTCGAATGGGGCCTGATCCTGCCCCTCGTGCTGCCGACCTATATCGTCGGCTACGCCTACGCCGACCTGCTGGCTTTCGCCGGCCCCCTGCAAAGCGGCCTCCGCGCAGTCACCGGCTGGGGGCGGATGGATTACTGGTTTCCGGAGCCCTCCTCTGCGTCCGGCGTCGCGGCGCTCTTCACCCTCGTGCTCTATCCCTACGTCTATCTTGCCGCCCGCGCTGCGTTTCTTGCCCAATCGCAGCCGCTCCTCGATGCCAGTCGCATCCTCGGCAGCGGCCCATGGCGCACGTTCTGCGCCGTGGGCTTGCCGATGGCGCGTCCGGCGATCGCCGCGGGAACGGCCCTGGCGCTGTTCGAGGCATTGGCGGACTTTGCTACCGTCCAGTATTACGGCGTTCCGACCTTCACCACGGCGATCTATCGAATCTGGTTCGGCATGGGCGACCGCGAGGGCGCCGCCCAGGTTGCCGTGGTCCTGCTCGCCATTGCGGTGCTGCTGATCCTGCTCGAGCGCCGCTCGCGCGGCCGCGCGCGCTACCACGTCGCGTCGAACCTGCGCGAGGGTACCGATCCGAGCGATCTGACGGGCTGGCGCGCCGCTGCAGCCAGCATCGCGTGCCTCCTGCCGGTGCTGCTGGGCTTTGCTGTTCCCGCGACGCATCTCCTGCAGCTTGCCTCCCGCTCAGGCGTGCCGCTCGCGGCACCGGCCTTCCTGCGCGATGCAATGCACAGCCTGATGCTGGCAACCGTTGCCGCCGTCGTGATCGCGGCGCTCGGGCTGTTCCTCGCCTATGCGGGGCGTCTCGTCCGCCGGCGACGATTCAATCGGATGATCGAGTTCGCCACTCTCGGCTACGCCATTCCGGGCGCCGTCATCGCCGTCGGCATTCTTCTGCCCCTGACCGCCGCCGACCGGCTGCTCGGGGAGGCGGCGAACGGCCTTTTCGGTCTCTCCGTCGGCCTCTTGCTGAGCGGCACGCCGGTCGCGTTGCTGCTGGCCTACACGGTCCGCTTCCTGGCGGTCGGCTTTGCCAACATCGCGCCGGGACTGGCGGCGATAGACCCGGCGATGGACGCGAGCGCGCGAATCCTGGGCGCGCGCCCGTCGGTGATATTGCGGCGCATCCATCTGCCCTTGTTACGCGGACCGGCAATCACCGCGGCAATCGTAGCCTTTGTCGAGGTGCTGAAGGAATTGCCGGCAACCTTGCTGATCCGGCCATTCAATTTCGACACGCTGGCCGTCGGAGTCTATCGATACGCTTCCGACGAGCGCCTGGCCGAAGCGGCGACCGGCGCCATGGTCATCGTCGCCGCCTCGCTGATTCCCGTGATCCTGCTGAGCCGCTCGATCGCGGCGGCTACTTCCAGCCCGCGCGGTCCATGATCTTGAGCGCCTCCGCGTTGTTCTGTGCGTAGACGCGGGCGTTGAGCTGGTCCTCCTTGAAGGTGCCGAGCGACTTGAGCTCGGGCGACAGCTCGACGCCGGCCGCCACCGGGTACTCGGAGTTGCCCTCGGCGAAGTAGCGCTGCGCCTGTACCGACACCAGATACTCGAGGAACTTCACCGCCGCGGCCCGGTTCGGCGCGTGCCGCGCGATCGCGCCGCCGCTGATGTTCACGTGCGTTCCACGGTCGGCCTGATTCGGGAACACGACGCCCACCTTGGCGGCAACCTCGCGGTCCGCCTCCTTCTTCGAGCGCAGCAGATTGGCGAAATAATAGGTGTTGGCCAGGCAGAGGTCGGCCTCGCCCGTGGCGACCGCCTTGATCTGGTCGGTATCGCCGCCGCGCGGGGCACGCGCGAGATTGGTCGCAATGCCTTTGGCCCATTGCTCGGTCTTCTCGGGTCCGAGGGCGGCAAGCAGCGAGCCGGTCAGCGACTGGTTGTAGATGTGCCCCGAGGTGCGAACGAGCAGCCGTCCCTTCCACTTGGGGTCCGCCAGGCTCTCGTACGTCGGCACCTCGGAGGGCTGCACGTTGGCCTTGTTGTAGAAGATGACGCGCGCGCGCTTGGAAAAGCCAAACCAGTTGCCGTCAGGATCGCGCAGATGCGCCGGGACTGTATCGACGAGAACCTTTGAGGAAGCCGGCTGCAGCAGCCCCATCTGGCGAGCCCGCTCGATGCGGCCCGCATCGGTGGTGATGAAGACGTCGCAGGGGCTCTTGTCGCCCTCGGCCCGCAGCCGCTCGACCAGCGGGTCGGGCTCGGCATCGACACGATTGATCTTGATACCCGTAAGATCGGCGAAATTTCCGTAAAGCGCCTCGTCCGTGTTGTAGTGACGGGCTGAATAGAGGTTCAGCGGGCCGGCCTGCGCGGTCGATTGCCCGGCAGTCATCGCTCCTACGCCAAACGCCAGTCCCGAAGTCATAAGGACGCGACGCTTCATGATGGCCTCCAACTGCAAGTGATTGTCAGTAGTGCTGCACTTAGCATTCCCGCCACGCGACTGCAAATGGCTCGCATGAGCAATGCAAGCGTTTGTCCCGTAGCTGCACGAATTTTTGGCGTCGCCACATCTTGAATGCATTTGGGGGGTTCGCATTTAAGGCGAAATTATGAAATCATTCAGGGCGGTGTTGGCAGTTCCGACCGAGCTACGGGGGGTCAACGATGTTGTTGGCAAGGGTTCTTTCCCGCGTTCTGGGGGAAGGGCAGCTGACCATAATCGACGCGGCCGGCCAGGCGCATTGTATTCGGGGCGCCAAGGAAGGCCCGTCCGTAACCATGCGGGTGCATTCGTGGTGGACAGGCATGCGCCTCGTTCTCCATCCCCGTCTTGCCTTCGGCGAAGCCTACATGGAGGGCAAGCTCACCGTCGAAAACGGCGACATTTACGCGTTGCTCGATCTTCTGGGCCGCAACATTGCGGCGATCGACGCTACGCCGTTCGTCCGCTGGTCCTATTTCTGCCAACGCACGATCCGCTGGCTCGAACAGTACAATCCCGTGGGCAAGGCGCAGCGCAACGTGGCGCATCACTACGATCTGAACGGGCAGCTCTACGATTTCTTCCTCGACCGGGACCGGCAGTATTCCTGCGCCTATTTCAAGAACGGTGACGAGCCGCTCGAGCAGGCTCAGACGGACAAGAAGCAGCACATCGCTGCCAAGATGCTGCTGCAACCCGGCCAGAAGGTGCTCGACATCGGCTCGGGCTGGGGCGGCCTGGGCTTGTTCCTCGGCCAGCAGTACGGCGTCGACGTGACGGGAGTCACGCTTTCAACGGAGCAACACAACGTCTCGAGCCGCCGTGCGCTCGAGGGCGGCCTCGCCGACAAGGTGCGGTTCAAGCTGCTCGACTACCGTCAGGAGCCCGACCGGTACGACCGCATCGTCTCGGTTGGAATGTTCGAGCATGTCGGCGTCGCGCACTATGTCGAGTACTTCAGCAAGGTGAAGGCGTTGCTCAAGGACGACGGTGTCATGGTGCTTCACGCCATCGGCCGCATGGAACCGCCCGGCGCGACCAATACCTGGCTCAAGAAGTACATCTTCCCGGGCGGCTACACGCCTGCCCTGTCCGAGGTGATGGCGGCGATCGAGAAAGTCGGGCTCTGGGTCACCGATGTCGAGATCCTGCGCCTTCATTATGCCGAAACGCTGCGCCACTGGCGCCAACGGTTCCTTGCCAATCGCGAGCGGGTCAAGCAGCAGGTCGGCTATGATGAGCGTTTCTGCCGCATGTGGGAATTCTATCTCGCCGGCTGCGAGATCTCCTTCCGGTACATGAACCAGATGGTTTTCCAGATTCAGCTCGCCCGTCGACAGGACGCCGTCCCCTTGACCCGCGACTACATACTGGACGCCGAGCGCGGTATGGCGGTCGGTCGGTCGATGGCCGCCGAATAACCCCCATTGTTGTTCTGCTTCGTTGGGGATAAAAATCAGTGGACACTTTTTGTCTCGCGTATCCGAGCTGTTCGTCCCCTCTCCAAAATGGCAAAGGCTCTGAATGGAGCCGCAACAAGACAAAGAGACAAAGTCGCGCAACGTCGTCCGATTGGAGACGGTCCGCGAGCCGCCGCATAACTTCGAAGCGGAACAGGCGCTGCTCGGGTCGATCCTGGTCAACAACGCCGCCTATCAGCGTGTCGCGGAATTCCTGAAGGGCGAGCACTTCGCCGACCCTGTGCATGGCAAGCTGTTCGACGCCCTCGCCCGTCTCATCGAGCGCGGCCAGGTCGTGAGCGCGGTCACGCTGAAGACCTACATCGAGCACGACGAAGACATCAAGGCAGTCGGCGGTCCGGCCTACATCGCCCAGCTCGCGTCGGCTTCGGTTCATGTCATCGATGCCGGCGACTTCGGCCGCATCGTCCACGACCTCTATCTGCTGCGCCAGCTGATCGATCTCGGCCAGGACGTCGTCAACAGCGCCTTCAAGCCGACGCTCGAGGAAAGCGCGCTGGAGCAGATCGAGATCGCCGAGAAGAAGCTCTACGACCTCGCAAGCGTCGGCCAGACCGAAGGCGGCTTCAAGCCGTTCCGCGCCGCGCTGACCGAAGCGATGGTCGCGGCCGAGGCGGCGTACAACCGGGCGGGCCAGCTCACCGGCGTGGCGACCGGCCTGAGCCAGCTCGACATGCTCCTGGGCGGGTTGCACAAGTCGGATCTGCTGATCCTGGCTGGCCGCCCGTCGATGGGAAAGACGGCGCTCGCGACCAACATCGCGTTCAATGCCGCCAAGGCTTATCGCGAGGCCATCGTGGACGGCGTGCCGAAAGCCGTCGATGGAGCGGTCGTGGGTTTCTTCTCGCTCGAGATGTCGTCCGAGCAGCTCGCCACGCGCATGCTCTCGGAGCAGGCCGAGATCCCCTCGGAGAAGATCCGCAAGGGCGAGCTGATCAGCAGCCACTTCGACAAGGTGCTCGAGATCAGCCGCGAGCTCGAGCATCTCAATTTCTTCATCGACGACACGCCGGCGCTCAGCATCGCCGCCTTGCGCACCCGAGCCCGTCGTCTGAAACGCACGCACGGGCTCGGACTGCTGATCGTCGACTACCTCCAGCTCCTCTCGCCCTCGGGCAGATCGCGCCAGGAGAATCGCGTGCAGGAGGTCTCGGAGATCACCCGAGGACTCAAGACGCTGGCCAAGGAGCTCGACGTGCCGGTGCTTGCGCTGTCGCAGCTCAGCCGCGCCGTCGAGCAGCGCGAGGACAAGCGGCCGCAGCTCGCCGACCTGCGCGAGTCGGGTTCGATCGAGCAGGACGCCGACGTCGTGATGTTCGTCTATCGCGAGGAATACTACCTCACGCGCGCCGAACCGGCGCGGCGCGCCGAGGAGAGCGATCAGAAATTCAACGAGCGCCATGACGACTGGAAGCAGCGCTGCGAGCGAACCTACGGCAAGGCGGAGGTGATCGTGGCCAAGCAGCGCCATGGCCCGACCGGCATCGTGCGGCTGTCCTTCGAGGGGCAGTACACGAAATTCGGCAATCTGGAAGCCGACGACGATGGGCCGGGGCCCGTCTTCGAGTAGCTCCGTCTTCGAGTAGGATGATCCGATGTCCCTGTCCGCCGACAACGACGCGACGCGCCGGGCCGGCGCCATCCTCACGGTCGACCTTGCCAACATCGCGGCCAACTGGCGCGGATTGCGCGATGCCGGCCGTGCGGACGGCAAGCCGATAGACTGCGCTGCGGTGGTCAAGGCCGACGCCTACGGCACCGGTGCCGCCATCGTCGGGCCGCGCCTGGCCGCCGAGGGCTGCCGCCAGTTCTTCGTCGCCCAGATCGAGGAAGGCATCGCCCTGCGCCGCGTGCTGCCCGAGCATCCGATCCATGTGCTGAACGGGCTGCTGCCGGGCACCGAGGCCGACTTCGTGGAGTTCGGCATCACGCCGGTGCTCAATCATCTCGGCCAGCTCAACGCGTGGCGCGCCGCCGCCCAGCGCTTCAACCGCCCGCTCGACGCGGTGATCCATATCGATACCGGGATGCACCGCCTGGGCTTCAGCCCCGAGGAAGCGCAGGTGCTGTCCAACGAGCGTGGCCGCCTGCGCGGCCTGCGGCTGGCGCTGATCATGAGCCACCTCGTGGCATCGGAGGAGCAGGCCAATCCGATCAACGGCGAGCAGCTCGCGCGCTTCCGCAGCTTCGTGCGCACGATGCCCGGCGCGCCGGCGTCGCTGGCGAACTCGTCGGGAATATTCCTCGGTCCCGACTACCATTTCGACCTCCTGCGGCCGGGTGCGTCTCTCTATGGCATCAATCCGCTGCCCGGCCAGCCGAACCCGATGCTGCCGACGGTGACGCTCCATGCACGCATCCTGCAGGTCCGTCGAATTGACGCTCTCCAGACCGTTGGATACGGTGCTGCATGGCGGTCGGCCCGGCCCAGTCGTGTCGCCACGATTGCACTTGGATATGCCGACGGCTATTTCCGCACGCTCATCAACCGCACGCACGTGCATCTTGCCGGGCATAAAGTGCCCGTGATCGGCCGCATCTCAATGGACCTCGTGACGATCGACGTGACCGATGTGCCGGAGGCCGAGAGCCAGCCTGGGGCGCCGGTCGAGATTCTCGGGCCCCACCTGACGACCGACGACCTCGCCGACCATGCCCGGACCAACGCCTACGAGGTGATGACCGCGCTCGGCCGGCGCTACGCACGCGTCTACCTCGATGCCGGAGTCGACACGGGGCCGGCGGCGTGACCATTCCCTTCGTCACCCAGTTGGGCCGCCTCACGCTGGCGTTGCTGGCGACGATCGGTGCCGTCACCTCCTTCGCGGGACGGGCGATCCGCCACGGCGTCCAGCCGCCCTATTATCGCCAGCAAATCCTGCGACAGATGCTGGAGATCGGCTACTACTCGCTGCCCGTCGTCGGCCTCACCGCGATCTTCACCGGCATGGTGCTGGCCCTGCAGAGCTACACCGGCTTCGCGCGCTTCTCCGCCGAGTCGGCGATTCCCAACGTCGTGGTCGTCTCGCTGACCCGCGAGCTCGGTCCGGTGCTGGCCGGCCTGATGGTCGCAGGCCGGGTCGGCGCGGCGATGGCCGCCGAGATCGGCACCATGCGCGTAACCGAGCAGATCGACGCGCTCACCACCTTGTCGACCGATCCGTTCAAATACCTCGTGGCACCGCGGCTGATCGCCGGCATCCTCACCCTGCCGGTCCTGGTCCTGATCGCCGACATCATCGGCGTGCTCGGCGGCTTCCTCGTCGGCGTCTACAAGCTCGACTTCAACGACGCCACCTACTTGCGCAACACCGTCGACTTCCTGCAGTTCCAGGACGTGTTCTCGGGCCTGGTGAAGGCGGCAGTCTTCGGCTTCCTGATCACGCTGATGGGCTGCTACCACGGCTACACCTCGAAGGGCGGCGCGCAGGGCGTCGGCGCAGCTACCACCAACGCCGTGGTCTCCGCCTCGATCCTGATCCTGACCTTCAACTACTTCATCACCGAAGCCTTCTTCGCCCGGTGATGGACGCGCCCAAGATCTCGCTCCGCGGCGTCACCAGGGCCTTCGGCGCCAAGCAGGTGCTGCGCGGCATCGATCTCGACGTCGCGGCCGGCGAATCGCTGGTGGTGATCGGCGGCTCGGGGACCGGCAAGTCGGTGCTGCTGAAATGCATCCTTGGCCTGATGCGGCCCAACAGTGGTTCGATCAAGATCGACGGGCAGGAGACCACCGGTCTGAGCGTCAGCGGGCGCGCAGAGGTGATGCACAAGTTCGGCATGCTGTTCCAGGGCGGCGCCTTGTTCGACTCTCTGCGGGTTTGGCAGAATGTCGCGTTCGGGCCGATCCAGAGCGACGGCATGGCGACGGCGAAGGCCAGGGAGCTCGCGCTGGCAAAGCTCGCCAGCGTCGGACTCGGACCGGAAATCGGCGATCTCTTTCCCTCCGAGCTATCCGGTGGCATGCAGAAGCGCGTGGCGCTGGCCCGCGCCATTGCCCGCGAGCCGGAGATCATTTTCTTCGACGAACCCACCACCGGCCTCGATCCGATCATGGCCGACGTGATCAACGAGCTGATCGTAAAATGCGTCAGCGAACTCGGCGCCACCGCCGTGTCGATCACCCACGACATGGCCTCCGCGCGCAAGATCGGCCACCGCATCGCCATGCTGCACGAGGGCAAGCTTATCTGGGAAGGTCCCGTGGCGACCATCGATGATTGCGGCAATGCCTATGTCGACCAGTTCATCCATGGCCGCGCCGAGGGCCCGATCCAGATGCAGGTCCGCCGGCAGTGACGAAGAAGTTCGCGGGCCGTTGACATGGCACGGCCGATCAAACGCTTCATCTGCCAGTCGTGCGGTGCGGTCACGAGCAAGTGGAGCGGCCGCTGCGAGAGCTGCGGCGAGTGGAACACGATCGTCGAGGAAGCGGCCCCCGCTCCCGGTTCCGCCGGCAGCGGAACGGCGCGTCGCGGCAGAGGCAGGCTGCTGGAGTTCGCCGGCCTGACCGGCACGACGCCGCAGCCGCCGCGCTACGAAAGCGGCATCATCGAGTTCGACCGCGTGTGCGGCGGCGGGCTGGTCGTCGGCTCGGCGCTGCTGATCGGCGGCGATCCGGGAATCGGCAAGTCCACGCTGCTGCTGCAGGTCGCGGCGGCCCTGGCGAAGCAGCATACGGCATGCGCCTACATCTCGGGCGAAGAGGCGCTCGACCAGGTGCGGCTCCGGGCCGAGCGCCTGGGCCTCGGGGACGCACCGGTGCAGCTCACCACCGCGACCTCGGTGCGCGACATCGTCGCCTCCCTCGAGCAGCCCGGCGCCCCCAGGGTCGCGGTCATCGATTCGATCCAGACCATGTGGCTCGACACGGTCGACAGCACGCCCGGCACCGTGACCCAGGTGCGTGCCTCGGCGCAGGCGCTTGTCGAACTCGCCAAGCGCCGCGGCATCGCGGTCCTGCTGGTCGGTCATGTCACCAAGGACGGCGCCATCGCCGGACCGCGCGTGCTGGAGCACATGGTCGACACGGTGCTGTACTTCGAGGGTGAGCGCGGCCACCAGTTCCGCATCCTGCGGACCGTGAAGAACCGCTTCGGCCCGACCGACGAGATCGGCGTCTTCGAGATGTCGGATCGCGGCCTTGCCGATGTCGCCAATCCGTCGGCGCTGTTCCTCGGCGAGCGGCGCGGCCACGTCTCCGGCGCCTGCGTCTTTGCCGGCATCGAGGGCACCCGGCCCGTGCTGGTCGAGATCCAGGCCCTGGTCAGCCCCTCCGCGCTCGGCACGCCGCGGCGTGCAGTGGTCGGCTGGGACTCGAACCGGCTGGCCATGGTGCTGGCCGTGCTGGAAGCGCGGTGCGGCGTCACGACCGGGATCAACGACGTCTATCTCAACGTCGCGGGCGGCCTGCGCATCGGCGAGCCGGCGGCCGACCTGGCGGTGGCGGCAGCGGTCGTCTCGTCGCTCGCCGACGAGCCGGTGCCACCCGAAATGGTGGTCTTCGGAGAGATCGGCCTGGGGGGCGAGGTCCGGCCCGTGGGCCAGCGCGAGGCGCGGTTGCGAGAGGCGGCCAAGCTCGGCTTCCGCAGTGCGCTCGTCCCGCGAGGCCGTGCCGGCAGCGGCCCTGCGCCGCGACCGCCGGAAGGCATCGTTGTTGACGAAATCGACCATCTGGCCGACCTTGTCGCCCGCTTCCAGCCCGCTGATCGGCCCCTCAAGCGGCCTCGTCGCGAGGGCGGCCCGGACCGAAAACGCGAATAACGCCGCGAACACAAAGGCAGCTCAGAGGATCATGGACCAACTCGGCATCACCATCTTCGACGTGGCAGTCATCGTCGTCGCCGTCTTCGGCGCAGCCATCGGCATGTCTGCAGGGCTCGCGCATGCCGTGCTCTTCATCGTCTCGTGGGTCGGCGCGGGCTGGATCGCCCTGAATTATTCACATCTGATCGAGCCCGAGATCCTGAAACTGGTACAGAGCGCGGAGCTCGCCAAGTTCGGCTCGATGCTCGTGGTCTTTGTCGCAGCCCTGATCGTTCTGGTGATTGCGACGAACGCACTGTCCCGCACGATCCGCATGAGCCCGCTCAACAAACCCGACCACATTCTGGGCGCCGGCTTCGGCGTCGTCTGCGCCTGGGTCGCCATGGGCGTGGCCTTCCTGTTCTTTACCTATCTGGGACCCAAGCCGATTCCGGCCGTCGTCGAAGGAGGCGCCACCTATCCTCTGATCAAGGAAATGGCCAACTACGTCGAGCCCTACCTGCCGGCGGGCTTCAGGGCCCGGCTGGCCCAGAAAACCGACCTAGCCCCGAGCACCAGCCCTGCCAGCCCTGTCCCGGCGCCCGCGATCGAGCCGCCCAAACCGCCGCAGTGACCGATCCTTGATGGCGCAAGCGCCGGTCCCCAGATATAACCGCGCCGTGCCGACCCAAGAGAGCGCCCCCGACGACGACAAGTTCCACGAGGAATGTGCGCTGTTCGGCATCTACGGGACCTCCGATGCCGCCGCCCATACCGCGCTGGGACTGCATGCCTTGCAGCATCGCGGCCAGGAGGCCTCGGGGATCGTCACCTATGACGGCCGCCGGTTCCATGACCATCGCGCCGCCGGCCTGGTCGGCGATATCTTCGGCGAGCAGGCGGTCATCGCCCGCCTGCAGGGCTATTGCGCGATCGGCCATAACCGCTACGCCACGACGGGCGGTTCCTCGGACCGCAATATCCAGCCGATCTTCGCCGATTTCGACTTTGGCGGACTCGCCCTCGCCCACAACGGCAACCTGACGAACGCCTATACCCTCCGCAAGGAGCTGGTGCGGATGGGCTGCCTGTTCCAGTCCACGACCGACACCGAAGTCATCAACCACCTGATCGCGCGCTCGAACTATTCGACCCTGGTCGATCGCATGATCGATGCGCTGGGCCGGGTGAAGGGCGCCTACTCGCTCCTGCTGCTGACCAACGAGGCGCTGCTCGGCGTGCGCGATCCGCTGGGCGTGAGGCCGCTGTGCATCGGCAAGCTCGACGATGCCTGGATCCTGACATCGGAAAGCTGCGGGCTCGACATCCTGGGGGCGCGGTTCGTGCGCGACGTGGAGCCTGGCGAGATCGTGATCGTGGACGGCAACGGACTGCGCTCGATCAAGCCGTTCAACAAGCAGCCGCGCCGCTTCTGCGTCTTCGAGCACATCTATTTCGCCCGGCCGGACAGCAAGATCGAGGGGGTCGGCGTCTACGAGGCGCGCAAGCGCATCGGTGTCGAGCTCGCCAAGGAGAGCCCGGTGCCGGCCGACGTCATCGTGCCGGTGCCCGACTCCGGCGTGCCCGCCGCCATCGGCTTCTCGCAGCAGTCGGGCATCCCGTTCGAGCTCGGCATCATTCGCAACCACTATGTCGGCCGCACCTTCATCGAGCCTGCCGACCATATCCGCCATCTCGGCGTGCGCCTGAAGCACAACGCCAACCGCGCGCTGATCGCGGGCAAGCGGATCGTCCTGGTCGACGATTCGATCGTGCGCGGCACGACCTCGATGAAGATCGTCGAGATGGTGCGCAGCGCGGGTGCCAGGGAAGTGCACATGCGTATCGCGGCGCCGCCGACGACCGACCCTTGCTTCTACGGCATCGACACGCCCGACAAGGACAAGCTGCTGGCCTCGCGCTACGATGTCGCCGGCATGGCCAAGTTCATCGGCGTCGATTCGCTCGCCTTCCTGTCGATCGACGGGCTGTACCGGGCGATGGGCTTGCCGCAGGGCCGCGACCCCGTTCAGCCGGCCTTCTGCGATGCCTGCTTCACCGGCGACTACCCGATCGCGCTCGACGACGTGCACGGCGTCGAGGACCGCCAGCTCTCGCTGCTCGCCGAGCCGGCCTGACGATATGCGCCTGAAAGGCCGGATTGCGCTGATCACCGGCGCCTCGCGCGGCTTGGGCGCGGCGGCTGCGGTGGCCTATGCGCGCGAGGGCGCGCACTGCGTGCTGGTCGCGCGCACCGTGGGTGGGCTCGAAGAGGTCGACGACAGGATCAAGGCGTTGGGCGGCGACGGCGCCACCCTGGTGCCGCTCGACGTCACCGACGGCTCCGGGATCGACCGCCTCGGTGCAGCGCTCTACGAGCGCTTCGGCAAGCTCGACGTCCTGCTGGGCAATGCCGGTCTGCTCGGCACCCTGTCGCCGATCGGCCATATCGACCCGCCGATCTTCGAGCGGGTGATGGCCGTCAACGTGACGGCGAACTGGCGGCTGATCCGCTCGCTCGATCCGCTGCTGCAGCGCTCCGACGCCGGGCGCGCGATCTTCGTCACCTCCGGCATCTCGCGCCGCGTCGTGCCGTACTGGAGCGCCTACGCCGCAAGCAAGGCCGCGCTGGACATGATGGTTGCCACCTACGCCGCCGAATGCGGGCACACCAAGGTGCGGGTCAATCTGTACAACCCCGGCCCGATGCGCACCGGCATGCGCAAGGAAGCCTTCCCCGGCGAGAATCCCGAGACGCTTCCGCTTCCCGAGGCACATGGCGAAGGTCTGGTCCGGCTCGCCCTGCCGTCCTGCACCATGAACGGCGAGTGGGTGGCGGGCGACGCCCCCGGTTAGCGGGGTTCGACAGCCCGTAGCGACGCACCTCCCGCACGGTCAGTGCACTGTCCTTGACATGCTCCTTCCGCCGCTCACATCCTCGGGTTGAACCTTCTGGAGGAGCTGCGCCGTGGCTCGCAACGAACTCCCCGACCCGCTCGCAACACCACCGGCGGAATTCAATCCGGAGTGGGCCAGATTCTGTGTGGACTATGCGGCGACGCGCAAAAGGAGACCGCTGTTCGAAAGCGTCAGCACGTTGGTCGCCGTCTTCAGCAGTGTGCTCGCGTTGGTGGTCAGCGCCGTCAACGCCTACTACCTGAAGGAGGACCGGGCCGAGCAATCCAGGAAGGAGGCCCTTGCCGGCCAGGTTTCATTGGCGAAGCTCTATTTCGACAGGCTCCCTGGTACGGAGTCGTGCGCGAGCCGGACGGACAAGCAGCTTTTCGTCAAGACAGCCGTCACCATCGCAGGCTTCTCCTACGACGACCTGACGAAGGCGTATTTCGCAGACGCAAGAATGACCACCATCAAGATCGAGGACGACAAGCGCGCTCTGCAGAGCCTGGCGATCGTCCTGTTCCTCGACATCTACAACCAGATCCGCAGTTGCGACGATGCCGCGCTCCCCGCCTCGGCCACACGGGGCGGCATCGTGCGAGTCGAGACACCGAGCGTGGGAACCACCTACGATCTCCGCCAGCAGATCTCCCTGCCGCCGCCGACCCCTACGTCGGTGAAGCCCACCGTCTACATCCAGTTCCAGAAGGGGGACGCCGTCGCCGCTCGGCGGGCGGCGGAGCTCCAGGCCAATCTTCAGAGCGCCGGCTACAAGGCCCCCGGCACCGAAGGCGTCAACAACGTTCCGAAGGGTGACCAGATCCGCATCTACAAGACCACCGACGAGTCCGCGGCGAAGGAGCTTAAGACCCAACCGTTCCTCGCCGACGCCCAGATCGTCGATCTGTCGAAGGCCTATCCCAAGCTACCCCCGGGAATAGTGGAGATCTGGCTGGGCTCATGACGGGCGGACGCGACGCGTTCCCGCCGCTTCGTCAGCGCTGCTTCTTCGCCCGGCTGGCAAAGGGATTGTCGGGCTTGCGCATGGTGATGCGCATCGGCACGCCGGGCATGTCGAAATCCTCGCGCAGGCGGTTCATCAGGTAGCGCACGTAGTCGTTCCCCAGTTCGTCCGGCTGGCTGCACGACAGCATGAAGGTCGGCGGGCGGATCTTGATCTGGGTCATGAAACGCAGGCGGATGCGCCGGCCCTTGGCGAGCGGCGGCGGATGCAGGACCTCCATCTCGCGCAGCCAGCGGTTCAGCTTGGGCGTCTTCACCCGCTTGTTCCAGATGTCGTAGGTCTCGAACACCTTGGGCATCAGCCGTTCGACGCCGCGGCCGGTGAGCGCGGAGAAGCCGACGATCGGCACGTCCTTGACCTGGGCGAAAGACGCTTCCAGCCGGTCGCTGAGCTTGCGCCACTGCTTGTTCGCCTCGCGCCGGTCGTCGGCCAGCAGGTCGGTCTTGTTGACCGCGATCACGAGGGCGCGGCCCTCCTCGATCACCCTTCCGGCGACCGCGAGATCCTGCTTCTCGAGCATGTCGCCGGCGTCCAGCACGACGACGACCACGTCGGCCAGGCGAATGGCGTCGAGGGTGTCGGCGACGGAGGCCTGCTCCAGCTTTTCGTCGATGCGGCTGCGCCGCCGCATGCCGGCGGTGTCGATCAGGCGGATCTTGCGGTTGCGCCACTGCCATTCGACGCGGATCGAATCGCGCGTGATGCCGGCCTCCGGCCCGGTCAGCATCCGCTCCTCGCCCACCAGGCGGTTGACCAGGGTCGACTTGCCGACATTGGGCCGGCCGACGATCGCCAGCATCATGGGACGCTTGGCGGCCTCCTCGGCGTCGGCGTCGAGCACCCGCTCGACATCGAGCTCCGGCGCGTCCTCCTCGTCCGGCATCGGTTCGATGTGCCGGCCGAGCGCCTCGTGCAGGTCGCTCAGGCCCTCGGCATGCTCGGCGGAGATCGGGATCGGCTGCCCGAGCCCCAGGCCGTGCGCCTCGGCCAGGCCGTTCTGGCCGGCGCGGCCCTCGCACTTGTTGGCGACCAGGATCACCTTGGACGAGCGCCGGCGCAGCCAGTTGGCGAAGCTCTCGTCCAGCGGCAGGACGCCCGCGCGTGCGTCGATCAGGAACAGCACCACGTCGGCGCTGTCGACGGCCCGCTCGGTGAAGCGGCGCATACGCGCCTCTAGCGCCTCGCCGCCGATCGTCTCCCAGCCCGCGGTGTCGAGCAGCGTGAAAGCGAGATCGCCGAGCTGCGCCGGCGATTCGCGCACGTCGCGCGTAACGCCCGGTGTATCGTCGACGATGGCGTGCCGCTTGCCGACCAGGCGATTGAACAGCGTCGACTTGCCGACATTGGGGCGGCCGACGATGGCGACGCGGGGAAGCGCCGCCGCGGAGGTCGGGGGATCAGCGGAGGGCAATGAGCCTGCCCGAGGCGGCCAGAACGTAGACCATGCGGTTTGCGACCACGGGGGCCAACCGGACGGCATAGCCGAGGTCGAGCTTGCCGATGAGCTCGCCGGTATAAGGCGACAGCGACAGCATCTCGCCGGTCGAGCCGGCCACCAGCAACCGGTCGGACGCGAGCACGGGACCGCCCCACAGGATGGGCTTGCGCCGGCTCTGGTCATGATACTGGCTGAGCGGCGTCACCCACTTTACCTTGCCGGTGTCGCGCTCCAACGCAACCACGTCGGCAGAGCCGGTGACCACGAAGACGAAGCGTCCCGCCACCCACGGCGTCTGGTTGCCGCCGATATTCCTTTCCCACTGGCGCTGGCCCGAGCGCAGGTCGATGGCGGTCAGCGTGCCCGCCGTGCCCATCGCCAGCACGAGGCCGCGATCGATGACCGGCCGCCCGCGAATGTCCGCCAGGTTGCCGAACGCGCGTGCTTCGCGGCGCGGCCCGACCAGCGATTCGTTCCACACCGGCCGGCCGTTATCGATACGGAAGGCGACCAGCTCGCCCGAGGAGAAGGGCGCGACGACGAAATCGCCCGATCCCGCGGCGCTGTTGCCGCCGACAAACCCCGCGACCTCCTGCAGGCCGGAGAAGTTCCACAGGTCGGAGCCGTCGATCGCCGCCATGGCATGCAGCTTATTGTCGATCGAGATCGTGAAGACGCGGTCGCCGAACACCAGCGGGGCGCCACGGATCGGCGCACTCACCATCGAGGTCCAGACCTCGGCGCCGGTATCGGGATCGAGGCAGAAGACCTCGGCGAAACCCGTCGTGACGAACAGCTTGCCCCCGTACCACGCCAGCCCACCGCCGAACTCGTCGGTGTCGCGCGCCTTCTCGGGCTTGAGGGTCACGCTCCACAGCCTTTGGCCCGTGTCGGCGTTGTATGCCGAGACGTTGCTCTCGGCGTCCTTGGCAAAGACCTTGCCGTCGGCGACCACCGGCGGCGTCGTCAGGATGCGCGAGGACGAGGATCCCGCACCGACGTCGGCAGTCCAGACGACCTGCGGCGAATCCCCGATCGTCAGATGCTGCATCGCATAATTGGCGAAGCCGCCGGACTGCGGCCAGGAATCGTTGACGACCGGCGCCGGCAAGGTGACCTGGATGCTGCCGGCGTCCTTGTCAGGCTCGATCTCGCGACGATCGGAGAACACCCGGATGCGCTCGCCTGTCAGCGGCGGGTCCTTCTTGTCGAAAATGCCGCAACCCGTCAGCGACAGCGGCAGCAGGAACGCGACCAGCAAGAGACGCGAAACGATAATCATGTCGCTATTTGCCCTCGCCCGGACCGTAGTACGTGAGCATCGCCTGGGCGCGCTGCTGCGCACCCTGCGGCGAGGCGGGATCCTTGACGATCGCCGTCCACAACTCGCGGGCGCGCTTGAGGTCGTTCTTGCGCGCCGCAGCCAGGGCCTGCAGTTCCATGACACTGGCATGGAACGGCCGGTCGGGCATGGCGAGCGGATCGAGCCTGGCGACAAGCGCATCGAGCTTCCCGGCATCGACGCTGCGGAAGCCCGCGATCACCAGGGCGAGATCGGAGAGTTCGGGGGGCAGCTTGGCCGACACCGCCTCGAGCGCGGCGACCTGCTCCGCCGGCGTGTCGAGCAGCTGAGCCGCCGCAAGGGCGGCGAGCGAGCTATAGGGTGCCGGTGCATCCGCCGCCTGCCTGTTCAGCTCGGCCCGGGCCGCGGCATTGTCCTGTCCGATCTTCGCCAGCGCCGCCGAATAGGCCGCGCTCGCTCTTGCGCGCTGCGCGGAGTCGTACTGGCGATATCCGACCATGCCCGTGACCGCCACCACCACGGCCACGGCGCCGCCGACGACCCATGTTCCCCAGCGCTTCCACCAGAGCTTCATGTCGTCCTGGCGGACGGCATCGTCGATCTCGCGAAACGCAGCCGAGTCGGACACTCACAGCTCCCGAAAATGAAGAAGAATCAACAGCTTTGGCGGCGGTTCATAGCTCTCCAATGGGGGTTTGGCAAACCGTCGTCCATCTGCAACAATTCAGTCAACCAATGAGCAATCTATACCGTTTGGCCGACCAGAAGGCCCGGCGCCGGATCGTTTCCTTCGAGCGGCGGGAACTGACCAGGCTGCTGAACCTGTACAGCATGCGGGTCGCCTCGGGGGAATGGCGGGACTACGCCATCGACTTCCGTCCCGGCATGGCGATCTTCTCGATCTTCCGCCACACCGCGGAACAGCCGGTATTCGCGATCGCCAAGGTGCCGGGCACCGCGCAGGGCGCCTACATGGTCTACAACGGACCGCGCAAGCTCGCCCACGGCGACGATCTCGAGGACGTGCTGGCGATCTTCGACCGCAAGCTCAAGGTCCTACTGGGCTAGCGCCCTACGGCAGGTTGCTAGTTCTCTTTCGCGGTCGCCGCGCCGATGCCCGCGCCCAGGGCCGTACCGACAAGCGCTGTGCCGAGCAACGGCAGACCGGCGACGGCACCTACGGCCAGGCCGGCGCCGGTTCCGATCGCACCGCCCGTCACGGCGCGTTGCCCCCAGGTGTCGCCGCACGCCGACAGGGAGAGAGCAAGCGGGACGAGCATCACGGCAGAAAATCTGCTTTTCATGTTCCAACCTCAGAAGGGACTTCAGGATTCCCCAATTGAGGTAGACGGTCAAGATTGATCCCCAATAGGCTGAAAACAATCACAAATTTGATTCATATTCGGCTGGCCTGAAGCCGACGATCACGGTTCCGCCCGGCAGCTCCAGGATTGGCCGCTTGACCATCGAGGGCTGCGCCAGCATCAGCTCGATCGCCTTCCGCTCGGTCAACCCGGCTTTTTCGCCCTCGGGCAGCTTGCGGAATGTCGTGCCAGACCGGTTGAGCAAAGCTTCCCAACCCACTTTCTGCACCCAGCTTTCGAGCTTTCCCCGATCGATTCCCGCCGTCTTGTAGTCGTGAAAGACATAGGCTCGGCCGGCTTTATCGAGCCAGCTCCGCGCCTTCTTCATCGTGTCGCAATTCTTGATTCCGTAGATCGTGATGGTCAATCCGTCCCTCCCTTCGCGAGGCGCGCATGATGTGCTTGCGGAAGAGGAACTTGGGCCTACCCGCCGAAATCCCGGGTCGTCAGCTCGATCGGCTGGCCGTGCGGGGTGCGGGCGGCAGCGCGCTCCCAGGCATCGCGGTAGGTCGTCAGGTCGGCGCGGGTCGTCACGGCCTTCTCCGACGTCATCCGCTCGAGCGTCGCCAGCCAATGATGGTAGTAGGTGTCGCCGGTATCCGGATCGCCCGCCGCCTGCGCGGCCTTGATGGTTTCGCCGAGCATTGCCGCCCACTCGCTCCAGGCGAACAGACCCTTCTCATGGAGGGCCAGGGTCATGGCGAAGGCCTGCGCCTGCCACGGCTCGCGGAACACGGGGCCTTGCGCATCGGCGGGCAAGCCGGGATTGGCTTCGAGCGCGCGCCTGGCCGCGACCGGATCGATCTTGGTCATGTCAGGCCGGCTCCAGGTACGGCTCGAACGCCTCGACGGAGACCTTGAGCGTGGGATCGGCGTCCGCGCCCCACAGGTCGCGGCCCTCGAAGCGAACGGTGTAGAGCCATTGCGGGTTGTCGCCCTCGCCCATCCCGGCGCTGTCGGGGAAGACCTGGCAGCCATGCAGCCGCTCGACGACGCCGACGTGCCCCCGGACGTAGCGCGGCAGCCTCGTATGGCCCTTGGGATGCATGTTTCTGGCCAGGACGCGATCGCCGATCGCGAACCGCGCCGGCGCCTGCGGCGGGCGCAAGTAGCTGCCGCGGTGGCTGATGCGGTCGAGATTGGCGGTCGTGAACTTGCCACGCGGCGGCGCCCTGCCGGGACGCAGCGCATGGCCGGCGGCGATCTCGTCCGCATCGGCGTAGCCATACTGCACCAGAGCCCATTCGCACCGCGCCAGCCAGCGGTGATAGTACGACGTGAGGTAGCGATGCGGCGGCAGCTGCTCGATGCCGTACCTGCCCTGGTCGATGTTCCATGCGCCGACCGCGCCCATCACACGGCTCGCGGCCATCACCTGGCCTTCCCACTTGCCGTGGAAAACCACGCCGTCGTCGCGCGTGTCGACGGTACCGAAACCGTCCATGCCGCCCATGTCGTGGATGCCGTTCATGCGCCCTCTCCTGCCGGCGAGCGCGGCAGCCCGGTGCCGATCATCGAATCGCGCGTCACCAGCCCGGCCAGCTTCTCCTCGCTCCAGCCCTCGGTGCCGGCCGGCCGTTCGGGCAGTACCATGTAACGGACCTCGGCGGTGGAATCCCAAACCCGGATCTCCGCCTGCTCCGGCACGGTCACGCCGAATTCGCGCAGCACCGCGCGCGGTTCCTTCACCGTGCGTGAGCGATAGGCGAAGGACTTGTACCAGACTGGCGGCAGGCCGAGCACGTCCCACGGATAGCAGGAGCACAGGGTACAGACGACCATGTTGTGCCGTTCAGGGGTGTTCTCCACCGCGACCAGATGATCGCCGACCTTGCCGTGGTATCCGAACGGGGTTGCGGCCTTGCTGGCATCGGCCAGCAGCGCTTCGCGGAATGCAGGGTCGGTCCAGGCGCGCGCCACGATGCGAGCCCCGATGTGCGGTCCGATCCTGGTCTCGTACGTCTCGACGATGGCGTCGAGCGCCGCGGGATCGGTGTAGCCCTTCTCGATCAGGATGGTCTGCAGCGCACGTACCCGCAGCTCGGTTTCCGAAAGCTCGGACGCCTCGCCGTGGTCGTGCTCATGGCGATGCCCATGGTCATGGTCATGATGGTCATGCGTGCTCATGAGCGATCATAGACCCAGTCACGCGCCGGAGTGAACAAGGCTTGCGCCGCCGCGCGGCCGAACGGGTCAGCGCGGCTTGGCGCCGATGACGATCCGGATGGACGCATCCGTTGGACCTGGCGTTTGCGGTCCGTCGAGCATGCCGCGAAACCGGCTCCAGTTGGCCGGCCAGTCTCCCTTGCTCGCATTGAAGCCGGCCGAGCGGAGAGCCTCCACGAGAACGGACGCCGCCTCGTGCGTTGCAGGGTCGCTGCCGTCCCTGACGAGCACGACCACGCCAAAAATCCCGGCCACGCCCGTCCATGTCCAGATCCCGGGTGCCCAGCCAGCCTCGCCGAGATAGGCGGAGATCGCCGAGCCCACCGCCTGGGCATCGGATATCGGCTGGACGACGAACACCGCGGCCTTGGTGCCGGCATATTTCCGTAGAGACAGGACGATGGGCGGCGGCGGCGTCTCGCGCGGTGCCGCGCCGTTCCCGGAAGCATCTGGCACCGGTTCGGAAGATGGCGCGTCCTGTGCGCTTGGCGGGGGTGTATCCGCCGCGCGCCCGGCGGCCGCCCTCACCAACTTTCCGAGATCGGCCAGCCGCTGCTGGATCTCCGCTGCGTCGACCTGCGGCGCCCGGGGCTTCTCGGCGACAGGGGCGCTCTCGCGGGCCGCTTTCGCCAGCCGCTCGTTGGCTTCCCGCGCCGCCTGCTCGAACGCCACCGCCCGCTCGCGGGCCACCGAGGCCTCCCGTTCGAGCGCAACCGCCCGCTCCCGCGCCACAGACACTTCCTGCTCCAGCGCGGCTGCCCGCTCCCGGGCGGCGGAAACATCGTGCTCGAGCGCCTGGGCCTGTCCTTGCTGCGTGGAGACTTGCTGCTCGAGCGTCGCCGCCCGCTCGCGCGCCAGAGACACTTCCTGCTCGAGCCCCGCCAAACGCACTTTTGCGGCGGCGACTTCCTGCGCACCCGGTGCGGCATCGCTCTCCATGGCGGTGTGTCGTTCGAGAGCGGCTTGCTCGTGGGAACGCACCGCCTCGCCGAACCTGGACGACAGGAACGTCGTGATCGCGAGGGCCGAAACGGCGGAGACGACGGCGGCGAGGCTCACGATCATGGCTCTGTCCATGAACGCCGCCCATCCACGAAGCTGATCGATATCCATGCTCATTATCTTCTTGGAGCGCATTCCGGCGCCAGTGATGGGCCATCGTGCTCCAGTGCCTATGCGCGTTCGAGGGAGGGCAATCTATCGCTTCACCGTTCCGCGTCGTCGACTTTTATTCCACAGCCGCAGACAACCCTCGACGACAAGCCAGATGCAAGTCCATGTGATCAATGTGTGACGATCGCAGCGCGCGAGGGCCGATCGTCGTCCGTCGGGATGCGACGACCGGTGCAAGTAGACAATGTTAATTCGCGCTCGCAGATTCCAGGCAGCAACGTGCTTCTGGAGGCCGCGACATGACGAACCCGATGACGAAGCCCTCGATCTCGAAGCCCCTGTCGCTGGAGCGCTTCCCGCTCCATCTCGGCCTCGGCGCCCGTGCCGAGTCGCAGCCCGAATTCACCGGCATGGAATGGTACGCGGCCTATGCCGAACGGACCGCCGCCGATGGTGCCGAAGGACGGCTCGTATCGCAGTACAGCTTCACCGAGAACTGGACGAGCTGGGAGATGCACCCGGTGGGCGACGAGGTCGTGATCTGCATCGCCGGCGAGATCATGTTGATCCAGGAACTGCCGGACGGGACCGCGAGCAGCGTCACGCTGCACGCGGGCGAGTACGCGATCAACGGGCGTGGCGTCTGGCACACCGCGGATATCGCAAGCCACGCCACTGCCCTGTTCATCACGGCGGGCGTCGGAACCGAACACCGCCCACGCTGAGCGGTAGCCTCAGAACATCTCCGGTGTGATGACGTTCTGCGGCCGCGGTCCGACCATGGCCGCGCGCATGGTCTGTGCCGACTTGAGCCGGATGTCGTCCCACGCCTCGGGCGTGAAGAAGGCGGAGTGCGGCGTGATGATCAGCCGCCCCTCGCACCACGGCTCGCGCGCACGGTAGGCGCGCAGCAGCTCCGGGATCGGCTCGACCGGCGGCTCCACGGGCAGCACGTCGAGGCCGACGCCGGCGAGGTGGCCGCGCTTCAGGAGATCGGCGAGCGCATCGACGTCGCAGATCGGCCCGCGTGCGGTGCTGACCACGACCCCGCCCTTCGGCATGCGCTCCAGCATGGCGCGCGAGATCATGCCGCGGGTTTCCAGGGTCAAGGGTGCGTGGATCGACAACGTGTCGGTCTGCTCCATCAGCGCCTCGAGCGAGTTCACCCTTTCGACGCCGACTCCGAGCTCGGTGCCGTTCGGCATGTACGGGTCGTAGACGACGACCCGGAACTGAAACGCCTTCGCCCGCAGCGCCGCTGCCGTGCCGATGCGGCCGAGGCCGACGATGCCGAAGGTCTGGACGCCGTTGCGCCGCAGCAGCGGGTCGCCGATGTAGCGCCACGGCGCGGGCTGCGGACGGCGCTGCGCCTCGAGATGGAGGGCGATGCCGCGGCGGAGCGACAGGGCAAGCGCCAGCGCGTGGTCGGCCACCTCGGTGGTTCCGTAGTCGGGCACATTGCACACCATCACGTTGCGCGCGGCGGCCGCCTTGCGATCGATCTTGTCGTAGCCGACGCCCATGCGCACGACGCAGGCGAGCTTGGGGAACTTCGCGAAGTGCTCCGCGGTCATCCCGAGCCGCAGCATCATCAGGCCGTCGACATCCGCGCAATCGCGCGACTCGAGCTGCGACAGGTCGCTGACGTTGCGCCACACCACGCGCACATCGGACCCGAACACCTCGCGCTCGACCTTGTCGTCGTCGTACAGCTTCTCCGCGTAGAGCACAGTCTTGACCATGGCTTGGCATCTCCTCCGTGACGCGATGCATCCTAGCAACCGCGTGCCGGACCTGCAGCGTCGTCAACAAGAGAGAAATCTTGCGCAATGGCGGCCCGGATCCGCTCCTTGAGCTCAGCCGAATCGTCGTCTGCTCGACCAATGCCAGCAGCTTCTCGCGTTCCAAATGGCCGCGTCTGGCGAGTTCCCGGGTGAATACCTTTCTTGCCCCAGCCACGTACTTCGAGATGGCCACATCGTGCGGCTCCAGGCAATGGCCCCTGACAGCGCCGGTACTACCCCGCGGCAGATTCACCAAGCGGCCCTTCCATCCATCCCGTGGGCAGCACCGCCGTTCGTTCACGAGCGACAAACCACCGACGAAGGCGGATTGACATATAATTGTATATTCTGCTAAATATTGTACGAAATCGAAACCACAAAAGGAGCCTGCCATGGCCGCCGATCTGCCCCACCGCCCCTCGTTCATCCCGTCGCTCGCCTACAAGGACAATCGTGCCGCTCTTGACTGGCTGCAGCATGCTTTCGGCTTCGATCCGAGCGAAGTGCTCACTGACGCCGACGGCAACATCGTCCACGCCGAAATGACCCATGGCGACGGCGTCGTGATGATCGGCGCCGAGTGGGCGGACTGGACCCGCAGCCCCGCGTCGCTGGGTGGCAAGAACACGCAGCGGGTGCATGTCCGCATCGAACGCGGTCTCGACGAGCACTGCGCCCGCGCGCGGCAGGCCGGCGCCAGGATCGTGAAAGAGCCGGAGGACCAGTTCTACGGCGAGCGCGCCTATATCGCCGCCGATCTCGAAGGCCACCATTGGACCTTTTCGCAGCCGGTCAGGGCGGTCTCCAACGAGGAGATGGAGAAGGCGACCGGCTTCAGGTTCGCGCCGCTGCGGTGACCGCACACGACCTCGACCGCACGCTGGCCGCGCTCGCCGATCCGCATCGCCGGCGGGTCGTCGAGCTGCTGCGCGAGAAGCCCTGCCGCGCCGGCGATCTCGCGCAGGCAACGCGCCTACCGTTTCCGACCATGAGCCGCCATCTCAGGACGCTGCGCCAGAGCGGCCTCGTCGAGGAGGACCGCGACGCGCTCGACTCCCGCGTCCGAATCTATCGCCTGAGGTCCGAGGCGCTGGGCGAGCTCAAGGCGTGGCTGGCGGAGACCGATGCGATGTGGGCGCGCCAGCTCGCCTCGTTCAAGGCGCACCTGCAGAAGAGCCGCAAATGACCTCGAAGGTCTTCCTCGCCATCCGCGTGCCGGCCGACCCGGCCACTGCCTTCGAGGCCTTCACGCAGGACATCGCCGCCTGGTGGCGCCCCGATCCGCTCTTCCGCATCACGCCGCAAGGCGACGGCGCCCTGAGCTTCGAGCCTGGTCCTGACGGCCGCCTCATCACCCGCCTCGCCAACGGCAAGACGTTCGAGATCGGCCGCATCCTCGCCTGGGAGCCAGGCCGGCGCCTCGTCTTCGCCTGGCGCCAGGCGAACTTCACGGCCGGGCAATCGACCGAGGTCGAGGTGCGCTTCGAACCCGTCGGTGACGAGACGCGCGTCTCTGTCGAGCATCGCGCCTGGGACACGATCCCCCAAGGTCACGCCGCCCGCCACGGCCTTCCCGAGACCGTCACCCTCCAACGCGCCGCCGACTGGTGGCGTGCCTCGCTGGGAAACTTGCGCAGGCGGCTGACGGGTTGACGCGCGCCGGCTACGCCACTGCCCGATCGAGAATCGCCTGCAGCGTCTTCGCGCCGTGCGCGTCGGGTGGCGGCGCCTCGCCGGTCTCGGCGATCCGGCGGCGCTGTGCGTCCTCCCAATGGCGACCGTCGAAGAACCGCGTGGGCTTCAGGCTCTCGCCATCGATGTCGTCCAGGCAGCGGGCATTGACGCTGATGCGGTGCGGGTTGGCCCGCGGAACATAGAAGGCGTGCATGCCGCAATGCGAGCAGAACGTGTGCTGCGCGACCCCGGTGCCGAAGGTGTAGGCCTTGAGCGCGCGCTTCCCGCGCAGCAACTGGAACCGCGCAGGGTCGGAGCCCAGGTGGAGAATGCCCTTCTTGGTGCAGATCGAGCAGCTGCAATGGGACAGCAGGTCGAGATCGACCTCGGCGCGAAACCGCACGCGCCCGCAATGGCAGCCGCCTTCCCGCGTTTCCAGCATGTGGGCCTCCTTGGTCTCCAGCCTGCATGGTCGACCGGCGGACCGCAAGGGCGGCTGCCGTAACGCCAACGTCAATATGAATGCCGGGAATGCATATATAATGCACCGCGAGGGAGCCGTTGGCGGCATCCCGCGTTCTTCAGCGTCGGTGGTGTCGCCGGCTCAACGAATGGTGCTTCATGGCCGGCGGTCTGGTGGCTCTCCTGGACGACATTGCGACGTTGGCGAAGGTTGCCGCCGCGTCGGTCGACGATGTCGCGGCCCATGCCGCCAAGGCCGGTGCGAAGGCCGCTGGCGTGGTCATCGACGATGCGGCCGTCACCCCGCGCTACGTCACCGGCTTCAGCCCGGCGCGCGAGCTGCCGATCATCGGCCGCATCGCGCTGGGCTCGCTCAAGAACAAGCTCATCATTCTCCTGCCCGCGGCGCTGGCTCTCAGCCTTCTGCTGCCGCAGGCGATCACGCCGCTGCTGATGATCGGCGGCGCCTTTCTCTGCTACGAAGGCGCTGAAAAGGTCTACGAGTTCTTCTTCCCGCACGCCGCGCACGAGCACGAGGCGAAGATCGAAACCGTGGCGCTCGACGCCAGGTCCTTCGAGGAGGAGAGGATCGCGAGCGCGATCAAGACCGACTTCATCCTTTCCGCCGAGATCATGGCGATATCACTGGCCGCCATCCCGGGCGACAGCTTCGTGGAACAGGCGGCGATCCTCGCCGTCGTCGGCATCGGCATTACGGCTGGCGTCTATGGCGTCGTCGCCCTGATCGTCAAGGCCGACGATCTCGGCCTCGCGCTCGCGGGCGCTGTCCCGGAGTCGCGCACCGCCGCGCCGCTCCGCCTGGCCGGCCGCGCGATCGTCCTGGCCATGCCCTGGCTGCTCAACGCGCTGGGCATCGTCGGTACGGCAGCGATGATCTGGGTCGGCGGCGGCATCATCCTCCACGGTCTCGAGGTCTACGGACTAGGCTGGCCGAGCCACGCCCTGCATGACGCGGGCGCGGCGGTCGCCGCCGCGATGCCGTTCGCGCAGCCGGTGTTCGCCTGGCTGGTGGAAGCCGCGGGCGCCGGCGTGGCCGGTTTCATCGTCGGCCTGCTCGCGATCCCGGTGACCAGTCATGTGCTGGCGCCGCTGTGGCGGCAGGTCAAACCGCTCGCCCGCAACCTCGCTTTCTGGAAGCGGACCTGACGCAGGCCCTCACTGCAGATCGGACAATTCGTAGAGCGGCCGGATCTCGATCTCGCTCGGACCCGGCATGGGATTGGGACACCGCTTCACCCAGGCGACCGCCTCGTCCATGTCCTTCACGTCCCAGAGCCAGAAGCCGGCGACCAGTTCGCGCGGATGCGCAAAGGGCCCGTCGATGACCGTGCGGCCGGGACCGTCGAAGGCAACGCGCTTGCCTTCCGACGACGGCTTGAGGCCGTCGCCCGTGCGCAGGATGCCGGCCTTCTGCAGGTCGTCGTTGAACCTGCCCATGGCCTCCATCAACGCCGTCGTCTCCGGCGTACTGACGAAGCCCTTCTCGCTCTCCTCGGTCGCCTTCACGAGTACCATCACACGCATCTCATATCTCCCGTATCGACCGGCCCGATCGGCCGCACTTGAAGGACGAACGGGACCGGCCAAATCCGACATGCGTGCTTCGTCAGCACGCCTGGCCCAAAGGTGCATGGGCCATGAAGGCCGATGGTCTCGCAACCCCCTATATCGTCGCCTACTTGAAGAAATCGAATACTAGAGATACCGGCGCTCCGTTCGCCCGCCGGTCGTGGGGCAGTGCTCGCTTCACGTACATTTCCTCGTCAGGAATGGGATCGCACTTGAATGCGTCCCGACTCGTGAAGCCCTGCCGGAAGACGATCTGCGACGACTCCCTGATCCGCGACCGATCCACCGCGCTTCGAACCAAGGCGAACGTCGGAAACCACAGGTGCGCGTTTCCGCCGCCTTTGAACTCGACGATGCGCGATCTCTTTCCCTTTTCGAAGCGGACCGATGCTCCCATTCGCAGATCGCCAAGGATGTTGCCGCACTCGTCGAACACGCACCTCTTGAGGAGAAAGGGCGAATTGTAATCCGGCAGGCTGAGCCGAAAGACGCCTCCCGGGACAAGAACGCGAAAGACGTCGCTCAAGATTTCCGGAAGGGTCTCGTACGGCAGATGCTCGAATACGTCCTGCGACTGAGCTTTCAGGACTGACGAGTCGCCCACCGGCAATGGCTCTCGCGCGTCGTGGCGGATTTCGCGATCATGCGTGGGTCGCAGTGCAAGGCCCACGAAGTTCCCCGAAAGATACTGCCGCTCATCCGTGGGGAGATTCCCGAAGTACAGGTGCTTTCCGACCAGTCGGAGATCTGTACTGTTCGACATGAGTGAACCTTCGAATTGGGGAAGCAGGCGTGCGGGGCGCTCAACGCCTTTCCTAGGCATTCCCTGCAACGGCTGCCTCGCCTGCGCCGGTGAGAACAGCATTCGGCCCGTCCGAAGCACCCTGCGGAAGGTCAAGCACGGTCCGGACGAGCTCCGCTACGTCGATCGCTATGTCGCTGTTGCACCGGTTTCGGTTGGGCAAGACTTCCCGAGCAAACAGGGGCACGTAGCGCAATCCGAAATGGTCGGCGAGGCTCCTGTAGGACGTGACGCCCTGATCGTAGCCCTCCGGAATGATCTCGACGACCGTTGTTCCCGGCCGCGCATAGACCATGTTGGCAAAACCTGCGCCGTGCGCGCCGACGATTATCTCGGCCGCATGGAATGCCCCGGCCTGTGCAGCGACCGAGTGCTGAGCCGAATCGAAAATCGTGAATCCCAGCTTCGAGAGGGCGCCTGAGACTTCTGCTTCGTTTACCACGCGCCGCGATTTTACATTTGCCCGCGGAATGTAGAGCCGCGTCGCGGCGCCGGGAGGGTCTGTTGGAACCGGCGGATCCGCGAGGCCTGCGATCAGCTGCGGCGAGAGCTCATGACGGCCTATCGCGGATGGCGAGCAGATATGAAGCGTGCGAACGAGAATGGGTTCCCTCACAGGAACAACCCGCTTCTGCCCGACGCCGTGGAGTTGCAGCGTTCCGCGTACATACTCATTCTTGAAACGCGGGCTGAGCAGCTTCACGCGACGGCGAAAGGATTTGAAGATGCGCACGCGCGGAGCGTATCTTATCGTCCAGTTGTAGTAGTTGTTGTATACGCCCGAGCCCAACAGGAAAGCTTCGTCGACCGTCGACGTCGGCACCAGGCCTACACACGACGTAAATACTTCGCGGGGGGATCCGACCAGCCGCTTGACGTCCTCGCCGCGCATTCCCGGAAAGAGCTTCGGAAGATCTGTGAGCGGTCGCATGCACTCCCGCACAAAGAATCCATTCGCGAGGACGGAGAGAAGCCGAGGTTCGACGACGGCATCGCTGATGGTGGCCATCCAAAACTTGTTGATGCGGCTCTGCGCACGATATTGTGCTTCGAACTTTTGCCAGCGATCTGCGATGCCGGGCTCGACGATCGACGGCCCAAATCTATACGCCACATCCTGACGACGATCTTGGCTGGCCAGCGACATTCCTGTCGTTCGCTCCGGAAACAGCGAACGATGCTCCATCTCGATGTCCGGAAGATGCGATACCGTTAGCTTGCCATCGTGCAGTTCGTGGATAGACCGGATGCCGTATTGAAAGGTCATCTGCTGAGTCCCTCCGGGAGGGTCCTCTCGGTAGGGGGTGGCAAGAAGTCGAACTTCGCCTTCCTCCGGATCCGCATGCGCGTCGCAGCGTCAGCAGGCTCTCGCCCAAGAATCACTGCAGTGTCGGCACGGAAGGGGCATCGATGTCCCCGGGAGCGGGCGAGTACACAGGAGCGACGGCTCCAGCTGCGAGAGCAGAGATCAGACCCGACCGTATGCGGGGCGCATCGCCGGCGGTGGCCCACCAGAGCTCGTCTCCGCCGACGCTTCGCGCGATCAGTTCGCAATCGAGGCGGGACAGCGCGGCGAATACGACACCGTAGCTATTCTTGCCCACTCGTAGTTCTTCCGTCATCAGCGCGGCAAGCCGCTCGGCGAGGTCCGAGCCGAATACTGTGCAGAGCAGATTACCCGTCCGATCCCGGATGTCGAATAGAACGTACTGACTTGGCTCCAAGCCTTTCCTGGCGGTGATCGAACAGGTCATGGGGTCCTCGACGGGCAAACGAGAAGCTTGCGCGGTCTGAGTGACATGTTGATGACGTCATGCCGTAGTTTTTGTTACGCTGCGGCGGCTCGATCCCCGTGACTTGATCGCGCCGCCCAGGTGCGCGCAACCCAGCGGCCTATGAATAACGGCGCCCTACCGATCGCAGTCCGGGGCAAAGACGCAGTTGGAAAAGGCTGCTCCGCTGATCCGCCTCGGGTTCACCTCCGCGCAGTTCGTGAACTCGCATCTATCGAACTTGAAATCAGGCAGCCGCAAGTCTTTGGCCGCTATCCTGCCCTTGAATTGCACCCGTTCGAATTGCCCGTTGTCGATCGGCCAATCTCGACTGAAGCCGCCGAGGATGTAGTTGCTGCCCGATAGAGCACCGTCCGACGCCTTGAATCGGGCGGCTCCGATTCTCAGAGCGAATGTTAGGCCGGAGACTCGCACCTGGGAAACCGTCACGTCTCTTGCGAGCACCGCGATCCCGGTGCCGTGCTCACCGTTCCCCGTGATGACAACATTCGTTGCAGTGGAACCGTGCGCACCCGGCCCGTTGGCAACGCCCTCCTCGCCATGACGAAAACGCAAGCCGTCGCCGCCATGGGGGACGCCGTCGATCAAGAGATTGCGGACCGTCACTTTGCCGCGCAGATCGACGCCGGCCTGACCGACTTTGCGGTTGGCGCTGTTGAATCCACGAACGATCAGATTCTCGAAGGTCGCTTCCGTCCGCCCAAGCTTGTTCTTCAAGTCGACGCCATCTACGCCGGCATCCACAATCTCGACGTCTCGCAATATGCAGTTGCGTACATACCTCCGCTGCCCAAGCCCAATTCCGTATGAAGCCGAATTGACCGAACGCACGCGCTCCACCAGCAGATTGTCGCCTTCCAACCGGACGTTGTGCCCGCCGATGTTGCTCGAAGTCCGTCTGCCACCATCGACGGTAAGATCCAAGATCGCGACCCCGCCTTCTCGGGCATTGATGACATGACCTTCCGCGCCATCGGCCATCAAGAGCCGCGTCTTCTCCCGACCGGCGCCTTGGATGATAGTGCCCGCTGCCGGCGCGAGAGCCGTCAGATCGCCGGCGTCGGGCCGGAGGAGGAACGTTCCAGGCGGGATCTGGACCCTGCCATGACCACGACTTCGCGCCTCTTCAATAGCCTTTCGCAGTGGCTCGAGATCATTCGTTCGACCATCGCCCCGGGCCCCTTCCACGGTGATTATCCGACCCTCACCTCGTTTCGGGACGAGCGCGACGGCAACGACTGCCGCGGCCCCTGACAACACGGAACGCCGAGACAGGGTCGTTCCTTGCGTCCCGGCGCGCGAAGTTGCCATTGACACCCTCCCAACTCAGCCCACAGTGCGTAGAAAGTGAACTATCGCGGGCTAATCGCGGGAAAGCATATACATCGGACGCTCTCGCGTATAACCAAGGAGCTTTATGTTTGGGAGGTTTGCATGCTTGCTGACGAATGCGGCAAACTCCTCGGCTTGGTAGCGGACGAAATTTCTAGTCGGCGGTTCGAAAAACATCAGCGAAGTCTTCAGCCTCGCTAGAAACTTGACGAGCGAAGCATGCGCGTTGTCCTTTTTTACCAGATGATGAAATATGCTCAGTGCGAGACAAACGTCGGCTACGGGTTCAGGATATTTGGTGAGATGACCTTGCCAAATCGTATATTCTCCTTCGCTCGCGATCCTTATTTTCTCTGCGATAGCCGCATACTCGGCATTTAGCTCAATTCCGACGCAGCGGAATCCGAGCTTTTCCATCTCCTGGCACCAATAGCCCCAGTGGGTACCGAAGTCGATTAGGCGCTTTCCACTCCAATCACGGCTCGCCAGTTCCCTGCTGATGAGTGCGAGGCGCTCCGCACTATGAGTACCTTTCAGGTACCGAAGATCTGGATGGTCTATTCTTTCGTATAACTTCCCCCCTCGTTCCGCGGCGAACTGCTCGACCTTCTGGCGAAAACCTGCCCATTGCGTGTGACGCACGACCAACCGCATCGGCACCTGTTTGAGTCCCAGTATCTTGCAGATGACGAGTCTATGCCGTCCGCCCAACGATATGATACGGCCATCCCGATCTATGCCGATGCGCATCTCGTCCAGGGAGTCTGGCCGGCCGAGCTCCGCTTGTGTACGGTATCCGTTGTCACGGATATCCGCAAAGATGTCGTCGTAGGTCCTCATATACTCGAGAAATTCGGCAGGATTCGTAACGAAGCCGCCACCACGACTCTGCACCGGGCGGCGCACCTCGTGGCCGCGCTCCATCTTCGTCAGGTATTTCCTAAAGTAGTCCGTTTCCTCCCAAGGCACGTTCCTGGTGAAATGATCGAGAAAAGCGGAATAAAATGGGAAATCATCGATGCGGCCGACGGTCGTTCCCCATTGGCCCCGATCCCAGTCGCCGTCAGTGGTCGTAACCTTGGCTCCACGCCACTGCTGTCTGATCTCGGGTGGCCGGCGAGCATCGGAAATGCCGCCAATGGCGAACAATGACACCCGCCGAGGATCGACCAGAAGAATTTCCCCACGTGTGCCTCTTGGCGGCTTCTGGGGCGGCTCGGAGACCTCTACGTCAGTCATGCTTTCCCCTGTCGGCGGTTGGTGATTCATATCTCTGCAACCTAGCGCAATCGATAGGGAGTGTATCGGCTTTATGTCACGCTGTTCGGTCAACGGCATCGCGTTCAGCTTTCATCATCACAGACAAGTTGCTTCATGCACGCGCCGGGCGACTTCAAGAAGGAAGCCTGATGCGGGCGCCGAGCGCGCCTGCCGCGCCGAACGCGCCGATATGCCGCCGCTGGCGGACGAGCAGGTGCCACCGCCTCTTTTCAATCGTTTGCCGGTCCGGTAAGACTGATACGGCGAGGTAGGGAGAGGTCCGTGGTAGCGGGAAAGGAGTTTGCACGGGGTGGTGTGATCTGGATCACGGGCTATTCGGCTGCTGGCAAGACGACCGTCGGCAGGCGCGTGGAGGCGAAGCTGCGGCAGCAGGGTGTCAAATCGATCTTCCTTGATGGAGACGACCTCAGATCAATCTTCGCCGGGCAATGGGGGTTCGCCAGAGCCGACAGAATAAACCTTGCCAAGGTGTACTTCAGGCTTTCCAGCCATTTGGCTTCGCAGGGTTTTGTAGTCGTCATCTCTGCTGTCGCGATGTACCGCGAAGTGAGTGACTGGATTCGTGAAAACATCCCCAATGCGATGCAGATATTGCTGGATGTCCCCGAGGGTGAGCGGGTGTCCCGGGATTCCCGAACGAAGAAGCTCTACGACAAGATAGGGTCGCGATCCGACCTGTACGACGAGCCGACATTCGTCGATTTCACGGTGAAGAACTACGAGGATATCAATCCCGAAGCGTCGGCGGACGAGATCGTCAGATTGTTCGATCCCGCAAAGCTACGGGCTGCCGATTTCGGGCGCGTCGCGCACTGGGCAGCATTTTACTCCAGCGGAATTGCCCCGGAGACTCCTTCCTCGTATGCAAAGTCGGTGCTCCCGAAACTCGCCTCCGCATCGAGAGTCATCGAAATTGGATGTGGCAACGGGCGGGATGCATCGTACTTCCACAGGCACGGGCACCTAGTCACGGCAATCGATCTTTCTGAAGCAGCCATCGAGGCCTGCCGACGGCGCTATCCCGGCATCGATTTCGTCGCCGGGCGCCTCCCCGACGTGCCTGCCCAAGCCGTGTTCGATGTGGCGTATAGCCGGTTCGTGCTGCATGCAATGCCATTGCACGAAGAAGTGACGACGCTCGACGCGGTGTCGACACGCCTAAAGCGGCTGGGCCGTTTTTATATCGAGTGCCGTTCGATCAATGATCCGCTGGCGCGTCAGGGCGAGGTCATCAGTCCTACTGAACGCATTGCAGGCCACTATCGTCGCTTTATAATCCTCCACGAGTTGATTGAACGGCTCGGCGCGGCCGGGTTCAGGGTCGTTGACCATGTCGAATCGGATGGACTGGCGATCCACAAGGACGACAATCCGGTCGTTATCCGCATCACGGCGGAAAAACAATGAGCACCTGCACGTTTCCCGTCGAAATAGACTGGCCCGAGGCTCCGCGTAACCGCCAGATCGTCTTCCATGGAATAAACAAGAGCGGGTCATTGGCGATGGCCAACGTCCTGAAATGCTCCTTCGAGGTCTGCGAAGCGCGACGGGATTTCATTTCTCACTATCATCTTCACGGAGACCTCAAGGATTATATCGATCGCATGGAGTCGACGCAGGGAAACGGTTTTTTCGTTGCGCATTATCTCTACGGAGCCGTGAAGAAGGCGAGTGACCGGACCTTCGTAACTCAGTTTCGGCACCCGGTGCCCAGACTCCTGTCATGTTATCAGTGGGTAAAGAAAAAATACGAAGCGAGGACCGGAGGTTCAGCCGACTTTCCTAGTCTGGAAACTTTCATCAAGAAGGGCAAGGGAAAGCGCCATAGCCAGATCATCCAGCTTGGCGCCGGATATGGGCCGGACGCCAAGCTGCTTCTCGGTCTCTCCAACAACGAGCTTCTCGAGCGCTCGCTGATCGCCCTCGAAAAGGACGTCGGCGCTGTCGCCATCGCGGAATATTTCGAGGAGTCGATCTTCTTCTTCGCGGCGCTATGCGATTTGCCCTATGTCACGCCGTGGGTCCGCGATCAGCGCAATCCCGGGCGGATTCTGTCGCATGAAGCCGATCCGAACGTCGTCGCGATGATCAGGGATCACTACAGGTGGGATTTCGTTCTCTACGAGCAGGCGCTCAAGCGGTTCCGCAAACAGATCAAGGGCGCGACATTCGGGCAATCGCTCGACGATTACAAGGCAGCGTGCTCGGGCGAATACAACGATCGCATCCTCGGTCCCAAAGCCGAGAGATTCGTCGGCAGAGTAAGACCGGAACGCTTTCAGCGGGACATTGACGATTCCAATCCGCCGTCGAGCGGCGAAGCCGACGTCCTTGCCCAATCCGACCCACAACGGCCATCGTGAGACGGGCTCCTTGCAGTTATGCCTTTCCTCCGGCAACCCGCACCCGCATGCGCTGGCTTTGCGCGAACAGCTCGGTGAGATCCGCAGTGGGCGCAATAGCGACGATCACGGTCAGGACTGAATAGATCGGCTTCCTGAACTTGCAATGCGGCTTGGGCAGGTCGGTAGCCGGATCGTACGGACCACGGTCGCGCGCGGCAGCAAGCGGCAGCAGCTTGGGATTGCTCGAGTCCGTCATCCGATCTGACTCGACGATACAGTACCGAAGGCCTGTACCCTTCAGATAGTCGTCGAATTCCGCGACGGTGTGATGCCATTTATGGCCGTGCCAGTCGGCGAAGTATTTCTTCAGCCCGAGCCCGTGAAGATAGTCGAGGTCGTCGAAATTCGGCCCCTTGACGAAGACGAAGTCGCGCGACGCCGAGATCGCCTGTCCGAGGGCAGAGAGGCCCGTGGCCCGATTTGGCAGGTGCTCGAGAAAATCGATCATCGTCGCATACCTGAAAGTGCCGACAGGCAAGTTCAGCTTGGTGACGTCGCCCAGGAATGCTTCGCCACCCGATGCACGGAGCTGGTCGATCTTCTTCTGGGAAATGTCGACGCCGATGCCCTTTCCGCCGAATATCTTGCTCGCCCAGCGCAAGGACCCGCCTTTCGAGGCGCCGAAATCCATGAAGTCGTAGCCGTCAAAATTTTCCAAGTGCGTGTCCGTCTGCAGATATTCAGCACATCCCAGTGCTTCCGGCCCCGAGCTCAGCGGCACGATGCATTTCATCATGGCAAGGGCATGAGGATCAGTCGAGTCTCGCCGCGGAGAAGGTGCAGCGGCCGAACTCGCCGTCGATCGGATGCACCATGGCGTCCACCAGCGCAGGTTCGAACGCGCATGCCGCGCCGAAGCGCTCGCCCTTCCCAGACTCGGGCTCTTCTGCTTTTCGGCTACCTTGCGCGTCTGCTTTATCGAGCGGCTCGAGCCTGGCTTGCAGCCTTCAATTAGTTTTGACTTATCAATTAGTTTCCACTATTGTTTTGGGAATGGCCATGAACATCCCCATCGACACCGTCATGCAGGCGCTCGCCGTACCGACCCGACGGGCGGTGTTCGAGCGCATCGTCCGATCCGGCGAGATCACCGTGGTCGAGCTGACCCGCGGCAGCGGCGTGACCCAGGGAGCCATCTCCCAGCATCTGAAATCACTCAAGCAGGCGGGCCTCGTGGTCGAACGCCCCGAGGGCCGCAACGCCTATTACCGCGCCCGGCCCGAAGGGCTCGAGCCGCTGGTCGACTGGATGGGCCACTACGGCGCCTTCTGGCGCGACCGCTTTGCCGATCTCCGCACCCTCCTGAAGGACATCGATCCATGACCGACATCGCATCCGACACCACCACGCCCACGAGGGACATCGTGGTCGAGCAGGTCTTCCCGCACGCGCCGGAGACGATCTGGAAGGCGCTGACCACCGGCGCCCTGATCGGCCGCTGGCTGATGGCGCCGACCGGGTTCGAGCCGGTGCAGGGCAACCGCTTCACCTTCCAGACCAAGGCCGGCGGGGCGTGGGATGGGGTCATCCAGTGCGAGGTGCTGGAGGTGATCCCGAACCGGCGCTTCGTCTATAGCTGGAAAGGCGGGCACGAGGACAATGTCGGCTACGGCGCGCCGCTCGACACGGTCGTCACCTGGACGCTCTCCCCGACTGCCAATGGCACGCGCGTGCGCCTCGTCCATGCCGGCTTCGTCGTGCCGAAGAATCAGTCGGCGCTCGAGACCATGGGCAACGGATGGAAGAAGGTCATCGCGAGCCTCGGCACCATCGCCGACGAACAGGCCTGACAGGAGAGAAGAATGAGCAACGCTTACACTGGCGGCTGCGCCTGCGGCGCGGTCCGCTACGAAATCTCGGCCGAGCCGATCTTCATGAACCACTGCCAGTGCCGCGACTGCCAGCAAGTGAGCGGAACCGGGCATGGCTCCTACCTGACGTTCCCGTCGCGCACGGAGGTCGAGGTCGCGGGCGCCGCGACGGAATGGGACTCCGTCGCCGACAGCGGCGCCGTAAAGACGCGCGGCTTCTGCCCCGCCTGCGGTTCGCCGGTCTATCTCACATTCGCGGCGATGCCCGACCTGTTCACCGTGCACGCCGCGAGCCTCGACGATCCGAGCCGGTTCGCACCGCAGATGACGACTTACGCCGTGCGCGGTCCCGCCTGGGACCACCTCGATCCGGACCTGCCGAAAGCCGAGAAGATGCCGGCCAATTGAGAAACCCGGGCGTTCGGCGCGCTAATAATACCAGCCCCCGGGATAGCCGCCCCACGGGCCCCAGTCCCAGGTCGCCATCATCGCGTTGGCGGCCATGGCCTGCTCGTCGGCCAGGTTCTTCTGCAGGACATTGAAATTATACGTGCCGTAGGCCTTCTGATCGCCCACATAGAGGCAGCCGCAGACGGTCGGATCCGGGTAGGCGTAGAAGGTGCGGCCGTCGCGGGTTTCGCGGGCGAACTTGTTGGGCGGCAACTGCTTGAAGGCGGCTTGCCGGGCCGGCGTGTTGACCGGCACGATCCTGAATCCGGCCGCCGCCAGCATGTCTTCCCTCTGGGAAATCTTCTGCTGCGGGCTCTGACAGCCAGCCGCAGCGAGCGTCCCCAGAACGATGAGCGTTGCTCCGAGCTTGTTCAATGCCGTCCTCCAGGACCGTTGGTCGGTCTTTTCCCATTGTGCGCAGGCGCTCGCGTACATCAATCCCTCTTGTCCGGCGTTCCGCTTCCGGCCGATGCTGGCCAAGGAGAAACGTCGTGGGACGGCGACACATGCTGCGAATCCGTGCGTAAGAGTCGAGTGACCGGACGC
Organism: Enhydrobacter sp.; assembly: GCA_026126105.1. Taxonomy (GTDB): domain Bacteria; phylum Pseudomonadota; class Alphaproteobacteria; order Reyranellales; family Reyranellaceae; genus Reyranella. The sequence continues at coordinate 46,952 of JAHCJV010000029.1, forward strand.
CAGCTCGATCTCTTTTCCGGTGTCCCCTTGTCGACTGGGCCGTCCTCGCCGGGACCCGCGCGACAACCCGTGCGCGCGGCGGCCGAAATGGACGACGCGGCCCTGATCGCAGCGATCGGCGAAGCGGGCCTCGCCGACTGCTCCGGCCTGGCGGCGGAAATCGGGCGTCGTCGACTTGCTGCAGCCGTCCCTGCCCTCGCGGCGCTCAGCCGGCGATTCGCGGGATTCGGAATCGACCGCATCGTGCCCGAGCAGAAGGCCGCGCTCGGCGCCCTGGCAGAAATCGGCGGTCCCGAGGCCGCGCACGTCGTGGCCGAGACGATCGCCCGCGCCGTCGTGCAGGGACCCACACTGTCCGTCGCGCTCGACGCCGCCGCCCGCTTGCACGCGCGCTTGCCGGGCAACGTGCTGGCCGTGCTGCTGCGCCATGGCGATGCAGCCGTGCGGAGCGCGGCCTGCCGGTGCGCGCGCCGCGCTCCGGAAATCCACGCGCTCCTGACGACGCTGCTCGTCGACAGCGACCGCATCGTTGCGGGGTCGGCGGCGTGCGCGCTTGGACGGCTCGGGCGCGTCGAAGCCCGCGCGGCTCTCAAGCGGATGCTGCGTGAAGCGCCGTCCAGCGACGTCATCGACTCCGTGTCGGCGATCGCCGACAAGGAGTGCATGATCCTGCTCGGCCGCCTTGCCCGCACCCGCGCGGATCTGGCGGATGCCGCGGTCGACGCTCTCGAAAGCATCGATCATCCCCGTGCCGCCGAGATCCTGTCGGCGATATCGCGTCGCCCGTCGTAGACTCCGCTACGGCACCGCGGCGACCGACTCCGTGCGGCCGCTCTTGACCGACCGGCACACCGCCTCGAACGCGGCTACGGTGGCGATCATGTCGGCATCGCCGATCGGATAGGGCGCCCGGCCCTCGATCGCGTCGGCGAAGGCCTCCAGCTCGAGCCGCAGCGTGTCGACCGGCGGGAACGTCTGTCGCCGCGGGCTCGCCTGCCCGCCCTCATGCACGACCAGCGTGTCCTCCTGCAGCATCTCGGCCGAGCGCTGCGTGCCGAACAGGTGCAGGCGCCAGTAGAACGGCGTGGCACGCACCGCGCTCAAGGTTCCGGTCACCTCGTTCTCGAAGTGCAGCAGCGTGGACAGCGTGTCGAGCGGTGCGGGCGCGGGCTTGCGCGAGACCAGTTGGGCATGGACCGAGCGCACCGGGCCCAGAAGCGACACGAAGGCGTCGAGCACATGCACGCCAGTCCCCGTCATGCCGCCGGCCGGCGATTCCTCCGGATCGCTGCGCCACGGCCCGAAGTTGGCGGAGGAGTTCGCGTTGCTGAAATGGCCCTCGACATGCAGCAGCTCGCCCAGCTCGCCCACCGCCACCAGCCGCTTCATCTCGCCGAGCGCCGGCAGGAAGCGCCGGTTGTGGCCGACGGCCAGCAGCGTGCCCGCCTTGCGAGCGGCGCCGACCGCCGCAACGGCGTCGGCCGCCGTCAGGGTCAGCGGCTTCTCGCAGAACACCGGCTTGCCAGCCGCCGCAACCGCCTCGATCTCGGTGCGGTGCAGGGAGTGCGGCGTCGCCAGCACGACCGCCTGCACGGCGGGATCGGCCAGCATCGCGGCGAGCGTCGGCGACAGCGCGAGCCCGTGGCGCCGGGCGATCTCCTGCTTCGACGCAGGGTCGCGCGCGACCCCATGAACGAAGCGAATCCGCTCGCTCTTGCCCTGCACCGCTTCGACCAGCACGTTGCCCCACCAGCCCAACCCGACGATCCCGGCGTCGATCATGCGCGCTTCCCCTCTTCCAGTTGTTTCGGCTTGCCGTTGCGGTCGGCCCGACCGATACGGATACACCAGCAAGGATATGCAGGAAATGCCGTGACCCGGTTGACGCGCCGGTCAATTGCCTTGCGTCGCCGCGCTACGCGCCCGGATGCAGGCCCGGCGCTTCCTGGCCCGTCCTCGCGACGTACTCCGTGTAGCCGCCGCCGTACTGGTGGACGCCCTCGGGCGTCAGCTCCAGCACGCGGTTGGAGAGCGCGGCCAGGAACCGCCGGTCGTGGCTCACGAACAGCATGGTGCCCTCGAACTCGGCCAGCGCCTCGACCAGCATCTCCTTGGTCGCCATGTCGAGATGGTTGGTCGGCTCGTCGAGCACCAGGAAGTTGGGCGGATCGAACAGCATCTTGGCCATCACCAGGCGCGCCTTCTCGCCGCCCGACAGCACGCGGCACGGCTTCTCGACATCGTCGCCGGAGAAGCCGAAGCAGCCGGCGAGCGACTTCAGCGCGCCCGTGCCGGCCTGCGGGAACGAGCTGTCCAGCGATTCGAACACCGTCTCGTCGCCGTCCAGCAGGTCCATCGAATGCTGCGCAAAGTAGCCCATGCGCACGCTGGCACCGAGCGTCACGCTGCCCTCGTCCGGCCCGGTCTCGCCCGCCACGAGCTTCAGCAGAGTGGACTTCCCCGCGCCGTTGGCGCCCAGCACGCACCAGCGCTCCTGGCGCCGCAGCCGGAGATCGAGGCCCTCATAGATCGGCTGTGCGCCGTAGCCCTTGTGCACGCTCTTGAAGCTCACGACGTCATCGCCCGAGCGCGGCGGGCTGCGGAACTCGAAACGCACCGACTGGCGGCGCCGCGGCGGCTCGACCTTCTCGATCTTGTCGAGCTTCTTCACTCGGCTCTGCACCTGCGCGGCATGCGAGGCGCGCGCCTTGAAGCGCTCGATGAACTTGATCTCCTTGGCCAGCATCGCCTGCTGGCGCTCGTATTGCGCCTGGCGCTGCCGCTCGCTCAGCGCGCGCTGCTCCTCGTAGAAATCGAAGTTGCCCGAATAGGTGATCAGCGCGCCGCCGTCGATCTCCACCACCTTGCCCACGATGCGGTTCATGAACTCGCGGTCGTGCGACGTCATCAGCAGCGCGCCGTCGTACTTCTTCAGGAAATCCTCGAGCCAGATCAGGCTTTCCAGATCGAGATGGTTCGAGGGCTCGTCGAGCAGCATGCCGTCGGGCCGCATCAGCAGGATGCGCGCAAGCGCCACCCGCATCTTCCAGCCGCCGGAGAGCAGGCCGACATCGCCGTCCATGCGCTCCTGGCTGAAGCTCAAGCCGGCGAGCACCTCGCGCGCCCGCGCCTCCAGCGCATAGCCGTCGAGCTCCTCGAACCGCCCCTGCACCTCGCCATAGCGCTCGACGAGCGCGTCCATATTGTCGCCCTGCTCCGGATCGGCCATCGCCGCCTCGAGCGCCGCGATCTCGGTGGCGAGCGCACTCACCGGCCCGACGCCCTCCATCACCGCCGCGACCGCGCTCATGCCCGACATCTCGCCGACATCCTGGCTGAAATAGCCGATCGTCATGCCGGCATCGACCGTCAGCTGGCCGTCGTCGGGCTGCTCCTGCCCGGCGATCATGCGGAACAGCGTCGTCTTGCCCGCGCCGTTGGGCCCGACCAGCCCCACCTTCTCGCCCTTCTGGATACCCATCGACGCATCGATGAACAGGATCTGATGGCCGTGCTGCTTGCTGATGTTGTCGAGACGAATCATGGCGCCGTGCTGACGGCAAATGCGCCCCAACGCAAGCCACAGGCCGGTCGCAATATTGCGGCCGATTGTCCTCGTCAGACGACGCCGGCCCAGCGCAGGCCACGCGCGCCGCCGTCGGCATTGACGATCACCCCTGGGCCGGCCCGCCGCTGCGATACTGCGTCGGCGAGGCGCCGAATCGTCGACGGAAGCAGCGGTTGAAGTAAGATACCTCGTTGAAGCCACAGGCCAGCGCGATCTCGCTGACCTTCACGTGGTTGTAGCTGCGGCTGGCCAGCATGCTGCGCGCCCTCTGTAGCCTCAGCTCGAGCACGCGCTCGGTGAAGCTCGAGCCGCCCTCGAAAAGGATGTCCTGGAGGTAGCGGGCCGAGATGCCGAGGCGGTGCGCCAAGGCCTGCGACGAGAACTCGGGCCGGGAAAAGTTCTTGCGGATCTCCGCGACGATCTGTGCAAGACGCGCGGCGCGCAGGCCGCGCACCCGGGCGATCTCCGTGCTGTCACGCTGACCGCCGACAGCCAACGCGACAAGGTCCAGGACGGTCGTGGCGATGTGCTGGTCGACGGCCTGGTCTGCACCCACTCGCTGGTCGCTGATCAGGTCGATATAGCCCGCCAGCAGCCGGACGGCCGGACTGTTCGCGTCGAAGGCATTCACCACGAGGTCTTCCGCTTCGGGCACGAGATCGAGAAGCGTATCGCGGTCGAGCATCACGCTGGCGAAGTCGAGGTCTCCGCCGGTGCGTGCAAACGCCGGTTCACAGCCGTTCAGCAGCAGCGCCTGGCCGGATGAGTAGACCGCCGCGCGCCGGGATTGCTCCATCGAGATGGCGGCGCTCCGGCGCACGACGCCGAAATGAAAGCCGATGTCGGGCGATGACGCGATGTGGCGCCGGGTACGGGCAAACCGGTGCACTGTTCCCGATTGCCGCGACAGAGTCATTCCACACAGCAAGGTGAGCTCCAGCCGGCTGCGAAAGGGCCGGTCGGGAAGGTAGTCGACATCGACCGGGTTGACCGCGCCTTCGAACAGGTTGCGCCATCGGTCTAGTCGTACCGCATCGTCAAGCCCGGCCGGCAGGTCTTTAGAATCGAACACGAGCCTCTGCGCGACTTCCGCCATTCGAGCTCCCCCATCGCCGCCGCCCCAGCCGGCGAAGATACAACGCGGAGCCGGTCGACGAAACTCAACCCTTCCGGGTGCACACCGATTTCACATCGTCGCCTGAATCATTGCGCGCCAGTGCAAAGGCAGGTGCGCTTCAGGACAAGACAGTCCATCCCCGTCGTGGCATCAAAGCTGCGTCCCCTTTCCCACCCGAGCACTCGATCCGGAGGGCCTGCCATGGCCGTCACCGTCACCGTTACGCGCAGCACCGAGGCTGCATTCCAGGCGAACACCGTGGAGTCGGGCACTCAGCTCTATCCCCAGGTGTTGGGACTATCCGGCGGCGGCTTCGTCATTTCGTACTTCGTCGACGACGTCAGCGGCGGCACGGCCGATGGCGCCTATGCCGATTTCTACAATGCCCAGGGCGATTGGCTGGCCAACCAGGAATTCGGCGGCGACGGATCGCTGGCGACCAACATCGCGCAGCTGACCGAGCTCAGTACCGGCGCCGTGCTCGCCGTCTGGCCGGAATATGCGGCGGGCGGAGGGCTTTTTCTGATCTCCGGAGTCGTCGAGCGGCAATACTCGCCGACCGGCTTTGCCCTGGGCAGCGGCTCGTCGATCGCGGAGCCCACCATCTTCTCCGTCCTCGGCGGGTCGTTCCATACCTACGCGTATGTCGCGGCCTTGAAGGAAGAAGGGGCCTTCGTTGCCGGCTACGATCTCGACGGCGTGACCTACTTCGGCCGCTGGTTCGATGACGGCTCGATGCCGTCCACCTTCGAGGAGATTTACAATGTGGTGACCGGGCCGGATCCCGGCATCCCGAGCGCCTACGACCTCGAAGCGCTGGCCGACGGCGGCTACGTGATCACCTGGATCGAGGACCGCGCCGGCACGAGGGATATGCACGCTCATATTTTCAACGCGAACGGCAGCAGCCGAAGCGGCGCCATCTCCCTGGGCCTGGTCTCCGGCGCACCGCAGGTGACCGCGCTGGACAATGGCAACTGGGCCGCCGTGTTCATGCAGACAGGATCGGGTGACCTGGTGCTGGAGGTCTTCGATGCGCTGGGCGGTGCGGTCACCGGCCAGATCGAGATCGCCGACTACGCCACGAACTTCCAGCTGCCGAGCGTGACGACGCTGTCCAACGGCTGGATTCTTGTTGCCTGGAGCCATCCGCTCCTTCCGAACGATTACGACGTCTATGCGCGCGTCTTCGACCAGAATGGCCAGCCGGTCCTCATCGACGGCGTCGAGCAGACCTTCATCATCAACCAGTCGAGCACCAGCGACATCCCCGTCACGGTGGCCGGCCTGCTCAACGGCGCCTTCGTCGCGACCTGGCAGGACACCGAGACTGACGGCAGCGAGAACAGCATCTCGGCCAGCATCACGACTTTCAACCGCACAGTGACGGGCGATCGCGCCCGGGACACCTTCGTCGGTGACGATCTGGTCGATACGATCCACGGCAACGGCGGCGACGACCAGCTGAGCGGCGGCGGCGGCAATGACACCATCGACGGAGGCGACGGCAACGACATCCTCGACGGTGGGACCGGGGATGACACCCTCACGGGCGGCATGGGGAACGACAGGTTCCTGGTCGACAGCGCCCTCGACGTGGTGTCCGAAGCGGCCGGAGGCGGCAAGGACACCCTCATTGCCGCCACCAACTTCGAGCTTGCCGCAGGTCTCGAGATAGAGATCCTGCGGGCCGCTGACGGCTTCGCCGGAATGCTGGTCGGCAACGAGCTGGAGAACCGGATCTACGGAGGCGCTGGCCTCGACGTGCTCGACGGGGGCGGCGGCGACGATATGCTGATCGGCGGCGGCGGCGACGACTTTTACATCGTGAACAATGCCGGGGTGACGATCCGCGAAGAGGCCGCCGGCGGTTACGACACTGTCCAATCGACCGTCTCCTACGTGCTGGGCGGTAACCTCGAGAAACTGATCCTGTCCGGCGGCGACCAGATCGACGGCACCGGCAACAAGCTGGCCAACGTCATCTTCGGCAACGGCATGGACAACGTGCTCGACGGCGGCGCCGGGAACGACGAGCTCTACGCGGGCGGCGGCGCCGACACCCTGATCGGGGGTAAAGGTGACGACCGGCTCGCAGGCGATGCCGGCTACGACACCTTCGTGTTCGGTCCGTCTTTCGGCCGCGACACGATCGTCGATTTCGAGGGTGGCCCCGCCACTGGAGACGTCATCACGTTCGACCACCGATTGTTCGCCGACTTCGCCGCGGTCATGGCCGACTCGATCGACGTCGCCGGCACCACCGTCATCGTCCATGATGCCAAGAACGTCCTGATCCTGGCCGGCGTGCCGCTGGCAACGCTCCATGCCAACGACTTCGCATTCACCTAGGGCTCTTGGAAGTCAACCGGCGCGGGAGGTTGCATGGTCGCCCGCCCCCGGGCTGATCGCTTACGGCATTGTCCCGACCGGGCGAGACGTCAGTGCGACACGAACGAGCATCGGGCGGTCTTCAGGAGAAAGTCGCGCGTGACGCCGCCAAGGACCCATTCCCGCAACCGGGTGTGGCCATAGGCCCCGGCGACCACGAGCCCCGCCCGCAAATCCTCGGCAACGCCAGCAAGGACAGCGGCATCTTCGTCGCGGCCGCGTTCTGCTCTCGCAACGGCGGTGATGCCGTGTCGTCCGAGCCATTCAGCCACGTCCTTGACGTGGACCTCAGCCTCCGAAAGCTCGTCATCGTCTGCCACCTCGATCACGGTCACCTTCCCTGCCAGCCGAAGCAGAGGCAGGGCGTCTTCGACAGCGCGCCGGGCTTCGCGACTGTCGTTCCAGCCGATCACGACGCTGCGGAGGTCGAGCGCCGTCACAGCCGGCCCCGCGACCAGTACCGGCCGGCCGGCCCTCAACACGAGATCGGCCACGTTCAGGTATCGGTTTGAATCGAAAAGACCACCATTCGGGGCAGGCTGCGTAATGAGCAGATCCGCTGCTCGCATCTGCTCCGCCACATAATCCGACACGGCGCCGGTCGTGATGGTGGACCGCCATTCCAGCGCCACCGCCGTGCCTTCGAATGCCGTCCTGAATTGCTTCTCGGCAGCCGCCAGCTCCTTCTCCATCGCCTCCCAGTCTTGTTGAAAGAGATCCTGTGGCACATAGGCGTCCGGCCCGGCGTAGATCTGGAGAGGCTGCAATGCCGCGATGCCAATGACCTTCCGCGCGGCGACCTGCGCGGCAACATCCCGGGCGAGCTGGAACAGCGCAGCAGCCGCCTGGCCGCTGGGCATGACGTGAACCATCAACGTAGCGAGCGTCATCTCCTCCTCCTCAGGTGCAATCACGAACATTCGTACTCGAAGGCGCGGCAGGCGCTTGGCGTATTGGGACGTCTCCCCGCCCTGCGCGGCCGTTTGAAGACTACGCCTTATCCGAGGCGGAGACTTGAGGTAGATCAACCTTCGGCAGCGCTACCTGCAATAGATCAAGATCAAGATGGGTACGGGTCCCCCGGCAATCTCCGCGCGTCAATTGGAGGGAAACCTCCTGCCCCGACGCCCGGCATGAGCTTGACCGCCGCCGGTGGTGCCGCTGCCCGGCTCTTTGATCCAGATCATGGGTCGCCTTTTTCAGTGCGTCCAAGCTTCGCTCGAACAATCGATGGAGGATCATCCGATGCCATTGAAAAGAATTCGTCTCGAGCTGGCGCGCACAGCCGGGACTCCCAGGGTCAGTCCATATTGCGGCTACGAGTTCACGGCGCCGCTCGACCGGAGCGGGAAGCTGGATTTCGAGCAATGGAAGCGTGACAAGGACAAGTGCACCGTGCGGCGCTTCTGGAACAGCACGACGGACGAGCACGGCAGGCTGGCTCACCACCAGGGCGACCAATGGGCCTTCGCCTGGCCCGGCGGGAACAGCGAAGAGCAGATCTCACGCTTCGACCAGCATGCGGTCGTCGAGGGAGAATACCTATCGGTGACCGAGCATGATGGGGTCGAGCGGCCGTTCCGCATCGTCGACGTCCGGCCGGCGGCCTGACGATTCCGGGAGCGGCAGATGACGAGCTCACGCATCGTGACGCTCACCGTCAATCCGGCACTCGATCTGGCGACGGAGGCCGAGAGCGTGCAGCCGGTGCACAAGATCCGGACCGTGGGCGAGCACTACGATGCGGGCGGCGGCGGCATCAATGTCGCCCGGGTGATTCATGAGCTCGGCGGCGTGACGCTCGCGCTGTTCGTTGCCGGCGGCGCGACAGGACGAATGATCGAGCAGATGCTTTCCGAAGCCGGCGTTCCCTGGCAATGCATTCCGTTCGGAGGCACGACCCGCATCTCGCTGACGGTCCGCGAACGGAGCAGCGGGCAGGAATATCGCTTCGTGCCGCAGGGCCCGGCCTTCGATCCTGCCGACGGCGACAGGATTCTCGGCGCCCTGGCCGAGCTGGAGGCCCAATGGGTTGTGGCTAGCGGGAGCCTGCCGCCGGGTCTGGCACCGGACTTCTACGCGAGAGCCGCGAAGATCGCCGCAGCGCGAGGTGCGCGTTTTGCCCTGGACACGTCCGGTGCCGCACTGAAGGAGTCCCTCGGTCACGGCATCGATCTGCTGAAGGCCAGCCTGGGCGAGTTCGAATCCATTGTCGGTCATGAAGTCCGCGATCCGGCAGCGCAGTGCCGGCAGGCGAAGGACATGGTCCGCGCCGGCAAAGCCCGAATGGTCGCTCTTACGCTCGGACCCGACGGTGCCCTTCTCGCGACCGCCGACGACGTCATCCGCCTTCCGGCCTTCGCGGTGACGGAACGAAGCGCCGTTGGCGCGGGCGACAGCTTCCTGGCCGGGCTGGTCCTGGGCCTCACCCAAAACCGATCGAACCGTGACGCTCTTCGCATGGCGCTCGCAACGGCGGCGGCAGCCGTGGCCAGCGCCGGCACGGCGCGGGTCGACCGGTCGGAGGTCGAGGCCATGTTGCGCGCCTAGACCCTTCCGCAAGCTCGTGCGGGCACGGACCGGCCTCGCCCCACCCTGGAGGGAGCGCTGCCAGCCGGCAATCGACACACGTCGTGCCGTGATCGACCCGTAGACGGCCGCTCGCTGGCGACGCCTTCTATACTTAACCCATTCGTTTAGTATAATGACATCGCAACTGGCGCCGCATGGAAGGAAGGCATCGATGAGCAAAGTGAAAGTGGCCGGGTTCGGCGTCTCGCTCGACGGCTTCGCGGCAGGGCCCGAGCAGAGCCTCGAGAACCCGCTGGGCGTGAACGGCCCGGAACTCTTCCAGTGGTATTTCCCGACCCGGACCTTTCGGCTGATGCACGGCAAGGAGGACAACGGCGAGACCGGCATCGACGACCGCTTCGCCCGGCGCGCCATGGAAGGGTTCGGCGCCTTCATCCTCGGTCGCAACATGTTCGGCCCGGTGCGCGGTTCCTGGTCGAACGGGAGCGGGCCGGACGAGGACTGGAAAGGCTGGTGGGGCGACACCCCACCCTATCACGCGCCGACCTTCATCCTGACCCACCACGCGCGGCCGCCGATCGAGATGCTGGGCGGCACGACTTTTCATTTCGTCACCGACGGCCTCTCGAGCGCTCTGCAACAGGCGCGCGCCGCGGCCGGCGCGCAGGACATCAAGATCGGCGGCGGTCCCGCGACGGTGAGGCAATATATCCAGGCCGGCCACGTCGACGAGATCCACCTCGCCGTGGCGCCGGTCGTGCTCGGCCGGGGAGAGCCGCTCTTCAGCGGCCTCGATCTCCGCGCCCTGGGCTATCGCACCGTCGAGCACGTGCCGACGGACCGCGCCACCCACATCGTCCTCGCCAAATAGTGCGACCGGCCAACGACTTCAGGAACAGCGTCGGCACTGCAATGTGATTTCGGATATTGCAGCGAGACGGCGACGCTCCATATCTGACTGTCGAGGAGCCGACCCTGACCGCTCATGTGCTGCAATTCTTAGAGTTCACAAATCGGGATCGCGAGATCGTCCAGCCTTTCGGCACTCTCGGCAAGAACGGTCGTCCCGGGATCCGGGTCCGCCGCGAGTCGGGTGAAAATCGCCTCCGGAGGCGATCTTCGATGGCCGCGATTCCGTTCCGGACGACCCTCGGCCACCTTCCGGAGGGCGGGCGGGCGGATGTACCCGCTGCACCCGCGCGGGAGCGCGGAACGCCGCTTCGCGACCACTTCCGCTGAACCGTCACCGCAGTTCCACATGAAAGGTCGGCGGGCACGCGCGCCGGATTGATTCGCAATGTTCTTCGAATGGATGGCCGATCCCGCCGTATGGGCGGGCCTCGCGACCCTGGTCGTGCTGGAGATCGTCCTCGGCATCGACAACCTGGTCTTCATCGCCATCCTGGCCGACAAGCTGCCGCCGCATCAGCGCGAGAAGGCGCGCCTGATCGGCCTGTCGCTGGCGCTCGTCATGCGCCTCGCCCTGCTCGCCTCGATCGCCTGGATCGTGACGCTGACCGAGCCGCTGTTCACCGTGCTCACGCTCGACTTCTCGGGCCGCGACCTGATCCTGATCTTCGGCGGCGTGTTCCTGCTTTTCAAGGGCACGATGGAGCTGCACGAGCGGCTGGAAGGCGCGATGGGCCACAAGGAGGGCAAGGTCGCGCACGCCGTCTTCTGGCAGGTCATCGTCCAGATCGTAGTGCTCGACGCCGTCTTCTCGCTCGACAGCGTGATCACGGCGGTCGGAATGGTCGACGAGCTCTCGGTGATGATGATCGCCGTGATCGTGGCGATCGGCGTGATGATGGTGTCCTCGAAGCCGCTGATGGCCTTCGTCTCGCGGCACCCGACGGTCGTCATCCTCTGCCTCGGCTTCCTGATGATGATCGGCTTCTCGCTCATCGTAGAGGGCTTCGGCTTCCACATCCCGAAGGGCTATCTCTACGCCGCGATCGGCTTCTCGGTGCTGATCGAGGGGTTCAACCAGGTAGCCCGCCGCAACAAGGAGAAGCTGATCACGACCGGCGACCTGCGCGACCGCACGGCCGACGCGGTGCTGCGCCTGCTGGGCGGCAAGCGCGGCGACATCCAGCTCGGCGAGGCGGCCGAGGCGATCGCGTCGCGCGCCGAGGAACAGTCACTGTTCGCGCCGGAAGAGAAGGACATGATCCGCGGCGTGCTGACGCTCGCCGAGCGTCCCGCGGTGTCGATCATGACGCCGCGCACCGAGATCGACTGGCTCGATCTCGACGCCGATCAGGAGACGCTGAAGTCGAAGATCCTCGATCTCGGCCATTCGCGCTTCCTGCTGGCGCGCGGCAGCCTCGACAGCTTCGCAGGCGTCGCCTTCGCCAAGGACCTGCTGCGCGACCTGCTCCAGGAAGGGCGCATCAACCCCGAACGCTCGCTGCGCCAGCCCTTGCTGGTCCACGAGAGCGTCGATGCGCTGCGCCTCATGGAGCAGCTGCGCAAGTCGCCGCTGCAGATCGCCGTCGTCGTCGACGAGTTCGGCTCGCTCGAAGGCATCGTCACACCGACCGACATCCTCGAAGCGATCGCCGGCGACTTCCCCGACGAGGACGAGGAGAAGCTCGTCGCCGAACGCAGCGAGGACGGCTCCTGGCTGGTCGACGGCTGGATCGACATCCGCAAGGCATCGAGCCTGCTCGACGTCGACCTGGTCGACGAGACCGACCGCTACTCGACCCTGGCCGGCTACATCCTCTGGCGCCTCAGCCACATGCCGCAGGCCGGCGACAAGGTCACGGCGGGAAACCTCGAGTTCGAGGTTGTGTCGATGAACGAGCGCAACATCGACAAGGTCCGGGTGCGAAAGCTGGCTGAATGACAGGACGCACCCTCGAGATCGACAGGATCGAGCCGTCGGCAGCGAACCGGATCAAGCGCTTTCCTGCGACTTGGCATCGTCCAAAGCCACCCCGTGGGGCACGGCTTCGCGAAGCGGTGTCTTCTCGAAGTAGTCCAGGTCGATCTGGCGCACCTCGTCCTGCCGCGAGAAGACGATGCTGGCGATGCCCTGCAGCAATTCCTCGAGGCTGGTCTGGCCGGGCAGGCGCTCGATCACCTGATGTCCGAAGGCTTCCATCACGTCGATCGTGATCGGCAGCACGTATTCGCCGCCGCGGTCCTTGTAGCCGGTCATCAGCTCGCGATCGAACAGCGCCTCGTCCCAGTGCGCCAGCTCGGTGCCCGGGCCGCCTTTCAGCTCGACCTGCATCTGCGCGAGCGCGGCGAAGCGGGCCACGGCCGGAGGGCCGAAGCGGCCCGTGAGCCGGTCGAAAAGAGCGGTCCAGTCGTTCCAGCCGATGCCCAGCGTATGGCCGATCTCGTGGATGATCGTGCCGGAGATCTCGTCGGGCGTGTAGTCGAGCAGGAAGCGGGTGTTGAACTCGATTTGGCCGTAGCGCACGCCGTCCTTCTCGACGGGCACGTAAGCACGCGCGATCGTGTTGCCGAGCTGGGTGAATACGCCCAGGCGGATGACGATCGAGTAGCGCGGCAGGACGAACCGGTTCCAGAAATTGCAGGCGGCGCGTCCACCGTGCTTCAGCCGGTCGCCGACGTCCGAAACGATCTTGTAGGTGATGATGTTGGCGCCGGCCGGTGGCCCGGTGTCGGCGGCGGGAGCCGGAGCCGCCAACGTAGCCGCACCCGCGGCCGTTCCGCCGCCGCCCGGTTGCGCCTGCGCCGCGATCTCCTGGGCGCGCATCAGCCAGGTCAGCGTGTGCTGCAGCGTGGCGGCGCGGGCTTTTTCGTCCGCCGTGGTCTGGCGTTCCTCGTCGCGGACCTGGCTGCTGGAGCGCTCGGCCTCCCGCTTCAGGTCCGCGATCAGGCCCTCGAGCGTTGCGGCAGTGGGCTGGGCGGCCGGGGCGGGCGCGAACCGCT
>JAHCJV010000003.1 GCA_026126105.1 Enhydrobacter sp.
GCAACCCGCCCAGCACGGCATTGAACCGATGCTGTCTGTCTCGCCGCTCGGGCCGGACGAAACCGACTTCGAGATCGCCGAACCGCCTGCTCGCAGCGGTGCACCGCGCCCTGCCAATCTTCGTAAAATTCCGCAGGAACAGAACGCAGTCCCGGAGGCGGTAGCCCCGCGCAACATAGCCCGCGCCGCCGAACTGCCGCCGCTCAATGTACTGATGGAAGAAAAAGGCGGCCGGCCGGACGAGCGCGAGATCAACAAAATGGCCGCCAAGCTCGAAGAAGCGCTCAGGGATTTCGGCATCCCCGCCCAGGTGCTCAGCTACCAGGTCGGCCCGACCGTGACCCAGTTCGCCGTCGAGCCGGGTTATATTCAACGCCCCGGCGAAGAGGACGGCGAAAACCGCCAGAAGGTGCGCGTGGCGCAGATCTCCGCCCTGCAGCGCGACCTGGCGCTGGCCCTTTCGGCCCAGCGCCTGCGCATCCAGGCCCCTGTGCCTGGCCGGCCCTACGTGGGCATCGAAGTGCCCAATGCCAGCACTGCGTTGGTGCGCCTGCGCCCCATCCTGGAAAGCCCGGCCTTCCACAAACTGAATTCATCTCTGGGCCTGGCTCTGGGCCGGGACGTCTCCGGCGCGCCGATCGCCGCCGACCTGGCCAAAATGCCGCACCTCCTGGTGGCCGGCACCACCGGCTCCGGCAAGTCCGTGCTGATGGCGGCCATCGCCATCTGCCTGGCGATGAACAATACCCCCAATGATCTGCGCCTGGTGATGCTGGACCCCAAGCGTGTGGAACTGGTGCGCTTCAACCAACTGCCGCACATCCTGGGCAAGGTCGAGACCGACTTGGAACGCATCAGCGCCGTACTGCGCTGGCTGGTCTCAGAAATGCAGCGGCGCTACAAACTGCTGGAGCAGAAGAGCGCCCGCGACCTGGCCAGCTTCAACCAAAAGGTCTCGCAAGAGCAGCACCTGCCGCGCATTGTGGTGTTGGTGGACGAGCTGGCCGACCTGATGATGTCCACCGCCGAGCACACCGAGAGCACCCTGGTGCGCCTGGCGCAAATGGCGCGCGCCGTGGGCATTCACCTGGTGGTCGCCACCCAGCGCCCCAGCACCGACGTGGTCACCGGCTTGATCAAAGCCAACTTCCCGGCGCGGGTTTCATTCGCGGTGGCTTCCTCGGTCGACTCGCGCGTGATCCTGGATACCACCGGCGCCGAGGCCCTGCTGGGCCGCGGCGACATGCTCTACCTGGCGCCCGAGGCAGCCGCCCCGCTGCGCTCGCAGGGTGTGATGATCAACGACAAAGAGATCGACGCGGTGATCAACTACTGGAAACAAGCCTGGGCGCCAGCCGCCGCCGAGCCTGAACTGGAGGCGGAAGGCGCACCCTGGGAAGGGCTGATGCAGCGCGACGCCCTGATGGGCGACAAGGATGAGCTGATCGAGCAAGCCATGCAGGTCATCCGCCGCACGGGCAAGTCCAGCGCTTCACACTTGCAGCGCGCCCTGCGCATTGGCTATCCGCGCGCCGCCCGCCTGGTGGACGAACTGGAAGAGATGGGCGTGCTGGGACCGGTGCAGAGCGGCGGCAAAGACCGTGAAGTGCTGATCGACCTGGACAACTACGAAGCCGACAACGACGAGGAACCCGAATGAGCCAACCAACCGCCAAACCTGCCGCCACCCCACCCACCGCGCAACTGACCTTCACCGACCGGCTGCGCAGCCTGACTTGGGTGCTGAACCCCCTGGTGGAAGCGCTGTACAAGTTGGGTGTGCACCCCAACCAGATCACCCTGGCCGGGGTGCTGGGCACCTGGGGCGCGGCGGTGCTGGTGGCCCAGCAGCACTACCTGCACGCCGGCCTGCTGGTGCTGCTCAGCACCCCGTTGGACGCCCTGGACGGCGCCCTGGCCCGCCGCCGCGGCGAGCCGCAGGCCCTGGGCGCCTTCGTCGACTCGGTCACCGACCGCTACAGCGAGCTGGCCGTCTTCGCTGGCCTGCTGTGGGTGGCCCAGACGCAGGGCGATGCGCTGCTGGCGATGTTCACGTATTTCGCGGCGATGGGGTCTGTGCTGGTCTCCTATGTGCGCGCCCGCGCCCAAAGCCTGGGCTTCGAAGCCAAGGGCGGCTGGTTCAGCCGCGTGGAGCGCTTCTTCGTGCTAGTGCTGGGCCTGCTCTTCAGCCAGCCGCTGATCATGGTCATTATCATGGCCCTGGGCGCCAACCTGACCGCCCTGCAGCGCATCTTGCACGTGCGCAGCATGGCGAAGCAAAGACAAACCTAATCAATTCCAGATCATAGGCAGTCCCTGCCACGCGTGTCACCCCGAGCGCAGCGAGGGGTATCTATTTTGTTGAAGCAGGCGACTCGCCTGCCAGTGCGACACTCATTGATGCTTCCCTCGCGCGTGCCACCCCGAGCGGCGGCGAGGGGTATCCATTTTGTTGAAGCAGGCGACTCGCCTGTCGGTGCGACACTCATTGATGCTTCCTTCGCGCGTGTCACCCCGAGCGCAGCGAGGGGTATCTATTTTGTTGAGCAGGTGACTCGCCTGCCGGTGGAGAACCGGCTATATATATAGAAAGGGAGGAACCTAATGTCCAACGCCTACGTCTACATCCTCGGCAACAACGGCGGCATGCTTTACGTCGGCGTCACCAACGACCTGGAACGGCGGGTCTATGAACACAAAACCAAAGCCATCCCTGGCTACACCAGCAAATTCTCGATCCACCAACTTTGGTACTTTGAAGAATTCAGGCACATCCTTGACGCGATTGTCGCCGAAAAGCGCCTCAAAAGCTGGCGGCGCAGCAAGAAGCTGGCCCTGGTTCGCCAGCACAATCCCAAATTTGAAGACCTAAGTAGTGGCTGGTACGATCTCACGACTGGATAGATTTGGGGTGTCCGTTCAGCCGGCCAAATGGATTAATTCGCGCGGCGATTACCCCTCGCTACGCTCGGGGTGACACAGAGTGTCGATTGACTCGGCGACTATCCGTCGCTACATCCAGATGGCGTAGAACGATATCGCTTGCGCGTCAAACCCGCTGGTACAATCCCGCCATGCCTGCCTACGAAGCCGTCATCGGCCTGGAAACCCACATCCAACTCAACACCGCCAGCAAGATCTTTTGCGCCTGCAAGGCCGACTCCTGGGGTGACGCGCCCAACACCAACATCTGCCCGGTATGCTCCGGCCTGCCCGGCGTGCTGCCCGTGCTCAACTGGGGTGTGGTGGAAAAAGCCGCCGTGCTGGCGGCCGCCATGGGCGCCGAGATCAATCCGCTGTCGTTCTTTGACCGCAAGAACTATTTCTACCCGGACTTGCCCAAGGGCTACCAGATCTCACAGTTCGACCAGCCTTTGGCGCTGGGCGGCGGCATGGACCTGCCCACCGCCGACGGCGTGCGCCACATCGGCATCCACAAACTGCACATCGAGGAGGATGCCGGCAAAACCGTGCACCGCGCCGACGGCAGCCGCCTGATCGACTTCAACCGCTGCGGTGTGCCGCTGGTGGAAATGGTCACCGGGCCGGACCTGCGCTCCGCCGAGGAGGCGGCCCAGTACCTCATCCGCCTGCGCCAGCTGCTGCGCTGGCTGGGCATCTCCGAAGCCGACATGGAAAAAGGCCATCTGCGCGCCGACGGCAACGTCTCCATCCGGCCGGCCGGCAGCCGCGAACTGTTTACCAAGACCGAGATCAAGAACGTCAACTCGATCGACTCGCTGCGCTCCGCCATCGAGGTCGAGATCGAGCGCCAGATCCGCGCCGTCGAGAACGGCGAGACCATCCAGCCCTGGACTCTGGGCTGGGACGAGAACAGCGGCACGCTGAGCAAGATGCGCAGCAAGGAAACCGAAGCCGACTACCGCTACTTCCGTGAGCCTGACCTGCTGCCGGTGGTGCTGGACGAAGCCTGGCGCGCCGCCGTGCACGCCGGCCTGCCCGAGCTGCCCCTGGCCCGCCGGGCGCGCTTCGTGCAGCAATACGGCCTGCCCGAATACGACGCCGACATCCTCAGCGGCGAGCGCGCCCTCTCCGACTATTACGAGACAGCCGTGGCCAGCTACGCCGGCGACCCCAAACGCGTCTCCAACTGGCTGATGAACGACATCCTGGCCATGCTCAACGAAAGCGGCCTGAGCGCCGCCGATCTCAAACTGACCCCGCACTACCTGGCGGAGATCCTCAAGCTGATGGACGCCGGCACGGTCAACACGCCCACCGGCAAAGCCTTGCTGTCCAAAGTGCAGGCCAGTGGGGAAGCACCGGCCGCCATCGTCGAGGCGGAGGGCCTGGGCCAGGTCAGTGACGAAGTCGAACTGCGCGCCCTGGCCGAAGAGATCGTAGCCGCCCACCCGGACAACGTCGCCAGCTACCGCAGCGGCAAGCAAGCCCTGATCGGCTGGTTCGTTGGCCAGGTCATGGCCCGCACCGGCGGCAAAGCCGACCCCAAGGCGGTGCAAGCCATCCTGCGCGCCCTGCTGGACGGATGAGCGCCGCGCCGCAGCCCACCCCGCCCCATTTCCGCATTGTTCCCGCGCAAGAGGCGCACGCGGCCGCCATCCGGCAGTTGGTGCGCGCCGCCGGCATCAACCCCACCGGCCTCGCTTGGGAGCGTTTCCTTGTCGCCCTCTCAGCCGAAGATGAGCTCATCGGCTGCGTCCAGATCAAGCCGCACACTGACGGCAGCCGCGAGCTGGCCTCGCTGGCCGTCGCCCCCGCCTGGCAGGGGCGCGGCCTGGCCCGCGCCCTGCTTGAAGCTCTGCTGGCGGGAAACCACGGCGAGCTGTACCTAATGTGCCAGTCGCGCCTGGGTCCGCTGTATGCCAAATTCGGCTTTCAGCCCGTGGCCGCGCCGGACATGCCGACCTACTTCCGCCGGGTTAGCAAGCTGGCCGGCGTGGTACTCTCACTGAAGAAGGCAGACCAGCAGCTACTGGTGATGAGGCGCCCGGCATGAAACCCACCATCCTCTACGACGGCTACTGCGCCCTGTGCAACCGCGTGGTCGAGTTCCTGCAAGCCCGCCAGAAGCCCGGCGCACTGCAGTACGTCGCCCAGCAGTCGCCGCGCGGCCCGCAGCTGCGGGCCGCCGCCGGCCTGGCGGACCTCTCCACCAGCACGGTAGTGCTGCTGGAGGATGGGCGCGCCTATCTGCGCTCGGCGGCCGCCCTGCGCGCCCTGCGCCAGCTGCGCTTCCCCTGGCCGCTGTTGTATGCCTTCATCCTGGTGCCGCCCTTCCTGCGCGACCCGGTTTACAATTTCATCGCCCACAACCGCTATCGCTGGTTCGGGCGCCTGCCGCGTGAATAAACTCCGCTCCCTGCCCTTGCCCCTGCGCCTGTTCGGCCTGGCGCTGCTGCTGCGCCTGCTGCCGGTGCTCTTCGCCATCCACCTGCCCATCGGGCTGGACGACATGTTCCAATACGACATGCTGGCCCGCAGCCTGGCCGCCGGCCAGGGCTTTCGCTGGTATGGACAGGCAGACATCGACCAGATCCGCCAATTCATCGCCATCGACTTCATCGGCGACTACGACCCGCGCGGCGTGCTCACCTCGTTCCGCGCCCCGGGCTACCCGGCCCTGCTGGCCGCCATTTACGCCATCAGCGACCTGCAGTGGCGTCTGCTGGCCGCCAGGCTGGCACAGGCCGTGCTCGGCGCCAGCCTGGCCCCGCTGACCTATTGGCTGACCCAGCGCCTGTTCCCGGGCAATCCGCAGGCCGCCCGCTTCGCCGGCGGTGCGCTGGCCGTCTATCCCATGCTGCTGCTCTACCCGTTGGCGCTGGCCACCGAGAATCTCTTCATCCCGCTGGTGGCCGCCGGCTTCTTGGCAACCCTGGTTGCCGTGGAGCGCGACCGCGCCCGCCACTACCTGCTGGCCGGGGCGCTCTTCGGCCTGGCCACGCTGACCCGCTCGGTCATCTTCGGTTTCGTCGGCCTGGCAGTGCTCTGGCTGTGGTTTTACGCCCCGCGGCGTTCGGCGGCGCTCTATTTCCTGCTGGCCGTGCTGGTCTTCGTCGTCCCCTGGAGCCTGCGCAACAGCCTGCTGCACGGCAAGCCGACCTTCGTCGAGAATTCGATGGGCTACAACCTGCACATGGGCTTCCACCCCCAGGGCAACGGCACCTTCCAGTTCGGCATCTCGCTGGAACTGGTGCCCTACCTGGACGACAGCCTGCGTAATGACCTGGGCACCCAGGCCGGGCTGGAATTCATCCGCCAGGACCCCGGCCGCGCTCTGCGCCTGGCGGCCGACAAGCTGGGGTTCTTCTTCAGCCTGGAGCGCCGCGCCCTGACCTATTTCTACGGCAACAATTTCTTCGGCTACATCCCCAGCCTGCCGCTGGCGGCGTTCTTCGCCGTGTTCACCTTGCCCTTCCCGCTGCTGACCAGCCTGGCCGCCGCCGGGCTGCCCTTCGCAGGGCGCTTGGCCCACATCTCCCGCCAGCGCGTCTTGCTCTACCTACTGATCGCCGGCTACACCTTGCCGCACCTGATCCTGATCGCCGAGGACCGCTTCCACATGGCCCTGCTGCCCGGCATCGCCGCCCTGGCCGGTGACACCTGGACCCGGCGGGCCGAACTGGCCGCCGCGGCCCGCGCCCAGCGCTGGCGGCTGGGCCTGACGGCTCTGCTGCTGGCGCTACTGTGGCTCAACTGGGGCGGCGAGATCTGGCGCGATTGGGAGAAATTGACGATACTGTTTGGGCCCGAAGGCAACCGGGCAGGATTTTCCTACTAATGCGCCATCTTTTCAAATTCGAGAACCTGCATTTCGACCGCGAGGTGGTGGCCATCACCATCCTCACTACGCTGCTGCTGCTGGTGGATTACTATGAACGGCTCACGCCGCTCAAGGAAATCGACCGCGTCGGGCTCTACCTGTTCGTGCCGCTGCTGGTCATCATTTTCGGCTTCCGCAAACACCCGCGCGAATTTGGCTTCCAATTGGGCGACTGGAAGGCCGGCCTGGCGCTGACCGCCCTGGTGGTGGGCCTGGCCGCCCCGCTGCTCTGGTATTTAGGTCAAACCGACACCAGTTTGCAGCACTACTACGCCCGCCATTGGGGCGTGCAGACGCCCATCCTGACCTTTCTTGATCTGATCGGCTGGGAATTCTTCTTCCGCGGCCTGCTGCTCTTCGGCTACGCCCGCGTCTTCGGCGCGCACGCCCTGTGGCTGCACGCCGTGCCCTTCGCCCTGGCGCACGTCAGCAAACCGGCCCTGGAAACCTATTCCACTATCTTTGGCGGCTTCATGTTCGGGCTGATCGCCTGGCGCACGCGCTCATTCGTCTACCCGTTCCTGATCCACTGGTTCATCGCTACCTTCATTATGTTCGCGGCAGCGATGGCCTCCGCCAACTAAGCTGGCGGTCAGGGGCTAATTACTGCCCGCCAGCAGATGGCGGGCGATCACCAACCGCTGGATCTCGCTGGTGCCTTCGCCGATCGTCATCAGCCGCGCATCGCGGTAAATACGCTCCACCGGGTACTCACTCGAATAGCCGTAACCGCCGTGGATCTGGATGGCGTCCCGGCAGATCTTCTCGGCGGCCTCGGTGGCGAACAGCTTGGCCATCGCTGCCAGCTGGCTGAAGGGCCGGCCTTGCTGCTTGGTCCAGGCCGCCTGGTAGACCAGCAGGCGGGCGGCCTGCAACTGTGTCTCGGCATCGGCCAGCATCCACTGCACGGCCTGGTGCTGGGCGATCGGCTGGCCAAAGGTGTGGCGCTCCTGGGCGTACTTCAGCGCTTCGTCCAGCGCGGCCTGGGCCAGGCCCAGCGACAGCGCGCCGATGCCGATGCGCCCGCCGTCCAGCGTGGCCAGCGTATAGGCCAAACCTTTGCCGCGCTCACCCACCAGATTGGCGGCCGGCACGCGCACATCCTGGTAGCTCACCGCGTGGGTCGGCGAGCCGTGCAGGCCCATCTTCTTCTCGGCCGGGCCGATGGACAGGCCGGGCGCATCCGTCGGCACCACGATTAGGCTCAGCGCTTCAGGCTCGCTGCGCACCAGCGTGACGATGAAGTCGGCGATCGAGGCGTTGGTGCACCACATTTTGCTGCCGTTGATCACCCACTCCTCGCCCTGAAGCTCGGCCCTGGTCTGCACGCCGCCTTTAAGGTCGGACCCGGCGCCCGGCTCGGTCAGCGCTAACGCGGCTAACCGGCCTTCGCCGGTTGCGGCTTTTGGCAAAAAGCGCTGCTTGAGCTCGGTGGAACCGTAGTTGGCGATCGGCGCACAGCCCAGGCCGTTGTGGGCGGCGATGGCCAGCGCCGTGCTGCCGCAGCCCCAGCCCAGCTGCTCCACGGCCAACGCCGCGCTCAGCGCGTCCATGCCGCTGCCGCCATATTCCTCCGGTACATTCAGGCCCAGCAGGCCCAGCGGCCCCATCTTGCGCGCCGCATCCCAGTTGAATTCGCTGCGCTCGTCCACTTCTCTGGCTTTGGGCTGCACCTCTTTGGCCACGAAGTCGTGCACGGCGTCACGCCACAGGATTTGCTCTTCGCTCAGATCAAAATTCATCGGGATGCACTCTCCTTGGAAAGCCATTTTAACGCTGCCCGGCTGATAAGGGGCGACCTTCACAAATGAAGAAAGCCACCGACAATTCGGTGGCTTTCTCTATCCAGGCTACATACAGGCTTAGTTTTGCAACTCCACAAACTCCTTGAGAGCATCGGCGGTGTAGCTCCAACCTTGGCGCGCATTCTCCGGCGCAAAATCGGGATTGTCCAATGGGAAGGCTTCGGTAATACGATAGGTTAGCGTCAGGAGGGTCATATCGCCTTGCGGCTCAAGCGCGAAGGTCACATAAGCATCGCCGGAGTAGCCTTCATAGCGCCAGCTATAAGTCAGCTTCCGTTCATGTTCCACTTCAGTGACCTGGCAAATGTGCATGTACTCCCGTCCCTCTGGCCCCAGTTCAAAGCGAGTTTCAAAGCCGACCTCTGCTTTAAAAGCCGGGAAGAAGGACAGCCATTTCTGTAGAACTTCAATATCGGTCAATGCTTTCCACACCACACTCGTGGGTGCGTTCAGAGTACGTTCGATCACAACGGGTTCAGGCAGAGAATTGGACATTTACTTTCCTTTGAGAGTGGGATTTTGTTCGTCTTCCAACACACGTTCCAGCGCGTCCAGATGGCCGTTCCATTGCGTACGCATGCGGTCCAGCCACACCTGCATGCGATCCAATCCCTCTGTATCGACGGTATACATGCGCCGCTGGCCCTCGGAGCGTACCTGCACCAGGCCGGCCTGTTTGAGCACCTTGAGGTGCTGGGAGATGGTCGGCGCTCTAAAAGCAAACTGGCGCACAATATCCCCAGCGCTGGTTTCGCCCCCGGCAATGATCTCAAAAATCCGTCTTCGGGTCGGGTCCGCAAGAGCCACAAAAGCATTCACGGGCCAATAATAAGTCATTCACCTAATTAAGTCAATATCTAAATATAAGCTTTTGTTATACTGGCCGCGTGGACGTGCGCATTGAAGCCAGCTGGAAAGCAAGGCTGGCCGCCGAATTCGAGCAGCCTTACTTCCAGCAGCTGGCTGAATTCGTGCGCAGCGAGTACAAGAGCTTCACCATCTACCCGCCGGGGGGCAAGATCTTCAACGCCTTCGACAGCTGCCCCTTCGACCAGGTCAAAGTGGTCATCCTCGGCCAAGACCCCTACCACGGCCCTGGGCAGGCTAACGGGCTGTGCTTCTCGGTAAGCGACGGTCTGGCGCTGCCGCCCTCGCTGATCAATATCTACAAAGAACTCAAAGATGACTTGGGCGTTCAGCCGCCCGCCAGCGGGGACCTGGAGCGCTGGGCCCAGCAAGGCGTGCTGCTGCTCAACGCCACCCTGACCGTGCGTCGCGGCGCGGCCGGCTCGCACCAGGGCAAAGGCTGGGAAGATTTCACCGACGCCGTCCTGCGCGTGCTCTCCCGCGAGCGCCAGAACCTGGTCTTCATCCTGTGGGGCGCTTACGCCCGCCGCAAGGGCGCCTTTATCGACCGCATGAAGCACTTGGTCATCGAGTCAGCCCACCCCTCGCCGCTTTCGGCGCACAACGGCTTCTTCGGCAGCAAGCCTTTCTCCAAAACCAACGAATATCTGCAAAACTACGGCATCCAGCCGGTGCAGTGGTAACTGTGTGTCGCCCTGATTAGCGCACTGTAGGGGCGGGTCCAAGACCCGCCCTGATCGCTAAGGCGCCGCCAGCACTACATGCTCACCAGCACCGTCGCCGTCATCGCCAGCAGAATGCCCAGCACCTGCAGCCGGCTGAGGTGCTCCTGGATCACGAAACGCGCCAGCAGCACCGTCACCGCCGGGTACAGCGACACCAGCACCGAGGCAATATCCAGCCGCCCGGACTGTACCGAGCTGACGAAGAACAGGTTGCCCAGCGCGTCCAGCACGCCGACCGCCGCCAGCATCCCCAGCGGCGGGGCTGGCGGCGACAGCGGCTTGCGGCTGAGAACGAAATAGGCGATCAGCAGGCCAATGCCCACCACCCGCCCGCTGACCAGCGGCCAAAAGATCGAGCCCTGTGCGTATTGCCCCACCAGAATGAAGAATAGCCCAAAACCCAAACCGGCCAGCACGGCCACGCCAAAACCACTGGGGCCGGTGTGGCTCTCATGCCGCCGGGACAAAAGCCAAATGCTGAACAGAGCCAAGCCAAAGCCGAAGAATTGCAGCGAGCTGGGCAGGCTGTCGGTGAACATCGTGAACAGCACCGGCACGCCGGCGGCCAGCATCGAGGACACTGCCGAGACCACGCTGATCCGCCCGGTGGTGAAGCCGTGCAGCAAAGCGAAGAAGCTCACCACGCCCACTGCGCCGGCCGCCACCGAGATCCACAGGTCGCGGCTGGACGGCAGCGGCTCCCCGGTCGCCAGGCCCAGCACCACCAACGTAGCGATGCCAGCATAGAACGACAGCAGCAGCGTGTAAGCCGGGCCTACCCGCCGGGCGGCCAGGCCGCTGGCAAAATCGCCCACACCCCAAGAAAGCGCTGCGGACAGCGCATAAAAGATCGCGGCCATAGGTTCCTTCTTTCTAGCTCGGAATAATGTTGTAATTGCCCCGGAACAAGTTGTCCGGGTCGTAGCTGCGCTTCAGCTGCGCCAGCCGCTGCCGCGTTTCGTGCGGGTAGATCAGGGCCACATCCTCTGCCGTCGCCGTGCTCAGGAAGTTGATGTAGCTGCCGCGCCCCAGCGCCGAGACCTCTCGCCAGGGTTGCAAACCGGCCTCGATATCCGCAGGCGTGGCATCCCCGGGAAAGAAGTGCGCCCCGAACATCATAATTTCACTGTCGCGGAAGGCAAAAGCGCTTTCCTCGGCCGGCACCCGGCCGTAAGCGCCGCCCAGATGGCGCAACTGGAAGATACGCATGCCCGGCTGGCTTTGCGTCGCCGTGATGGCCGCGATGACTTCGTCGGTCAAGGCCGGGTAGAAGATGTTCTTGACCACGATCTGCATGCCTTCGGGAGGCTGGCCTTCTTCCAGCACATCCGCGTAGTCGATCTCTTTGATGTCCTCAAACATCGGCGTTCCCAGTTGGCGCAGGGGCGCCAACTGCGCCTCAGCCTCGGTCCCGCCGCCAGCGTAGCAGGCCAGCACCATCGCCTTGGGTACATCGCCCTCGCCAAAAGGCGGCAGCAGCGAAAATGAGCTGCTCAGCTCCTCGCGGCTGGCGCGCACTGCCTGGCGCCAGGCGCTCAGCAGCCCCGCCAAGCCATCCACTGGATACATGATCGTGGCATAGGTCACCTTTTCTACGCGGTGCGCCTCAAACTCAAAGGAAGTCACTACGCCAAAGTTGCCACCCGCCCCGCGCAAAGCCCAGAACAGTTCGCTGTGCTCGGCGCGGCTGGCCCGCAAAACGCGGCCATCCGCCGTCACCAGCTCCACGGCCTGCAGTTGGTCCAGCGCCAGGCCGTACTTGCGCACCATCCAGCCGATCCCGCCGCCCAAGGTCAGACCGCCTACGCCCACACTGCGCGTGTCGCCGGAGGAGATCGCCAGCTGATGCGGGCGCAGGGTCTCCGCCACCTGGCCCCAGGTCGCCCCGGCGCCCACCCGCACCAGGCCCTGCTCGGTGTCGATCAACTCCACCGTGTTCATGCGGCTCAAGTTGATCACCAGGCCGCCCACGTTGGTGCTTAACCCGGCATTGCTGTGGCCGCCGCTGCGCACCGCCAGCGGCAGGCCCAGTTGGCGCACCAGCGCCAACGCCGCCGCCACTTCCGCCGTGTCCTTGGGCAGCAGCACCGCCGCCGGGGCGCTGGGCGCGCCAAAAGCAAAGGTCAGCTCGGCATACGTACTGTCTTCCGGCAGGGCGACCTCGCCGCTGAACTGTTGGGTAAGGGATTCTCGAGACAAAGCCATAGAAATCTCCGCAGGAAAAATATTGCTGGCAATCATACCCGTGGCCTGGGGGGTCCAGGGCCGCCAACCGCTTGACATCTGAAGGAGCGGTGCGCGCCTGCCGTCCAAACGTTGTATCTTAGGCGCCTGGACTGGCCATGAAAAGTTGTATTAATTGTCAAGTTGCATTAAAACCCCCGCCCCCGCGGGGATTAATATATCTTTTTGGGGCTGCCAGGCTAACGTGCCCGGCGAATCTCGTCCATCGCCTGCGGGTTCACCAGGGAGGAGGTGTCGCCGGGGTCTTCACTCAGATAGGCCGCCCGCACCATGCGGCGCATTACCTTGGCGTTGCGCGTCTTGGGCAGGTCGCTCACGAATAGGATCGCCCGCGGCGCCAACGGTTTGCCCAGCGCAGCCACCAGGCTGGCGCGCAGTTCCCGCCGCAGCGCATCATCCGCCGCCACGCCGGCAGCCAGCACGCAAAAGCACACCACGCTGCTGCCTTTCAACTCATCCGGCACGCCGATCGCCGCGGCTTCCACCACCTCCGGGTGGGCCACCAGCACCGACTCGACCTCAGCCGGGCCCAGGCGCTTGCCGGCCACTTTGATCGTGTCGTCGGAGCGGCCCAGGATGTACCATTGCCCATCCGCGTCGCGGGCCGCCCAGTCGCCGTGCACCCACACATCCGGCCAGCGCGACCAGTAGGTCTCTTCGTAGCGCTGCGGGTCTTGCCAAAAGCCGCGGGTCATGCCGATCCACGGTGCAGTGATCACCAGCTCACCGACCTGACCGGTGACCGGCTGGCCGTTCTCGTCGTACACATCGGCGGCAATCCCCGGGCAGGCCGCCGCAAAGCCGGTCGCCTTCAGCGGCAGGATCGGGTTGCCCATCACAATCCCACCGGAGATCTCGGTGCCGCCCGAATAATTGATGATCGGCCGCTTCGATTCGCCCACCACTTCGAACAGCCAGCGCCAAGGGTCCGGGTTCCACGGTTCACCGGTGGAGGCGAAGTAGCGCAGGCTGGAGAGGTCATGCCCGTTCAATTGCCTGGCCCCGAACGGGATCAGAGCCCGGATCAACGTCGGCGAAACGCCCAGCGTAGTGATGCGGTGGCGCGCCACCAAGGCCCACAGCCGGTCATGAGAAGGATGGTCATGGGCTCCGTCGTACAGGAAGAAGCTGGCGCCCAGCAGCAGGGCGCCGAACACCAGCCAGGGGCCCATCATCCAGCCCATGTCGGTCATCCAATAGATCAAGTGGTCCGGGTGCACGTCGGTGCCAAAGGCCATATCCTGGGCGGCTTTCACGGGGAACCCGCAGTGGGTGTGCAGCGCGCCCTTGGGCCGGCCGGTGGTGCCGGAGGTGTAAATGATCATCAGCGGGTCTTCCGCCGCGGTGCGCTCGGTTTCAGCCTGCGCAGACTGGGTGTCCACCAGGTCGTGCCACCAATGGTCACGGCCCTGGGTGAAGGGCACGTCCAGCCCGGCGTGGTTGAGCACGATGATGTGCTTGAGTTGCGGCAGCTGGGCGGCGGCCAGGTCAGCGATCGCTTTCATGTTCACTCGCCGGCCGCGGCGCGGGAAGCCGTCGGCGGTGAACAGGGCCTTGGCGCCGCCGTCGGCCAGGCGGCTGGCCACAGCTTCCATGCCGTAGCCGGAGAACAACGGCAGGATGATGCCGCCGATCTTGGCGATGGCCAGCAGGGCCACCGCGATCTCTGGCGCCATCGGCATAAAGATGCCGATGGCATCGCCCTTGTGCAGCCCCAGGCTGCGCAGAGCGTTGGCCGCCTGGTTCACCTGGGCGTGCAGTTCGGCATAGCTCAAGGCGCGGGTGGCACCATCTTCGCCCTCCCACACCAGCGCCGGTTGCGCCTCTGTGGGCGTGCCGATGTACTTGTCCAGGCAGTTGTGCACGATGTTCATCTGCCCGCCTACGCACCACTGCGGCCAGGCGATGCCTTTGGAGAGGTCGATCACTTGGGAATAAGGTTCGTAGAACCGGATATCCAGGAACTGGAGCACGGCTTCGGTGAACCAGGCCACGTCCTGGGTGGAGCGCTGCATCAACTCGGCGTAATCGGCAATGCCGTGAAGACGCATGAATTCGGTCAGCCGCGCATGGTCAATATAGTCCTCGCTCGGCTGCCAGACCACGGGGTCAGAAAAGGAGGGATGAGTCATGATGGCCTCACTCTTGGGGGCGCGCCTGCAGACAAAAGAAATAGTCGCCCTGCCAAACATCCGCTTGCCCAAAGCCCAAACTGCACAGCTGCTCGGCAAGTTGGTCGGGGTCGTAGTACACCTTAACGATCCGGAAGCGGCTGCCGTCATGCAGCTGGCGCTCCTGCACTTGGCCGGCAGTGGAGCCTGAGAGCTGTTGGCCGCCGGCGGGCTCGTCCACCAGGAACAGTCGTCCGCCGGGCGCTACAGCCCGGCGGATCTGCTGCAGGTGGCCGGCCAGCAGGTCTGCAGGCACATGCGAGAGCCAAAAGGCCGCAAAAACCAGATCGTATTGGGCTTGGGGCTGCCAATCGAACAGATCCGCCTGGACATACTCGATGGCGGGGTTGCCCAACTTGCGGCGGTTGGTCGCCAGCATCTCCACCGCCCCATCCAGGGCGGTCAGCTGCCCGGCAATCTGGGCCAGGTGCTGGGTCCACAGACCGGTCCCGCAGGCCAGTTCCAGGGCCGTGCCCTGCGGCCCCAGCCCCAGCACAGCCTGCACGATGTGGTTCCACTCGGTGTCCACCGCAGGCAATCCCGGCCCGGAAAAGCGCCCGGTCTGCTGGACGGATTCGTCGTATTCCTGTGCTCGGGCCTGGTAGTAAGCCAACTGCTCAGCCAAGAGAGCGGGGTCGTCCATGCCTTTGATTGTACTGGGTTAAAAACAGAGGCGGGCCAGTTGGCCCGCCTCTTGAAGAATCGCAAAGCGAGATTACTTATCCCCGCGGGTCATTTCTTCGCCGACGAAGATCGCATTGCGCATCTGGTCGGTCAGGTCGGAGACCGCGTTGGGGGAATAGGGGATCAGCACCACTTTACTGCCGGCGTGGGCGCCAATGTCCTTCAGCATGTCAAAGTGCTGGGTGACCATCAGCAAGTCCATCACAGTTTGCGGGGCGACTTCCTTGATCTCTTTCTGGAAGTCGGCGACTGCCGTGCTCAAGCCCTGCGCAATTTCTTTGCGCTGGTTGGCGATACCCACACCCTGCAGGCGCTTGCTTTCCGCTTCACCCTCGGCCGCCCGCACAGTCATGATGTACTCGGCCTGGGCCTTTTCCGTAGCAGCCAGGCGCAGGCGCTGCTGAGTGTTGATCTCATTCATGGCCTGCTTGACCTTATCATCCGGGTCGATGTCCGTGATCAGGGTTTGGCGGATGTCATAGCCAAAGTCGTCCATGGCGTCAGAGAGTTCATTGCGCACGGCTGTGGCGATATCTTCCTTGTTCTCAAAGACTTCATCCAACAGCATCTTGGGCACGTTGGCACGCACCACATCGAAGACGAAGGAACGGATCTGGGTCAGCGGCTCTTGCAGCCTGTAGAAAGCGTCGTACACCTTGTCCTCGCGGATCAAGTACTGCACCGAGACCACCATGCGCACAAAGACGTTGTCGCGGGTCTTGGTCTCGATCTCAACATCCAGTTGCTGCAAGCGCAGGTTGACGCGCCCGGCGATCGTCTCGATGAAGGGGATCTTGAAGTTCAGGCCGGCTCGGTAAATGCGGGCGAACTTGCCAAAACGCTGCACGATAACCGCCGTCTGCTGCTGCACCGTGAAGACTGCGCTAAAGAACAGAAAGAGGAACAGGAAGATCCAAAACGTGAATTGGCCGATTTGACCTAAAATACCCATCTTTACCTCGCTTTCCATACGATTGTACCTGCAAAGAAATGGATGGCGATAGAAGAGGAGACAGACATGGCAGAATTGCAAGACTGGTTGTACATCCTGCGCCCCAACCGGGTGGAGATGCTAACCAACCCGACCTATGCCGAGCAGATCCATGTGCGCGAGCATTACGCCTATCACCGCCACCTAATGACCCAGGGGATGCACGTCCAGGTGGGTCGCACACGCAACGATGACGGGCAGATGATGATCATCGTCATCTTTCAAGCCGCTTCGGCACGGCAAGCCGAGGAGGTCATGGCTGCGGATCCTTTGGTGAAAAATGGCGAGATGAACGGCCAGCTTTTCCCTTATTGGATCGCGTTGGAACGCTCACAAGGGAACTTCCCTATCGATTCCGAATACGCAGCAATTTGACAAAAGGCGGCCGTCAAGGTATATTCCCATTCGAATAGTTTCAAAAAGAAACTAATTAGGTCTATGGCAGAAACCCAATCGGCAGTCGACAGTGTCTTGGAAGTCATTCCCTGGGTCATGCGCATGCTGCGCAAGGAGTTTCGTTCGCAGCGTGACCCCAACCTGACCCTGCCGGAGTTCCGCGCCCTGGCCTACATCAACCGCAATCCAGGCTGCTCCCTTAATGAGGTCGCCGAGCACATCGGCCTGGAGGCGCCCTCCACCTCCAAACAGGTGGACGACTTGGTGCGCCGCGGGCTGGTGGCGCGGGAAACAGACAGCAGCGACCGCCGCCGGGTGCGGCTCAGCATCCTGCCGGAAGGCAAAGAGCGCATTGAGAAAGCCAACACGCACACCCGGCGCTTTATCTCTGCTAAGCTGGTCAACCTCTCACCGCAACAGCAGCAACAACTGCTGGAATCATTGCAGATGCTGCGGGAGGCCTTTACAGGCCCAGAGCAGCAGGACAGGAAGAAACCTTGAACATCATCGAAACCCGGGGTCTCACGCGTGAGTTTGGCAAGTTCACCGCCGTGGACCAGGTAGACCTCAGCGTGACAGAGGGCGAGATCTTTGGTTTGCTGGGTCCCAACGGCGCCGGCAAAACCACCATGCTGCGCATGCTGACCACCCTGCTGCCGCCCACTCGCGGCAGCGCCACAGTCGCCGGTTATGACATCGCCCGGCAGGCCAACCAGGTGCGCCAGGTGATCGCTTATGTGCCCCAGCTGCTCTCCGCCGACGGCACGCTGACCGGCTATGAGAACCTGCTGATCTTCGCCAAGCTCTACGACCTGCCGCGCGCCCAGCGCGACGAGCGCATCCACCACTTGCTGGGGATCATGGGCCTGCAAGACGCGGCGGGCAAGCTGGTCAAGACCTATTCCGGCGGCATGATCCGCCGGCTGGAAATTGCCCAGTCTGTGCTGCATGCGCCGCGAGTGCTTTTCCTGGACGAGCCCACCGTGGGCCTGGACCCGATCGCACGCGCCTCGGTCTGGGAGCACATCCAGCGGCTGCGCCAGGAGTTCAGCACCACCATCCTGCTCACCACGCACTATATGGATGAAGCCGACGAACTGTGCCAACGCATCGCCATCCTGCACCACGGCCAGGTGGCCGCCATTGGCGGACCCAGCGAGCTGAAGGCCGGCCTCAACCGCAACGGGGTCAGTCTGGACGACGTGTTCAGCCATTATGCCGGCGGGGCCATCGAGGCCAGCGGCTCTTACATCAATGTATCGAGGACCCGAGATGACGTTCGCAGAATCCGCTAACCCCCCAGCCATCACCTCTCGCGGGCCTCTGGCCAGCTTCGCCTATTTTTGGAGCAAGACCTTCAACATCTTCGAGATGGAGCTGCGCAAGATCCGCCATGACCCGTTCAACCTGCTCACTCGCGCCATCCAGCCCCTGCTGTGGCTGCTGATCTTCGGCCAGGTGCTGGCGGGCGCCCGCGGCATCCCGACCGGCGAGTACAGCTACATCGAATTCATGGCGCCGGGCATTCTGGCGCAGAGCGTGCTCTTCGTGGCCATCTTCTACGGTCTGGCGCTGATCTGGGAGCGTGATCTGGGCATCATCCACAAGTTCCTGGCCAGCCCGGCGCCACGCGCCGCCCTGGTCTTGGGCAAAGGACTAGGCGCCAGCATACGCGGCTGCTCACAAGCCGCGATTGTGATGCTGACCATTTACCTCCTGGGCATTCACGCCAACTGGAACCTGCTCAGCCTGCTGGGTGTCTTTGTCACGGTGATCCTGGGAGCGATTGTTTTTGCCACGCTCTCGCTGATCATCGCCATTTGGATGAAAGAGCGTGAACGCTTCATGGGTGTGGGCCAGGTGCTGACCATGCCGCTGTTCTTCGCCAGCAACGCCATCTACCCCATCGAGATGATGCCGGGGTGGCTGCAAAACATCTCGCTATACAACCCGCTGACCTACATGGTGGATGCGCTGCGTTCGTTGATCCTGGTCGGCGCCCAGAGCCAGTTTGGCCTGGCCTTCGACCTGGGCTTGCTGGCCCTCATCGCCGCCATCTTGATCGCGATCGCGGCCAAGATCTACCCCAGCTTCATCACCTAAATCGCAAAAAAAAGGCCGGTCTGCTAGACCGGCCTTTTTTGATGCCTTGCAATCAGTAGCTGTAAAAGCCCTTGCCGCTTTTGCGGCCCAGTTCGCCGGCAGCCACCATCTGGCGCAGCAGCTCAGCGGGCTTGTATTTGTCGTCGGCAAAGTCGCGGTGCAGCACTTCCATAATGAAGAGCACGACGTCAAGCCCGATCAGGTCCGCCAGGGTTAGTGGTCCCATGGGGTGGGCCATGCCCAAGCGCATGATCGTATCGATGCCTTCAGCGTCGGCGACGCCTTCCTCAAACGCCAGGATGGCTTCGTTGATCATTGGGCAAAGAATACGGTTGGAGATAAAGCCCGGCGAATCTTTGACCACCACGGCCGTCTTGCCCATTTGGGCGCCGGCTTGCAGGATGGCGGATACGGTCAGTTCCGCGGTGGCTGAGCCGCGCACCACTTCCAGCAGGCTCATCAGCGGCACCGGGTTGAAGAAGTGCATGCCGATCACCTCGCCGGGGCGCCCGGTGGCGGCGGCCAGCTTGGTGATACTGATCGAGGAAGTGTTGGAAGCCAGGATGACGCCCGGGCGGGCGATGGCGTCCAGGTCCTGAAAGAGCTTGAACTTGAGCTCCGGGTTTTCCGTGGCTGCTTCGATGACCAGGTCAGCCTCCGCCACGCCGGCCAGTTCGGTGGTGATGGCGATGGTGCTGGCGGCTGCCTGCTGCTCGGCGCTGAGCTTGCCTTTGTCGGCCAGCTTGGCGGCGGACTTTTCGATGGCGGTCTTGCCACGCTGCACCTGCTCAGCGGCCACGTCCATCATGGTCACCCGATAACCGGAGACGGCCGCGGTCTGGGCAATGCCGTTGCCCATCGTGCCGGCGCCTACAACGAAAATATGCTCGATTGCCATGCGCTACTCCTGCGCCGCCCGCCAGGCGGTGTAATTGTTCAAGATCTGCTCGGTATGCTGGCGCGGGTGGTTGGCATAAATGCTCAGCCAGCGCTCAAAGGTGTAGGGATCTTTGTATTCCGGGTGAACGCCGACATGCGCCCAGACCTGATCAGGCAGGTCTTTGATGAAGTCATAAGTCGCCAGGCGCGCCAAACGCGTGAGTGCCAGTGCCGTGTCGGTATCCTGGCTGTGATAGTCCAGCTTGGCGGCCCAGGCGTCTTGGTCGTAAGCCATCAGCGGCAGTTGCGGGTCCACGGCCAAACGGCGCGCCCGCAAGTAGCTGTTGGTCTCACTGTCTGCCAGGTGGATGATCACCTCATGCACGCTCCACTCACCCGGCGCCGGCCGAAATTGCCAGGCTTCCCGGGGGATGCCAGCCAAGGCTTCTTCAAATTCATCAAAAGCCGTGCGATAGGCTTCGATCAACTGGTTGCGCTCATTCGCGTCCATATCAGTCCTCGATCTCGATCGCCATGGCCACCGCCTCAGCCCCGCCCAGGCACAACGAGGCGATGCCACGCTTGAGGCCGCGGTCTTTCAGCGCGTAGATCAGCGTAGCCAGCACGCGGGTGCCGCTGGCGCCCAACGGGTGACCCAAGGCGATGGCGCCGCCGTGCACATTGACCTTGTCCCAGTCCCAACCCTGGTCGGTCAAGGCATAGCCGTCGGCCAGCACCTGGGCGGCATAAGCTTCGTTGAGCTCGATCAGGTCGACGTCTTTCAGCGTCCAGCCCACTTTGTCCAACAGCACCGGGATGGCGCGGGCGGGGGCGATAAAGATGTACTTGGGGTCCACCGCCGCCTGGGCATAGCCCACCACGCGGGCCAGTGGCTTGAGGCCGAGTTGTTCGGCCTTGGCGCGGCTGGCCAGCACGGCGGCGGATGCGCCGTCGTTGAGACCGGGCGCATTGCCGGCGGTCACGCGCCCATCCGCCTTGAAAGCCGGTGGCAGCTTGGCCAGCACCTCCAGCGAGGTATCGCGCCGCGGGCTCTCGTCAGTGTCGACCAGGGTGACTTTGCCCTTCTTGTCCGTAATTTCCACCGGGGCAATTTCGTGCTCGAATTTGCCGCCGTCGATGGCCGCGATGGCTTTTTCGTGGCTCTTGAGGGCGTATTCGTCCATGGCCTGGCGTGTGACTTCATATTCTTCAGCAATGAACTCAGCCGCCTCACCCATGATCCAGTTCTCAAAGGGATCCCACAAGCCGTCATACTGTAGCGCATCGGTCAGTTGGGCGTTGCCGTAGCGCAGCCCGCCGCCGCGACCGTCCACCAGGAAGGGCGCCTGGCTCATGCTCTCCATGCCGCCAGCGATGAACAGCTCCCCGTCGCCGGCCTTGATGGCCTGGCTGGCCAGCATGGCCGCTTTCAGCCCGGAACCACACACCTTGTTGATGGTGGTGGCGCCGCTGGCGGCCTGCACGCCGCCAAAAATACCGGCTTGGCGGGCTGGGGCTTGACCCAGCCCCGCGGAGACGACATTGCCCATGATGATCTCATCAAAGGGCGCCTCGCCGGTCAGGCCAGCGCGCTGCACCGCCGCGCGTACCGCCGCGGCGCCTAGCTGCGGGGCGCTGAGGCTGCTGAGGCTGCTGAGAAATTTGCCGATCGGCGTGCGCACCGCGCTGAGGATGACCGGTTGGTTCTGCGAGTTGGAATTGGACATGGACCTTCCTTTGAGGAAAGAGAGTGTTCGGGAAGAACCCCTGAATTATAAAGCGTGGCTAGGCCTGCGGCCAGGCAGCGCTGACTCGCCGCCAGGTATCTTCCAGCTCTTCAGGCAGCACTCGGGTCTGCCCCAAAGTGGAAATGAAGTTGGTGTCGCCGTTCCAGCGCGGCAGCACATGCAGGTGCAAGTGCTCAGCAATGCCGGCGCCGGCCGCAGCGCCCAGGTTGGCACCCAGGTTAAATCCGCCGGGAGCATACACGCTGCGCAGCACGCCAATCGCCGTATTGGCCAGTTCAAACAGCTCAGCCCGGGCCGCCGGGGTGAGCTCTTCCAGGTCAGCCACATGCGCGTTGGGCAGCGTCATCAGATGGCCGCTGGTGTAGGGAAAGCGATTGAGCATCACAAAGGCGTGCTGGCCACGGTGAACGATCAGATTATCCGGCCCGTCCATCTGTTGCAGGGCCAGGCAAAAGACACAAGCTTGCTCTTGGGTCTTTTCGCGTTCGATGTACGGCTTGCGCCAGGGGGAAAAGAGACGCTTCATGGGGCTCCACTCCCATTGTAGCAGACCGCCCCCGTGCGATCTGTAGTATCCTCGGATCATGGAACAGTTGTCCATGTTTAAAGGGGCGCGCCCCAGCTTAACCGTCACCGACATCTCCCGGTTGCTGCGCGCCCTGGTTGAATCGGAGGGCATGCTTCAGGATGTATGGATCCGCGGCGAGATCTCCAATTTTTCAAGGCCCAAGTCCGGTCACTGGTACTTCACGCTCAAGGACCACAATGCCCAGCTGCCCTGCGTGATGTGGCGCAGCACCGCCGAGCTACAAGCACATATCCCCAAGGACGGTGATCAGCTGGAAGTGCACGGCGGTCTGAGCGTATATGAAGCCGGCGGCCGCTACCAGCTGTATGTAGATGAGATCCGCACCGACGGTGAAGGCGCGCTCTACCAGCGATTTATGCAACTGAAGGCCAAGCTGGAAGCCGAAGGCTTATTTGATCCGGCGCGCAAACGCGCCCTGCCCGCCTGGCCGCAGCGCATCGGCATCGTCACCTCGCCCAGCGGGGCTGCCCTGCACGACATGCTGCAAACTTTGGCGCGGCGCTTTCCGCTGGCTGAGGTGGTGCTGGCCCCTGCGGCTGTGCAGGGCGAAGAAGCCGCGGTGGAGATCTTGCGCGCCCTGGCAGCGCTCAACCAATTCGTCCAGCCGGATGTGATCTTGCTGGCGCGCGGCGGCGGCTCACCGCAAGACCTGGCCGCCTTCAACAGCGAACGTCTGGTGCGCGCCGTGACCGCCTCGGCCGCGCCGGTGGTCAGCGGCGTGGGCCATGAGACCGACTTCACCCTGGCCGATTTTGCCGCCGACCTGCGCGCCCCGACTCCAACGGCCGCCGCCGAACTGGCCACACCCAGCCAGGCGGACCTGACCGTACAGCTGGAAGCTGTACGCCAGCAACTGGAGCGCTATTCACCAGCAACCCAAATTGCGCGCCAACAGCAACGCCTGGACGAGTTGGCCCTGCGGGCCAGCCGGGCGCTGGGCGGCCGCCTGCAGCAATTGCGCACCAGCCTGAATAGCGCCGAAGCTCACCTGACGGCGCTGAACCCTGAGGCGGTCTTGCAGCGCGGCTACGCCATCCTGGCCCGGCCGGACGGCGCGGTGCTCTCCAGCGCCAGCCAAGCGCAGCCCGGGGAAGCGCTGGAGGCGCGCCTGCGCGACGGCCGCCTTGGCCTGACAGTGAACCCGAAACCCTAAAGGAAGCGATGAGCGAAACGCCAATCGAGACCCTGAGCTACGAACAAGCCCTGCAAGAGTTGGAGGCCGTGGTGCGCCAGCTGGAAGGCGAGCTGGGCAACCTGGACGCCTCAGTCAACCTGTACGCCCGCGGCCAGCAGCTGGCCGCCCACTGCGCCCAACTGCTGGCGCAGGCCGAACAACGCGTACAGCAGTTGGGGCCAGACGGCAGCCTGAACCCGCTGAGCTGAAATGACCGCTCCGCAAGTGCTGCGCTTCGCCGAGTACGAGCGTCCGCGCCCGCGACCCAGCGGGATCGACGTGGTCAGCACGCTGCGCCACTTCGCCATCTGCACCTACGCAATGGACCCGGCGCGCCTGCGGCCCTGGGTGGATGAGCGCTTTGAACTGCTGACCATCCAAGCCGGCGGCCAGCCACGCGCCCTGCTTTCGATCGTGCCGTTCTGTGAACTGGACTTTCGTCTGGCCGCCTACCCCTCACCCCAATTTCGTTTCAACCAAACCAACTACCGCGTCTATGTGACTGACCGCCAAACCGGTGAGCCTTGCGTATGGTTCATCGGCAGCCTGTTGGATTCGCCGACGGTAGTGGTGCCGCGCTATTTGTGGAAGCTGCCCTGGCACTACGGTCGCATGCGCTTTGACTGCACCCTGGAAGATGGCTACTACACGCAATACAGAATGGAGACGCGCTCAAAGTGGGGGTCGGCCGAACTGCAACTGCGTCAGGAGGCGGGCCTGCAGCAACGCCACCCCGGATTTCCCGACGAGGAGAGCGCGCTGGTAACCCTGACCCATCCGCTAACTGGCTACTATTACCGCCGGGACGGACGTCTGGGCAGTTATTCGATCTGGCACGACCGGCTGCACATGCAGCCGGCGCGGCTGCTGGCGGCGCGCTTTGATGTGCTTGAACGCATGGGCATTGTGGATATTGAGGAGCAACAGCAGCCTTACAGCTTGCTGGTCCAGCCGGAAACCGAATTCACCATCTACCTACCACCGGCGGCAGTCTAGCTAAAGGTCGAGACCGAGTTCTTTGCGCTTGGCCTTGGGAAGTTTGGCCGTGACCAAGTCGTAAGAATGGTCGATCAACTCCAACACCAGGTCATCCGGCAAGCTGCCATCCAGCAGCAAAGTGTTCCAGTGCTGCTTGTTCATGTGATAGCCGGGCGTGATCGCGGGGTGTGCTGCTCGGAGAGCGAGCGCGTCCTGCGGGTCGCATTTGAGGTTGAGGTTCTCGATCTGCTCCCCTTCACCCAGCAGGGCGAACATGCGCCCGCCCACCTTGAAGACCAGCGCGCCGGGGCCGAAGGGGTAGCTGGCCTCGGCCGCTGGTTTGCTGAGAAGCACCTTTCGCCAATTTTTCGCCATGGTTATGCCTCCTTGGCAACTTTCGCCGCCAGACGTACCGCCACCGCCTCGCTCTGCAGCTCGCGCAGGGCATCGGCAGCGATCCAGCGCGCCGATTTACTGTCTTGCTGTGCAATGCGCTGGGCAACCGCAATGGCCTGCGCATTCAGGACGCGGTTGCGTTTGCCCAACTGGCGCAGCGCCCAGTTGACGGCTTTCTTGACGTAATTGCGCTCATCCGTGGCTTGCTGCTGGATCAGATCAAAGAACGGCGCAAACTTCTCATCGAGCGCTTGTTTGTCATGCACGGCCAGCCAGGCCATTAAGGCGAAGCCGGCGCGGCGTTCAAACTCCGCCGCGCGCCGCGCCCACTCGATCGCCTTGTCGTAGGCGAAAGGCGTCTTGTCGGCCAGATTGCCGGTGAAGCCATCGCAGAGATCCCAAGAATTAATATCGGCCAACCAGGCTTCCAACTGCGCTTGGCTGACCTGCGCCGGGTCGGCGACCAGCGTGGCAAGCAGGCGCGCTTCGTGATAGCCGCTGTCCCACAGTTCCAAGGCCAGGGCATGGTCTTTGCGGTGACGGCGGGCGATCTGCTTGAGCAGCGGATGCTTAACGCCGAAGGCGCGCTCGGTAGCGATGCCGAAGCGGGCCATGCCGGCCCGGTTCACCTCGCTGCCATGCTGCTTTAGCTCGGCAAGAATTTCATCCAGCGCGTATGACATTTCTTCCAGCTAACCTTTGTTGGCTGCCGTGATGGCTCGCTTCAGCCCCGCGTCCACCCGGGCGCCATCTCCCAAGCGGATCTGGTTGGCGCCCAAATACTTGCCAAAGGCGGCCAGGCACTCTGTAATGGCGGGGAGCATGGCTTCGTCTTTCTGGTCCACGCCCTCCTGCCACCACCAGTTCTTGACGCCGAAGGCTTTGCTGCCGCGTTGGAACTCGGGGTCCATGCGCGCAACCAACCGATCCCCATACAAGACCGGCAACACGTAGTAGCCATACTTACGCTTGGGCTCGGGGACGTAGACTTCCCAGATGTAATCGAAGTCGAACAGAGCGCGTATCAGATCGCGGTTCCACATCAGGTTATCCAAAGGTGCGATTAGGGCCGCGCCTGGCTTCCCCCTGGGCGGCTTGGCCGCCTCCTCCAGCGCCGGCAGGTCTGCTGGGCGAATATAGAACACCCGGCGTGAGACACCCTGGACCTCAACCGGCAACAAGTGTCCTTTGTGCAACAGGCGCGTCACGGCCGCCTTGACCTTGCCAGCCGCCCAACCCACCAGCCCGCCATATTCCGCGGTGGTCTTATCGTGCAAGAGGCCAATGCCACCCGCCCGCCGCAAGACGTGCCATTCCAGGTAGTCCTCATGTGAAGCATGTTGGCGCAGCTGGCTATAGGCTGCAGGCAACAGTCGATGACTGAGGTCAAAGTAGCGCCGGGTGCCGACCCGATGGTGGACCAGCGTGGCCCCACTGTAAAACAAGATGTCCATGGCGATGCGGGCCGCCCGGGCAGAGCCAGTCAACCACCAATCCATCTTGGTTTTGTCTTCAAATTCCAGTGAAGACAGCGGGCCGCGCTGCTCTATGGCCTGGCGGATCGCCTCAACCAGCTTGACCGCTGGAGCGGTACTGGTGGCCTCCATATAGGTTTTGGCCATATGGCTGCGGTGATAGGCAAAATCCGGCCAATCTTCAGCCGGGTAAATCGCCATCTGCTTGTCAAAACCGTCCACCAGCGCCCGGTCTACGTAGAGCAGCGCATCCAGCATAGCAGGCTTGTAGCCGCGTACGCGCGACTGCAGCACCAGGTGCGGGTTCTGGCCAACTACGTTGATGGGGTCGTATTGGATGCAGTTGAGCCTGCGGATAAAATCAAGGACACCTTGCTTGCCGCTGAGCTTGCGCGGCGGCAGCAGGTGTTGGTGGCCCAGCAGAAAGCGCCGGGCCTGGGCTTTGTCTACGACGATGCGGTCAGACATCGCCGCAATTATAGAACAAAAATTCGGTGGCTACGCGCCGGCCAGCACCGCTGGTCGTTCGGCGCGCCAGGCCGCGCCGGCCGTGGCGGTTTCGTAAGACTGCGCGATACGCAGCAAGGCCGCTTCGCTGAAATCCGGGCCGATGAGCTGGATGCCGATCGGCAGGCGCTCAGCGCTCAACCCGCCGGGCAGCGAGAGGGCCGGCACGCCGGCGTGGTTGGCAGTCACGGTCAGCTGGTCGGCGAACTGCATCAGCACCGAATCGCCATACATCGAGGCCATCCCGAAAGCGGTGGTCGGCGTGGTGGCAGTCAGCAGCGCGTCCAATTTATAAGCGCCTTTGACCGCAAAGGCTGCATCAAAGTCGCCGCGGATCAGTGAGCGCACCTGCAGCGCCCGGCGGTAGTACTGCTCGCTGTACTGGGCGGCGCTGACGTACATGCCCATCAGGATGCGCAGCTTGGGCTCCTGGCCAAAACCTTCACTGCGTGAACGGCGATACAACTCACGCAGGTCTTTGGCCTGCGCGGCGCTGCGGTAGCCAAACTTGACGCCGTCGTAGCGATGCAGGTTGGAGGCGGCTTCGACGCGCGAGATGACCGTATAGCAGGGAATGCCGTAGCGCGTGTGCACCATCGGCACGCCTTCCACGATCTCGGCGCCCTGCTTGGCCAGCGCCTCGGCCGCGTCCAACACGGCCTTGGAGATCTCTTCCGGCATTTGGCGGCTTTCCATCTTGCCGCTGTCATGGTTGAAAAAGGTGAGCTTGTCGTAATCCGGTGAGAGGCCAATGCGCAGGCCTTGGACGCCGTGGTCCAGCCCGGCGGTGTAATCGGGCACGGGCGCCGTGGCGGCGGTGCTGTCACGGCGGTCCGGGCCGGCGATGGCGTTCATCGTCAGCGCCGCATCACGCACGTTGCGCGTCACCGGACCAGGACAATCCAGCGAAGAGCCGAACGCGATCAGCCCATAGCGCGAGACGCGTCCGTAGGTCGGCTTGAGGCCGACCACGCCGCAGAACGAAGCCGGCTGGCGGATGGAGCCGCCGGTATCAGTGCCCAGTGAGATGGCGCCCTCGCCGGCCGCCACCGCCGCCGCGCTGCCGCCGGAGGAGCCGCCAGGCACCCGGCTGGGGTCCCAGGGGTTGCGCGTGGAGGGCTGATAGGCCGAAGACTCGTTGGAGGAGCCGTAGGTGAACTCATCCAGGTTGACCTTGCCGAGCATCACCGCCCCGGCGGCTTCCATGCGTTCCACCACCGTGGCTGTGTAAGGGGGCTTGAAATTGGACAAGATGCGTGAAGCGGCGGTCGAAATCACGTCCTTGACCGTGAAAATATCTTTGGCGGTGTAGGGTACGCCGCCCAGCGGACCGGGGTCTTCGCCGCGGGCCAATTGGGCATCCACCGCTTCGGCCTGGGCGCGGGCACGCGCCTCGGTCAGGGTCACAAAGGCATGCACCTTGTCGCGGCCTTCGTTGCGGTCGCCGTCCAGACGACCGGGCGCACCATCCACAGCCTGGATGCGCTCCAAAGCCGCCTCCAGCGCTTGCACGGCGGTAACTTCCCCAGCGCGGATGCGCCGGGCCAGTTCGTGGGCGGGCAGATCAGCCAGATGACTCATGGCTAGTCCAGCTCCTGGTGGGGGATGCCGGGCACATGCAGGTAGCCCTCAGCAGTTTCCGGGGCCCCGGCAAGGATCTCGGCGTTCAGGCCGGAGGGCTGGGCTTCATCCGGGCGGGCGGCTGGGCGCAGCTCAGGCGGGAAGGGCACGCCATGGGCGGCCAGCGGGGTGCCTTCGGGGATTTGGATGGCTGCCAATTCATCAATGGATTTAAGCTGGTTGTTTAACTCGCCGCGCAGATACTCGTTCTCTTGGGGCGTCAGCTCCAAAGCAGCCAGTTCAACCAGATGATTAAAGAGTTCGGGGGTAATTTCCTCAGCCATTGGGGCAGTATACCATCGCGAGTTTTGCCCTCTGCTATAATCCAAAAATCACAATTCCATCCGCCATTTGGAGGCCAGTGCATGGCTACAAAAGCCCCTGCAGGACAGCTCACCGAAGAACATGAAATGATCCGCCAGGCAGCCCGCGAGTTTGCCCAGAATGAGATCGCCCCGATCGCTGCAGAGTTCGACGAGAGCGGCGAATTTCCTCTGGAGACCATCCGCAAAATGGGCCAAATGGGTTTCATGGGCATTGAGATCCCCGAGCAATACGGCGGGGCTGGCATGGACACCATGGCTTATGTGTTGGCGCTGGAAGAGATCTCCAAGGCGGACGCCTCGCACGGCACGATCATGTCGGTCAACAACTCACTGTACTGCTACGCCATCTACAAGTTCGGCACCGAGGAGCAGAAGCAGCAGTTCATGCGCCCGGTGGCCGCCGGCGAGAAGATCGGCGCCTATTCACTCACTGAACCGATGTCCGGCTCCGACGCGGCCACCATGCGCAGTCGCGCAGTACGCGACGGCGATGACTACCTGATCACCGGGCGAAAGTCCTGGGTGACCAGCGGCCCGGTGGCCGACTACATCCTGCTCTTCACCATCACCGACCCGGACAAAGGCGCCAAAGGCATCACCGCTTTCCTGGTCGAGGCTGACAAACCCGGGTTCACACGCGGCAAGAAAGAGCCCAAGCTGGGCATCCGCGCTTCGGCCACCAGCGAGATCCTGTTCGAGGACTACCGCGTGCCGGCCAGCCAACGGTTGGGCGAAGAAGGCGAAGGCTTCAAGATCGCCATGACCGTGCTGGACGCCGGCCGCATCGGCATCGCCACCCAGGCCCTGGGCATCGCCGAAGCGGCCTACGAGGCCAGCCTGCAATTCGTGCGCGAGCGCGAGGCTTTTGGCCAGAAGATCGGCGAATTCCAGGGCACCTCTTTCAAGATCGCCGATATGAAGACGCGCATCGAGGCCGCTCGCGGCCTGATCCACAGCGCCGCCTGGGCCAAGCAGGCAAGCAAAGACAGCGGGGGGCGCTATACACTGGAAGCTTCAATGGCTAAGCTGTTCGCATCCGAGACGGCCATGTTCTGCGCCCACCACGCCGTGCAGATCCACGGGGGTATGGGCTACAGCAAAGAGCTGCCGGTGGAGCGCTACTTCCGCGACGCCAAGATCACCGAGATCTACGAGGGCACCAGCGAGATCCAGCGCCTGGTCATCTCTCGTATGGAAACCGGGCTAAGGTAGCGCATCCTGCGGGGAAAGACAGGAGCGTGCAATCTTGGCGACACCAGGTTCCCCCACTGTAAGCCGAGCGGCCAGCTGGCTTAACCGCCTGGAACTGGGCGCTGCCCTGGCGCTGATCGGGCTGCCCGCCGCGCTGCTGATGGCGGACCGCTGGGCGGGCCGGCGGCAGGAGCTGCAGTGGCTGCGGGAACTGGGGGGTGGGCTTCTGACTGGCGTGGAAAGCCTGGGGTTGCCCGCCTACCTCGGCCTTGCGATCGCCTGCCTGGTGGGTTTGCTGCTGCTGGCCGTGCTGGCCGCGCAGCCCAATAGCTTGGTCCAGGAATTCCTGGTTCCCCTCCACCAACCACCCCGCATCTATCGCCCTGTTTCCCCCAAGCAGCGCCACTGGGCCACTGGGCTGATTGGCGTGGCCGTGTTGGCGACGGCCCTGCTGACCGTACGCGCCCTGGCGGCAGAGCAGCTTCTGGGTCTGGATTGGGGGCTGGCGGCCCTGGGCATCCTGTGCGGTCTGTTGGGTTTGCTGCTGCCGTGGAGGCAGGTGCGGGCCGCCTGGCGGCAGCATGCAGGGCCCTGGGGCGCCATGGGCTTGGCCCTGCTGGGCCTGTTGGCTTTGCTGGCTTCCCTGTATTCGTCCTGGCTGCCGGTTTGGCTGACCGCCGGGCTGATGCTGCTGGCCGCGCGCAACCTGTGGCGCTACAGCGCCCAGCTGCCGCCCGTGTTCTGGCTGGTCGCTGGGGCTGTGGTGTTCTTCAGCTGGGATATCAATGCCTGGTGGCTGGTGGCGGTGGGCGATGAGTTCGCCTTTTACCGCGAAGCGCGTTTTATCGTATATGACGCGCCCTTCAGACTAATTGTTGAGAACTTCTTCAAAGGCAACTACGTCTATTCGGCTCACCCTTTTCTCTCCACCCTGCTGCAAGCCGTGTTTTTTAAAGTCTTTGGAGACAGCAACTTTGCCTGGCGCATGAGCAGCTTGTTCTATGCGGCAGTTTCATTGTTCTTCTTCCACTACTTTTTCCAAACCTTCCTCCACAAGCGCTACACACTGACCGCTACGTTCCTATTGGCCACTTCGCATTATTTGGCCGCCTTTGGCAAAGTGGGCTACAACAATCTGCAAGCCCTGCTGGCCTTCTCCCTGGTGTTGGCGGCCGCCGCCTGGGCGCTGCGCAGCCGCAGCCCGGGGGCTCATCTGGCGCTGGGCCTGGCCCAGGCGTTTTGCTTTTACGTCTACCCGGCCGCATTGTACGTGGCACCGCTGCCCTATCTGCTCTTGCTGCTTTACGATCCGCCCTTTAATAGCGGCGCAGTGCAACGCTGGGCGCTGAGCCTGGGCGCCCTGATCCTGTTGCTGCTGCCGCTTCTGATGCAGCCTGACTATTGGGACTCAAAGGTGGCCGGGACACTGGCTTACACGCCCACCTTGGTGGAAGACTCTGCGCACACGCTAAGCCACTTCAGCAGCAATTTTGTCTATTCCCTGCTTTCGCCGCTCTTCACCATCGAAGAGCGCCACTTTGTGGCCGGGGGGTATCTGGACCCGCTGACTGCAATGCTCTCGTTCCTGGGCCTCGCCCTGCTTCTGGCGACCTTTTGGCGCAACCGGTTCCTGCTGTTCTGGTTGGCCGCCTTCGGCTTAGTGTTCTTTCTGGCCGGCATGAGCCACGACCGCCAGTTTCCTCCCAGCACGCGTATGTTCCTGCTGCTGCCCCTCCTTGCGGTGTTGGCTTGCCTGGCGCTGGCTTGG
The DNA here is from genome assembly GCA_026126105.1 of Enhydrobacter sp. GTDB lineage: Bacteria > Pseudomonadota > Alphaproteobacteria > Reyranellales > Reyranellaceae > Reyranella. Next base: position 31,443 of record JAHCJV010000003.1, read on the forward strand.
CTCAAACTGCGGCTCAGCCAGCTCACACTTCGTTCAAGCTGGCTGCCACCAGCCGCCGGCCTGTTGGCCCTGCTAATCCTCGGCCTAAATTTCTACCAGGCACATCCGCTGGCCCAGCAGCGCATGACCGGCTACCAGGGCTTTGAGGGCTTGTTTCTAAGGACCAGCCGGGATTTCTGGCAGTCACACCCGGGCGCACCGATCTTGATTGTGCACCAGCCAGAGACCTTGCACATCGATTCGTTAACCGAGATCCTGGCCATCTATCAAGTGCCTTATTCGGAGGATCAAGTGCGGGGTATCACGCCTGCCGAGCTGCAGACGGGCGGCCAGCAGCAAATCGCGGCTGACGCAGAGACCCTGGTGTTGGTGGATGCGCGCCTGTCCGAAGAGGACCTGCAGGCCGCCAACACCGCGCTGCAGAGCTTGGGCAAAAGCGGCTGCCCGGTGCAGCATGCCTTGGGCGATACGCGTCTTTACCTGTGGCACTCCGCCGCATTGGCGGCGCAGTGCCCGGCGCTGGTCAGCGCGGAGGGCTAGCTTGGCTCACGGCGCAGGCCAGACCAAGTCAGCGCCATAGACCGTGAGCGGCGGGAAGAAGCCAGCCGTTTGGGCTGGCAGGGGATATTCGTACAGCACGTCACGGCTGGCGATATCCACCACGACCACACTGGCAAACCAGGGGATAAAGTCCTGCTCCGCAATGCGATAACCGGCAAAACGGGTCCCATCCGGGCTGAGGGCAACCGGCATGATGTGGGGGAGTTTATTGCTTTCCTCTCCTTCAACAAGCGCTAACGGCAGCTGGCCGTCAATACTCCAGGCTGTGAAGAAACGCTCCTGTGGGTTGTCGCTTAAGCCGTCAAAGCGTTCATGCACAAAGAGCAAATAGTCACCGCGAACCGGCAGTGACAGCAGCCCTTGCACATCCAGGTTGTAGTCCAAGGGCACATCTCGCTCGGTGTAGAAGACCGCCAGGGGAGTGGCAGACTGCGCCTGGTTGTCGATGAGCTGGTAATACAGGCGGTCAGCTCCGTTGGCATACGAAGTGTAGGCACTAACCGGCCCCAGTTCAGGATAATTGCAAATAACGCAGGTAAATCCATCCGGCACCTGACCATCCTGTGTCAGCAGCCCAGTGATCTGGGCATCCGACAGCGCCGGCCAGGCAGTCTCCTCGGCCGTAGCGGGGTCGTAAATCAGCGCTGAACCGGCCTGGCGCTCAAACCACAACTGGTCTGCCTCCCCAGCCCAGCGCGGCAGACCGGTGATCTCAGCCACATAGACCAACTCATCTGAGGCCTGGTTGTACAACCAAAGGGAACTGCCGCCCTGATTGCGGTGGGTGGCCACGCTCACCCAGGTCTGGCTGGGCGACCAAGCCAGGCCGTTCAAGCGCTCGTCTGGGTGCAGGTGGTCCCACAGGTCGATTTCACGCTTGTCCCCACTGGAGAGGTCATAGAGCGTGCTGGGCTCGGACTGCGCTGTGTAGAACAGCAGCTGGCCATCCGGCGAGAGTGCGAATAGATCGGACTCGCCCGTGGCGTCCCCAAGAGGAAGTTGGGCAATCATCTGCTGGCTGCCCAGATCGATGACTTGGATAGCATCGCCCTCTGTCAGCTCCACGCGCAGCGCCAGCCGCGGCTGGCCGTCACTGACCGGCGGGCTGGTGAGCTGGGCACTGGGGCTGGCCGCTACGCCGGCCTCTGCGGGCTGCGTGGCAGCCGCCGGTTGGGCGCCAGGCTGAACCGGCGCACAAGCACCAAGGGCAAGCACGAAAAGAACGAGCCAGATTCTGGTCCACATGGACAAATCGCTTTCTTAAAAAGATATTACAGCAATTGCCTGAACTTGGCACACAGTCCTGCAGGCTGGGTAAACTATGCCGGTGAAAATTCGCCGCATCTTCATCCAAGCTGGGCTGTGCGCTCTGTTAGCCGCTTGCGGTCTCCCCCCTTCACCCATGGCAGACCTGCCTACACCTCAATTGGCAGTCACCTCCGAACCCAGCGCGACCCATACCTCCACACAGGTTTCCAGCCCCATCCCCAGCCTGACCCCCACGCCGCAGTTGCACCCGCTCAGCATTGACTATCTGCGCTCCCGTGAGTATCCGGCCACCGAATTGGTGATCGAGCAAGTTCTGGAGGACGGGCCAAACTATTTCCGCTACATTGCTTCCTATTTCTCCGACGGGTTAAAACAATACGGCTTGCTCACTGTTCCCTTTGGAGAAAAACCGCCCTCCGGCTGGCCGGTCATCATTTTCAACCACGGGTATATCGCTCCAGAGGTGTATCAAACTACCGAACGCTACGTAGCCTATGTGGATGGCTTTGCGCGCAGCGGCTATATCGTCTTTCGGCCCGATTACCGCGGCCATGCCAACTCAGAAGGAGAGGCGCGTGGCGCCTATGGGCGGCCGGACTATGTCATTGATGTGCTCAACGCAGTAGCGGCGTTGAAAAACTTCCCCGAAGCAGACCCCGGCCGCCTGGGCATGTGGGGCCACTCGATGGGCGGCTACATCACCCTGCGGGCGATGCTGGCCGACGCGGATATCAAAGCCGGTGTGATCTGGGCCGGCGTAGTAGCCGCCTATGCCGACATGGTGGATATCGGCGGGCGGCCGCGCTTCGGCAGCCGCGGCCTGCTGGAGACCTTTGGCCCGCCCGAAAGCAACCCTGAACTGTGGGCCTCCATTTCAGCCAACAGCTATTTGGACCAGCTGCCGGGGCCGCTGCAGCTGCACCACGGCAGTGCAGACCACAGCGTGCCGGCCGGGTTTTCCTCGCAGCTGGCCGTGCAGGTGCGCCAGGCTGGCGGAGTGGCAGAACTGTATGAGTACGCCGGGGACGACCATAACCTCTCGCATTTCTTTACCAGCGCCATGCTGCGTTCGGTCGCCTTTTTCGACCAATATGTAAAGGGCGGGCCGTAAACCCAGCCCAGCGCAAAGGACCGACGATTGACCAAATTCCTCATTCGCCTGACCCGCATCGGGTTGGCTGTTGTGCTGGCCTGGTGCCTGTATGCGGCCGGCCGCATCTACAGCTTTGCCCAGCAAGACGAGACGCGCCCCGCCGATGTCGCTATCGTCCTGGGGGCGGCCGCCTGGCGTGACCGCCCTTCGCCCGTGCTGCGTGAGCGCATTAACCACGCGATCGCCCTGTTCCAGGACGGCGTGGTGGACGCGATCATCTTCACGGGCGGCTACGGACGCAATGACCTGCTGTCTGAGTCGGAAACCGCCCGTGAATACGCCCTGCAAGCCGGGCTGCCCCAGGAAGCGCTGCATATAGAGGCCAACTCCACCAACACCCAGCAGAACCTCAGCGAAGCGCAACACCTGATGCAGACTTTGGGGCTGCAAAGCGCGCTGATCGTCTCAGACCCGATGCACATGATGCGCGCCATGGCCCTGGCAGACGACTTGGGAATGGAGGCCTACTCCTCGCCCACCACCACCAGCCGTTATGCTTCCATACCCACTCAGTTATGGTTTCTGCTGCGCGAAACGGCCTACTATTCCGGATACCTGTTGGGTTACTAACTAATTGATCTTTTTGACCGGCACGCCCAGGTAAACCCCGCCGCTTTTTAGGCGCATGCCTATCGGCACCAGGCTGTTGCCGCCCACGACCACGTCGTCTTCGATCACCACCCCGGGCATCACCGAAGTGTTGCCGCCAATCGTCACCCGGTTGCCAATGCGCACTTTGCGCAGGCCGGCGCGGCGGCCCAGCACGTAATGCGCGGAGATGGACGAATTGCCGCCGATCACGCACTCATCGCCAATTTCGATCAGGTCGCAGTCCCACAGCCGGTCAGTGGCGATCATGGTGTCTTTGCCCACCTTGGCCCCCATGGCCCGGTAGAAAACCACATTGAAATAGCCGCTCTTCAACAGCGGCTGGTAGAACATGCCGGCCGTGTGAAGCAGCAGATTGAACAGCGCAGCGCGCAGGCCCGCCCACGAGACCAGCTCGGCGCGCTGTTCCTGATTGCCCAGACGGAACAGCCGGCGCACCAGCACGATCAACAGCAGGAGCGTGTTGCCAAAAAGGATGAAGGCCAGCCCGGCGGCCAGGCCCAGGGCCAGCAGCGGCCACAAACCCTGGATGCCAGCCAGGCGCTGCCAGACCCAGTGCAGCCACACCAGGCTGGGCAGCAAAGCCAGTCCCAGCAGCAAGCCGACCAACAGCTGGGCCAGCAGAGAGGCGTAGGGATACAGACCCAGCAATCTCTTGTCCATATGCGGGTCAGCTTACCAATGAATCAGGAATTTTTGGGGGTTAGAAGCGCAGTGGCGGGAACCACAGCATTTGGCGCACCAGGCCGGTCAGTCCCAAATAGTCGAAGATGGAACGGAACATCTTCGACTCTTTCTCCATGCCCGCCTGCCATCCCACCTTCTCAGCGGTCAACACGGAGCGGCAGTACAGCGGACTGCGCTCCACATTGCGCTTGTTCTCGATCATGTAGCTGTTGATGGCAACTTCCAGCTGGTAGCCCTCCACCTCTTCGCTGCGCAGGATATCCAGCAAATCGCTGCGGCGCACGATGCGCTCGCCGCTGAACAAGTCGTTGGCACGCACGGCCATCGCCCACCAGGCCTCGGCGGTGCGGAAGAAGATCAGCATATCAATCCGGTTCTGGGCGGTCATTTTGGCTACGCCGGCCTGCAACTGCTGCGGATTCAACTCTTGCAGGTCTGCATCCACCAGCAACACGTAATCACAGTCCACCATCTGCTCAGTGCCGGCCAGAACCGCGCCGGCCTTGCCGCGGTTGTGCGGCAGGCTCACCAGGCGTACATGCGGGAAGCGATTACGCACCACCTCGGCCGTGCCATCCGTGGAACCGTCATCTACACACCAGACCTCGTCAATCCCTGGGGTCGTGAGCAGAATACTAAGCACCCCAGAAATGCGCTGGGCTTCGTTGTAGCAGGGTACTAATGCGCCGATCTTTGTTCGTTCCATAGTCTCCGCGATATCGCTTTGCGTTGGCAGCAGATTCTAGCAGAAGTGCTAAAAATCACAAACGATTAGACGATGCGAGTCTCCCAATCCTTACAAGTTCTACATAATGTACGGGGAGAACGTAAATAGGTTACAGGTGTGATGCGGCCATTAGCACTGTTATAGTTTGGCCCATGCCAAGCCTCTCCTCCCGCAAAGTAATGATTTTGATCGCCATCTTCCTTTTCTTGGGCAGCATCTTCTGGTCCATCCTGCACGAAACCCTGCTGCCGCTGGCCCGCGCCGAGCGCTGGGCGGCGTTGGCCGCCAACCTGATCGGCATCCCGCTTGTGCTGGCAGGCTGCGCGGCTTTTGTTTGGGGCGGCTGGCGCTTTGTGATCTCAACCTCAGAGGCACTGGCCCACGCTGAAGGGCTGGCAAACCGTGAGCAAGTGCGGGGCGCGCTCTTCAAAGCCTGGGTGCGCCCACTGCTGTGGCTGCTGGGCGGCTTCGGCCTGATGGCGCTTGGCGGCTTGATCAGCAATCTATAGAAAGTTGTGCGCTCCACACAGCGTCTAGCACTTCAAGAAAGGCAAATCCATGAAAATTGACATTTGGAGCGATATTGGCTGCCCATTTTGTTACCTGGGCACCACCCAATTGAATGAAGCCCTGGCCGGGTTTGAACACCGGGACCGCGTGGAGGTCCGCCACCACAGCTTCCAGCTGGACCCCGGCGCCCCGCGCCAAACCGATATGCGCGTGGTGGAGATGCTGGCCAACAAGCGCGGCATCCCCGTGGAGCAGGCCGAGGCGATGAACCAACAAGTGGCCAAGGCCTTTGAAGCCTCTGGCTTGAGCATGAATTACAAAGAAGCCCAGCCAGTAAACACCTTTGACGCCCACCGCCTGGTGCACTTCGCCGCCAGCCAGGGCCAGCAGGAGGCTGTGCTGCCGCGCCTATTCAAAGCCTATTTCACAGACGGCCAGAACACGGCGGATGTAGAAACGCTGGTCAGGCTGGCAGGTGAAGCCGGCCTGGACACCGAGCAAACCCGCGCCATGCTGGCCTCAGACCAATACGCCGCCGAAGTGCAGGCCGACATCAGCCGGGCCGCCCAGCTCGGCATCCATGGGGTGCCCTTCTTCATCTTTGAAGGCAAGTACGCCATATCCGGCGCACAAGGCGCCGAGGCCTTCAGCCAGGCGCTGCAGCAGGTCTGGGCGGAAGTGTCAGCAGCCTAGGCCGCTTCCGAACGAAGCAATTCTAGATTCCCCTAAGGGTTCACTTCCAGATGGGTGCTGGGATCGCCATCCGCAGCGGCCTGTATGCGCGGCAGCAGATGATCGATCACATAAGGCAAGCTCAGCACGCTGGCGAAGTTAAAGGCATCGAAAACCGGGTCGTCCTCCCAGAGGAAGACATCCCGGCCTTGCTGATAAGCGTTGAGCTGCTGGTAGATCGGGTCGTTGCGCCAGCGTTGCACATTTCTGGCAGTGTCGAAAGTCCAAATCAAGACATCCAGGTCCACCAGGTCCAGGCGCTCGCGGCTGATCGTGGCCCCGAATTCCTCTCCGGCCAGGTCGATGATCTCTTGCGGAATGCTGAAGCCCAGATCAGCAATAAAACGACCGCGTCCATCTTGCGGCCCGTAGGCGTAGTAGTTCTCCGGGTAGCCCCAGGGAGAGGCGACCACACCGCTCAGCCCGGCAAACTCCGGGTGCTGCTCACGTGCCTGGGCGAACTTGGCTTCGACCGCATCCACCAGCTCCTGAGCGCGTTGGGGCTGGCCGACGATCTGCCCCACGCGTAAGGTAAGCTGCTGCCAGGAAACGCCCCAGTCGGCAAACTCACCAGGCTGGGCCACCGTTGGGGCAATTTGGGAGAGCTTGGCATATTCCTCTTGGGTGGTGCCGCTGTATAAGCCAATGATCACATCCGGTTGCAGCGCGGCGATATATTCAAAATTCAATTCACCCTTCAGGACGATCGGCAGCGGCGCCTCCCCCAGCAGCTCTACAGCCCAGGGGAAGAGTGCGCCGGGGCGGTTGCCATACCATTCACGGGTGGTGACCGGCGTGACCCCCAGGGCCAGCAAGGCATCCTGTTCGGTCAGACCGATGAGCACGATGCGGGCAGGGAACTGCGTGAGGGTAGTGCTGCCGTATTTATGATCGACGGTGACGGGATAGGCGCCCTCTTCAATGAGAGGGTCTGGGTTGAAGATTGAATCCGTGTGAGTTTTGCCAAACCCCAAAGCGCTGCAGGCGCTGAGAAGCATGGCGGCGATCCACAAAGCAAGTAGGGTCGTGTAGCTGCGGGGCATGAATATCTCACTTCGAAAAAAGATGGGTTCAGCCCAGAACTATAGAAGCGATGACGCCCGAAATCAATGCATGCGGGTCAAAGCATAGAACAAACTGGATTAGAAAGAAGCTCAAAGAGGCTGAAAGCCGGGTCTACGCAGCACCACCCCGGTGAACCGGGGTGGTGCTGCGTACAAACGGGAAGCGGAGCCTAGTAGCCCGTATCCCCCACCTCGACCCCCTCGAGGATGGCCAGGGCGGCGCTGGTGCCTAGCAGTTCCGCGCCGGCGCGAATCAGTTCCAGGGCGCCGGCGTGGCTCTTAATGCCGCCCGAGGCCTTGATATGCGTTTCAGGCTTCAGCGCCGCCCGCAGCAGCTGGATGGCTGCAGGCGTGGCCTGCCCGGGACGCGGGCCGCCGCCACTGGAATTCTTGATCCAAGGCACGCCCGCCTCTTCCAAGAGCTGTGCGGCGTGTTTTTGCTCATCAGTCGTTTCGATGAAATGCAATTCGAGCATGGCCTTGAGAGTCATATCCCCGGCAGCCTCCACCAGGGCGGCACTTTCATCACGAAAGGCGTCAAACTCTCCTGAAAGGAAAAGCGACATATTCGGGCCGTAGTCAACCTCGTCGGCGCCCAGGGCGCGGCACTCATCGACCAGCGCCACTTTGCCCGCCACGCTTTCATAGCCGGTGCCGAAGCAGATCGCCGTGGCGACTTTGACCTTGGTACCTTCCAGAATGGCACGGGCCAGGGGCACATCGGCCATGGGGATCATGGCCGCATTGAAGCTGTGCTCGGCGCAGGCTTCGATGTGAGCGGCCACCTGTTGGCGGGTCACATCCGGGCGCATAAGGGTGGACTGCAATTTGGCGGCGAGTTGTGGACGGGTCAGGGCGAGTGTGTTTTGCATGCAGCCGGGTCTCCTATATAAGGCCGATGGTCTATACCCGATGATACTCCTGAGTCGACCATATGTCTATGTACGTCTATGGAACAACTACCCGTAGCAATGGCACCAAGTTGCCCAAAACGCAAGTGTCAACCAGCACCCGTGATGTTCTAATAAGGCAGAAGGGGCAAGATCTGTAAGTCCTCCGGGACACGGGGTAGTCAAAAACTTGACAGGCTTGGTGCTGTTGAATGATCCATGACAGACCGGTCTAAGCACAAACTTGATTAAGAGATGGCTGGTCGCTGAGATAGTCCGGGAGCTGCGGTACATCCCCCATGAAAAAGAGTGAGCGCGGAAGGACTCGAACCTTCAACCGTTGGCTTAAAAGGCCACTGCTCTGCCATTGAGCTACGCGCCCGCAGGGACAGATTTTATCACGCCCGCCCAGCCGGTCAATCCAACTTGACAGCCGCTGCAGGCGCTTGCTACCATACACCCATGAGCAAACTACACCCCGTTACCAGCGACTCATTCGACAGCGATGTGTTGCAGGCCAGCCAGCCCGTGCTGCTGGAGTTTGGCGCGGAGTGGTGCCAACCCTGCCGCGTGCTGGAGCCGCTGCTGGAGCAACTGGCCGAAGACTGGGAAGGGTACTTCACCTTCGCCAAGCTGGATGTGGACCAGGCCACGGAGATCACCACCCGCTATGGCGTACTCAGCGTGCCAACCACGATTTTGTTCAAGGACGGACAGGAAGTGGAACGCATCGTCGGGCTGCAGCCCAAGCAAAAACTTTGGGAAAAGCTCGCAGCCCATAAGCAATAATAAAAAGCCCCGCTAGTTGGCGGGGCTTTTTATTATGCAATTGGTAGGGGCGAGGCATGCCTCGCCAGATCTACAGACCGGCGGCCTTGGCCAATTCCTTGGCCCGGCCGGTGTTCTCCCAGGGGAGATCGACATCCTGCCGGCCAAAGTGGCCGTAGGCAGCCGTCTTGCGGTAGATCGGGCGGCGCAGGTCCAGATCACGGATTATGGCGCCGGGGCGCAGGTCGAAATGCTCGTCCACCAGGGCGGCGATCTTGTCATCGGCGATCTTGCCGGTGCCAAAGGTCTCCACGTTCACGCTCAGCGGGCGAGCCACGCCAATGGCGTAGGCCACCTGGATCTCGCAGCGGTCGGCCAGGCCGGCCGCCACTACGTTCTTGGCCACCCAGCGGGCGGCGTAAGCCGCCGAGCGGTCCACCTTCGTGGGGTCCTTGCCGCTGAAGGCGCCGCCGCCGTGGCGGCCCATGCCACCGTAGGTATCCACGATGATCTTGCGGCCGGTCAGGCCGGCATCGCCCATCGGGCCGCCGATGACGAAGCGGCCGGTGGGGTTGACGTAGATCTTCAGATCAGCATCCACCAGCTCCTTGGGCAGCGTGGGGTTGATGACCTGCTCGATGATCGCCTTGCGGATCTCCTCTTCGGAGATCTCGGGCGCATGCTGGGTGCTGATCAGCACGCTGTCAATGCGCCTGGGCTTGCCCTGCGAATACTCGACCGTCACCTGGCTCTTGCCATCCGGGCGCAGCCAGGGCAGCGTGCCGTTCTTGCGCACTTCGCTCAGGCGGCGGGTCAGGTTGTGGGCCAGGTAGATCGGCAGCGGCATCAGCGCCTCGGTCTCATTGCAGGCGAAGCCAAACATCATGCCCTGGTCGCCGGCGCCCACGGCTTCGATCTCCTTCTCGGACATTTCGCCGGACTTGGCTTCCAGGGCCTTGTCCACGCCCATGGCAATGTCGTTGGACTGCTGGGCGATGGCGACTTGCACGCCGCAGCTCTCGCCGTCAAAGCCGTAATCACTGCTGGTGTAGCCGATGTCTTTGACCACCGAGCGCACCAGTTCATCGTAGTTGATGTTGGCTTTGGTGGTGATCTCCCCCAGCAGCATCACAAAACCGGTCTTCACCGCCGTTTCGCAAGCAACGCGAGAGTGCGGGTCCTGTGCGAAGCAGGCGTCGAGTATCGCATCGCTGACCTGGTCGCAGATCTTGTCGGGATGGCCTTCGGTCACCGACTCCGAGGTGAACAGCAGTTTCTCTGCCTGCATGAACGTGCTACTCATTGTTGCAATTACCTCCGTGTATAAAAAATGCCCTTTCACAGCATGAAAGGGCACAAAGATTCCTTGTACACCCTCTCATCTTCCAGAAGTTTCTTCTGCCGGAGTTGGCACCATTCGTTCTTCACGCGGTTGCCGAGGCTTCACAGGGCCGGATCCCTTCGCCTCTCTGGATAAGAAGCGCAATCTTTACGGCGCTGCCAGGCGACGTGAACGATTACGCAGGGCTGCTATTCGGTTGTCGCCGGACACTATACCACCAGCAAAAGTCAATGTCAATTTGGCCGCGCCGCCAAAAGGGCAATACGCTGCTGCACCGACTCCTGCAAATCCGGCGGATCAAGAACCTGCACATCGAGGCCCAAACCCAGCACCAACATCATGGCCGTTTCCTGGTCTTCTGCAGAGAATTCGGCCACAAACCAGCCTTGCCTATCCGGCTCTGTGATCTGGTAGCTGCCGGTGGCATGCCGGCGCACAAAGTCTTGTTTACGCTTATGGATACGCAGGGTATAGCGATAGCTCAAGAGCGAGTGCATTAGCGCTTGCACGCTGCTAAGCCAATAGGCGCGCAAGTCAAAATCCGTTTGGCGTTCAAAGCACTCATCCAGCACAGCCACCGACTGGAAACGCGAGACGCGGTAAGTCCGATATTCGCCATCCCGGCGCGCCACCAAATACCAGTTGCCGCCTTTGGAGACCAGTCCATAGGCTTCCAGGCGCCTCTTGCGTGGCGCCTGGCCGCTGGCCACATATAGGACCGACAGGCAGCGGTCTTCGTTCACCGCCGCCAAAAGCAGCTCCAGGAATGGGGGAGGCGAGTCGTCGATCCACCAAGTGGAGTCAATGAAAACACGCTGCTGCACCTTTTGAAGCATCGCAAACTGCGGTGGCGACAGATTGGCGCCGATCTTGGCCAGCACACGCTCTGCGGCGCTATCCAGACCCAAGTCTGCCAGCTTCTTTAAATTGCCCGCCAGATAGAAGGCGCGCAGCTCATCCTCATTCAAGTTGGACAAAGACAGACGATACCCTTCCATCAGGGCCAGGCCGCCACCCGGCCCGGGTTGGCTATATATGGGGATTCCAGCCACTGACAAGCTTTCCACATCGCGCAGTATGGTCCGGCGGGAAACGCCAAACTCACCGGCCAGCACATCCACCGCAACGAAACCCGCGTGCTGCAAGCGCAAGACAAGAGAGATCAACCGGTCTGAACGCATTGGCCTAGTGTACTTTAATTAGTGACAACATCTGTCACCATTTAACGCTATGGTCTTGTTTAAAGGAGCTTTTTTGAATGAGTGACCCACAAACCCCTTGGCGAGGATTTTGGCAAGTGCTCGCCCCAGATACCGAGGAAGACATCCAACCCTATCGCAACACCACCACCAATCTGCGCTCGCGGGCGGGGTTCGTGCTCTACACCCAAAGCTACTTCATTGAACTTCGCCTTCTGAGCCAGATGCAGTTGCCGGCAGGTTGGCCGCCCACGGATGCCGAGCTGGCCGCTATGTTTGGCGGCTTTTACGGCATCGCCGGGCGCAGTCACTGGCAGCCAGCAGACGGAGGCTGGCTGGGCCAACACCACATAGAGATGGCCGCCAATCCCGCTTTGCTGGGCCAAGACTTCCACCGCATGCTGCACATGAGCGCGGGTAGCGCCACCATCGACAGCGACGGCCGTCAGGAAACCTGGCGTCGGCTCAGCGCGGCGGGCAGCACGCCGCTCTGCGGCGCCTGGCAGACCAAAAATCCTTTGGGGAACTGGTTGTACCTGGCCTGCGAAGGCCACTACGCGGTGATGCGCTCAGGGGCCAACCGCCCCGCCCCTCAAGGCGACTGGGCCAAGCTAACGACAGAACAACTCCTGCCTCTGGCGGAGAGCTTCGGGGCCAACGCCGGCGCCCGCTTGGAGACAACTGGCAGCTTTGACCATTGGCCCATGATCGGGCAAGTGGCGGGCTATGACGTGCGCAAACACGAAACCTTCAAATTGGAGGCGGTGCAAGCCGCGCGCTTTGAGGCCTCGCTGCCCCCGCTGGACTTCCCACCCGACCAGTGGACCCGGCTGGAATAATCAGCCAGATTGGGTGAACGCCAGCCACTGCCCATCGGGGTCGACCAGCTCAAACTCCCGGTCGCCCCAGGGGCGCAGTACCGGCCCAGTCAGCGGGGTGCCCGGGTTCTGGTGGTCGAGGGGCTGCAGGCCGGCGGCCAGCGCCTGAGTGAACAGCGCATCCACATCCGGCGTGGCGAAGTGGATCACCGGCAGTCCGGCTTTCTGGCCGGGATCGGCCGGATGCAGCATCAGTTCGGCGTCGCCTGCGGCACTGCCGCTGGCAAACCAGTGCATGCGCTCATAGCCGCGCAGATAGGCAAAGCCCAGCGCTTTGTAAAAGTCGCGGGAGCGCTCAGTGTCGGCGCAAAACAGCACGATGTGATGCAGGCCGGAAATAGCCATCAGTCCTCCAGCGTGCTCAGGTCGCCTTCCGGCAGGCCCTGAGCACGCGCCTTCAATACGCGCCGCATGATCTTGCCCGAACGCGTCTTGGGCAGCTTGTCCACAAAGGCGATTGCTTCGGGGCGGGCAATCCCGCCAATCACCGTGGCGACGTGCTGGCGCAGCTCCTCGGCCAGCGCCTCCCTGGCACTGTGCTCCGGCTTGAGCAGCACGAAGCAGTGCACCGCCTGGCCTTTGACCTCATGCGGCAGGCCGATGGCGGCCGACTCAGCCACTGCGGGATGGGTGATCAGCGCCGACTCGATCTCGGCGGTGCCCAGGCGGTGGCCAGAGACGTTGATCACATCGTCCACGCGGCCGATGATCCAGTAATAGCCGTCCTCGTCGCGGCGGGCCGAATCGCCGGTCATATACTTGCCCGGGTACTTGGACCAGTACTGGCGCTTATACAGCTCCGCATCGCCATAGATCGAGCGCAGCATGGAAGGCCAGGGGCGGGTCAACACCAGGTAGCCCTCGTCGCCGTCCTTGACCGGTTTGCCGGCTTCGTCCAATATCTCGGCGCGCTGGCCGAAGAAGGGCCGCGTGCCCGAACCCGGCTTGAGCGGCACCACCGGGGTGGGTGTGATCATGAACATGCCGGTCTCGGTCTGCCACCAGGTGTCCATGATTGGCGCCTGGCCTTTGCCGATCACGCGGTAGTACCAGCGCCAGGCTTCCGGGTTGATCGGCTCCCCCACTGAGCCCAACAGGCGCAGGCTGGAAAGATCGTATTGGGCCGGCCAATCTTCGCCGAAGCGCATCAGCCCGCGGATGGCGGTGGGCGCCGTGTACAGGATGGTGATGCCGTAGCGCTCGATAAGCTGCCACCAGCGGCCCGGGTTGGGGAAGGTGGGGCCGCCTTCGTATAGAAAGCTGGTGGCCCCGTTCAGCAGTGGACCATAGACAATATACGAATGGCCGGTGATCCAACCTGGGTCGGCGGCGCACCAGTAACGGTCCTCGTCCTTGATATCGAAGACGTACTTGAGCGTGCTATAGGTGCCGACCATGTACCCGCCGTGGGTGTGCAGAATGGCCTTGGGCCGCCCGGTGGAGCCGGAGGTGTACAAGATGAACAGCGGGTCCTCGGCGTCCATCGGCTGGGTCGGAAAGCGGTCCTTGGCCACCGGGCTCTCCAGCATTTCGTGATACCAATGGTCGCGCCCAGGCTGGAACGGCACTTCGTGCCCTGTGCGCTGCACAACCAGCACGTTCTCCACGGTCGGCGCCTGGCGGACGGCTTCGTCGGTGATACGTTTGAGCTCGACCAATTTGCCGTTCTGGTAGCTGCCGTCGCAGGTGATCACCAGCTTGGACTGGCTGTCCTGTACCCGGCCCTGCAGCGCGGCGACGGAAAAGCCGCCGAAGACCACCGAGTGCACCGCGCCGATCTTGGCGCAGGCCAGCATGGCGAAGATGGCTTCCGGCACGCGGCCCATGTAGATCGTAACCCGGTCGCCTTTCTTGACGCCCAAGGCGTGGATGATGCTGGCCATGCGCGAAACTTCGCGGTTAAGGGCGTGGAAGGAGAACGAGCGGTCTTGCTTGCCGTCTTCACTCTCCCAGATCAGTGCCAGCTTATTCTTGCGTGGCGTGTTCAGGTGGCGGTCAATGCAATTGTGTACAATATTGACCTTGCCGCCCACGAACCACTTGTAAAAAGGCGCCTTGGAGCCATCCAATGTTTTCTTCCAGGGCTTGTACCACTCCAGCTGGGCGGCCTCCCCCTCCCAAAACCCAATGAAGTCCTTGTCCGCTCGGCGCGCGATCTTGTCCCAGTCTTGCAGGTTGGCCTGCGCCACCGCATGCTGGGCCGGGTAATACACCTCGCCTTTGAGCTTGCGTGTCTTGGAGGCGGTTGGAGTCTTGGCGGGCTTCTTGGACGCGGGCATGCGGCCTCCTAATAGTCCAACGGGCTGATCTTTTCCAGCTTTTCGAGGCTGTGGGTGGCGATCACCTGGCGCACTGTGCCGGTCATGCCGCGCACCACCAAACTGTGCGTGCGCGCTCCCTTGGGGTAATACTTGACCCCGTCCAGCAGCTCACCATCGGTGATGCCGGTGGCAGCGAAGAACACATCCTCCGAAGAGACCAGATCATCCATGGTCAGGATCTTTTCGAAGTCATAGCCCATTTCACGGCCGCGCTTGAGCTCGTCGTCGTTGCGGGCGTATAGCTTACCCTGGATCTCGCCGCCCATGGCGCGCAGGGCGCAGGCCGCCAGCACGCCTTCCGGGGTGCCGCCAATGCCCAATAAGACGTCAATGCCCGCATCCGGCCAGGCGGTCATCAGCGCGCCGGCCACGTCGCCGTCGTCGATCATGCGGATACGCGCCCCGCAGCGGCGCACTTCAGCCTTGAGCTCATTGTGGCGCGGCCGGTCCAACATCACCACCACCAGGTCTTGAATGCGCTTGCCGGTCGCCTTGGCGATCGCATTCAAGTTGTCCTCCACCGGCCACTCGACATGGATGGTGCCCTTGGCCGCCGGGCCAACCGCGATCTTGTTCATGTACACGAACGGACCGGGGTCAAACATGCTGCCGCGCGGGGCCACCGACACCGTAGCGATCGAGTTCAGCCGGCCTTCCGCCAGGGGGCGCGTGCCGTCAATCGGGTCGACGGCAATGTCGACATGCGGGGCATCGCCCGTGCCCAGGGTCTCACCGTTGAACAGCATCGGCGCCTCATCCTTCTCGCCCTCGCCGATCACAATCACCCCGTCCATCTCAATGCTGTTCAAGACCAGACGCATGCCATCCACCGCCGCCTGATCGCCGGCGGCTTTATCGTCCCGGCCCATAAAACGGGCGGCGGACAGCGCCGCGGCTTCAGTCACCCGCACCAACTCCATGGCCAAATTACGCGAAGGTTCTCGGTTGTTCATTCACACCATTCCTTATAGGTCATTGCAAACACTGAGCCGTTTGGGCAAGCTGCTCATCCGGAAATTCCATAAAGCCATAGGCGTGGTCCAGCAGGGTTCGATAATTTGCCTCCCCCAAGGCGGAGCGCACGCATTGCAACTCTGCTTCTGAACGATTGAGGGAAAAACGACTGAAGTTGTATTCAGTTTGCAGGCTTTCTTCATCGAGTAGGCTCAGCCCATTGACCGCGGACAAGAAGACATCCTCAAGACGCCATTGATTGTAAGGACGCGCCGACAGAGAAACTTGTGTATCCAACAAGGACCTCAGGCTTAACACCACCTGGGGATGGGCTGAATTCATGATGAACAAAGGCGGCTGGCCTTCATTTTCCAGCATAAACTGCTGCCCATCAATGGTTAACAGGCCCGTGTAAGTTTGCAAGGGAAGCGCCTCCGGCGCGGCGGCGTGACCCGTGAACGACCGCCCAGCTTCCCAAGCCACACCGGGTGCAGCCAGCACCAAGCGTTCCACACTGGGCCAGCTGGCATACCAGTCCATGTTGATCTCGCGCGGCCCAAAGATCAACGGCGAAGCGCCGATCTCATTCACCGGCCAGTTGCCTTCTTCCTCATCGAAGGCATCTGCCAAATAGGCAAACAACACCAGGTCTTGGGAGCCGCTTTTGTCTGCCGTCAGGTGGGCGGGCAGGTCGTAGCCAGCCAGCAGCTGGCTGGCCGCCGCGGTCATATAAACCGACTGCTCAGGATGCGCGGCGATATGGTTGAGCGCCTGGTGAATAAAGGTATCGGTATCACGCGCCCGGATCGTTTGAACACTGCTGAGGATCCAATGGGCGTTGAAGCCCAAGACCAGGGCCAGCAGTGCCACAGGGATGAAGCGCAGCCGCTTTTGAGGCGCCTGGCCCAAGCTTTCATACAACCATTGGAACCCAAAGCCGGCAAACAAGGCCAGGCTGGGCAGCACTTGCAACAAGTTGCGCACAAACAGTACGCGATGCGTGGCAAGGAACAACAAGTACAAGGCGGGCACGCCCACCAGCACCGCACCCAGCCAGCGTTCAGCCCGGTCAGGAGAGCGCAGCAGGGCATAAATGCCCAAGAGAATGAAGGCGCCAACCGTTGTGGCTAATATTGGGTATGGAGAGAAGGCCACAGCAAAAAGATAGATCAGCATTCGACTCAAATGATCCCAACCCTGATCCACCGTCTGCCTACCATGTCCATAGGCGTAGTGTTGAGACTCCTCGATCACGTGCCCCCAAAAGATATCCGGCTCCAGCAGCACACCGGGAACCAATAAAAGAAAGACCAAAGCAAACACCAGCAAGACGGCAACCCAACGCAGAAGAAGATTTGAAACCGGTTTAACGTCCTGCTTCCAAAGAATTAACCCAAAGAAAAGGACGGCAAGCAACGATAGTCCAGCAGTGTACTTGGTCGCTGTGGCCGCAGACGAAGCAGCAGCAGCCAAATACAACCAGGCTGCGGGGGGTAACGGCTTTACTTTGTAAAAAGCAAATAAGCAGAAAGATAATGACAGAGCCACAAATTGCATAGTGGGTCCATCTGGAAGAACATAGCGCGAGTGGTAATTGACTTCCCAAGAAAATGCCAATACAGCTCCTGCGACCACTCCAGCCAGCCAGTTGCGCTGTCCAGCCGCCAAACCCACCCAGAGCACGGCCAGCGTGGTGAAGAACACAAAAACCCGGCGCAGGTTGAGCAAGAAGGCCTGGTTGGGATTCTTGAGGACCTCGTTTAGCAGGTAATTCTGTGTCGGCACCCAGTTGGTGCCGTAACGGGCCACAAAGGGCGCTGCGTAAGGCAGTGTGGTACTGGTGGCGATATAGCTCGAAACCGGTGGGTAGTAATACGATCCTGCCAGCAGATTGCCCGTGCGCACATATTTATTTACTTGGCCCTTAACGAAATTCTGATCCCACTGGCTGCCAAAGTCCACCCCAGCCATACCGGAAAATAAGGCGAAGAGAAAAACCAGGAACAACAACACCAACCCTATCTGCTTGGGCATTGGGTTCATTTATTGAAAGATCAGCGCCAGGTAATACCCGATAGGGAAGGCCCACAGCCAGGAATCTGCGCGGTCCAGTACGCCGCCGTGGCCGGGCAAAATGTCGCCGGTGTCTTTGAGGTGCACTTCGCGTTTGATCATGCTGATACCCAGGTCACCCAGCGGGGACAAAATGCCCACACACAAGCCGAGGACAAAGACATTGACCAAGCTGAACTGTGGATCGCGCGGCATGCCAAAGACGTGGAAGAGCAGGCCGAACAATGGAGTGCCCAAGGCCGAAAAGATGGCGCCGGCCGCAAAACCCTCCCAGCTTTTCTTGGGGCTCAGCCGGGGGGTCATACGATGGCGGCCAAAACGGGTGCCCAGGAAATACGCCATGGTATCGGTCAGGATGACCGCAAAGACGGTCAGCAGCAGCCACCACTCGCCAAACACCGGCGTCTCGCGCAGCAGCATCATGTAGCTGCCCATCAGCCCAATGTACAGGACGCCACTGAGCATGATCGCAAACCCGCTGCCGGCCTTGTCATTGCCTCGTTCGTACTGCACCAGCTGATACCCCACAATGATGGCGCAGATCAGCGCCAGGACCCAGTGGTCATGACCGGTGCCGAACAAGAAGCGCGCCAACAAAATGCCGAGGACACTGGCCACCATCAGCCAGCGCGCCGGTTTGCTGGGTGGCAGGCCGAACAGATCGGCATACTCCCAAATGGCGCGGGCCAGGATCAGACTGATGAAGATGGCGTAGGGCCATGCCCCCAAAAAGATCAGGAATATGCCGGTGGGCAAAGCCACCACGGTGAACAAAACCCGTTTAACTAAGTTGCTCATGACTCCAAAACCTTGCCATAGCGTCGCTCACGCTGGCCGTATTGCTCGATGGCGGCCAGCAATTGCTCACGGCCAAAGTCCGGCCAAAAGGTCTCAGGGAAGATCCACTCGGCGTAGGCCGCCTGCCAAAGCAGGAAGTTACTGATGCGCTGCTCGCCAGAAGTGCGGATGATCAGGTCCGGGTCGGGGATGCCGGCCGTGTACAGGTGCTGAGAGACCAGCTCCGCGTTCACCTGCTCAGTGGGGGTGCCTGCCGCAATGATGGCCTTGATCGCATCCACGATCTCGTCACGGCCGCCATAGTTAAAGGCGACACTGAGCACCAAGCGATCATTGTCCTTGGTGATCTGCATGCCCTTGAGCACTTTCTCACGCAGAGAAGGACGCATGCCTTCCAGCCGGCCGATGTGGTTCAGCCGGGCGCCCTGGCGATGCAATTCGGCCAGTTCGCGCTCAAAGACTTCGTCAAAAATACCCATCAGGCCCTGCACTTCGTCCTGGGGGCGGCTCCAGTTCTCCGTGGAGAAGGCGTAAATCGTCAGGTATTTGACCCCCACTTCCACGCAGGCCTCAATGATGCGGCGCAAATTCTCCGTGCCAGCGCGGTGGCCTGCCAGGCGCGGCAGGCCGCGGGCGCGGGCCCAGCGCCCATTGCCATCCATAATGATGGCGATATGCCGGGGGATCGAGTGGTCTGCGGGCGGATCGGTTTTGGCCATCAACGCCTCAGACCTCCATGACCTCTTTTTCTTTGGCCTGCCCGATCTGGTCGATCTGGCCGATGATCTCGTCAGTCAGTTTCTGCACGTCATCCTCGCCGCGCTTCAATTCGTCCTCGGTGATCATTTTCTCCGTCTCAAACTCACGCAGGTCTTTGATGGCGTCCCGGCGGATATTGCGCACGGCGACATAGGCTTCTTCTTTGCGGGCGTTCACGGTTTTGACGATATCCAGGCGGCGTTCCTGGGTCAGCGCAGGTAGATTGAGGCGGATGACTTTGCCATCGCTGTTGGGCGTCAACCCGATGTCTGAGGTTTGCAAAGCGCGCTCAATGTCTTTGACTCCCGCAGGATCAAAGGGCTTGATCAGCAATTGGCGCGGCTCAGGCACACTAATACTGGCCAGCTGCATCAGGGGCGTGGGCTGGCCGTAATACTCCACCGACAGCTTCTCAACCAGCGCCGGGGTGGCACGCCCGGTGCGGATCGCTCCCAGGTCATCTTTCAGTGACTGCACCGAGCTCTGCATACGATTTTTGGTTTCCTTGATCAAATCGGAAATCACGACGGGCCTCCTGGCAACGAAACTGTCTCGCTTGCATGATAAAAATGGGCTTGGAAACGGCTTTTTGAGATTTTACCACTACCCTCCCCAAGCCCTTTGGGGGCATCCTGTATAATCGATCTAGTTCGCCTCGGGAGGTAAGCTCGCCTGCCTCCTGAGGGTCACCCACAGGGCAGGAGCACGTTTTGAGTCCAGAAAGCCAGTCCAATCCGCTGATCGTTATTGCCTCTAATCGCGGCCCCTTCTCCTTTAAAAAGCACGGGCGCGGCTTTCAGGTGGAGCGCGGCGCCGGCGGCCTGGTGACCGCCTTGGGGGCGCTGGCCGAGCGTCACGACGTGCTGTGGGTCGCCTCGGCGATGAGTGACGACGACCGCGCCTGGTCCCAGCATAACCAGGGCCAGGTGCAGAAGGTCGAAGGTATTCGCCTCAAACTGGTGGAACACCAGCCAGAGGAATACGAAGGCTACTACAACGAGATCTCCAACCCGCTGCTGTGGTTCATCCAACACCAGTTGTGGGACACGCCGCGTACGCCCAGCATCACCGCCGATACCTGGCAGGCCTGGGATGCGGGATACCTGCGGGTCAACCAGCGCTTTGCCGAGGCGATTGCCGCCGTGGTCAAAGACAGCCAGCGCCAGGTGATCGTGCTGCCCCAGGACTATCACCTCTACATGGTGCCCCATTACCTGCGTGCTCTGGTCGGCGAGCAGGTGCAGATCCAGCCCTTCGTGCACATCCCCTGGCCCGGGCCGGACGCTTGGCGCATTCTGCCACCAGCCATGCGCGACACCTTACTGGAAAGCCTGCTGGAAGCCAACCGGGTCGGCTTCCAAACTGAGAAAGATGCCTTCAACTTCGTGCAGACCTGCCGCTTTTACCTGGGCGCGCATGCCTTTGGCCGCCGGAATGCGGTGGAGTACCACGGCCGGGACGTGGGCGCAGTCACTTACCCCATTTCGATCGACGTCGAAAAGCTGCAGCAGCTCTCCGGCATGCAGGTCACCCAACTGGAGCGCAGCCATCTGCACACTTCCGTAGGCGACCGCCAGGTGATCCTGCGCGTGGACCGGGTGGAGCCCAGCAAAAACAACCTGCGCGGCATGCAGGCCTATCGCGCCCTGTTGGAAAAATACCCTGAGCACTTGGGCAAGGTGCAGTTGTTGGCCTTGCTGGTGCCTTCACGGATGGAAGTGGGCGAATACCGGGACTATCTCGGCGAGATCATGGCGGAGGCGGGCACCATCAATGCCCAATACAGCGGCACGGTCTGGGAGCCGGTGCGCATCATCGTTGGCGATAACTATATGCGCGCCATCGCCGCCATGCAAATGTACGACGTGCTGCTGGTCAACCCGCTGGCGGACGGCATGAACCTGGTGGCCAAAGAGGGCGTGCTGGTCAACAACAAGGACGGTGTGCTGGTACTGTCTGAATATGCGGGAGCCTTCTTCGAGCTGGGCGAGCACGCCCTGATCGTCTCACCCTTCGATGTGTACGGCACGGCCGAAGCCATGCACCAGGCCCTGACCATGCCGGCCGCCGAGCGCAAGCAGCGCGCCGCCGCGCTGCACAGCATCGTCACCCAGGCCGATGTGCGCGAGTGGTTTGCCGCTCAGGTGGATGACGCCTTGCGGGCCGCCAACAGCCAGGCCAGCAAGTCTTCCACATCCTCCACCCCCGAAGCGCGCCAATCAGCGGCGGCTTCCAGCGCCTCCGGCGCATCCGGCGCCTGAACCGCCACGCCCCAGGCGGTGCACTCGCCAGCTTGGCGCATTTGCCCCGCCATGCGCAGGGCACTGATATCGGTCACATCGTCCCCCATGAATAAGGCCGCCTTAATGCCGTGGGTCTGCACCAGCTCACGCAAGACGACACCCTTATCAATCTCCACGGGTGGCCGCAACTCAAAGACCATTTTGCCGGTAAAAAATTGCAAACCCTGTTCGGCAGCGATCCGCCGCACGCTTTGCTCGTGTTGGCGGGCGAACGCTTGCGGGTCGGCCGCCTGGCGGTAATGCATGGTCAGCGTCAGCCCTTTGTCTTCGACGTGGGTGCCCTCGTCGTTCAATGCTTGCAAGGCCTGCAGAGCGGCCTGCAGAGCGGGCCGATAGGCTTGCACAGCCGGGTTGGCCCGCACCTCGCCAGCTTCCAGCCTTTCCAGGCCGTGGTTGCCCACATAGACCAGCCCGGGCAGGCTGACTTTCGCATGCAGCGCAGCCACGCTCCGCCCGGAGATCAGCGCCACCACAGGCAACAGCTCCCGCAGGTCGCTGAGCAGCTGCAAGACCCGCTGGCTGGGCTGCACCTGGCCCGCCGTGGCGGCCAGGGGGGCCAGGGTGCCGTCGAAATCGCTGAACAAGCCGAAGCGCGGCTCGGCCGCCAACCGCTGCAAGCTATCTTGGGCTTTACGCCAATGCACGACCATTAACCGTCCTCTTCCAATTCACCCAGGTAACCCAATTCCAGCAGCGTCCGCAACACCTGCGGCCCGGCCCCAGGCTGAACCAGGATGCTGGTCGGCCCCAGCGGCTCGCCCAAGTAACGCGCCGCGCGTGAGGCGCGCAGCGCCTTGAGCACCGCCGCGGAGGCCACGCGCAGCACCAAGGCAGGCCCCAAACGCGCCTGGCCGCCCTGGGCGTTCCAACGGCGCAGGGCTTGCCCCAGGTTGGGTGGCAGTTCGCCCTCGCTGTATTTCTTCAGCAAGGCAGCCAGCTGGCGCACCTCCAGACCCTGCGCGGCGGCGCGGCCAAGGCCGGCTGCGCTGACCTGGTAGGCATAGCCCTCTTTGGGTTTGGGCAGCCAGTCGCAAAAGCGGGCCAGCAAGTAGCGCGCCCGGCGGGGAGCCAAGGCTGGCACCAGCAGCTTACCCTGCGAATCCACTTTAAACATTTGTGTTTCTTTTTTGAAGCCGCCGGCCGGGGTGTTGTGCAGCAAAGCCGGCCCCCAGGCGCTCCAGCGGAAAGCGGTTACCGGGCCGTCTACTGCCGGCCGGGCCAAGTCCAGCAGCCCCAGGGCGTGCATCGGTGCGCTAAACAGATAAATCAGCAGCGCGCCCTCCACCGCGTCCCAATGCGCGAAGCCGCGCAAATAGTCGCCGCCCAGGTCAGATCGCAAATACCAGGAGTCATAGTCGCCATTCGGGCGCTGAAAATCCGGTTGGCGCGTTTTCACATCGGCAACCAGGGCCGGCAGGCTCCACCACTGCCCTGGCGCGGTGCTGTTGGCGAAACCCAAGGCGCGTTCGCGGGTGCGCCGGGCATCGTTCTCCCAGGCGCCCTCGGCCTGCAGGCCGGGCAGCAGGCGCAGCTCATTGAACTGCGGGCTGCCCCGCCAGGCGCGCACCAACTGGGCCAGCGCCTGGCTGCGCGGCGCCTCCAAGAAGTCACGCGCCGCCTCCGGCCGCGGCTGCCCGCCGGCGTCAAGCAGGCCGGCGGCGGCCAACAAGGCGGCCAGCGTGGGCGGCGGCAGCAGCCAAGGCTCGGCCGCCAGCAGCGCCTGAGCCGAGAGGCCGATGCGCAAACCCGCCAGCAAGGTAGTGGCCTGGTCCAGGACCCGGTCTGTGGCAAGTTGGGGGACGGCGCGCTCCTCCGGCCGCGCCGGGCGGCCAAACGGCAGCACATCCGGGGCGGCTGCTTGCGGCGCCAGGGCGATCAGTTCATCGGGCAGGTAGGCATGCTCCTGCGGCCCGGCGGCGGTGTCCAGAAAGGCGCGGCCAAGCAGCCCTCGATACCAAAGCTGCTCGGTGCTGGAGATGGGCTGCAGGTCAGGGCGTTCTTTGTCACGGCGGGCCGGCCCCAGTTCGCGCAGCTCGCCAAAGCGCCGTGTGAACTGCGCCCAGGGCATGCGCCCGCCGGCCTCGGCCAACGCAGCCAGAGCGGCCTGCACTTCAAGCGGCAGGGCCGCCTGGCCGCCGGCCAGCCGGGCGGGGAGTTGGGCTTCGAGAAAGTCTAAGGCTTGTGAACGCCCGCTACTGGGCAGCGCCAGGCCCCATTGCTGGGCCACAATGCGCAAGTGGCCCAGGTCGTGTGCGTGCAGGCTCTGCGCCAGGCCGGGCATGGCTGTCCTAGGGCTGGGGGGCCACGATCT
Source organism: Enhydrobacter sp. (assembly GCA_026126105.1). Taxonomy (GTDB): domain Bacteria; phylum Pseudomonadota; class Alphaproteobacteria; order Reyranellales; family Reyranellaceae; genus Reyranella. The sequence goes on from JAHCJV010000003.1 coordinate 55,351, forward strand.
CCAGCTCAGCGGGCAGGATGCGGATCTTCAACTGGCGCACATTGCTGCCAAAGCCGGCCCAAATTTCGCCATCGGTGTGCAGGGTCATGGGCTGCTTGCACTCAATTTGCATTTCCTTCAGGGTGCCCATCTTAACCTGCGAGAATTTGCCTTGGGTGCCGCGCATGAATTCCGGGATCATGCGGAACATGAACAAGCGCGAAACGGCGCCGGCCGCGGTGTAGTTGAGCAGGCCATCATCCATCTTGGCCTCTGGAGCGGTGATAAAGCCGCCGCCCTCACGGTGGCCGTTGCACACCGCCAGCATGATCATGCCTTCAGACCACTTCTCTTTGTCCGTGGTGATGTCCATTTCCAGAATGTTGTAATTGCGGATGATCGTCATCAGTACGGCCACAAAGTACATCAGGAAGCCGCGCACCACGGGCAGGTTGTGCGAATAAATATTGACCGAGCCGCCGAAGCCGATGTTGATGGTGTTGTTCCAATACTCCACACGGCCATGCTCGTCTTCGATCACGCCCAGGTCGATCCGGCGGCTGCCCTCCGTGAAGATCTGGGTCAGCGCCACTTCGGGGCGCGGGTCCACGCCAATCGCGTGGGCAAAGTCATTGCCAGAGCCCAGCGGCACCACACCGAACTTGGGGCGCTTGGCTTTGGGCACCTGCATCAGGCCATTGATCACTTCGTGCACGGTGCCGTCCCCGCCAATCGCCACCACCAGCTCGTAGCCGTCTTCGCCGGCCTGGCGCGCCAGCTCCATGGCGTGCCCGGGATAGACCGTGCCAGCCCAGTCAGCGCCGCCGTATTGGTCCGCCAGGGGTCGCAGTGCGCTGGCGTGCCGCCAGGCGGCGCCCATGTCTGCATTGGGATTAATGATCAGTTTGACGCGTTTGCCAGCCATGTGGATCTCCTCCGGAGGTGGGTGGCCGAATTATAGTCGCAAACCACCGGCCCCTTAAAATGCGAGCCGCCGTAGTTGACCTACGGCGGCTCTGGAGGAGAAGATTATGCAGCCTGCCAACGCAAGCTGCTGTAGACCGAATTAGAGAGGCCAATCGCGCAAGATGCGCTCAGTCTCTTCGGCGTGGGTGGTTTCGTCGCTAATGATGTTCTCGAGTTCTACCACCAGGCCTTTGTCGCCGAACTCGTCGGCGTCCAGGGCGCGCTGGGTGTAATCACGCACAGCGCGTTGCTCGGCCTCAAGCACGGCGGCCAGCATTTCGTGGTTGCTGTACGTCGGCACCACCTGGCGCGCCTCCGTAGTGGGTTCGCCGCCCAGGGCGACGATCTTGTTCGCCAGGAACTGGGCGTGGCGCTGTTCGTCCGGCACTTCACTCAGGAAGAATTCGACCAATTGCGGGCGATAGGGGCCGGTGACCTTGGCGGCGTAGGTCAGGTACTGGATTATGGCGCCAAGCTCGCCCGCCAGATCTTCGTTGAGGCGCTCGATCAACACCTGCTTTTCTTCAGTTAGGGAGTCGCCTTTAAGCACAGCTTTTGCAGACATTTTTCTACTCCTTCCTACCCGCCCGTTCTTTGCGGGCAATTCGCTTAGGCTGTAAGAAGTGTCGCACAGCCGCTAACGAAGCCATAGGGTCAAATATCACACATTCCCCATGACTCGCTTTGCAAGCCCAACGTCACGATTCCGCCCTGGTTTGTCGCCGCAATGCGCGCAGCCATTCCGACACCAAACCTCCGGTTTGGGGTTCTATTGCCAAAGGGACATGCGGTTCTCCCTCCGGGCCGCGCTGATAAAGGAGATTGATCTATGCAAGAGAGCGTGATTCAAAGTGTCGTTCTGCCCTTCGCCATTTTCATCATTATGGTCACGCTGGGCATGACGCTGACTGTCGGCGATTTCAGGCGTATTGTCACATTCCCCAAACCTGTGTTCATCGGTTTGCTTTGCCAGATGATCTTGCTGCCGCTGCTGGGCTTTGCGGTTGCCGGTATCTTTGGACTGACCGCGGTGTATGCGATCAGCCTGATTTTGTTGGCTGTTTCGCCGGATGGTGCGACGTCGAATCTGATCATCCATGCGGGTGATGGCGACCGCGCGCTTGGCATCACGCTGACAGCCATCACCAACATACTGGCTTTTGTGACCATCCCGATCGGGCTGGGGATTGCCTACTCAGTATATGGCACAGGCGCATTGGATATTGATTTCCCGGTGGCGGATACGATGGTGCAGATAGCGGTGATCACACTCATTCCCACCCTGATCGGGATGGGCATCCGCCAGTGGAAGCCGGATTTTGCAGAGAACAGCAAACGCTGGTCGAAGACTTTCGCTGTCACGTTTCTTTTTCTGGTCATTCTTGCGCTGGTCATCCAGAACTGGGATGTGATCGTGCGCGATGGCCCGCGGTTTGCCCCGGCCTTCATTGTGTTGAACGTTCTGTCTCTGATCGCCGGCTATTATGTTCCCAAGTTGCTGGGCATCAACTTCGTGCAGTCCATGACCATTGCTATCGAGACCGGTTTGCAAAATTCCACCGTGTCCATCACCGTCGCGCTGACTCTGTTAAACAACAATGAGATGGCGATCATCCCTGGCTTGTATGCGATCTGGATGTACGTTACCGGTTTTGCGCTGGCATACATCATGGCACGCCGCAAACCGGACATGGAGCCTGTGCCTGCCTAAGAATCAAACAAGCTCTACGATCTCAGCCTCGAATGTCTTTCCTTCGATGTGCAGAAGAGCGAAAGTCGGCCCCTGCCCCGGGAGGGCCTGGCAGCACGCCGAACCGGGGTTGATCACCAGGCAATCCCCTATCCGGGTGATCATCGGCTCGTGGCTGTGGCCAAAGATCACCACCTGTGCATCGGGCAGCATGGCCACCGCTCGCTCCGCAAAGAATTCGAAGGACTGCGGCCCCATCACCAGATAACGCAGCCGGTCCGCCAGGTAGACGCGCCAGCCGCCGTGGCCGTGGGTCAGCCCCACGCGCACTCCGCCCGCGCTCAGGAAGCGCGTCAGCGGCAGATCATCGGAACGGAACCAGTCGCGGTTGCCGCGCACGGCCAGCACCGGCGCCACCTGGGCCAATTCCGCCAGCACGCGCGGCCGGGAGATGTCGCCGGCGTGCAGGATCTGGCTGACGCCTGCCGCCCGCAAAGCGGGCAGCAGGGCCGGGTGCAGCCTGCGGCGACGGTCGGGCACATGCGTATCCGCCACCAGGCCCAGGGTCAGGCGGGTCATGCTACGCCCAGCGCAGCCAGTTCCGCCAAAGTTTGCTCACGGCTTTGGAAATGGATGCCCTGCAAGCCGGCTTGGCGGGCGCCTTCGACATTGGGCAGGAAATCATCCACAAACACAGCCCGCTGAGACTGCACGCCCAGGCGGGCGACCGCTAAGGAAAAGATGGCGATGTCCGGCTTCATCAGGCCCACCTCAGCCGAAATAATGACTTCATCGAAGGCGTCATGGATCGGATAGCGCGTAACCAGCAGGGGCCGCAAATTGTTCATGGCGTTGCTCAGCAGGCCCGTCTTGTAGCGCGGGCGCAGACCGCGGATGTAGGCCATCAGGGTCTCATCCAGCGTGTCGGCGCCAAAGAAGGCCGCCGTCAACCCTTCCACCGGCACGCCGAACTGGGCCGCGACTTCTCGCAGATAGGCATCTCCGTCCATCTCACCAAACTGCGCCCGACGGCGGTTGTCACCGTCGAAAATACGGGTTTCGAGCTCCTGGCGGCTGATCCCCAGTTTTTGCGCCAGGCGTTCGCGCTCGCTGTGGTCAGCGGTGCGCACCAGCACACCGCCAAAATCCCAAATGACTGCTTGAATGTCCATGCTACGCATTGTAGCGCGCTGCAAAAAGAAAACGCCTGTGTCGGTAGCAGGCGTTTTCTTTTTGGGTCTGGCCCTCTAGGCCGTTAGTTCAGTGGTCCTCACCTCCTTTCCAGGGCGCAGTTCCTTCTCGTAGCGGTCGTATTGCCGCCGCATCCGCATTCCAGCCCCCTCGTACAAACGCAGCGCGCCGGTCAGATTGCTGGCGTCCACAAACAAGCCGGCCGAGGACAGGCCGCGCTGCTCAAAGGCTTGAAAACTCTGCAAAAGCAGCGCCTTGCCCAGGCCGCGCTTGCGCCAGGCGCGGCGCACACCCAGGTCTTCCACCCAACCGATCTTTTTGCCGTCCTCCGGCAGCTCCTTGCACAGAGCAATGCCGGCGATCTGGTCGTCTTCCCAAGCGATGAACCACAGCTCCGAAATGTAGGCTTCTTCGTCCTCGATCATGGCGTGCTTCCAGCGCGGAAAGCCCTGTTCGAACGGTTCTTCCAGGAAGCCGTAATGGTCCTTGAAGGCGTCCACCAAAGCGCGGTAGACCGGTTCGGCATCCGTCTCGAGCTTGAAGGGGCGCAGCTCGACATTCTGCGGCCAGTGCGGCGCGGGGATCTGCTGGTTCAAGTCCACGCCCATGAAGAAGCTGTGGCGCACCAACTGAAATCCGCGCTCACTCAACACGGCGGGCATGGCTTCATCGGTGCTGAGCTGGTGCAGGCTGATGCAGACGCGCAGTTCCGCCGGGACGCGCGCCAGCACCTGCTCACAGCGAGCCAGGGCCCAGTCCATCAGCGCCGCGGCCACCCCGGCCTGGGCCGCAGCGGGCAGCACGCGGATATGGATGTAGGGGTTGGACCCAGGATCGCCATAGGTCAGCGCCTCGACATAACCCAGCAGGCGCCCGTCGCTGGCCTGGGCCAGGCGAAGGTCGTCCTGCAGGCTGATATCCGGCGTTTCCCAGAAGTTGGCCATTTCCGCCGCGGTGATCTCGTCTTTGGCGTCCAGCTGGCGCGAACACTCATTGTGCAGGTCCACCACCGCTTGCAGGTCGCTGAGCTGGGGAGCCCGCAGGCTGAAATCCATCTGGCTGTCTTCGGTTTTGTTTAACATGTCTTCTCCATAAGTTCTTGATAGCTTCTCGAACCGAAACGGCCCGAGGCATTGCGCCCGGGCCGCCGTAAAAAACAAAACGGCCACGGGCTGTTTGCGCCGTGGCCGTCTACTTCAATGAGTGGGGTGTACTCTAGAGACGATCAGGAGGCGCAATACGCGAAGGCAGACCAGCGGAACCCGGCAGTGCGGTTGCGGGCTGAATGCGGGTAGGGATGATGAATTGGTTTGCCAACATGCCTTGTGCGCCTCCTTTCATAGAGTGGCATTAGCTTACTACGGGCGGGGCAAGCCTGTCAAGTAGATAGTTGATGCATCGTATAATCAGCCCTGTATGATCCCGGCCCGCACGCCCTCGCCCCTGGCCTTTCTGCCCAGCACCGTGGTGTTCATGGGGCTGGGCTGGGGCGGCCTGTTCACCCTGCTCAATTCCACCGAACCTACACTGGGGCCGCGCTGGCTGTTCTTCTTCCTGGTGGTGGTGGCTTTCACCGGCACCGCCCTGCCGGTGGTCTCCTTCATCAACTATCGTTTCCCCGGCGAGCCTCCCGCCACGGTGCGGGTGATCATGCGCCAGGCGCTGTGGGCCGGCGTATTCGCCGGCACGCTGGCCTGGCTGCGCGTCGGCCAGGTGCTGAACCTGGCCCTGGTCCTGCTGCTGGCCGCCGCCTTTTTCGCCATTGAGTGGTTCCTGCGGCTGCGCGAGCGCGCCCGCTGGGAGCCATAGCCCACTTTGAAAGGTATTCGATGAAATCTGACCTGCCTGCCCTGATGCAAGAACGCAACCTGGACGCTCTGGTGGTCTTTGGCGATGCGCTGCACAACCCCGCCATGGTCTACTTCACCGGCGTGGTGCATGTCACCAGCGGCATGCTGGTGCTGCGCCGCGGCCAAGAGCCTGTGCTGTACTGCCATGCGATGGAGCGCGAAGAAGCCGCCGCCAGCGGTCTGGCCACCCGCAACATCACCGAATACAACTACCCCGCCATCCTCAAGGATTGCGGCGGCGACCACACCCTGGCCGAGGCGCGCCTGCACCAGCGCATGCTAACCGACGCCGGCCTGACCGCCGGCCGGGTAGTGGTCTACGGGCAGCGCGACGCGGGGGCCAGCTTTGGTCTGCTCAGCGCGCTGGCCGAGCTGATGCCCGGCATCGAGTTCGTCGGCGAGATCAAGGACTCGATGCTGCAGGAGGCGCGCGCCACCAAGGACCCGCAGGAGGTGGAACGCCTGCGAGCGATCCTGACGCAGACCACCGAGGTGGTCGGCCAGACCGCCGATTTCCTCAGCCGCCAGAAAGCCAAAGACGGCCTGCTGGTCGACGCCGAAGGCCAGCCGGTCACCGTGGGCTTGGTCAAGTCCAAGATCAACCTGTGGCTGGCCGAGCGCGGCCTGGACAACCCGCACGGCACGATCTTTGCCCCCGGGGCCGAAGGCGCCGTGCCGCACAACACCGGCCGGCCGGACAGCTTGCTGCGCCTGGGCGAGCCGATCGTCTTCGATATCTTCCCGGTGGAAGCCGGCGGCGGCTACTGGGCCGACTTCACACGCACCTGGTGCCTGGGCCATGCCAGCGACGGCGCCCTGGCGTTGTATGAAGACGTACATTACGCCTATCAAACCATCATGAGCGAGCTGCAGCCGGACACACCCTGCGCCGGCTACCAGATGCGAGTGTGCGAGATCTTCAAAGAGCGCGGCCACCCCACCGTGGCGGAAGACCCGGCCACCAAGGACGGCTATGTGCACTCACTGGCCCACGGCCTGGGGCTGGACATTCACGAACGCCCCACTTTTGGCCGTGACGCCAGCGGCAAAGACATCCTCAAGCGCGGCGCAGTGGTGACCATCGAACCGGGCTTGTATTACCCGGAGCGCGGCCTGGGCATGCGCCTGGAGAACGCGGTCTACATGCGACCGGACGGCGCGCCGGAAGTGCTGGCCCCCTACCCGCTAGATCTGGTCATCCCATTGAAGTAGCAACAAAAAAGCCCGCCTGAGAAATCAGCGGGCTTTTTTGACGGCTCAGGCAAACTTACTTTTTGGTCACAAAATGGGCAAGCGTCTTTTGCAGGCCGACGATATTAATGCCCTTTTTGAGTTCTTTTTGAATAGGCTTGTCCATGCCTTTGATCCAGATCTTCAACTCCGCATCCATATCAAAAGTGCCAGCGCTCTCCGTAGAAAAGTGCGTAATGGATGAGTAGGGAATGGTGTGATACTCTGCTTTGCGTCCGGTTAACCCTTGCTTATCGATCAGCAAGAGCCGCCGGTCTGTGAAAATAAAGATGTCTCGAATAACTCGAAAACCGATCTGAACTTCTTCATCGTCAAGCAAAATAGGGCCGAATTGATTCTTGACCTCTTCGGCACTGACTTCGGAAGCCAGGCCCAACAGTTTCCCCAACATAGTTCCTCCAATGGCAAGAATGGGTGAATTATAGCGGCAACCCTTGACCGCGCTCTCCGGTGGTCTTTTTTTACTTCTCACTTGACAAAGACAAAAGCCGGCAGTATAGTCTTTTCTTATTGAAACTTATTTTCAATAAGAAGGACGCACATGGCAAAGAAAAAAGGCATCCGTACGCCCATCGTACTCAAAAGCGTGGAGGACACTCATGTCTACCACACACAGAAAAACCGCCGGAACAACCCGGGGCGGCTGGAGTTGCGCAAGTACAACCCCCAATTGCGCAAACACACCCTCTACCGGGAGGAGCGCTGACATGCCGCGCAAACTGCCTGTCACGGTGCTCTCCGGTTTTCTGGGTGCCGGCAAGACCAGTCTGCTCAATCATGTGCTGCGCAACCGGGAAGACATGCGAGTGGCAGTCATCGTCAACGACATGGGGGCCATTAATGTAGACGAGCGACTGATCCGCGAAGGCGGATCTTCACTAAGCCACACCCAGGAAAAACTGGTGGCGATGAGCAATGGATGCATTTGCTGCACTCTGCGGGAAGACCTGTTGGTGGAGGTCACGCAGCTAGCCCAAGCGGGACAGTTTGACTATCTGCTGATCGAATCCTCCGGCATCTCTGAACCGCTGCCAGTCGCAGAAACTTTCACCTTTCCCTATGATGAACAGGGCAATACTTTATCCACCCTGGCCCAACTGGATACGATGGCCACGGTTCTGGATGCGGCCACAATGCTCAAAGAACTGGGCAGCCTGGATGACTTGAACCAGCGTGGTATGGCTGTCTCCGCCGAGGACGAACGCACCATCGCCCATCTGCTTACTGACCAGATCGAATTCGCTGACGTATTGGTGCTGAACAAGATTGACCTGTGCACCACAGAGGAACTGGGTCAGGTGGAAGCCCTGCTGCGACGACTGAACCCCGAAGCCCGAATAGTACACTGCCAGCACGGGCAGCTGCCGCCCAAAGAGATCCTGGGCACGCGTCTTTTCGACTTTGAGCGCGCCGCCGGCTTTGCCGAGTGGATGCAACCCGGGCACGTACCGGAGACGGAAGAATACGGCATCAGTAGCTTTGTGTACCAGGCCCGCCGCCCCTTCCACCCGCAGCGCCTGCACCAGTTATTGACCGGCAGTGGGACACTCAAAGGCGTGTTGCGCTCCAAAGGACTGCTTTGGCTGGCGACGCAAAATGACCTGCCCTTCAACTGGTCGTTGGCCGGTGGCCGGGCCTATATGCAACCGGCTGGTCTGTGGTGGAGTGCGGTGGACCCCAGCCAAATCCCGGCAGAACACAGGTCGGCCATTGAAGAAGTATCGCAGGAGCCTTATGGCGACCGCCGCCAGGAACTGGTCTTCATTGGCAACGATATGGACGAGCATTTACTGCGGCGCAGGCTGGATGAAGCGCTGCTGCAGCCAAATGAATTGGAAGGCGGCCTGAAATTATGGCGCAGCCTGCAAGACCCATTCCAGATCGAAGACTGATATGCCGCTCTACTCCTTCACCTGCACTGAGTGCTTCATTGAGCTCGAGGAACTGCGCTCGATAAGCGAGGCGGATGCGCCTCTGGCCTGTCCGGTGTGCGCGGGAAAATGTGAACGCGGCTTCAGCCTGCCCAGGTTGGGCAATACCAAATCCAGCGGCGACACCTCTACCAAGCCAGTCCGGCGTCACCCCTTGGCCTGCCGCTGCTGCTAAGGAATCATTTATGACCATCCCCTCCCCAATTCCCATCACCCTCCTCAGCGGATACCTCGGCTCTGGCAAGACCACGCTGCTCAATCACATTCTGCACGCCCAGCACGGCAAGCGCGTGGCGGTGCTGGTGAACGACTTCGGCAGCATCAATATTGACAGCGAACTGGTGGTCGGTGTTCAGGGAGAACGCACCATCAGTCTCTCCAACGGCTGCATCTGCTGCACGATCAGCGGTGATTTACTGAAGGCCCTGCTGGAACTTCTGAGCAGCCAGCACAGACCCGAATACATCGTGGTGGAGGCCAGCGGTGTCTCTGACCCGGCCGCGGTGGCCACCACTTTCATGCTGCCAGATCTGAACAATCTGGTGTATCTAGACAGCATTATCGCCATATTGGACGCTGAGCAGTTCCCGACGCTGCAAGGAGCCGGCGAGATCCTGGCGATGGACCAGGTCAGCGTGGCCGATTTCGTGCTGATCAATAAAGTAGACCTGGTCGCTGAAGACCGTCTGCACGAACTGCGCGACTGGGTGCGCAGCCTGGTGCCCAATGCGCGCATTCTGGAAACAAATTTTGCACAAGCTCCATTGGAATTACTGCTGGGGGCGGGGCGCTTTGACCCAGACCAGCTGGACGCACGCACCGCGCATGATGTGCATGTACACCAGCCAGAGCCGCCGGCCCACAAGCGGCGGCACAGCTTTATTATGGCGCCGCGTGAACACCACAGTCACTCAGACCACAGCCTGGTGTTCACCACCTGGTCTTTTACGACAGACCAGCCCCTTGCCATAAAAAATTTCCGCCGCTTTTTGGATGAGTTGCCCATATCGATCTATCGAGCCAAAGGGTTCGTCTGGCTGAAAGAAGCCTCCCAACGGAAAGCCACCCTGCAGGTGGCCGGCACCCGCATCCGCCTGGTGCTGGGCGAAGATTGGGGGGAGCAAACACCCTCCACCCGCATCGTCTTCATCGGCCAGAAGTCCTTCAATGCCGAACAGCTGGAGAGAGGCTTGCTCGACTGTACTGACTCTGAGCAGGATCAGTTGCCGATCACCAATCTGCTCGAGTGGATGCGCAGAAGCGTTTCCAAGGAATAGATAGCTATAATCTCCCCATGGCGCGCCGCAAAAAGCTGGGCCCAGCCCGCATCCTGGGCATCGAAACCTCCTGCGACGAGACCGCTGCGGCGGTGGTGGAGAATGGCCGCTTGGCGCTCTCCAACGTCGTCGCCTCCCAAGCCGAAATGCACGCCAAATATGGCGGCGTGTTTCCCGAAGTGGCCTCGCGCCAGCACATCAAAGTCATCGACACCGTGGTGGAAGAAGCCCTGGCCCAGGCACACCTGGAGCTGGGTGATGTGGACGCCATTGCGGTGACCCGCGGCCCCGGCCTGCCCGGCTCGCTATTAGTGGGTCTGAACATGGCCAAGGGACTGGCGCTGGGTTCCGGTCTGCCGCTGTACGGCATCAACCACCTGGAAGGGCATTTGTATTCAGCCTGGGTGCAGTTGGGTGAAGCGGCCACCGGGGATCCCGGCCCGCAGTTCCCGCTCCTCGCCCTGATCGTCTCCGGCGGGCACACCGAGCTGGTATTGATGAAGGATCATTTGCACTACCAACGCCTGGGCGGCACGCTGGACGACGCCGCCGGCGAAGCCTTCGACAAGGTGGCGCGGCTGATCGGCCTGGGCTACCCCGGCGGCCCGGCCATCCAGCAGGCGGCAGAGGGCGGCGACCCGGCGGCCTTCAAGCTGGCGCGAGCCTGGCTGCCGGACAGTTGGGACTTCTCGTTCAGCGGACTGAAGACCAATGTGCTACACGTGGTACGTGAGCTAACTGCCGGGCAGGACCTGCAGATTGGCGAGGCGCGCCTGCCGCAGGCCCGGCAGGCTGCCGACCTGGCGGCCAGCTTCCAGCAGGCGGTGGTGGATGTGCTGGTCGGCAAGACCCTGCGGGCCGCCAACGAATTTGGGGCAGCCGAGATCCTGGTGGCCGGTGGGGTCAGCGCAAACGCCGTCCTGCGGGCGGCCTTTACCGCCGAGAGCCCGCTGCCAGTGCACTTCCCCCCCATGCCGCTTTGTACAGACAACGCGGCCATGATCGCCGCAGCCGGCTACTTCCGCCACGCGCTGACGGGCGCGGCGGACAGCCTGGACATGGATATTGAGCCGGGCTGGGGCTTAGGTTGAGGAAAAGCTATGACAGACTTGATCACTGCTCTAGGAACACTCGTTTCAGGAATTGCGTTGATTTTGCTTATACGGCAGAACCGCATAGCTCAAGAAGCTTCGAATTCTCAAAATGTACTTTCGTTGATTAATTTCCTGTTATCAGAGGAAAATCGCCAAGCTCGCACCCATGTGTGGAAGAATCTAAAGAACAAAGATTACAAGAAATGGAACCAAAAGGATATTGAGCAAGCAGACAGGGTTTGCGCAAGCTACACATCGGCTGCAACACTAATCAAGCGAAGTTATGCTTCGAAAGAGTTTTTTCTGGATGAGTGGGGTACTAGCATTACTTCAGCGTTTGAAATATTGCGTCCACACCTGCGAGAAAGGCAAAAGACGGCTGGTGCTCGTTACTGGAGTGCTTTTGAATGGCTTTACAACGAAGTTGTTAGCTACGAAAGCAAGCTTAAAATAAAGCAAACTAGATAACTAGATAACTAAATTCCCGCGGCCTGCCCACTTCCCGATCATGCCGCTATGATCGCCGCGGCGGACTACTTTCGGGACGCGCTAACGGGCGCGGCGGACAGCCTGGACATGGATATCGAGCCGGGCTGGGGGTTGGCTTAGCCCAGCAAGGCATCAGCCAAAAGTCGCCCGGCCCAGACAGCTAGCAAACCCAGCCCGACATTGGCTAGCACATTGCCCGCCGCAGCCCAAAGGCCATGCACTTCTGCATGGCTGAAAGTTTCGTAGCCAAAGGCGGAGAAGGTGGTAAAGCCGCCGATCAGCCCAGGGATGAGGAAGTGGCGCTGGGTGCTGCCCAAGAGCCCGTGGCGCTCGATGAGGCGGCTGAGGAAGCCAATCAGAAGACAGCCCAGGGTATTGACGAAGAGAGTGCCGAGGGGGAATTGATGCGCATCGGAAAGCGCCGCCAGCCAGAGGCCGCTGGCATAGCGCAGCACTGTGCCGAGAAAACCACCCAAGCCGACCAGCAGAAATTCCATAGGAGACTCCTTTGCTAGTAGGAGTCATCAGCCTGAGGCGGTTATGGCGAACTCCATCGCCGTGATAGTGAGATTATATATCGCGAAGTGACTTAAACCAAAACCACACCCGGCAGTCCTGTGCTGCTTCGCAGCACTTAGAGAAACGTTACTCAGCGTAGCCGAGTAACGTTTTCTCCAACAAGGTCTTTAAACCCAAAATCGCCTCTGGCTGGCTGGTCAGAGACGATTTTGGTGTGAGGAGGAGATCTCATCAATAGTCGTATAGTAGCGCGGCAAGGTAAATAAAGTCTAAATGCAGGGTTAGGGGTGGATTAATGGCAGGGTGGGTTCTAAAGCCGCACTCTAGTTGATTTGAAACGTAATGAGGATCCTTCGGCTGCGCCTCAGGATGACAATCTGTCCCCCGTCCGCGCGAATACCGCGGAGGCGTGCACGATGCGCTCGTCTGCGACCTTGAGGTAGCAGTTGGCGAAGGCGAGCCGGCCGCCGACCTTGTGTACGTCGACATGGGCCTCGACCCAGTCGCCGATCCTGGCCGAACCGGCGAAATCCGTCTTCACGCTGGCGGTCGTCAGCATCGGCGACGGCGTCTGGCTGCGCGTGGTGCGGTAGCCCAGCGCGATGTCGCACATCGTCATCAGGATGCCGCCATGGGCCACGCCGCGCCCGTTGGCATGCTTGGGCTGGATGCGCAGGCCGACGACGAATGTGCCGTCGCCGTTCTCGCGATAGAAGAACGGCCCGTTGTGCTCGAGGAACGGGCTGGTGCGGAACAGCGGCACGAAGCCCTCGGGAGGGTCGCCGGCGCTCATGTCGCCAGGACCACGTCGCGCTGCTCCTGCGTCACCTCGACCTTCTGTCCGAACCACGCCTCGAAGCCCATGCGGCCTTGATGCAGCAGCATACCGAGGCCGTCGATGCAGACGTTGCCGCGTGCGCGCGCCGCGGCGAGCAGCGGAGTCTCGAGCGGCACGTAGACGATGTCGTCGACCACCGCCGTCGTCGGCAGGTGGGCGAGCTCGAGCTCGAGCGGCGGCTGGCCCTTCATGCCGAGCGAGGTCGTGTTGACCAGCAGGGTCGTGCCGCCGAGCATTTCGGACCGCTCGTCCCAGCGCTCGATCATGATCTGCCGGCCGTCATGCGGCGTGAAGCAGAGGCCGAGCGCGGTCGCCGCTGCCTGCGTGCGGTTGATCAGGCGCAGCTCGGGCACGCCGGCATCGACCAGGCTGCAGATCACTGCCCGCGCCGCTCCGCCCGCGCCCAGAACGACGACCGGACCGGCGGGTGCGCGCCACTGCGGGGCCCCCTCTTGCAGTGCGGCGAGGAAGCCGAAGGCGTCGCTGTTGCGGCCCTCGAGGCTGCCGTCGGGCTGCTTGATGACCGTATTTACCGCACCGATCCGCGCGGCATCCGGGTGGATGCGGTCCAAAAGCGGCATGATGTCGATCTTATGCGGCAAAGTGAGGTTGCACCCGCGGGCATTTTCCGTCGATTTCAGGAAGGTGACCAGCTCCTGCAGCGCCGCCGGATTGGGCTCGACCGGCAGGCGGCCGTAATGGCCATCGATGCCGTGCTGCCTGAGCCAGTAGCCATGCAGCGCCGGCGAGCGCGAATGTTCGACCGGCCAGCCGACGATGCAGGCAAAGGGCCGCCCGCGCGCCTCGTTCAGCAGAGCCTCGTAGGGGGTCATGCAGCTTTCTCCAGGCCGATGCCGTGGCCGGACAGGAACGACAAAAGCGGGAGCAGCGGCAGTCCCAGGATGGTGAAATAGTCGCCGTCGACCCGGCTGAAGAGGTGCGCGCCCAGCCCTTCGAGCTGATAGGCGCCCACTGACGCGAGCACATCGTCGCCGGCACTCGCCAGATAGCTGTCGATGAAGCCGTCGCTCAGTTGCCTCATGGTGAGCCGTGCCCGCTCGCTCCAATGCCATAGCCGCGCGCCGCCGCGCGCCACGACCACTGAGGAGAACAGCTCGTGAGTCTGGCCGCGCAGGCTCTGCAGCTGCTTGCGGGCGGCGGCGAGATCGGGCGGCTTGTCGAACATCCGGCCGTTGCAGGCGAGGGTCGAATCGGCGCCGACCACCATCGCGTCGGGATGACGCGCCGAGACCTTCACTGCCTTCATCTCCGCCAGGGTGGAGGCAAGCTCTTGCGGCGCTGCGCGACTGCCGAGGCTGCGCTTAACCTCATCCTCGTCGATTCCCGACGGTTCTACCTTGAACACGAGTCCCGCATTGGCGAGAAGCTGGCGGCGGGAGGGGCTGGCGGATGCTAGGATGAGAGAGCGGGCGGGCATGATACTTCAAAGACTACGCTTATGCTGGCTCGAGGCGAAAGAGACCGCCTCTGTCGCTGTGGGTGACGAGATAGAGCAGCCCGTCCGGCCCCTCGCGAACATCGCGGATATAGGGAAGCCGACCCTCGATCAACCGCTCCTCGGTCACGTATCGCTCGCCGTCCAGCTCGATCCGGAACAGCGCGTAGGCCGACAGCCCGCCCATGAACAGCGATCCCTGCCACGCTGGGAACCTGTCTCCGGTATAGAAGCAAAGACCGCTGGGCGAGATCGACGGAACCCAGGTGCGGATCGGGTCTTCCATGCCCGGCAGGCTCTTGTAGGGGCTGATGATCGAGCCGCCGTAGTCGACGCCCGCCGTCGCCTTCGGCCAGCCGTAGTTGGCGCCGGCTTTCAGGATGTTGAGTTCGTCGCCGCCGCGCGGTCCGTGCTCGGCTTCCCAGATCTTCCCGCTCTCTGGATGGACGGCGAGGCTCTGTGGATTGCGATGGCCCCAGGTGAAAATCTCCGGCCGCGCTCCGGTCCGGCCAACGAAGGGATTGTCCGGTGGCACGCTGCCGTCGTCGCGCAGGCGCACTACCTTGCCGGCGAGATCGCCGAGATCCTGAGCGCGTGACATGTTGTATCGCTCGCCGGTGGTTGCATACATCAGCCCCGCGCGATCGAAGACGATTCGCGAGCCGAAATGCAACCCGCCCGATGCCCGCGGCAGGGCCTCGAAGATCCTGATGACCGCGCGCAGGCCGCCATCGCCCCATTCGGCACGGGCGACCGTGGTTGCATTACCGCCCGGACCATCGGCGGAATAGGAAAGATAGAGCACGCGGTTCTGCGCGAACTGGGGGTGCAGGCAGACGTCGAGCAGCCCCCCTTGCCCGGTGGCCGCCACCTTGGGCACGCCGCTCAGCGGTGTAGGCTCCAGCCTGCCGTTGGCGAAGACCCGGAGCCGTCCTGGCCGTTCGGTGATCAGCATCCGCCCGTCCGGCAGGAAGGCCATACCCCAGGGCTGCTCCAGCCCCGTGGTCAAGGTGACCAACCGCAGCGTGTACTTGCTGCTTTTGACGATGTCCTGCGCGCGAGCAATGGCCGGCGCCGCGACTACGCTGGCTGCCGCCAAGGTGAATTGACGCCGATTCATCGACCTTCCTTTCGTCGCTCATTATAGTGGTCGGTTAGGACCTCAAAGGGGGAGAACAAATGTCGAAGTCGATCCTGATACACGAGAATGGCGGGCCCGAGACGATGAAGCTCGAGGACGTCGAGGTGGGCAAGCCGGGGCCGGGACAGGTGAAGATCAGGCACACCGCCATCGGCCTCAACTTCATCGATATCTATACGCGGTCGGGCCTCTACAAGACGCCCCTGCCAAACGCCGTGGGACGCGAAGGCGCCGGTGTGGTCCTCGAGGTCGGCCCTAAGGTGAAGGACTTCAAGAAGGGCGACCGGGTGGCCTATTGCGGCGAACTCGGCGCCTATTGCGAGGAGCGCCTGATCGGCACGGCGCAGCTGGTGAAGGTGCCAAAAGGCGTGAGCGACGAGCAGGCCGCGGCGATCATGCTGAAGGGCATGACCACGGAATATCTCGTCGACCGCACCATCAAGCCGTGGGTCAAGAAAGGCGACACCATCCTGTTCCACGCCGCTGCCGGCGGTGTCGGGCTGCTGTTCGGCCAGTGGGCCAAGGCGCGCGGCTACAACGTGATCGGCACGGTGTCGTCGCCGGCCAAGGCCGCACTCGCCAAGAAGAACGGCTACAAGTGGGTGATCGACTACACCAAGCAGAACATCGTCGAAGAGGTGATGAAGATCACCAAGGGCAAGAAAGTGCCGGCGGTAGTGGACGGCGTCGGCAAGGACACCTGGGAAGCCTCGCTCGACTGCCTGCAGCCGCGCGGCATCATGGCCTCGTTCGGCAATGCATCCGGCCCGGTGCCGCCGCAGTCGATCGCGATCCTCAACACGAAGGGCTCGCTCTATCTCACCCGACCGAGCCTCGGCGCCTACACCGCGACCCGCGCCGACCTCGAGAAATCAGCCAATTCACTGTTCAAGATGGTGAAGAGCGGCAAGGTCAAGATCGCCATCGACCAGCGCTACCCGCTCGCTGAAGCTGCGCAGGCGCATATCGACCTCGAAAGCCGCAAGACCACTGGGCAGACGATCCTGGTGCCTTAAGCGACTGTCAGGACAGGCTGGCCGAATGGTCATCGTCGGACTCACCGGCTCGATCGGCATGGGCAAGTCGACGGCCGCGAAGATGCTGCGGCAGATGGGCGTGCCCGTGTACGACGCCGACGCCGCCGTTCACCGCCTTCAGGCGCCGGGCGGCCTCGCTCTCCCGCTCATCGAGGCGGCGTTCCCCGGTGTGGTGAAGGACGGCGTACTCGACCGGCAGGCGCTCGGCGTGCGCGTTTTCGGAGACAGGGAAGCGCTGCGCCGACTTGAGGCGATCGTGCATCCGCTCGTCGCCCAGCAACAACGCATGTTCCTCAAACGGGCGGGGCTGCGTGGCGACCCGTTGGTCGTCCTCGACATTCCGCTGCTGTTCGAGGGCATGGGCGAGCGCCGGGTCGATGCCGTGCTGGTGGTGAGTGCGCCCGCCTTCCTGCAGCGGCAGCGGGTCATGGCGCGGCCCGGCATGACGGAAGCGAAGCTGGCCGGCATCCTGCGCCAGCAAGTGCCGGACGCGGTGAAGCGACGGAAGGCGACAGCCGTCATTCCCACCGGTCTCGGTCTGGCGCCGACGCGGCTCGCGTTGGCCAAGGCTGTGCGCCGGCTGACGAGGCGCAAAGGCATCGCTTGGCCGCCGAACCCCTGGCGCGATCGATTCACAGCCAAGCTAGCGCGAGCGCGGCGGAAGTAGGCTAAGTGGGCAGTCAATCTTTTCCTGCCCATGAAGCCGGGAGAGGAAGTTTTTCAGCAGGTCACCATGCGCGAGATTGTCCTCGATACCGAAACCACCGGCCTCGACCCTCTTGCCGGTCATCGCGTCGTCGAGCTGGGCTGCGTCGAGCTGGTCAACATGGTGGCCACAGGCAGGACCTTCCATGCCTACTTCAATCCGGAGATGATAATGCCGGCCGGTGCACAGGACGTGCACGGCCTCAGCGATGCCTACCTCGCCGACAAGCCGCGTTTCGCCGAGCGGGTCGACGAGTTCCTGGATTTTATCGCCGACGCCCAGCTTGTTATCCACAATGCACAGTTCGACCTCGGCTTCCTCAACGCCGAGCTGGCGAGGGTGGGCAAGACGAAGCTCACCAACTCCTACGTCGACACGGTGTCGATGGCGCGCAAGAAGTTCCCCGGCCAGCGCGCAAGCCTCGATGCCTTGTGCGAGCGTTTCGGCATCGACAACTCGAGTCGGACCAAGCATGGCGCTCTGCTCGACTCCGAGCTGCTTGCCGAGGTCTACCTCGAGCTCAGCGGCGGACGTCAGCGGGATCTAGGCCTGGCCCCCGAAATGGCGGCGCGGGTTATTGCCGGCGTGGCACTGGCAGCGGGCGCGACAATCCGTCCGGCGCGGCCGCATGCGCCGGCGGCGGAGGAACTCGCTGCCCACACGGCCTTTCTCTTAAAGCTCAGCGATCCGCTCTGGCTGCGAGCGTAATTCCGTCTGCATCGTCGCTGCAGGGTAATGGGCAAGGAGTCTCGACTTCGCTAAGGTGAGGGTCCAAGAGGCTGAGTACAATTTCTACGACCGAACCTGTTCCCGTCCCGACTGCCGGC
Source organism: Enhydrobacter sp. (assembly GCA_026126105.1). Classification (GTDB taxonomy): domain Bacteria; phylum Pseudomonadota; class Alphaproteobacteria; order Reyranellales; family Reyranellaceae; genus Reyranella. Next base: position 73,593 of record JAHCJV010000003.1, read on the forward strand.
GTGCACCGCCGGCGTCGCATCCCACTTATCTGGCTCGTGCCGCTGATCACCGGCCTGATCGCACTGTGGCTTGCCTGGGATACCTATTCCAAGCGCGGCCCGACCATCACTGTGTCCTTCGATTCGGCATCCGGTCTGACGGCCGGACAGTCGCAGCTCAAGTTCAAGGACGTGACGATGGGCACGGTGAAGTCCGTCACGGTTTCGCCGGACCTGTCCAGGGTGCTGGTCACGATCGAGACGACGCACGAGGCCGCACCGCTTCTCAACGACAAGACGATCTTCTGGATCGTCAAGCCGCAGCTTTTCGCCGGCAACATATCGGGCCTCGACACGCTGCTGTCCGGCTCCTATGTCGGCATGCTGCCAGCCACTGAAAGGGGAAAGCCGCAGCGCGAGTTCGTCGGCAAGAGGGATCCGCCGATCCTGACCACCGAAGTGCCAGGCACCACCTTCATCCTCGAGACGCGGCGGCTGCGCTCGATAAGCCTAGGTTCGCCGATCTTCTATCGTGACATCGAGGTCGGCACGGTGCTGGGCTGGGATCTCGGCGACATGGCGCGCAGCGTTGCCATCCATGCCTTCGTGCGTGCCCCGTTCGACAAGTACGTCCACGATGATTCGACCTTCTGGAATGCCTCGGGCATCTCGTTCAAGCTCGCCGGGACCGGTCTCGACGTTCAGGTGGAGTCTCTCAAGGCCCTCCTCATGGGTGGCATCGCCTTCGAATCGAAGCCCGGCACCAGCGCCCCGGTGAGTGCGGCCAAGCACCGCTTTCCCCTTTATGCCACCCGTGATGCAGCGCAAGCGGCCGGCTTCGCCTACCATCTGCAGGTGATGTCGAACTTCAAGGGCTCCGTGGCGGGCCTCGATATCGGCGCCGACGTCACCTTGCACGGGCTGAAAATCGGTGAAGTCACCGATGTCGGGTTGAAGTTCGACCCTACGCTCAGCCGTATCGTGGCGCCGGTGCACTATCGCATCGATGCCGAGCGCATCGCGGGCATCGCCGCCATAAAGGGGATGCCGCCCGGCACCATAGCAGAGCAGATGGTGAAGCGCGGCTTCCGCGCCGTTCTACAGGCACCGAGCCTGATTGCGCCCGGCAAGATCATCGCCCTGGAGTTCGTGCCCGACGCTCCGCCCGACGAGCTGCGCCGCGATGGAGACGTCTTCATCGTGCCATCGTCGGAAGGTGGCGGATTCGACAGCATCACCCGCTCGGCCAACGAGCTGTTGTCGAAGATCAACCGCATTGATTTCGACGCCATTGGCACCAGCGTAACGGGCATCGCCAAGGGGCTGGACGCCAAGATCAATGGCCCCGAGATCAAGTCAATTCTGGCTGACACGCAGGACACGATGCGCAAGATCGACGCCGGCGTCGGTCCCGCAATGGCCAAGCTGCCCGACATCGCCAATCAGCTTCAGGCCGCGCTCATCCAGGTCAACCGGCTGGCCGCGTCAATCAATGCCGGTTATGGCGGCGAATCCCGCCTCAACCGCGACATCGAGAACCTTGTGCGCCAGTTCACCGACACGGTGCGGTCGGTGCGCGCGCTGTCCGATCTCCTGACCCGCGATCCCCAGGCCCTGATCAAGGGTCGAGGCAAGGATTGAGCTTTATGACCTCGCAAGCCCTGACGAATCGCCGCCACTTTCTGGCGCTCGCCTTTCCGACCGTCGCCGCCGCCTGCGGCTCCTCACCCGATCCGTCGCTGTATATTCTCACGATCAAGCCGGGGCCGGTGCTGCAGGGCGGGCCGCCGATCGTGCAGCTGCGCGAGATCGGCCTCGCGCGTTATCTCGACCGCCGCGAGATCGTCCGGTCATCCGACGGCAACCGGCTCGATGTGGCTTACAACGACTGGTGGGGTGAGTCGCTCGGCGCCATGCTGGCGCGGGTGCTGGTGGTCGGCCTGTCGCAGCGCCTGCCCAATTCCAGCATCTACAGCGAGAGCGGGGCGATCGCGAGTGATCCCAATGCGATCCTTGCGGTCAACATCCAGCGCCTAGACGTCGACCAAAGTGGCATCCTGCAGCTGCTGGCGCAGGCAAATGTGGAGTTCAATCGGCCGAGAAAATCGGCGGCGCGGACGTTCATGATCGCTAAGCCGGTGCCGGCCGCGACCATCGCGGGCCACGTAGCCGCCGCCAGCGATGCCGTCGGCGAGCTCACCGACGGGCTCGCCGCGCTGCTGCAGCGCTGACAGTCGTGTCGCCCCCGCCCGCAGCACCCGCTATCGAGGCCGAGCCGTCTGTCACGCATCCCGAGCTGCGCGAGTGCTTCGGCTGCGGAATGTTCCAAATAGTGCCGGCGCTGGGCCCCGACCAACGCGCGGACTGCCTGCGATGCGGCACTGCATTGCGCCGGACTCGCACCGACTCCTTCGGCCGTGGGATCGCACTCAACGCCGCCACATTGGTGCTGTTCTTGGTGTTGTGGACCAGCATGCTGATGCAGGTTTCGACCGCGGGCATCGTGCATGACTCGACCCTGGCCTCCGGCCCTCTCGAGCTAGTGCGCCACGGTTTATGGCCGCTCGCACTGATCGTGGCCTTTACCACCGCGATCGCGCCCCTCGGCAAGCATGCCGGCATGCTCTACGTCCTGATCGGCGCGAGTGCGCGAACGCCGTTTCCCTATCTCGGCCGGGTTTTCCGATTCGCCCGCACCATGGGCATCTGGGCGATGCTCGAAGTGCTGCTGCTGGGTGTGTTCGTCGCCTTTACCAAGCTCGGCGATCTCGTCCACATTGAGGTTGGTCCTGCCGTCTGGGCGCTCGGCCTGCTGACGATCACGGCATTGTGGGCCGACACGGCGGTAGACCGGGACGCAGTATGGGAGGCCATAGAGCGAAGCGGCCAAACCCAGGCGCCGCTGCCCGAGAACCGCTCTCTGGTCTTCCATCCCGGGATGGTGGCGTGCGAGGCTTGCGGCCTCGTGGCGCAGGGTGGTGACCATCGCGAGGGTGGTGGGCACGGCTCGTGCCTGCGCTGCGGCGCGGCACTGCATCCACGCAAGCCTGACGCCCTCAACCGTACCTGGGCCTATGTCATCGCCGCCACAATTCTTTATATCCCGGCCAACTATTACCCGGTGCTGACGGTGATCCAGGCCGGTTCTGGCCAGCCCAGCACCATCTTGGACGGGATCATCGAGCTGATCGCCTCGCACATGTATCCGCTGGCGATTCTCGTGTTCGTCGCCAGCGTCATGGTGCCCATCCTCAAGCTCGCCGGGCTCGCCGTCATGCTGATGGCGGTGATGCTGGTCACCACCGAACTCGGCGCCAATCGCCTGCTGATGCAGCGCACGAAACTCTACTTCATCGTCGCCTGGATCGGGCGCTGGTCAATGGTCGATATCTTCATGGAATCACTGCTCGGCGCGCTGGTGCAGTTCGGCGCCGTGGTGAGCATTGCACCCGGCATGGGTGCTGTCGCCTTCTGTGGCGTGGTCATCATAACCATCCTGGGCGCCGAGGCCTTTGACCCGCGGATCATGTGGGACGCTGCCGGACAGAACAAGCACAGGCCGTGGCAGTATTTGCGGGCGCGCCGAACGACGCATTGACGGAGACGAGGCCCGAGCGGCGTGCTGGTCTGGTCAGGGGCGCCCTTCAACCCCTTACATCGACGCGGCGACGCGCCAGCATCGCGTCATCGATCGCGAGGCCCAGCCCCGGTCCGTCCGGCACGACGAGGCATCCGGCATCAGGCCTGGGTGCATCGATGAACGTGTCTGCGGCGCGCGCCCAGTCATCGGCAAGCTCTGCCGGCTTCGTCGCATGCATCACTGTAGCGAGCACGTGCAGATTGGCGGCGTTGCCGATCGACGGCTGCGTCTGGTGCGGTACGAACTCGACCCCGTGGGCGTGGCAGAGCGCGGCGCACTGCATGAGGCCGGTCACGCCGCCCATCTTCACGATGTCCGGCTGAACCATCCGGACGCCACTGTCGATCAGAGCCGCGACGGACTGCAGCGTGTAGCATTGCTCGCCGGCCGACACGGTGATGTCCAGCCGCTGCGCGACCTGGCCCATCGCCTTGAAGTGATAGTATTCGACCGGCTCCTCGAACCAGATGTAACCGAGGTCCTCGAGCACCCGCCCGACCCTGATCGCCGCGCCGATCGAGTAGCGATTATTCGCGTCGAAGGCCAGCGGGAAGTCGTCGCCCACCAGCCGGCGCACGGCCCTCGCCTTGGCGATGTCGCCGGCGATGTCGCGATCGATCTCGCCGCGCGCACCGTCCCACCGGATCTTGATCGCCGAGGGCTGTTCGGCCTTGAGCCGGGCTTCGACCGTCTTCACCACGCCGTCGACGTCGCGGGCGGCGTGGCCGCCGATCGATGCATAGAACGGGATGCGCGTCCGCCACGCGCCGCCCAGCAGCTTGTGGATCGGCTGCCGGAATGCCTTGCCCTTCAGGTCCCAAAGGGCGATGTCGACGGCAGCCAAGGCGCCGGTCACGATCCCGTCGGGCCCCAGCTTGATCAGCTTGTGCAGAAGGCGATCGACAATGACGGCATGATCGAGCACGTCGGCACCGATCAGCGCAGGTGCCATGTCGCGTGCAATCACGGCGAGCGACGCCACGCCGCCCTGCATTGGTGATGCCTCGCCGTAGCCGACCATTCCGTCGGCGTGGATGGCGACGACTGCGGTCGCCGTGCCGGAAGCCGCTTCGGTCGGTAGCCGGGCGACATCGCCCCAGCGCACCAGAAACGTCTCGACCTTGGTGATCTTCATCACAACCTCCTATAGCGCATCTTCCTTCGCTACTCAGGACGGGAGGGCGAGCGAGGTCAACACGATCGGCCAGAATCGCAGGCGGAGCGCGGATAGTTAGAGTGAATTCGTCCTGTCAGCCAACGACGCCGGGATGATCGCTGGCAACGACAACAACCGAGTCGGACTCGCGTCGGCTCAGGCGTGGCCGACCTGGTTTCCGGTGACGCCGGGGATGTTGCCGCCAGCGGCCTCGAGCTGCTGGCGGTAGAGCGCCACGAAGTCGACCGGCGCGATGTTGAGCGGCGGGAAGCCGGCCTCGCGGGTGCAGTTGGCGACTATCGCGCGGGCGAACGGGAAGAGCAGGCGGGGCGTCTCGATAAGAAGCAGCGGCCCGAAGGCATCCTGCGGCACTTCGCCGATGGAGACCGTGCCGGCATAGACCAGCTCGAGCATGAACAGCGGCTCTTTCTCCGGCGTCACGGCCGATGCTTCGATGGTCAGCGTGACCTCGAAGGTCTTGGCCTCGAACTGCCGGGTGGCGACGTTCACATTGAGGGTGAGCTGCGGCTGCTTCTGCTCGATCAGGCTTTGCGGCGCGCGCGGGTTCTCGAAGCTCAGATCCTTGATGTACTGGCCATGCAAGGTGAGCGGGCTGGCGGGAGCCGGCTGGGGCGGCGGGGTGGGGACGGGCGAAGGAGGGATCGACATGGGTCGGGGCGGTACCATGCACGGCAGAACTGCACAAGACGCAGGCAGGTCGCGGGCGGCGGCAATTGCAATGGGGGCGCCCCGGCGCGATGATAAAGCTCATGAATCATGGAAGATTGCGCCCGCTGATCGGCGTATCCGCCTGCCTGAAGGACAATGGTCGCGGCTGGTCCCACTCGGTAGGGGACAAATATGTCCAGGCCGCAATCCGGGCGGTTGGCGGCTTGCCGGTGATCATTCCTGCCTTCGGCCGCGAGTTCGATGATCAGGGCATGACCGAGGCGCTCGACCGCCTGCTCGACACGATGGACGGGTTGCTGCTGACCGGGAGCCCCTCCAATGTCGAGCCGCACCACTACGAAGGAGAGCCGAGCCGCGCCGGCACCTCGCACGACGCTGCGCGCGACGCGACAATCCTGCCGCTCATCCGGCATGCCATCGATCATGCCGTGCCGTTGATTGCGATTTGCCGCGGCGCGCAGGAGGTCAACGTGGCGCTGGGCGGGACCTTGCACCAGCTGGTGCATGAGGTCCCGGGCCGGCGCGACCATCGCTCGCCGAGGACGCCGGACACCGACGTGAACTATTCGCCGGCGCACGATATCGAGATCGTCGAAGGGGGACTGCTGCATCGCTTGGTCGGGGCTCGCACGGCGCGGGTGAACTCCTTGCACGCGCAGGGCGTCGACAGGCTCGCGCCGCGAGCACGGCTCGAAGCGGTGGCCGACGATGGCCAGGTCGAAGCCTTCAGCGTACCTGATGCGCCGGCCTTCGCGTTGGCGCTGCAATGGCATCCCGAGCATCGCGCGCTGGAGAATCCGCTGTCGATGAAGCTGTTCGACGCCTTCTCCGAAGCGTGCCATGAGCGCGCCGCTCGCCGCCTCGGCCTGTCGCTGCGCGCCGCGGCCGAATAGGCTCGGCATGGACGGCGCGCCGACCGGCAACAACGCCCGCCGCGACTTCTACGAGCGGATCGGCGGCCTCTCGATGGCGCCGCTATGGGAATCGCTGCATCAGCTCGTGCCGCCCGCACCGGCGCCGAAGTACGTGCCGGCGGCGTGGGATTACGACAAGGTACGACCTTTCCTGATGGAGTCAGGCGCGCTGATCACCGCCAAGGAAGCCGTGCGGCGGGTGCTGATCCTCGAGAATCCGTCGATGCCGGGGAGCGCGTGCATCACACCCACTCTCTACGCCGGGCTTCAACTCATCCTGCCGGGCGAGATCGCGCCGGCGCATCGCCACACCCAGTCAGCGCTGCGATTCGTCGTCGAGGGCGAGGGTGCCTACACCGCCGTCGATGGCGAACGCACGATCATGCGCGAGGGCGATTTCGTCATCACCCCGACCTGGACGTGGCACGACCACGGCAACGACTCGTCGAAGCCGATGGTGTGGCTGGACGGGCTCGATATCCCGCTGGTCGCCATGTTCAACGCAGGTTTTGCCGAGTCCGGCGCCGAGGACGAGCAGGCGGTGACGACGCCCGAGGGGACGTCGCAGGCGAAATTCGCGAGCGGTCTCCTGCCGGTAGACTGGAGGCCGTCCAGGCAGAACTCGCCGATCTTCAATTACCCCTTTTCGCGCACGCGTGAGGCACTGGCCGGAGCGACCAAGGCCGGGCCGCCGGATCCCTGCCACGGCTACAAGCTGCGCTATGTGAACCCGGCAAGCGGCGGTGCGCCGATCGCGACCATGGGCACATACATGCAGCTCTTGCCGGCGGGCTTTGAGACCGCGTCCTATCGCAGCACTGATGGCACGGTGTTCTCGGTGGTCGAAGGGAATGGAGAGAGCGTCGTTGGCGACAAGGTATTGCGGTGGAAGAAGCGCGACCACTTCGTCGTGCCGAGCTGGGCGAGGGTCGTGCACAAGCCGTCGAGCGACGCGGTCCTGTTCTCATTCTCCGACCGTCCGATCCAGGAGAAACTCGACCTCTGGCGTGAGGATCGCGGCGGGAATTGATCCCGCCGCCCTCGGTATTGTCGTCAGTTGGCGACCGCGACGTCGACCAGCTTGCCCGTCATGCTCTTGATCATTCCGACCTGGGTGGCCTTTCCGGTCGCCAGATCGACCGTATGCAGGGTGTTGCCGGTGATCAGGTAGACGGTGTTCTTGCCGTCGCCTTCCTGCACGATGTCGAGTACGACGTCCGCGGGGCCGTTTACGCCAACGCCGCCGCGAGTCTTGAGAATGCCGTCGTTGGGCGGGCTCTGCAGTACCAGTGCGCCGGTGCCGCCATCGACGTGGAACAACTCGGTTGCCTTGGCGCCCTTGGTCGAGTTGGTGTAGGCGCCGGCCGCGACCGCGGGCTTCTTCCCGGCGTTGGTGTCGGTGGTATCGTAGACGAGCGGCTTGTCGAGGGTAGTGCTACCCGTCTGGACGTCGATGCGCAGGTTCGCACCATCCGCGGCGATGACGCGCAACCGGTCAGCGACCGGGTTGAAGTCGACCACGGGGCGGTCGCCGAGCGGCACCTTGGTCGACAGCATCGCCGTAGGCGTGGCCTTGCCCGAAGTCGTATCGATCGTGACAAGTTGACCAGTCCCGGCGAGACCGTAGAGCTTCCCGTCGGCCGGGCGTACGTCGATGCCAAGGATCCGATCGCTGTCAGTGATTGCCATTGGAGCGGAGGCCACCAGGGTCGCCGTGTCGATCTTGACCAGCCGGCCGTCGGCGGTGAGGCCGACAAGGGTAGCGGCCTGGGCCGCGGTGACGCCCATCAAGAGGGCGACCAAGGACGCGCCGCCGAGGCGGCTGATCTTGAGTTTCATGGTTTGGAGTTCCCTGTGTACGACGTGGGCGATGATCACTCCTTAGACGCATACACTATGAGACTTGGATTTGCCGGCTCACGGACTCGTGACATGGGCCGAACGCTGATGTTCGTTGATCGGCGCCTTGAGTTCGTTGGGTAACGCCGGCGGCGTGTCGAGCCGAGGTCAGCCAGCGCAGGCAGACGCAGCATGACAAGGTCGTTGTGCTACAATGTTGCGACGATCCCCTTCGTGGCGCCGCCTGCGTGTATCGGCCGCCACTGGGCTGATCACGCGCTGCTCTTCTGCGCCGCGACCGAGCCGGCGCACCGGTCGGCCGGGATCGACCGCATCTGAGGATCGTAGGCATCGGCGTACTGGGCCTGGGTGCCATTGACGTAGATGAACAGCACGCAGGCATCGGAACTGTAGCGTAGCACCCGGGTGGAGGCGTCACGGCGGTCGAGCTTGGGCGGTCCGAAGGTGGCGGCGATCTGGCGCTCATCCATGCCCATGATCTGGCTGACCGGAATCGCGCGGCCCGGATTGGCGGATCGGAATACTCCCGTCTCGCCGCCTGCTAGCGAGTATTGCGGCGCAGATTCAACGCAGCTTGCAAGCAGAAAGGCGGCCAGGGCCACGCGGAGTGCCGGTGTCATGGCGCTGAGATTAGCGCTGCGAGGCAGGGGGGCGAAAGGGCAGGCCTGGTGCGTTGGGCGGCTTTAGCGTTTGTGCCACATGCACCATTGCGGCCGTTCCCAGCACCGGCACGATCAGATTGAGAATCGGGATCGTTCCGAGGAAGACGATGACCGCGCCGGTGAACCAAAGCACCCAGCTGTTGGCCCGCCGCCAGGCTTTGACCTCGGCAGGGCTGCGCCGGCGCAACGCCACCTGCTCGTAGTACATGCGTCCGGTCAGCCAGCCGTTGATGGCGTAGAACAGCACCGCGCCCAGGCCCGCGACGAAAATTGCCACGATATAGAACGGCAGCATGATCAGGTTGAGCGCCACCACCGCGACCAGGAACACCAGCCCGGTCCACACGCCGGTCCAGATCGAAATACCATGCGCCGGGCCGAGGTGCGGGTAGTGCCTCGCCTCGACGATGTCGGCGATACGCTCGATGAAGATCGAGATCACGATGCCGAAGCTGGCGGGAAACAGCATCAGTGCCAGCACGGTGACGGCCGCGCCGCCCAGCCACTGGATCAGCGTGTTCACCCAGCCGATATCGACTTGGGCATAGCGCTGCAGCGCCCACCAGGCGAGCGCCCCGACGGCAGCCTGCAGCACCACCGACAGCGCCAGCGACTGCCATATGACGGTGCGCAGCTTGGGATCGCCGAGCTGGGCAACCGCAAGCTCGAACGCTCTCAACATCTTCCGGCCCGCGAGCTTCCGGCTCGCTCAATGATAATGACCCGACTTGTCACTGTGCGCCGACGATGCCTGCGGCCTTCAGCTCGCCGACTTCCTTCGTCGAGAAGCCGCGCTCGAGCAGGATCTCCTCGGTGTGCTGGCCGCGTTTGGCGGCGGGGCCCTTCACGCCTTCCTTGGTGCGCGAGAAGCGCGGCGCGGCGGCCGGCTGCGGGAATCCCTGAACGTCGACATAGGCGTTGCGCGCCTTGGCGTGCGGATGCTGCGACGCTTCCTTCATGGTGAGCACCGGAGCGAAGCAAATGTCGGTCCCTTCCATGATCGCGCACCATTCGTCGCGCGTCTTGCCGCGGAAAATGTGCTCGAGCCGGCTCTTGAACTGCTCCCAGGCCTTGCGGTCCATCTGCGCCGGCAGAGACTCGCCCTTGAGGCCGGTCTTCTCGAGCAGAAGGTCGTAGAACTGCGGCTCGATCGAGCCGATCGAGACGAACTTGCCGTCCTTCGTCTCATAGGTGCCATAGAAGGGCGCGCCGCCGTCGAGCATGTTCACGCCGCGCTCGTCGTCCTTCCACAGGCCGGCGCCGGCCATGCCGTAGATGCCACCGAGCAGCAATGCCGCACCGTCGACCATGGCGGCGTCGACCACCTGTCCCTTGCCCGAGCGCTGTGCCTCGAGCAGTCCGCAGACCATGCCGAAGGCGAGCAGCATGCCGCCGCCACCGAAGTCGCCGACGAGGTTGAGCGGCGGCACCGGCTTGTCTTTGCCGCCGATCGCATGCAGCGCGCCGGTCAGGGCGATGTAATTGATGTCGTGGCCGGCCGCCTTGGCGAGCGGCCCTTCCTGGCCCCAACCGGTCATGCGGCCATAGACCAGCTTCGGGTTGCGGGCGAGGCAGATTTCCGGGCCGACGCCCAACCGCTCGGCGACGCCAGGGCGGAACGGCTCTGTCATGCCGTCGGCCTTGTCGATCAGGCGCAGCACGACCTCGACGCCTTCCTTCTTCTGCAGGTCGACCGAGACCGAGCGACGGCTCCTGTTGTGAACGGCGAACTTGGGATCGGCAAGGCGATCCATGACGTGGCTCTTGGTGCGGTCGACGCGGATCACGTCGGCGCCCATGTCACCCAGCATCATCGAGCACATCGGCCCCGGCCCGATACCGGCCAACTCGACGATCGTCAGACCCGAAAGCGGACCCGCCATGACTTTCCTCCTGCGAAATCTGGTTTCAGCGGTCAGTCTAGCCGAATGCGGCCAACCAAGAAGCCCCGCTCGTCCGGATCGCATCGGCATGCGGAGCGGATCGCTTGAGGCCGCTGGGTACATCATGGGGAACGGTAGCCGATCCCGGTGCGCCGGTCTAAAGTCCACATGCGGCCGGAGGGGGTCGGAGGAAACGAATGCTCAAGGCGCGGTATTTCACGTCGGCCATGCTGGCGCTCGCGGTAGCGGGCGGCGCTTCGGCGCAGCAGACGCCGCCTGCCGCCGACGCGGCGCCGCCACCGAAGGAATATAACCAGCAGATTCTGGTACCGGGCTCATGGTTCCACGGTGTGCATGGCTTGGCCTTCAACAAGGATGACCAGCTTTTCGCTGGTTCGGTGGTTGGTCAGGCGATCTATCGCGTGCAGGTCGATTCGGGCGAGGTCGATCGACTGGTGGAGCCGCCGGTCGGCATGGCCGACGACATCGCCTTCGCCGAGGATGGCAGCATGGCCTGGACGGCCTTCCTGCTGGGCAAGGTCTATCTCCGCCGCGGCAACAAGACGATCGAGGTCGCCAACGGTTTGTCCGGACCGAACTCGCTGGCCTTCGGCAAGGACGGCCGGCTGTTCGTCTCCGAGGTGTTCCTCGGCGACGCGCTCTACGAGATCGACATCAAGAACGTCGACAAGCCCGAATTCAAGTCGATCGCTCGCAATGATCTGCGCCGCATTGCCGAGAAGCTGGGCGGCCTGAACGGCTTCGAGATCAACAAGGATGACGGGTTCCTCTACGGGCCGCTGTGGTTCAAGGGTCAGGCCGTCAAGATCAACGTCGACACCGGCGCCGTGGAGGTGATCGCCTCGGGTTTCACGACACCTGCCGCCGCCAATATCGATCCGCAAAGCCGCGACGATCTCTATGTTATCGACACCGCCACCGGCTCGGTCTGGAAGGTCAGCCTGACCAGCAAGGCCAAGCGGCTGGTCGCCACGCTGAAGTCGGGCCTCGACAATCTGGCGTTCGATTCGCGCGGCCGGCTGTTCGTGACCTCGATGACCGACAACGGCATTTACCTCGTCGACAAGGTCACGGGCGCCGCCAGGACCATCGTCGAGGGCAAGCTCGCAATCCCGGCCGATCTCGCCGTGGTGTCGGAGAACGGCAAGGACACGGTCCATGTCGCCGATGTCTTCAGCTATCGTACGGTCGACGGCGCGAACGGCGGCGTGAGCGACGGGCTGCGCGTGCATGGCGACACGCACGCCTATCCGCTCGGCATCTCCGTCGGGCCGCGGCACGTGCTGCTGTCGAGCTGGTTCTCCATGACCGTCGAGAAGATCGATCGCAAGACGGGCAAGCTGGTCGGCTCGTTCGCGGACTTCGCCGCGCCCGTCGACGCCCTCGAAATGGCCGACGGGACGATCTATGTGGCTGAGCTGGCGAGTGGCAACCTCGTGAAAGTCAGCGCCGATGGCAAGACGCGCAGCACATTGGTCAAGGAGCTGCGCGGTCCGGTGGCGCTGGCGCAGGGGCCGGGCGACGTAATCTATATCACCGAGATCGCGGCCGGTGCGGTGAGCCAGATCGACGTCGGCTCGGGCGCGCGCAAGGTCGTGGCAGACGGGCTGGCCGGCCCCGAAGGCATCGACGTCGGACCCGACGGCCGGCTCTACGTGGCGGAGGTCGGTCAGAAGCGTGTGGTGGCGATCGATCCGGCGACCGGCGGCAAGACGGTGATCGCCTCCAACCTCGATATCGGGCTCGAGCCGTTTCCCGGCGGCCCGCCGGCTTTGGTGCCGACCGGCGTCGCTGTCGGCAAGACCGGCGCGGTCTATGTCAGCTCCGACCGCCGCAACGCGATGTACAAGCTCACCCCGCCCGCGCCGTAGGAGCATTCATGCCCGGCATTCCGTTCATCAGGGATTTCAAGTTCGACTACGGCACGGCGATGGAAGTGACGCCGCTGATTCGTCGGGTCGTCGCGCGCAATCCCAATCCCTTCACCTTCAAGGGCACCGGCACCTACATCATTGGCCACGGCAAAGTGGCGATCGTCGATCCCGGACCGGATGATCGGGAGCATATCGATGCCGTGCTGCGGGCCGTGCGCGGCGAGACCGTGACCCATATCTTCGTCACCCACACCCACGTCGATCACGTGCCGGCGACGCCCGCGATGGCCGAGGCGACCGGGGCCAAGGTCTACAGCTACGGCCCGCACCCCCAGCCGCCCGCTGGCGTCGCGACCGAGCAGGAGGGCGATTTCTCTTTCGCGCCGGACATCAAGCTGAACGACGGCGACGTGGTGGATGGGGATGGCTGGAACGTCGAGGCGGTCTACACGCCGGGGCACATTTCCAACCACCTCTGCTTCGCCGTGAAGGAAGACAACGCGCTGCTGTCAGGCGATCACGTCATGGGCTGGTCGACGGCGGTGATCTCGCCGCCCGACGGCAACATGGCCGATTATTTCGCTTCGTTGCGCAAGCTCCTGCCGCGCGAGGAGACGCTCTATATCCCGACTCATGGCGCCGAGATCCGCAACCCCCATCCCTTCGTCGAGTCCTACATCGAGCATCGCCTCGGCCGCGAGGCGCAGATCATGGCGCGCCTCCGGGAAGGGCCCCAGACCGTCCCGCAGATGGTCGCGAAGAACTATGCGGACACGCCGATCCATCTGCACGCGGCCGCCGGCCGCTCCATGCTCGCGCACCTCATCCAGATGGTGAAGGACGGCCGCATCAAGACCGAGGACGGGCAAGCAAGGATCGATTCGACTTATCGACTTTGAGCCAAGGAAAGAGACAACGATGGACCTCAAGCTTACCGGCAAGACGGTGCTGATCACCGGCGGCAGCCGCGGCATCGGCTTTGCCTGCGCGATGGCCTTTGCGGCAGAGGGCTGCACCGTCCACATCGCCTCCCGCTCCAAGGAATCGCTCGAGGCCGCGCGGGAGAAGATTCGCGCCCGTCACAATGTACCGGTCGAAATCCACGCCGCGGACTTCTCAAGAGGAGACACGGTGCGCGGCGTCGTCGAGGCGGTCGGCCACGCGGACATCCTGGTCAACAACGCCGGCGCCATCCCACGCGGCGATATCCTCACCATGACCGAGGAGAAGTGGCGCGAGTCGTGGGAGCTGAAGATGTTCGGCTACGTCAATGCGACGCGCGCCATGCTCGAGAAGATGTACGCCCGCAAGAAGGGCGCGGTGGTGAACATCATCGGGCTGGCGGGCGAGAGCTTCAACTATGACTACGTCGCGGGCACCACCGCGAACGCCGGCCTGATGGCCTTCACCCGCGCCGTCGGCTCGAAGAGCGTCGATCACGGAGTCCGCGTCGTGGCGATCAACCCGCCTGGCACCCGCACCGACCGCATGACGACGTTGCTGCGCAGCCAGGCGGAGCAAAAGTGGGGCGATCCCGAGCGTTGGCGCGAACTCACCACGCACATGCCGTTCGGACGTCCCGCCGAGCCGGACGAGGTCGCCGATCTCACGGTCTTCCTGGCCTCGGATCGCGCGAGCTATATCAGCGGCGTCGTGATGACCCTCGATGCGGGCCAGGCTGCCCGTCACTAGAGCCGATGCTAGCGCAGCCGGCCGGCCACCGCGGCCCGGGCGGGATTGGTGTGAAGAGCCGCGACAGGCGCGTTCGAGACTGCAGGTTTGCGCTTGCTGGGCTTGCTATGCTTCTTGGCTTTCTTCGCGATCGGACGTTTTTTGGTGGACATGCAGCTTTTCTCCCCGGAGCGTTCGCCACCCTAGGCGTTTTGAGTCAGCCTGTCCGCTTTCTTACGGAAATGTGTGCCCTGGAGCCAGATTTCGAGGAGAGGGCGGCGCGGCAGAAAGTCCAAGTCCCGCAAGCCGGGTATTCTTGGCCATGGCGACCTCGCGTTCTGCCGTCTTCGAGATGTATTTGCTGCCGATCACGACCATGGCGACACACAAGAGCAAAGTTCCCGACAGCGTGCTCAAGGTGAAGCCCCAGCGTGCGCTGTAGGTCCAGCAGGGAAATGTCGCAATGCTGAGGATGGCCAGCACGATGGCGACGCCGAGAACGAGCATCGCGCTCTCTCCTGAAGTTCAGCTCCTTAACGAACCGATAAGCACGCGAGTTCCGCCATGTTTTCGCCTCAGAAGCGATAGCGACCACCTCTCCGTGACTTGGCTCTCGATGTCGCCGCCGCGGAAGGAATCACCGGGCCGACGGTGTAGCCGGCTTGGACCCGGAAGGTGCTGAACCACGGCACCGTGGGTCTGGCGTTGATCGCCGACGGGCCCGCACCGCCCGCCCGGCATCTGTAAGGAGGAGGCGTGAACGGCTTTCGCATTGTCTGTCCTGCAGCGTGTGATACCGAGTGCCGTCCGTGTGACTTTCGAAGCTGTCGCCGCTAGCTTGTGCTCCTCGCCTTGTAATCGAGTCATGTCCGCTTCGCTTTCAATCGCACGCGATCTGCTGCATTCCGTCTTCGGCTTCGGCGGCTTTCGCCCGGGCCAGGAAGAGATCGTGCAAGCCGTGCTCGACGGCGAGAACGTGCTGGCGGTCATGCCCACCGGCTCGGGCAAGTCGCTCTGCTATCAGCTCCCCGCCCTGGTGCGACCCGGCCTCACGCTCGTCGTCTCGCCGCTGATCGCGCTGATGCGCGACCAGGTGCGGGCGCTCGGCGCCGCCGGCGTCGCGGCGGGAAGCCTCAACTCGAGCAATGATCCAACGGAGAATGCCCGGGTGCTGAGCCTGCTGCGCCGGCGCGAGCTACGGCTGCTTTACCTTGCCCCGGAGCGACTGGCACGTCCGGATACGGTCGAGATGCTGTGCGAGAGCGATGTTCGCCTGATGGCGATCGACGAGGCACATTGCGTCTCGCAATGGGGCCACGACTTCCGTCCCGAGTACCTTACGCTCGGCAGCCTCGCGCGCCAGATTGGCGGCGCCTTGCAAACCATGGCGCTCACCGCGACGGCCGATGCGCCGACGCGCGGGGATATCGTCGACAGGCTCTTCGACGCGCCTCCCCGCACCTTCGTGCGCAGCTTCGACCGGCCGAACC
Organism: Enhydrobacter sp.; assembly: GCA_026126105.1. Lineage (GTDB taxonomy): Bacteria > Pseudomonadota > Alphaproteobacteria > Reyranellales > Reyranellaceae > Reyranella. The sequence goes on from JAHCJV010000003.1 coordinate 89,433, forward strand.
TGCGGCTCGCCTTCAAGCCGAAGGAGCACTCGACGCGCCAGGTGCTGAGCTTCGCGCGCGAGCACGCGGGCGACAGCGGCATCGTCTATTGCGCCTCCCGCCGCAAGGTCGAGGAACTCGCCCAGGCGCTCGCTGCCGCGGGTTGCAAGGCGCTGCCGTATCACGCCGGCCTCGACAAGCGCGTGCGCGATGCCAACCAGGATGCCTTCCAGCAGGAGGACGGCGTGGTGATGACGGCAACCGTCGCCTTCGGCATGGGCATCGACAAGCCCGACGTGCGCTTCGTTTGCCACGCCGACCTGCCGGCGAACGTCGAGGCCTACTATCAGGAGATCGGCCGCGCCGGCCGCGACGGCCTCGCCGCTGACACGTTGACGCTTTATGGCCTGAGCGACATGCAGTTGCGCCGGCTGCAGATCGAGCAGAGCGAGTCGTCCGACGAGCGCAAACGCGTCGAGCGCCAGCGGCTCAATGCCCTGCTGGCGCTCGCCGAGGCGCCGCGCTGCCGCCGCCAGACCCTGCTCGCCTATTTCGGCGAGCCCTCCGAGCCCTGTGGCAACTGCGATCTTTGCCAAGAGGGCGTCGAGCGCTTCGACGGCACGATCGAGGCACAGAAGGCGATGTCGGCGATCCTGCGTACCGGCGAGCGTTTCGGTATGGAGCACATCGTTTCCATCCTGGTCGGCGACCTCACGGAGAACGTGCAGAAGTACAATCACGACCGCCTGCCGACCTTTGGCGTCGGCAAGGACCGGCGGAACGTTGAATGGCGATCGATCTTCCGCCAGATCTCGGCGCTGGGCCTGATCACGCAGGACATGATGGAGCACGGGCGCTGGTTCGTGACCGACGAAGGCCGGCGGGTGCTGAAAGGTCGGAATCGCATCGAGCTGCGAAAGGATCTCGCAGCGTCGAGCAAAGGTTCGCGACGTGAAAAGCGTGGGGCCGTTCCTTCGGCGGCTGTCGGAAGCGCCGACACGACACTGCTCGCGGCGCTGAAAGCTTTGCGCGCCAAGCTCGCGCAAGCTCAGAAGGTCCCCGCGTACGTCGTCTTCTCCGACCGCACGCTGATCGAGCTGGCGACACACCGTCCCGGCAGCGCGCGTGCGATGCGGGAGATACACGGGGTCGGCGACAGCAAGTTGGAGCGTTATGGCGCCGCTTTCCTTGAGATCATCCAGCACGCTGCTCGCTGAATTTTGAGGGAACCGGAAGTCACGATCACCGTTTAGCCCGTCGCTCGCGGCGCGGCGGAGCCTTCGGCGCAATTCCGCGTTGGCTCGCGGCAGGACGGAGGACCGGATCTCAGAGTGGACGCCATGCAAAGCGATGCATTTCCCATCCCTCGCGCGCGCACCGGCGTGCCGGGGCTCGACGATATCCTGGCAGGCGGATTGGCCGTCGGCAGAGTTTTCCTGCTGGAGGGCAGCCCCGGCACCGGAAAGACCACTATCGCGCTCCGCTTTCTTATGGAAGGCGCCAAGGAGGGCGAGCAGGGGCTTTATGTCACTCTGTCGGAGACGGCGAATGAGCTACGTACCGCGGCCGCCTCCCACGGCTGGGAACTCGGCGACAAGATCGAAGTCTTCGAAGTGGCACCTCCCGAGAGCCTGCTCGATGCGGACCAGCAGCAAAGCCTGCTTTACTCGTCCGATCTGGAGCTGGGCGAAACCACCAAGCTGATCTTCGAGGCGGTCGAGCGAACCAAAGCCAAACGTATCGTCCTGGATTCGCTGTCGGAAATCCGCCTGCTGGGACAGAGCTCGCTGCGCTATCGACGGCAGATCCTGGCGCTCAAGCACTATTTCGCCCGCCACGGCTCGACCGTGCTGATGCTCGACGATCTGACCGCCGAGACGCTCGACAAGACGGTTCATAGCGTCGCCAACGGAGTGGTGCGGCTGGAGGAGATGGCTCCGGACTATGGCAGCGAGCGACGCCGCATGCGGGTGATCAAGTACCGCGCCCAGTCATTCCGCGGCGGCTACCATGACTTCGTCATTCGCGCCGGCGGCGTGCATGTCTTCCCGCGCCTCGTGGCGGCGGAGCATCGCCAGCAGATCGAGCGCGGCCGCGTCGGCTCGGGCATCGAGGGCCTAGATTCGCTGCTTGGCGGCGGCATCGAGCAAGGATCGAGCACAGTCCTCTTGGGGCCGGCGGGCGCAGGCAAGAGCATCATCACCCTCCAGTTCGTCAACGAGGCGATCCGTACCGGCGGCAAGGCCGCGATGTTCATCTTCGACGAGGAGATCGGGCTGCTGTTCGAGCGCGCCAAGCCGCTCGGTTTCGACCTCGCGGGGATGCGGGCAGCGGGAAAGCTGCTCATCACGCAGCTCGATGCGGCAGAGCTGTCGCCCGGCGAGTTTGCGCACAGTGTGCGCGTGGCCGTCCAGGACCCGGCGGTCCGCACCGTCGTGATCGACAGCTTGAACGGCTACCAGGCCTCGATGCCGCACGAGAATTCGCTGATCCTGCACATGCACGAGATACTGCAGTTCCTGAATCGACACGGCGTCTCGACATTCCTGACCGTGGCGCAGTCGGGGATGATGGGCGACATGCGCTCGCCGGTCGACGTCACCTACCTCGCCGATTCCGTGATCATGCTGCGCTTCTTCGAAGTGCGCGGCTCGGTGAAGCGAGCGATCTCGGTGGTGAAGAAGCGGACCGGGCGGCACGAATCCACGATCCGCGAATTCTGGATCGATGGCGGCCTGCATGTCGGGGAGCCTCTCGTCGATTTCCAGGGTGTGCTGCGCGGCGTACCGCTCATCCTGACCGGCGAGGGGACAGCCGTGTCCGCCGCCGCCGCCGCGGCACGGGGCGAGTGACCGGGGGCCCGCCCGGAGGTCGGCTGCGCGCGCTCGTTCTGGCGCCCCGCGGTCGCGACGCGGTGCTCGCGCAATCGCTCCTCAGCCAGGCTGGCATCGAGAGCGACATCTGCCGCGACTTGCCTGCGCTGATCGCTTCAATTGATGACGACGTGGGCTTCGTGCTGCTGACGGAGGATGCGATCCGCAATGCCGACCTTCGGCCGCTGGTGGCGCGCATTGCCGCCCAGCCCGCATGGTCCGATCTGCCGTTCGTCCTGGTGACCGACCATGGCGGAGGGCCCGAACGCAATCCGATCGCGACTCGTTGGCTGGAGGCGCTGGGCAATGTCTCCTTTCTAGAGAGGCCGTTTCATCCCACGACTCTCAGCAGCCTCGCACGCGCCACGATGAAGGGCCGCCGCCGCCAGCACGAGACGAGGGTCCTGCTGGAGAATTTGCGTGAGGGTGAGCTGCGCCTGCAGCAGATGAACGATCAGCTCGAGCGGCGCGTGCAGGAACGAACCGCCCAGCTGCAGCAGGCCCATGATGAGCTGCTTGCCTCGATTGCCGAGCGCGAGCGCGCTCAGGAGCAGGTCCGCCATCTGCAGAAGCTGGAATCGATCGGCCAGCTCACCGGCGGCGTGGCACACGACTTCAACAACCTTCTGACGGCGGTGATGGGAAACCTGGAGCTGCTGCGCAAGCGGCTGCCCGCCAACCCCTCGTTCGAGCGACTTATCGACGGCGCCATGCAGGGTGCCCAGCGCGGCGCGTCACTGACGCAGCGCCTGCTCGCCTTCGCCCGACGCCAGTCCCTCGAACCGCGGCCCGTCGACATGGTCGAACTCGTGCGTGGCATGGATGAGCTCCTGCACAGGTCGATCGGCCATTCCATCGAAATGGCGGTCGATCTGGCCTCCGATGTGCCCGCGGCACTCGCTGATGCCAACCAGATAGAGCTCGCGCTGCTCAACCTCGCGGTAAACGCCCGCGATGCGATGCCCGACGGCGGGACGCTTACCATTGCGTTGGACTGTGCCTCGACTGCCCAGGCGCAGGACCTTGCGGAGGGCCGCTATGTGCGTCTGACGGTCTCCGACACGGGCGCGGGGATGGACGACCGCACCTTGCGGAAGTCCATTGAACCCTTCTTCTCGACAAAGGAAGTCGGCAAGGGCACCGGACTCGGGCTGTCCATGATCCATGGGCTGGCGCTGCAGCTGAAGGGCGCCCTGCGCTTGTTCAGTGAGCCAGGTCAAGGCACACGGGCGGAGCTTTGGCTTCCAGTCGCCGAGGGTCCGGTAGCCGGGAAGTTGATCGACCAACCTGCGGCGCACCGCGGGACCTCGCGGCATGCCACCCTTCTATTCGTCGACGACGACTACCTGATCAACCTCAGCACGGCCACGCTGCTGGAGGATCTCGGCCACACCGTCATCAAGGCCACGTCCGGCGCCGACGCGCTCTCAATCCTCGGGAACGGCAAGCCGATCGATCTGCTGATTACCGACTACGCGATGCCGGGCATGACCGGCCTGGAGCTCGCGGCGGAGGCGCGGCGGCTGCGGCCGGGCCTGCCGATCCTGCTCGCCACTGGCTACGCGGACTTGCCGACGAATGCCGCGCTCGAGTTGCCGAGGTTGTCGAAGCCATATCAACAGCGGCAGCTGGCTGAACAGATTGCATCGCTGCTGCCTAATGCTTGAGTGGAAGCAACACGCGCAAGTCTGGAGTCCCGAGCCACAATCCGGCCCACATGACAGCGCCGAGATAGACGCCGAACAGCGTGTGGCTGAAAAGCGGGTCACCGAGCCGCAAGTGGCTGGCGATCGGGCCTCCGGACAGGCCCGTCAGCAAGATCGCGCGCAGCGTCGAGGTGCGGGGCCAGGCGTAGAGCGCGGTGCAAGCCAGCACGATGAAGCCCAATAGGCGAGCGAAGGTGTCGGAGGTCGGATAGTCCAGCTCCCTCAAGCTGTCGGTGACCGGCTGGATCGGAACCATCTTGATCGCGCCGTCCACCAGCAGGAACAGGATGACCAGACCGCTCAGAATGCGGCCTGTCCACAACAAGGCCGGCGAGTTCACGGATCAGCCCTTCTTCTGACTCTCGCCCATGGACCAGGCGACGCCGAAGGGATCGCGCAGCTGGCCATAGCGGTCGCCCCAGAACATCAGCTGGACCGGAAGCGTGACCTCCGCGCCGGCATCGACCGCGCGTTGGAAGGCGTCGTCGATGCCGCTGACCTGAAGGTGCAGCATGAAGGCCTGCGGCTCCTTTTGCGGGCTGCCGTGCTCAGGGAAAGGGTCGCTAAGCATCACCGATCCACCATTGATCACCAGATGCACGTGCATCAGCCGCCCTTGCGGATCGGCGGGTGCCCGCGCCACTTCCGTCGCGCCGAACGCCTCGGCGTAGAACTCCGCCGCCGCGGCGGCATTGGAGACAAACAGATAGGGCGCAACGCCGCCCAGTACGGGTTGGCTAAGATCGGTCATGTCGTTCTCCTCTGTGATCCTGCCTCGAGGACGAACGAGGCGAGCACGATCCGACATCCGGTCAAGAATATTTCGCCTCGCCGGCTTCAGGCTGAGGGGCAGAAGAAAGCCGGTCGAGGTGCTGGCGGATGTGGGCGGCTTCGACCGGAGTGTTGGCCAGCGCGATCGCGCGAGCGAAGGATTCGCGCGCTTCGCCGCGGCGGCCGAGCTGTTCGAGCAACGCGCCGCGCAGACCATGAAAATAGAAGTACCCTGACAGGCGTTCGCCCAACGGCTCCACCATCGACAGCGCGTGACTCGGTCCGCGCACCTTGTTGACCGCGACGGCGCGATTGAGCGTGACGATCGGAGAGGGCTGCAGCCGCTCGAGATTTGCATAGAGCAGGTCGATCTGGGGCCAGTCGGTTTCTTCGGGGGTCGGGGCGCGCGCATGCAGGGCGGCGATGGCAGCTTGCACCTGATAGGGACCAGGCCGCTTGTGCCGCATCGCCTTGTCGATCAGCGCCAACCCTTCGGCGATGCCCGCTTTGTCCCAGCGGCTGCGATCCTGGTCCTCGAGCAGAACGATCTCGCCCTCGGCATCGAAGCGTGACTCTGCCCGCGCTTCCTGCAGCAGCATCAGGGCCGCCAACCCCATGATCTCCGGCTCGGCAGGGAAGAGGCGCAACAACAGGCGGATCAGCCGGATGGCCTCTCCTGCCAAGCATCCGCGTGCACCCGCTTCGCTGTTGCGGGCCGAATAGCCCTCGTTGAAGAGCAGGTAAATCATCGCCGCTACGGCCGCGAGCCGCTCCGCGCGTTCGGGCGCCCCCGGCGCTTCGAACGGCACTGCGGTCTTGGCGACGCGCGCTTTGGCGCGGGTGATGCGCTGCTCCATCGCAGAAACCCCGACCAGGAAGGCGCGGGCAATCTGTGGCACGGACAGGCCGCAAACGACGCGCAAGGCGAGTGCGATCTGCTGCACGGCCGGCAGATCGGGGTGGCAACAGATGAACAGCAGGCGCAAGATGTCGTCGCGATAATGGCTGTCGTCGAGCCGCTCCACGGCCGCCATCTCGGCATCGCCGGTGTCAGACAGCGTCTCTTCGTCGGGTAGTTCGACCTGCCTGGCGCGCCGCCGCACGCTGTCGAGCGCGACGTTTCGGCCGACCATGATCAACCAGGCAGCCGGATTCCGCGGGGGGCCTTGCAGGGACCAAGTCTTCAAGGCGCGCAGGCAGGCGTCCTGGTAAGCCTCCTCGGCGGTGTCGAGATCGCGGAAATAGCGCAACAGGGCGCCAATTGCCTGGGGCCGGGCCGAGGTCAGAGCGGCATCAATCCAGGCGAGCTCGGTCATGCCGGCAGATCTCCCGCGTCGAGCTGCGCTACGGGGCGGATCTCGTAGGAACCACCCATGTTGGCGCGGGCCAGCTCGCGCGCAGTTTCGATGGCCTCGTCGAGCGACTGGCAGTCGACGATGAAGAACCCGAGCAACTGCTCCTTCGTCTCGGCAAACGGACCGTCGACGACCAGCGGCGGCTCCTGGTCCTTGCGCAGCGTCGTGGCCGCGGTCGTCGGGAGCAGCCGTGCCACCGGGCCCAGCCGTCGCTGCTTCGTGAGCTTCTCGGTGACCTTGGCCAGATTTGCCATGGTCTGGTCGTGCTTCTCCTTGCTCCAGGACTGCACGACGTCCTCGTGGTGGTAGCAGAGGATGGCGTAGAGCATGCGAAATCCCTCGTTGAACCGTAGGACGAAAGACCAGCGCTCGCCCCGACAGGCTCCGAAACTATTTTGGCGTACCAGCCTTCAGAATCCGATAGCGACCGTCACGGATCTCTGCACCGGTGACGATGCCGGTGATGGCGCTCCCGCCATCGAGTCCGAGCCGATCGTGTAGGAAGAGGTGGGGGTCTTCCATCTGCGTGAGCGGCCGATGCTTGTGCGGTGGGGTGTGGCCGTGAACCACCAAGGTGCCGCCGAAGCCGCCCTCCCAGTCGAGAAAGCCGGTGGTGATGCAGGCCCAGCGCGCCGCGGTGCCAGCGGTCCAGGGCGGCGCGAGGAAGGTGGCTTGTGGAGTGCGGCCGTCGAGCCCGCCATGGACGAACACCACGTTGCCCAGGCGCAGATGAGACCGTTGGGTGAGCAACCTGTCCAGGACCTGCCGACCCAGTGCAGCGATGGCCAGCTCATAGCTCGGCGGAGCCAAGGGATCGCGCACGGCGGCACGCATCTCCTCAAGAGCCTTGCTGCCGCCGGTGCGCTCGGCCAGCCACATGGAGGCGGCTTTCGCGCCGCGCCTCCCACCGCTCATCGCCAGCAGCATGAGAATTTCATGATTGCCGATGATCCGGTCCACCCGATCCACGCCGCACGCCGCCGCGCCTTCGGCCCAGAGCCTCAGTACGCCCAGGCTGTCCGGCCCCCGATCCACCATGTCGCCCAGATAGACGAGCCGTCGGGGCCGATCGCTCTGGCACGCGAGCTCCCGAACGACGTCGAGCAGGCTGGCCAGTTCATCCGCACATCCATGGACATCGCCGATCGCGAACACCGTCTCGCCCTCGAGGTCGAACGGAGCGGCTTTCCAGGCTGAGATTTCGACGGGAACGGACATCGCCGGAAATGCTAGCGCTAGTCGGCGGCGTGTGCCTCCTCGCGGATCGGCGGCCGCCGCTGGAACTCTTCTTTCACGGCGCGGTTGAGATCGAAGCGGACCTGCATGGCATCGCGGCGGGGGACCCATACGCGCGCAACCAATACGAAGTTTCCCTCGTTCACGATGTCGACGCCGATCTCCGCAACCCGGGTGATACGCTCGTCGCGTCGCACCAGCTCGCACAAGCGGTCGACCGCTGTATCGACATCCTCCTTGATAGGGCGAGTGAAGCGGACCTCGACGCGCTCGGTGTCGTTACGCGACGGGATCTTGACGACATCGCCCCACAGCTTGCCATTGGGAATGACGACCCTGACGTTGTCGTCGGTGTCGAGCTCACTGTAGAAAAGATTGATCTCCCGCGTGGTGCCCACGATGCTACCGGCTTCGATACGATCGCCAATATGGAACGGGCGAAACAATACCAGCATGATGCCGGCCGCCAGGTTGCTGAGAGTTCCCTGCAACGCGAGACCGACGGCAATACCCAGTGCGCCGAGCACAGCAACGAAGCTGGTTGTCGCGATGCCAAAGGTCGAGAGAACGGCGCTGAAAGTGAAGACCAGGATGAGGTAGCGCCCGCCGTTGGCAAGGAACAGGGTGATTGTCCGGTCGATGCGCGTAGAGCGCGCACAAAGCCTGTGGATGCCGTTGTACAGCATGCGCGAGATCATCCATCCGATCAGCAGGATGACGATCGCGCCGACGACGCGCAGTCCATAAGTTGTGACCAGCGTCACCAAGGTATTGGCGGCTCTGGTCCACTGCTCTTCCAGGTCCATGTTGTTTATGCGCTCAGTTCCAATGGCCTTCGACGTAAACCCATCCGCGCGGGCGTTGCTCCCAGCGACCTGCGATCCATTCCGCGTGGGGACGGGGGCGGGCCACGTAGTGGCCCTCCGCCCAGATGTGCTCGTGTCCGTTCCAGCGCCAGTAACCCGGCTGCCAACGCTCCAATTCTACTCGCTCCTCAGGCAGAAGGGGGATGAGCTCTCTTCGCGGGGGTGGAGGCGCCAGAGGCACGTACGCTTCGGCCTGTTTTCGCGCCACGGCTGGAGCTGACACGATAGCGGTGCCGGTGCCGATCAGTATGCCGCTCAATAGACGGCGTCGCATCATATCATGCATCTGCTCCTCCGGACTTGATGTCGGGAGTAACGGAAGCTTCACGAAGGGGTTGCCGCAAGGCCCGCGGCTGGGGAGGGTCCGTGGCCGATACGCGACGTCAGGCGACGTCGTTGGCGCGGATGAAGTCGCGGACCCGCGGCATTATCTGCTCGCGCCACTTGCGGCCGTTGAAGATGCCATAGTGGCCCACGCGCGGCTGTTCCCAATGCACGTGACGTGCGCCGGGAATGTGCGGCGTCAGAGCGTGCGCCGCCTTGGTCTGACCAATGCCGGAGATATCGTCAAGCTCGCCCTCGACCGTCATCAAGGCGGTCTCGATCGCGGACGGGTCGATTTCCCGGCCGCGACTCACCCAGGCGCCGCGCGGGAGCAGGTGCTCCTTGAAGACCACCTGGATAGTCTGAAGGTAATACTCGGCGGAGAGGTCCATCACCGCCAGATACTCGTCATAGAAACGGCGATGGCCCTCGGCGTTGTCGTCATCGCCTTTTACGAGGTGCTCGAACTGCCGCACGTGGGCGTTGACGTGACGGTCGAGGTTCATGGTGATGAAGCTGGTCAGCTGCACGAACCCCGGATAGACCCGCCGCATCGCGCCCGGGTAGCCGAAGGGCACCGTGGAGATCACATTCTGACGAAACCACATCATCGAGTTGCGCATGGCAAGGTCGTTGGGAACCGTCGGGCTGATGCGCGTGTCGATGGGGCCGCCCATCAGTGTCAGCGAGCGCGGCTGACGGGGATCCTTTGCCTGCGCCATCAGCGAGGCGGCCGCCATCACCGGCACCGACGGCTGGCAGACGGCGATGACATGCACGTCCGGCCCCAGATAGCGGCAGAATTCGATGACGTAGTCGATGTAGTCGTCGAGATCGAAGTTGCCCAGGGCCATTGGTACTTCGCGCGCATCGATCCAGTCCGTGATGTGCACGTCGTGGTCCGGCAGCAGGGCCTCGACGGTGCCGCGCAGGAGGGTCGCGTAATGGCCGCTCATCGGCGCCACGAGCAGCACCTTGGGATCACGTCTGGTCGTGTCGCGCCGAAAGCGTAGAAGCTGGCAAAAGGGCTTTCTCAGCAGGATCTCTTCGTTCACTGCGACCGACTCACCGTCGATTTGAGTAGTCGGCAGGCCGAACTCGGGCTTGCCATAGTCGCGCGTAAGGCGCGCGACTATTTCCGCGCCCGCCGTTACCGATTTTCCAATCCAGGTCTCGGAAAGCGGATTGTAGGGGCTGGACGACGCCTGCTCGACGGCGTTCGCCCACATCCTCACGGGATAGGCGATCTGGCGCTGGAATTCGTACGCGTAATAAAGCATGGGGGCGCGGATTGTACCTGTCGCGGCTCGCTTGTCACGGGAATACCGCGTTGCACAAAATGAGCGAATTCAGTGGCTTAAAGAAGGCGGCCCACAGCGGCGGCAATGGTTTCGGCCTTGGCCTCGTGCGTGAAGTGGGTAACGAACCGCCCGTTGCGATCGAGCAGATACACAATCGACGAATGATCCATCAGGTAGGGCGCACCATCCTTGCCAGGAACTTTCTGGGAATAGACGCGATAGGCGCGGGTAACCTGCTCGATCTGCGCGGGGGTGCCGGTGAGGCCAATGATGGTCGGGCCGAAGTTCGGCACGTAACCTCTCATCACGTCAGGCGTGTCCCGTTCGGGATCGACCGTGATGAAGACCAAGTTGACCTTTTTGGCCGCGTCTCCGCCAAGCTTGTCGATCGCTGTCTCCATCAGCAACAGCGAGGTTGGGCAGACGTCGGGACAGAAGGTGAAGCCAAAGTAGATCAGTGTCGGCTTTCCCTTCAGATCGTCAGCCGTGACCGTCTTGCCGTTCTGATCGGTGAGCGTGAACGGTCCGCCGATGCCGGGCTGCTTGCCCTGCAAGGCATCCCAGCCGATCCAGCCGGCGGCGCCGAGCAGGACGGCGATCCAGACACCCAGGAGGGCCTTCATGGTGCGCGACATGACCGGCAACATGGTCCGAGGCGTCGCGCTCGACAAGCCGGACGGCACGTCGCACAAGGGGAGTTGATGACGCAGGACCTCGTCCTTCTCGCGCGTGCCGCCGACTATGCCGCGCGCCAGCATATCGCACAGCGGCGCAAGGGCGAGGCCGGCGAGCCCTATGTCAATCACTTGACGGAAGTGACGGCGCTGCTCGCGGAAGCGACCGACGGCGCCGACGTCGTCCTGCTGATGGGTGGCCTTTTGCACGATACGCTGGAGGACACCGACGCGACCTACGAGGACCTGGTGCAACGCTTCGGGTCCGAGGTCGCCGCTCTCGTCGCCGAAGTGACGGACGACAAGTCACTGCGCAAGGAGGAGCGCAAGCGTCTGCAGATCGAGAAGACGGCATCGAAATCCCGGCGCGCGAAGCTGCTGAAGCTCGCCGACAAGACCTCCAACCTGCGCAGCCTGGTGCGCAGCCCGCCGAGCGGATGGACAGAAGAGCGCCTGCGCGATTATGTCGTGTGGGCCGAAGCCGTGGTGCGTTCGTGCCGGGGGTTGAATGCGCCGCTCGAGGCGGTCTTCGACACGGCTTATCGAGAGGCCAGGCTGCGCTTCGGCGCGTGAGGGAGCGACGATGTTTTACGATGCCGCAAAGCGCGACCATGGCTTGCCGCAGGATCCGCTGAAGGCCCTGATCGTGCCGCGGCCGATCGGGTGGATATCGACGATCGATGGGCAGGGGCGGGTCAATCTCGCGCCCTACAGTTTCTACAACGGCGTCAGCGAATTCCCGCCGATGGTCTACTTCGCGATCACCGGGACCTACGGCGACACGCCGACCAAGCACAGCCGCATGAATGCCGAGGAGACCGGCGAGTTCGTGGTCAACATGGTCGCGGGGACGCTCGGCGAGAAGATGAACATCACCACCGCGATGGTGGCGTACGGGATCGACGAGATGAAGCTCGCCGGCCTCACGCCCGCGCCCTGCCGGTTCGTGAAGCCGCCGCGCGTCGCCGAATCGCCTGTCGCGCTCGAGTGCAAGTATTGGAAGACGATCGAGCTGCCGGTCGAGCCGGGCCACGAGGCCCAGCGCGGCTCGGTCGTGTTCGGTCAGGTGGTCGGCGTTCATATCGACGACAGCATCCTGAAGGACGGACGGATCGACGTGCTGGCGTTCAAGCCGGTCGCGCGGCTGGGCTACAGCGAATACACCACGACCGAGAACGTCTGGCGGATGCGCCGCCCGGACGATCCGCGGTATCAGTAGTTCGAGTGGGTATCCGCCGGGGCGCCCCAGCGGGGACTTTCAGTCGAGGCCGTAGAACGACATCGCGCCGCCGGCCATGATCTCGTGCTGCGCCTCGGGCGACAGGTGCTTGATTCGCTCGTTCATCATCGCGGGTGCGCCCGGGAAGAAACCGTCACGGTGGGGGTAGTCGGTCGCCCAAAGGATCTTGTGCGGACCGATATACTCGGCGAGCGCGCCGATCGATCCTTCGACCGGCTCGAAGGAGATCCAGCAGTTGCGCCGGAACAGCTCGCTGGGCCGGATCTTCAGCCCGGAATCGTTGAAGCCCTTGTCGTCGAAATGCCGGTCCATGCGGTCGAGCCATGCGGCGATCCAGCCGCCCCCTGACTCCAGAAAGCCGACCCGCAGCCTGGGATGCCGCTCGCACACGCCGCCCCAGATCATGCTCATCGCGGCCAGCATCATCTCCATGGTGTGCGAGATGATGTGCTGTGCGCCGCGACCGTCGAAGCGGTCGACGCCGACGGTCGGCATGCCGCTGTTGCCGCCTTCATGGATCCCGATGCAGAAGTCGATCTCCTCTGCCTCGCGCCAGAACGGCTCGTAGTCGGGTGAGTGCAGCTTGCGGTCGTTGTAGGGATTGGGCCGCAGGAAGCCGCCGCGGAAGCCGAGTTCCTTGCGGGCGAAGCGCATCTCCTGGAGCGCCGCCTCGATCGACTGCATCGGCAGCATAGCGACGCCGAACAGCCGGTCCGGATACGGCTTGCAGTAGTCGGCCAGCCAGCGATTGTACGCCCGGCACATTGCTGCCGCGAAACCGGGATCCCTGACCGCGCCGGCAAACAGGCCGAGGCTGGGATAAAGGAATGCGGCGTCGATTCCGTCGAGATCCATGTCCGGGATGCGCGCATGCGGATCGAAGCCACCCTTCCGCCCGTCCTTGTAATCCATCGCGTCGGCGGCGACCGTGCCCTGCCGCGCGCCCACGCCGCCGATGCCCCCGAAGCCCGCGCGGCTGCCGAGAAGCTGATCCTCCAGCAGGAGCTTTTCCCGGCCATCCTTGTCCCGGACCAGCCTGGGTGCTCGCTCGCGATACTGCGGGTCCATATAGTCGGCCCAGATCGTGAACGGTTCGAGCACGTGGCCATCGGCGTCGATCACGTTGTACGTGCGGCTCATGTTTCCTCCGTCGGCGTCTTGGCGGCCGTTCCGAGGGTAACGATACTCCCTCTATCGGGCCGGGGAAAAAACATGATCGTCGACTGCCACGCGCACATCTTCACACATTGGATCGGCGCCTGCGGTCATCCGACGCGCGAGATTCACAAGCGGTACCTCCAGCGGGTGGTTAGCCGAACGGTCGCTCCCACCTTCCGGCTCAGGGACGGCGCGCGCGCCGACACCAAGGCGCTGTTCCGGGCCGGAGACGAAGGCTGGACCGGGCTGGCCGACGTCGATTTCCGTGTCGGCCGATTCGGGCAGCTCGAGTTCACGCACGACGGAGAAGACTACGCGGTCCAGTACATGCCCGTGGGCATGCAGGAGATGACCGCGCCCCCGGAACTGATGCTGGCCCAGATGATGAACGCTGGCGTCGATCACTGCCTGCTTCAGGCGGGCGGCGGATACGGGGCGATGACCGAGATGAATGCCTTCGCCGAGCGGCAGTATCCCGAGCGGATGACCGGCCTGATGCATGTCGACGAGGCACTGGCGGGGCAGCCCGGCGCGCTCGCCGCGATCGACCGCGCGGCCGAGACGCTGAAGCTGCGCGGGTTGTACTTCAACGTCGATTCGCTGAGCCGCCATGGCTTCCCGTGGCCGCTCGATGCACCGCAACTGGAACCGTTCTGGGACACGATCGCGCGGCTCGGACTCGTGCTGTGCATCGAGTTCAGCTCCGGGCCCAGCTACGACAGGTCCGGTTACATGGCGCACATCGCGGCCTTCGGGCGAGTGCTCGCGCGCCATCCCGGCCTGCGCGTGCATCTGGCAATGAGTCCACCGGTTGCCTACTTCGCGAGGAATGGACGGTACGAGTTCCCCGAGGAACTGATGCGCGTCTACCGCCACGAGCTGCTCGTGCTGGAGGTGGTGTTTCCGATCACCTATGGCGGAATCTGGGATTATCCTTATCCAGAAGCACAGACGCTGATTGCCGACCTGCGCAACCAGCTCGGGGCGGACCGGCTGGTCTGGGGTTCGGACATGCCGAATGTGGAACGATTCTGCACGTACAAGCAATCACTCGACTACGTGCGGCGCTACTGTCCATTCCTGACCGAGCGGGAGAAAGATCTGATCCTGGGCGATACCTGCGCTGCCTTCTACCGGATCGGCAAGGCACCCGACTGAATTCCTCCCGTGGCTGCTACTAGCCGAAGCGGCCGGGATCGCAGGCGGCCAGGGCCGTTGGCAGTTCTTCCCCTTCCATCTGGCGGGCGATCAGGCGGCCGGTTGCCGTTGCGAGAGTCAGGCCGACATGCTGGTGGCCGTACCCGCAATAGACGTTGGCCAGACGCGGCGCGCGGCCAATGGCGGGGCGGAAGTCCGGCAGGCTCGGCCGCTCGCCGATCCAGCGGCTCAGCTCGGCGCCGCCGACGCCGGGAAAGATGTCCTTGAGATGCCGGATCAGCAGGTCGGCACGGTGCCATGATGGCGGCTGGTGCGGTGCGGCAAGTTCGACGGTCCCGGCGACACGCAAGCCGTCTTCCATTGGCGTGATAAAGAAGCCGCGTTCGGCCGGGCTGACAGGCATGTCGAAGCGCACATTGTCGGGCGCCAGCATCACATGATAGCCGCGCTCCGCCACGAGTGGGGCGTTGAAGCCGAGCAGGCGGGTCAGCTCGCCCGAGGCCCGGCCGGCGGCGATCACGACTGCCTTGGCCGGAAGCTCGCTATCGGTGAGTCGGACTGAGGTGACCTGATTTCCGCTGCGCGTGAAGCCGCGAACGCGGGCGCGCATCACTGTTCCGCCATCGGCGACGAAACGTTCGGCCAAGGTCGTCACGACCCGGTACGGATTGATGGTGTGCATGCCGTGCGAGTAGTAGACGCCGCGCACGATGTGGCTGGAGAGCCCCGGCGCCAGCTCGCGCGCTCGGTTGCCGTCGACGATCTCGAAGTCGGTACCCTTCGCCCTCTGCAGCTCGCGCTCCTCGGCGCCCGCGGCAAACGAGAGTTCGCTTTCGTAGACATAGAGCGCCCCGCGGGTCTTGAAGAGCTCGCCCAGGCCAGAGGCCTGGATCTCGGCCTTCCACGCGACATTGGCTTCGGCCATCAGCGGCCCGAAGGAATCGGTACCCTTGCGCACCTCGGCCCTGCTGTAGGCCGCCCTCGCGAATCGGGCCATCCAGGGCAGCAGGTGGGGAATGCTGGGCGGATGCACAGTGAGCGGGCCGTTACGATCCATCAGCATCTGCGGCAAGCGCTTGAGAGTCGACGGCCGGGCCAGCGGCAACACGTGGTCGATGGCGATG
Source organism: Enhydrobacter sp. (assembly GCA_026126105.1). Classification (GTDB taxonomy): domain Bacteria; phylum Pseudomonadota; class Alphaproteobacteria; order Reyranellales; family Reyranellaceae; genus Reyranella. The sequence continues at coordinate 105,198 of JAHCJV010000003.1, forward strand.
AAGCCGGCATTGCCGTAGGAGGTCGCCCGGCCGGGCTCGGCGCTGTCGAGCAAGGTGACGGGATGGCCGGCGCGTTGCAGGGCCCTGGCGGTCGCTGTCCCGACAATGCCGGCGCCGATGACGATGATTGAGGCTTCGGTGGTCATGCGGACAAGGTAGCATGACGATTGATTTGCCGTCGCAAATGCCTATTTAGGGCGCCATGTCCCTACAATCAGATTCGACCCAGTCACCTGGCTGGCACGCCACGACCATCCTCTCTGTCCGCAAGGGCGGCACGGTGGTGATGGCGGGCGACGGTCAGGTCTCGATGGGCCAGACGATCGTCAAAGGCAACGCCAAGAAGGTCCGCCGCATCGGCAACGGCCAGATAATCGCGGGTTTTGCCGGCGCCACGGCCGATGCCTTCACCCTGTTCGAGCGGCTCGAGGCCAAGCTCGAGCGTCATCCCGGGCAGCTGCTGCGCGCTGCCATCGAGCTGGCCAAGGATTGGCGTTCGGACCGCTACCTGCGCAAGCTCGAGGCGCTGATGGCCGTTGCCGACAAGGACGTTTCGCTGTTGCTGTCGGGCACTGGCGACGTGCTGGAACCCGAAGGCGGCATCATCGCCATCGGCTCGGGCGGGAATTATGCGCTCAGCGCGGCGCGGGCCTTGATCGACATCGAGGGGATGGACGCCGAGGCGATCGCGCGCAAGGCGATGGGCATCGCCGCCGACATTTGCGTCTACACCAACCACAACCTCGTCATCGAGAAACTGTGAGGCGATACCCGCCTTTGAGATAGCGGATATTCGCCCAGTTGGTCACCATGGATGCGCCATGGGGCCACGTCCTTTCGATGCAGAAAGATAACGCGTCATGAGCAACGACTTTTCCCCCCGCGAGATCGTTTCCGAGCTCGACAAGCACATCGTCGGACAGCAGGACGCCAAGCGGGCCGTCGCAATCGCTTTGCGCAACCGGTGGCGACGCCTTCAGTTGCCCGAGGGGCTGCGCGAGGAAGTGCTGCCGAAGAACATCCTGATGATCGGCCCGACCGGTGTCGGCAAGACCGAGATCGCGCGCCGGCTGGCCAAGCTTGCCGATGCGCCGTTCCTCAAGGTCGAAGCGACCAAGTTCACCGAGGTCGGCTATGTCGGCCGCGATGTCGAGCAGATCGCGCGCGACCTGATGGAATCCTCGCTCGATATGACGCGTGAGCGGCTGCGCAAAGACGTCAAGGCCAAGGCCGAGCTGGGCGCGGAGGATCGCGTGATCGATGCGCTGTGCGGCCCGAGCGCCAGCGCGGAAACCAAGCTCCGCTTCCGGCACAAGCTGCGCAACAACGAGCTGAACGAGCGCGAGATCGAGATCGAGGTCGCCGACACGGGCGGACCGATGCAGTTCGAGGTCCCGGGCCAGCCCGGCGCGTCGGTCGGCATGATCAATATCGGCGACATGCTGGGCAAGGCATTCGGCGGCCGCACCAAGAAGCGCAAGATGACCGTAGCGGAGGCGCACGAGACGCTGGTTCGGGAGGAGAGCGACAAGCTGCTCGACCAGGACAGGGTCGTACGCGAGGCGCGCGAGTCGGTCGAGCAGAACGGCATCGTCTTCATCGACGAGATCGACAAGATCACCGCGCGCGGTGAGATTCGCAGCGGCAGCGACGTGAGCCGGGAGGGCGTTCAGCGCGACCTGCTGCCGCTGATCGAGGGCACCACGGTGAACACCAAGCACGGCCCGGTGAAGACTGACCATGTGCTGTTCATCTGCTCGGGCGCTTTTCATCTGTCGAAGCCGTCGGACATGCTGCCCGAGCTGCAGGGCCGCCTGCCGATCCGGGTGAGCCTGGCTTCTCTCAACAAGGACGACTTCCGCCGCATCCTGACCGAGCCCGAGGCGAGCCTGGTCAAGCAGTACAAGGCACTGCTGGCCACCGAGAAGGTCGATCTCGACTTCAAGGAGGACGCCATTGATGAACTGGCGCGGCTGTCGGCCGACATCAACGAGACGGTCGAGAACATCGGCGCCCGCAGGCTGCACACCGTGATGGAGAAGCTGCTCGAGGAGATCAGCTTCACCGCTTCGGACAAGCCGGGTACGAAGATCGAGATCGATGCGGCCTATGTCCGCGAGCGCGTCAGCGAGCTGGCCAAGAACGCCGACCTGTCCAAGTTCGTACTCTGATCGTTCCCGTCCCGGCTCCACCAGGAGGCGCGACTCCCGCTACAAGCAATACGCGGCGATCAAATCGACGATATAGGTCGGGCCGTTGGTCCCCCAAAGCACGAAGGTTAGGGCGACAAGGGCGACCAGCAAGGCGCCGGCGCTCCATGCAATCAGGGAGCGCCAGCCCGAGGTCATGCAGGGATCGCAGCGAATTGCGGCCGGGCCACCGGCTTCTCGACGATTGGCCAGTGCAGCAGCGCCGAGAGCACGCCGAGCCCGATCGACAGCCACCACATGGTGTCATAGTTGCCTTGCAGGTCGAACAGCTTGCCGCCCCCCCACCCGCCGAAGAAGCTGCCGACCTGATGTCCGAAGAAGACGATGCCGTTCAGCATCGTGAGATGGACCGGGCCGAACAGATAGCCGACCAGGGCGGTCGTCAGAGGGACGGTGCCGAGCCACAGGAAACCGAGCGCGGCGGCGAAGATCAGCACCGATGCCGCCGACAGTGGTAGCAGGATGAAAACCAGAAATACGACTGAGCGCAGGACATAGAGCAGCGACAGGAGGTTCTTGCGCTGGTACCGGGCGCCCATTGAGCTCCACAGGATCGAGCCGGCAATGTTGAACAGACCGACCATGCCGATGCTCCAGCCGCCGAGCTCGACTGGCGACAGGGAATAACCGAACAGCGAAAGGCCGATGCCCTTGTCCGAGATATAGGCTGGCAGGTGACCGCCAACGAAGGCAACATGAAAGCCGCAGACGAAGTAGCCGATGACCAGCAGAACGTAGCTGCGCTGGCCGAAGGCCTCCGCCACCGCCTCCCGCGACGTCTGCCGGCCGTCCTGCTTCTTCTTGGCTGCGGCGATCTGTGCGCTGTCGTTCAGGCCGATCGGCAGGAGCATCATCAGCAGAGCCAGCGCCGTCAGTGCCCACATTGTCGGACGCCAATCGCCGAAATAGGACTGCAGCACGGACGCCAGCGGCACGATGAAGAACTGGCCGAAGGATCCGCCTGCGGCGCAGATGCCTACTGCCAATGCGACCTTGGCAGGCGGCGCCACGCGCAGGACGACACCGAGCACCGGACCGAAGGTCGCGGCCGAAAGCCCGATTCCAACCAGCACATTTCCAAGGATCAGCATCACCGGCCCATGCATCGTCGCGGTGGCTACCATTCCGAGCACATAGAGGGCCCCACCGCCGGCAATAGTCTGCGCCGAGCCGAAGCGGTCGCACAGCCGGCCGGCGAAGGGCGCAAACACGCCCATCAGAAGCATGGAGAGCGCTGTGCCGAAGGAGAAAAGTTCGCGTCCGACGTGAAGTTCGGCCGAGATTGGCTTCAGGAAGATACCGAAACTCTGGCGGACGCCCAGACCGATCGTGAGGACGAGGAAGCCGCACCAGACGGCGGTCCAATAAGAGCGGGTTGTCATGGCGGCCAACTTGCGGCGAGGGCACGCAGCTTGCAAGCGAGCGGCCGGGCGACCTTCCATAGAATTACTTCATGCCGTCACAAACGGTTATGTGGCACAAGCGGATCATGATCGCGTCATGCCTCCGAACCTTGCTGGCGGCCTTGCTTCTCGCGCTCCTCGCCGACAGCGCGACGGCGATGCCGCGGCTCGAGCGTGACCGGTGCGTCTTCCGTCCCCCGCGCGGTGAGAAGCTCGAATGCTACACCCTGGTCGTGGCCGAGAATCGCGCCAACCCCAAGAGTGCGGAGGTCCGGCTCAAAGTCGCGGTGCTCAAGGCCAAGCGGCCGCTCGCGCCCGATGCGGTGATCTATCTTGCCGGCGGCCCGGGCGACTCGCCGCTGGTCGCCTCGACCGCGGGAGCCGACCCGCTTGCGGAAGGTGACTGGTGGAACGACACCGCCGTCGTGCGGCGCCGACGCGACGTCATCATCGTCAGTCAGCGGGGTGCCGGCGGCTCGACGCCCAACCTCGATTGCTTCGAAGCGCGCAGTTCCGAGCCGGCCCGTGCGAGGCGTCGCGCCGTGACCGAGCGGCAGGAGCGCGAGATCCTGTTGCGCTGCCGCGCCGACTTCGACAGGCGCAAGATCGATCTTTCTATGTTCGCAACGCCGACCCTCGCCGACGACGTCGCCGACCTCGCAAAGGTCATGCAGCTGTCCAAGGTGAACCTCTACGGTATCTCCTACGGGACGCGCTGGGCGCTCGAGATTATGCGCCGCCATCCGGGGATCGTGCGGTCCGCCGTACTCGACGGGCTCTATCCGCCGCAAATCAATGGCGAACAGAATGAGCCGGAGATTGTCCGCACCGTGTTCGAGCAACTGTACGGCGAATGTGCGTCGGACAAGCTCTGCCGCGAGCGCAATCCCGATCTCGCCGCCAGCGTCAAGGCAGTGCTCGCGCAAGCCGAGCGCGTGCCGCTCCGGATCACCCTCTCGCTCGTTGATGGACCACAAGCCATCCAGCTCGACGGCCCCAAGCTTCTGCTGGTGCTGTTGCATATGATGCGGCAAGGCGAGGCCGCGCTCGTGCCTGAGGCCGTAACGGCGCTAAGACGCGGCGACAGCCGGCTGATCAAGCAGTTTGCAGAGGATCTCGAGGAGGAAGATGGAGGTTTGCTCGAGACCAATGCCCAGCAATTCGGCGGCTTGTTCAATACCATCGAATGTCGCGAGACGTGGGCTGGCGTGGATCAGGGTGCGCGCGAGCGCGCGATCGAGGCAGGTGGCGTCTACAGCCTCACCGCGCGTCTAAGCAACCTGCCGGCGTTCTGCCCGGTGTGGCGGGTGCCGGTAGCCGCCCCTGCCGAGCGACAGCCCGTCACGTCCTCGATACCGACGCTGCTCATGAGCGGCGGGTACGATTGGCTCACACCGGCGAGCTGGGGTCGTGACGCAGCGAAGACCCTCTCGGAATCCCGCCACGTGATTTTTCGGGCTCAAGGCCACGGCGTCACCAGCCAGGACCCATGCGCAGCACGCCTGCGCGATGAGTTCATCGATGCGCCGAATCCGCGCTGGCCACTACCCTGCCGCGCCGGTGTGCCGCCGGATTTCGCAGGCGCGCTCGAGAGGGTCAAGGCATTGCCGACGGCTGACGCAAACTGGAAAGAATGAAGCGAGTCACTAGTGCCGCTGGTGCCCGCAGTTTGCGTTCTGCCTATTTGAGCAGCTCTGGCACGATCAGGCGCGGCAGCAAGAGCGCGACGTCCGGCCAGACGATCAGCGCCAGCAACACGAGCATCATTGGGGCCAACATGATCAACGTGTCCTTCAGCGCATAGCGCAGCGGCACACCCGCGACGGCGCAAGAGATCAACAAGCACAAGCCGTAGGGGGGTGTCACCAAGCCGAATGCGAGCGCGACGATCGAGACGATGGCGAAATGCACCGGGTGCATGTCGACCGACTTCGCCAACGGTTCGAGCACGGTACCGACGATGATTATGGCTGGGATGGCATCGAGAAAGCAGCCGACGATCAAAAAGGTAATGGCAATGAATGCACCGACGCCGATTGCGCCGAGGCCCCAGGTCGTGACGTTGGCCAGTAGCTCCTGCGGGATCTTGTAATAGGCGAGCAGCCAACCAAAAGCGCTGGCGGTGCCGATGCAGAACAGCGCCACCGCCGCGAGCCGCCCCGTATCCAACAGGGCCTTGTAAAGCCCTCGTGCGCCTGTGTCGCGATAGACGAAGACAGACAGGACCATTGAATAGAGCACTGCAACGCATGCCGATTCAGTGGCGGTGAACCAGCCCAGCAGAATGCCGCCGACGATGATGAAAGGTGTCATGAGTGCCGGTATCGACACCCACAGCGCGCAGAGAAGCTGGCGGAAGCTCGAGCGCGGATAGGTGGGGTAGCCTCGCCGCGTGGCGTAGACGTGGACCGTCGCCATCTGCGCGCCGGCGATCAGCAGGCCCGGCACGACGCCGGCGAGATAGAGAGCGCCGATCGAGGTGGAGATCAGGCCGCCCCAGACGATCATCAGGATCGAGGGCGGAATGACGACCGCGAGCACGGCGGAAACCGCGGTTATGGCGATGGAGAAGGAGAGGTCGTAGCCTTCCTTGGTCTGGGCATCGATGAATATCTTGCTCTGGCTCGCGGCATCGGCCGTGGAGGAGCCGGAAATCCCGGCGAAGAAGACCGACAGGACGACGTTGATCTGGGCCAGCGAACCCGGCCAGCTGCCGACCAGGGCGCGCGAAAGGGTCACCAGCCGGTCGGTGATGCCGCCAACGCTCATCAGGTTCGCCGTCAGGAGGAAGAACGGCACGGCGAGCAGGATGAATGAATTGTAGGCGTTGAAGGTTTCCTGCGCGAGCATCATCGTGCCCAGCCGTGGCTCGAAATAGAACAGCGGCAGGCAAGCCAGGCCGAGGGCGAAGGCCACGGGTACGCGCAGCACCAGCAGGACGAAGAAGACGCCGAAGAGGATCGCCGCCGCTTCCCCCGAGCTGAATACCGACGCCGTCATGGTGCGCGTCTTCCGAGCAGCACATTGGCCTCGTCGACGAACTGTTCGCCCAGGAATACGAGCCATGTGATGCCGGCGAAGGGCCAGGCAACATGGATGAGCCAGAGTGGGAGCTCCGCCAACTCGGACGTGCGATACCAGGCGAAGCGCGTGAACTCGATGCCGCCGACCACGAACACCAGCGACATCCCCAGGATACCCAGGCGGGACAGGATGCGGACCGCCGCCTCACCCCGTCGCGGCAGGGTCGGCCAGACGTCGACCTCGAAATGCGCGCTCTCGCGTACGCCGACCATGGCGCCGATCATGATCATCCAGATGAACAGGAAGCGCGCCATTTCCTCGGTCCAGATGTAGGCCGGGATCAGGTTGGTGTAGCGCGATATAACCTGCAGGGTGACCGGTATGACGAGGATCGCCACCGACAGGGCCAGGGTCGCCGTCAGAAGCCGGGCATAGGCGGCCGTGAAGCGTCGCCACAGGCCTTGTGGCGGAGCGACTGAAGGGGACATTGGGACAACCGTAGAAGAAAAGACGCCGATCGGGGCGCGGCAGGCTGGTCGGCCGCCGCGCCTCGGCCTGTCAGTTGAGGGCGACGATCTTTGCGAAGATCGCGTCGGCGCCGATTTCCTTGGCGTAGGCTTCCATCACCGGATCGACCATCTTCTTCATGGCCGCGCGGTCCTTGAAGGGGATGCGTTTCAGCTTGCCGGCCTTTTCCAGGGCCACCAGCTTCTGCTCGTCCTCCGAGCTCTCGACTTGCCGGCCATAGGCACCAGCTTCCTTGCCGGCCTTGACGATGGCCTCCTGCAGATCCTTGGGCAGCGTCTTGAAGGTCTTGCCGGAGAAGCAGATCGGCCGGATCGTGATGGCGTGCTCGGTCATCGCGAGGTTCGGCGCCACCTCGTAGAATTTCATCGTCTCGACACCGGCTGCCTCGTTCTCGCCGGCGGCGATGACGTTGTTCTGGATGGCGTTGTAGACCTCGTTGTAGGCGATGACCGTCGGCGACATGCCGGCCGCAGCGAAGGTCTTGGACCAGATCGGCGCTCCCTGGACGCGCACCTTGAGTCCCTTGATCTCGGCCAGGTTGGAAACCGGCTTGTTGACGAAGATGTTGCGCGTGCCGCCGCCAGCGTAGCCGATCAGCATGACATCGGCCCTCTGGGCAATCTCGTCGGCCACCGGCTTCAGGAGGTCGGCGTCCAGCACCTTGTTCCAATGGGCGAGGTCGCGGAACAGGAACGGCGCGTCGATGAACGGCGCGGCCTTCGAGAAGGTGGACATGTGGGCGGGGGAGACGATGGCGTAGTCGACCGCCTTGCCCTGCGCCATATACTCGAAATATTGCTTCTCGAGACCGAGCGCGGAGTTGCGGTGGAGCACGAAATTGATCGGCTTGCCGTAATATTTCTTCACCAGCTCTTCGAACCTCAGCAGAGCCTTGTTGAAGGCGTGGTCGTCGTTGAACTGGACCGCGCCATTCAGAGTGAGCGGCGCCTGGGCGCTGGCGCGCACGAACGGCGCGGCGACGGCGGTCGCAGCAAGAGTCCCCATCAATATTCTTCGTTTCATCGATTTTCCTCCCAAGTCCTTCTTCGCCGACCGTAACCGGCCTTTGCTCGAACTATGCATCGGAAGGCAGGGACAAGCCAGATGGCACGACGCAGCTCAGAAATCTGATTTGAATCAAGACACGGCGGGTGTGGGCATGCTCCAATAATAGAATACTACACAAAGTTTAAGTTGAAATGACCATCGACACTCCCTCTGCTGCGCTTTCCGGGCGAACGAGCTTTCGTGAGCTATTTACGCCGAAGCTGATCACGATTCTGAGCGAGGGCTATGATTTTCGGGCGCTGCGGGCCGACGTCATGGCGGGGCTCACGGTCGCCATCGTGGCGCTGCCCTTGTCCATGGCGATAGCGATCGCCTCCGGCACCGCGCCGGAGCGCGGCCTCTACACGGCGATCGTCGGTGGGTTTCTGGTATCGGCACTGGGCGGCAGCCGCTTCCAGATCGGCGGACCGGCGGGCGCCTTCATCGTCCTCGTCGCGGCAGCGGTCGACCGCCATGGTATCGACGGCCTGGTGCTGGCAACCGCGATGGCAGGCGTCCTGCTTATGGCGGCGGGCTTCCTGCGACTCGGAACCTACATCAAGTTCATTCCCTATCCGGTGACGGTGGGGTTCACCGCGGGCATTGCGGTCATTATCTTCGCCAGCCAGATCCGGGATCTGTTCGGCCTTACCCTTGCCGGCAAGGAACCGGGCGAGATCTTGCCCAAGCTCGCCGCGCTCGCACAGGCCGGCGGGACAATCAATCCGGTTGCCGTAGGGCTCGCTGCCGCGTCGATCGGCCTGATCGTCGGCGCGCGTCGATGGCGCCCACATTGGCCGGGCATGCTGATCGCCGTCGCACTGACGGCCGTCGCGACCTGGCTTTTCAACCTGCCAGTCGAGACCATCGGCACGCGTTTCGGCGGCATTCCCTCGGCGCTGCCTGCGCCACATCTTCCCACCCTATCACTCGCCAAGATGCAGGCCGTGCTGCCCGACGCGCTCGCCTTCGCGCTGCTTGGTGCCATCGAATCGCTCCTGTCTGCCGTCGTGGCGGACGGCATGACCGGCCGGCGTCATCGCTCGAACTGCGAGCTTGTGGCCCAAGGCGTCGCCAACATCGGCTCCGCGCTGTTCGGCGGCATCTGTGTCACCGGCACGATCGCGCGTACCGCGACCAACGTTCGGGCCGGCGCGCGCGGCCCGGTCGCGGGCATGGCGCATGCAGTGTTCCTGCTGCTGTTCATCCTGGTGGCGGCACCTCTTGCCTCCTATATCCCACTGGCGGCGCTCGGCGGCGTCCTGGCAGTCGTTGCCTGGAACATGGCGGAGAAGCACGAGTTTGCCGCACTCTTGCGCAGTTCGCGCGGCGACGCGGCCGTCCTGCTGGCAACGTTCGGCCTTACCATCCTGCGCGACCTCACCGAGGGGATCGTCGTCGGCTGTGCCATCGGAACGGTCGTTGTCCTCCATCGCCTGTCACAGTCGGCGGCTATACAGTCCGGGACGCCGCACGTGGAGGCCGACCAGGCCGACACCGCCAGCCCTCGCGCGCCCTACGACGCGACCGCGGTCGTCGACAGCGACATCGTGATCTATCGCCTCACCGGTGCCTTCTTCTTCGGCACGGCATCGATGGTCACAGCCGTGCTTGACCGGATCGGCGACCGGCACAGGGCGTTCGTGCTCGACTTCGCCTCGGTCCCCTTCGTTGATTCGACCGCTGCGAACGTCATTCTCTCTCTGGCTCGCAGCACGGCGCGTCACAAAGTGCGCCTGTTCCTGACCGGGACCAGCCCCGCGGTCCGTCGCGCGCTGACCGCCGCAGGGGTGACGCCGCCGCTCGGTCTCTATCGCGATACGATCGATGAAGCACTGCGCGAGGCGCGGAGCACCATATAAGATCGGCGGATGCCGAAGCTTCTCCTCTCCGCCTATGCCCTGCGTACCTGGGGTGAGCGCATCAGGGCCGCCCTGCCGGCCGATGACCTCACTTTCCTGACAGCGGAGGACGCGTTCGCGGGGGATGGACCCTGTGACGCTGACATTGCCTTCATGACCCGCGAGGTCACCGGCAAGTCGAACCCGAACGATCCGACGCCCGAGCTCGCGGGCTTCGATGCGGTGGTGCGCAAGTCGCCCGGGCTCAAGTGGCTGCAGATCCACCCTGCCGGCGCCGAGAGGCCGATCTATCGCGAGTTGCGCAGGCGCGGCGTCAAGGTCACGACGGCGTCGGGGGCGACAGCGGTGACGGTGTCGCACAGCGTGCTGGGGGCGCTGATTGCGATCAACCGGCGCTTTCCGCTGCTGGCCGATGCCCAGCGCCGCCACGCCTGGGAGCCGCGGCTGGGCGAGCGCTCGCCGCGGGATCTCAAGGGCCAGCGCGCGGTGATCGTGGGCATGGGGCCGATCGGGCGCAACATCGCGGCGCTGCTGAAGGCGCTGGGCATGATCTCGATCGGCGTCCGTCGCTCTGCCGAGCCCACGATGGGATTCGAGCGCGTCATTGCCTACGCCGATTTACCGAGCGTGTTGCCGCAAGCGGATTGCCTTATCCTGTGCTGTCCCGCCTCGCCGCTGACGCGCGGTATCGCCAACGAAAGAGTCTTCGCCGCCATGCCGGCCGGCTCGCTCTTCATCAACGTCTCGCGCGGCGAGATCGCGGTCGAGAAGGACGTGATTGCCGCGCTGCAGAGCGGCCACCTCGCCGGTGCCTATCTCGACGTGTTCGAGCGCGAACCGCTTGATCCGGCGTCGCGGCTTTGGGACCTGCCCAACGTCCTGGTCTCCCCGCACACCGCCAGCCATTCGCTCGGCCAGAACGAGGCGATCTTCGAAATCTTCCTCGACAACCTCGCCCGCTTCCGAGCCGGCCAGCCGCTGCGCAATGACGTCGACAATCTCGGCTAGCTCGGCGGAAATCTTTAGCGGCGCGCCGCGAGGCTCTTGAAGAGCGAGTCGCTGCGGTCGTCGGCCGGAAAGAAGCACTCGATGCGGACTTCCTGGAGCGTGACGTCCTGCGGCGTGCCGAGCGTGGCGATGGTGGAGAAGACGGAGAGCGAGCGGCCACCGACGACATAGTCGAGAGTCAGAACCGGCTGCGGCCGCTCCTCGAAGCGCAGCTTGCGGAACGAGGACGGCACGTCGGGGAATCCCATCACCTCCTCGATGAAAGCGAGCGCCTTAGGCTCGCCGCCGTCGGCAAGGATCTCGGCATAGGTGGTCGAGACGAGATGTCGGGCGACCTCTTCCCAGTTGGAGAGCTTGGGGCGCAACGCCCGGGGATCGAGTAGCCAGCGCAAGATATTCGGGCCCTTTCCTGACGGGGAGGCGGGCGGCGGGCCCTCGAACAGGAACACCGTGAAGGCATTGGCTGCGTCGTTGGCCTGCAGGAGATTCCATAGTCGGTCGACCACTATTGCAGGGTAGGGTTCCTGCTGCTTCAGCATCCGGTCGATGGCCTGGCGCACGGGCGTGAGTTCGGGTGCGGCGAGACTGCTCTCGCGATAGACCGGCGCAAAGCCCGCGGCGAGCAGCATGGCGTTCCTCTGGCGCAGCGGGACATCGAGCGCCGAGGTGAGCTGCACCACCATCTCGCGGCTGGGCCGGGCGCGGCCGGATTCGAGAAAGCTGACGTGCCGTTGCGAAACGCCGGATTGCAGCGCCAGGGCGAGCTGGCTGGCCCCCCGACGACGACGCCAGGCGCGCAGCATGGGGCCGAAAAGGTCGGCCTGTGTTGCCGAGGCAGGCAGGGCGGTGTTCATCATGGTGGAGAAGATATCATCCCCCATCGGTCCGCCGATTACCTCGACCGTAATTGCCGGCTGAGCGGTTTAGCCGAACTCTAGGGGCGTTCGAAAACTTTAGGAGGACGTCATGAACGCTTCATCCGACCGTCTGCTGCGGCGCACCCTGTGGGGCAATGCCATTTTCTCGGTTGTCTCGGGCGTCGTGCTCGTGGCTTTCGCTACGCCCTTCGCCGCCTCGGCCACCCATGCCCCGCTGTCGGTGGCGGGCCTCGACCTGGCGATTGTCTTCGAGCTGCTGGGCGTGGGTGTGGTCCTGTTTGGGGCGGTCTGCGGCTGGGCCGCGTCGCGAGAGAGCCTGCCGCGAGGCTGGGCGCGTGTCATTTTCGCGGCCGATATCCTCTGGGTCGCGGCCAGCGCGCTGGTGCTCGTGCTGCCGGTGTCGTGGACCACGGCCGGCATCGCGGGCATCGTCGTGGTGGCGCTGGTCGTGGCCGATCTCGCCATCCTGGAGTATCTCGGTCTTCGCCGGCTGAGCGCCGCCCACTGATCGGAGAAGACGATGGACAAGCTTCAGTTCCTGAACGATCGCCAGTTGCCTTTCGCCAAGGTGCTGGGGCTGAAGTTCGTCGCCGCGAGCGAGACGGGCGTGAAAGCCGAGATGCTGGTCACGCCCGAGCTCTGCACGCGGCCCGAAATACTGCACGGCGGCGCGGTGATGGCCTTCGCCGACACGCTGGGCGCCGCCGCCACGGTCCTCAACCTGCCGGAAGGCAAGGGGACCACGACGATCGAGAGCAAGACCAATTTCGTCGGGCCTGCGCCGGTCGGCACGACGGTGATTGGCGAGACCACGCCGATCCATCGCGGTCGTCGCACGCAGGTCTGGACGACGCGCATCAGCACTGCCGACGGCAAGCTCGTGGCGGTGGTCACCCAGACACAGATGGTGCTGTAGCGTCTTGCTCCCCCGCCGGGAAGGCGCGCGCTATCGGCCCGGCATCAGGGCCGGCACAAAGGCGTTGAGCACCTTGTCGGCTTCGGCTGGCGTCTGGCTGCCCTTTTGCAGCCAGTTGATCACGATCTTCACGAAGTGGTCCCGATAGCCGATCAGCAGGAGCTTTCCGGAGAGGCGGCCAGCGCTGCCACCCGACGCGCTGAAGGTGGAACAGCGGAACGTATACGCCCCAAAGGTGCAGGCAGACGGTACCGAGGGCTTCTCGAAGCCGGAAAGCCCCGACGCTGCAGCCTGCTGCGCGAGGTTGCTGAGCTCCTCGTTGAACTGATTCAGGATTGTCGGGTGGCTGCTGCCGTTCGGTACGCGGCGCGAGCCGCCATAGATGTCGACCGTCACTTCCATGCCGTTGGACGCGCTGTATTGATAGGTTGCCCCACCGGTCATGGACGCCGACCGGGTCAGCGTCGCGCTGCCCAGCGTCGGCGGAAAGGAAAGCTTCGTAGCGGGATCCACCGCCGGTGCCTGAGCCTGAGCCGTCCCGGCTGCAAGTAACGCGGCAAGCGCAAATGCGGAGAGTCTAGACATCAAGATTGGCAACCTTCAGGGCATTTTCCTGGATGAAGTCGCGCCGCGGCTCGACCACGTCGCCCATCAGTGTGGCAAAGATCTCGTCGGCTTCGTCCGCATGGTTGATCCTGACCTGCAGCAACGTGCGCGCCTCAGGGTCCAGAGTGGTCTCCCACAGCTGGTCGGGATTCATCTCGCCCAAGCCCTTGTAGCGCTGAATGGCGACGCCCTTGCGTCCTGCCTCGAGGACCGCCGCATAGAGTTCCGTCGGCGAGGAGATGTTGGTCTCCTTGTCCTTCACCGCGAAGACGCCGGTTCGCATGTAAACGGTCTGCAACTCGGGGGCCAGAGCGTCGAGCTTGCGTGCCTCGGCGCTCTTGATCAGCGGTCCATCGATCACGTGGCGCTCGTTGACGCCGCGCAGGCGCCGGACGAAGACGAGCCCGCCATCGGGGGTCGGTTCACCAGACCAGCCGCGCTCGAGAGGGGGGCTCACCGCGTCGAGGCGGCGCGCTATATAGTGGGCAGTTTCCCGGCCCAGCTCGGCGTCCGCCAGGATGTCGGGGTTCAGCGCGCCCGCGATCGCCGCCTGCTCGATGACTGCCTGGCTGGTGACCCGGCGCGATAGCGACAGGGGCTTCACCAGATTGGCCACTGAGTGCGCGATGTCGACGGTGCGGCGCAGGTCTTCCTTGGCCTGCACCGTGCCGTCGCCGAGCCTGAAGGTGGCGCCTTCCAGCCCGCTGTCGATCAGGTGGTCGTCCAGCGCGCGCTCGTCCTTGAGGTAGATCGCCGATTTGCCCTTGGCCGCTTTGAACAGCGGCGGCTGGGCGATATAGAGGTGGCCCCGCTCGATCAGATCGCGCATTTGGCGATAGAAGAAGGTCATCAATAAAGTGCGGATGTGCGAGCCGTCGACGTCGGCGTCCGTCATGATGATGATCTTGTGGTAACGCAGCTTGTCGAGCGTAAAGTCGTCGTGCCCGATACCGGTCCCGAGCGCCGTGATCAGCGTGCCGATTTCGGCTGAGGACAGCATCTTGTCGAAGCGCGCGCGCTCGACGTTCAGGATCTTGCCGCGCAGGGGCAGGATCGCCTGGTTGGCCCGGTTGCGGCCCTGCTTGGCCGATCCCCCTGCCGAATCGCCCTCGACGATGAAGAGCTCGGAAAGCGCCGGATCGCGCTCCTGGCAATCGGCGAGCTTGCCGGGCAGCGAGCTGACGTCGAGCGCACCCTTGCGCCGGGTAAGCTCGCGCGCCTTGCGGGCGGCCTCACGGGCAGCCGCAGCCTCGACCACCTTGGTCACGATCTTGCGTGCCTCCGAGGGATGCTCCTCGAACCACTGGCTGAGCTTGTCGCTCACCACCGATTCGACCACGGGACGAACCTCCGAAGAGACCAGCTTGTCCTTGGTTTGCGAGGAGAATTTCGGATCCGGCACCTTGACCGACAGCACGCAGGTCAGGCCCTCGCGCATGTCCTCCCCGGTGAGCGAGACTTTCTCCTTCTTGGACATGCCGCCCTCGTCGGCATATTTGTTCAAGGTGCGGGTCAGCGCCCCGCGGAAGCCTGCGAGATGTGTGCCGCCGTCCCTCTGGGGGATGTTGTTGGTGAAGCACAGCATTGTCTCGTGATAGCTGTCGTTCCACTGCAGGGCGACCTCGACGGTCATGCCGTCGCGCTCGCCCCGGATCGACACTGGCGGGTTGTGCAGGACCGCCTTGTTGCGGTCGAGATACTTGGCGAAGGCTTCGACGCCACCCTCGTAGTAGAGTTCGGAAACCTTGGGTTCCGCCGCCCGCTCGTCGCTGAGCACGATACGGACGCCCGAATTCAAGAAGGCGAGCTCGCGCAGCCGGTGCTCGAGGGTTGCGAAGTCGTATTCCGTCTTGGTGAACGTTTCCTTCGAGGGCAGAAACGTGACTTCCGTGCCGCGCTTGCCGTCCGGCGCGTCGCCGACCAGCTCGAGATCCTTGTCGGGCTCGCCGTGGCGGAAGCGCATGAAGTATTCCTTGCCGTTGCGGCAAATGCGCAGGTCGAGGTGCTCGCTGAGTGCATTTACCACGGCCGCGCCGACGCCATGCAGGCCGCCTGACACCTTATAGGAGTTCTGGTCGAACTTCCCGCCGGCATGAAGCTGGGTGAAGATCACATTGGCGGCGGAAATCCCCTCCTCGCGATGGATGTCGACCGGCACGCCACGGCCGTTGTCGCGCACCGTGACCGAGCCGTCACCGTGCAGCACCACGTCGACCCGGTCGCAATAGCCTGCAAGTGCCTCGTCTATCGCATTGTCGACGATCTCGTAGACCATGTGATGCAGGCCGGTGCCGTCGTCGGTGTCGCCGATATACATGCCCGGGCGCTTGCGTACGGCTTCGAGACCGCGCAGCACCTTGATGGAATCGGCGTCGTAATCCTCGCCGTTTCCGGCGGTCGCGCGGTTCAGTTCGTTCTCGCTCATTGTCACATCCCGAAGGGTCAGGTTGCCGCGATCGATCCGTCGGCCACGCGCAACAGCTGCGCACGGCCGGCTAGCGGCTTGAAAAGCTCGGCATCGGTGCCGGTCATCCAGCTCTGCGCGCCCAGCGCCACCACTTCCTCGAACAGCGTCTCCCGGCGCTCCGAATCGAGATGGGCCGCGATCTCATCGAGCAGCAGAAGCGGTGGCCGGCCGCGCGACAGCGCTACCAGCCGCGCATGAGCCAAGGCGATCGATACCAGAACGGCCTTTTGCTGCCCTGTCGAGCCCTCGGCGGCCGGCAGATCGAGATCCAGATGCCGCACCGCAAGGTCGCTGCGATGCGGCCCTACCGATGTGGTGCCGGCCTCGGCGTCACGCAAGCGATTCGCCGCGAGCGCGGTGCGCAGCCTGTCCTCGGCATCGAGGGCCGCCATCGCGTCGATCCAACCGTCGATCTCGCCTGCCATGGCGAGCGAAGCGCGCGGGAAGGGGCCTACCCCCAGCCGCGCCGCCGCGTCCAGGCGCTGGACGGTGTCGGCCCGATTGGCGGCAAGCGCCACGCCGTGGCGGGCCATGGTGTCTTCCAGGGCCGTGAACCAGTGCGGATCGCGATTGCCCTCGACCAGCAGGCGGCTACGCTGTCGCAAGGCATTCTCGTAGGCCGCGACATTGCCGGCGTGCTCGGGGTGGAGCGCCGTCACCAGCCGATCGAGGAAGCGGCGGCGGTCGCTCGCGCCATCGAGGAACAGCCGGTCGAGTTGCGGCGTCAGCCAGACGGCCGCGACATGCAGGCCGAGCGCGGTCTGGCTCGCGGCAGCCCGACCGTCGATCCGCACCACGCGGCGCAGCAGGTGGCCTTCGCTGCGGCCGGGCTCGAGACCGGTGCCAATGGCGACCCGCCCGTTCGGCGTGTCGAGCGTCGCGGCGACCGCCCATGAAGGGGCATCCGCATCGTCCCCGCGGGAGCGGCGGCACACCTCGTCCAGGCGCGCACGGCGAAGGCCGCGGCCCGGGACGAGGAAGGACAGCGCCTCCAGCAGGTTGGTCTTGCCTGCACCATTGGCGCCAACCAACACGACCGGCGCGAGATCGCAGTCGAGTCGCAGCTGACGATAATTGCGAAAATCGGAGAGCCGCAACTGGCGCACGGCCAGATGGGCCGGCGCTGCGCCGGGTGCGGCGTCGGGGCTATAGGCAAGAGCGCTGTTCGGCGGCGCCGTCATACCCGCATCGGCATGAGCACGTAGAGCGCGCTCTCGTCGGCCCCGTCGCGCACCAGGGTGGGCGAACCGGCGTCGGCCATCAGAAAGCGCGCTTCCGATCCAGCGATCTGCTCGGTGATGTCGAGCAGGTAGCGCGAATTGAAGCCGATCTCGAGCGGGGTGGCCTTGTAGTCGACCTCGATTTCCTCCGTGGCGCTACCGGCGTCCGGGCTGGTGGCCGAGAGAGTTACCACGCCGTTGGCCACCGCCAGCTTGATGGCACGCGATTTTTCGGTCGAGATGGTCGAGACGCGGTCGACCGCATTCGCAAATTCCTTGCACGGAACGTTCAGTATCTTGTCGTTGCCGGTTGGGATTACCCGCTCGTAGTCGGGAAAAGTTCCATCGATCAGCTTGCTGATCAAGGTGACGTTGCCGGTGGCAAAGCGGATGCGGGTGTCGGAAAGTTCAATGTCCACCGAACCATCGCTCTCGTCGAGCAGCTTGCGAACCTCGCCTACGGTCTTGCGCGGCACGATCACACCCGGGATTTCGTCGGCACCCTTGGGCATCGGAACTTCGACACGCGCCAGGCGATGGCCGTCAGTCGCAACACCGCGCAGGACGTCGGTGCCGCCCGCCTTGGCAGCATGGAAATAGATGCCGTTCAGGTAATATCGCGTCTCTTCGTTCGAGATGGCGAATCGCGTGCGGTCGATGATGCCCTTGAGGTCGGTCGCCGGGATTTGGAAGCGGTGCGGCAGGTCGCCCTCGTTCATCGCCGGGAAGTCGGCAGGCGGCAGGCATTGCAGGGTAAAGCGTGAGCGGCCAGCGCGGATGGTCAGGCTATTGCCGTCCGTCGCGGTCTCGAGCTCGACCTGCGCGCCGTCCGGAAGCTTGCGTACGATCTCGTACAGGGTATGGGCGGGTGCGGTAGTGGCACCGGTCTTGGACGCGCTCGCATCGACCGTTTCAGCGATGGCGAGGTCCATGTCGGTTGCGGCCAAGCTGAGGCGACCCTTCTGAGCGGTGATCAGCACGTTCGACAGGATGGGGATCGTGTTTCGGCGTTCGACGACACTTTGCACATGGGCCAGCGCCTTCAGGAGGGCTGCCCGTTCGATCGTCAATTTCATGGTTTGGTCGCTATCACCGAGGGCCACAGAATACCGGTTGGGACACCCCGCTTCGCGGCGCCGGAGAGACCATTGCGGAGCGGGCAGGAAGTATAGCACGGGGGGCGTAGCCGGGAAGCGGTTTCGCTACCGGAGAAAGGAGTTAAGTCCCGAGGAAACAACGAAAAACGGAGCCACTCGGGCTCCGTTGCTCGTCTTAACGAAGGGTCGGTTCAGCCTTGCAACTGACGCTTGAGCAACTCCACGTCTTCTGCAATCGAAAGGTCTGAGATCTTCAGTTCCTCGATCTTGCGTACGGCGTGCATGACTGTCGTGTGGTCACGGTTCCCGAAGCGCTTGCCGATCTGTGGCAGGCTCAAGGTGGTAAGCTGCTTGGCGAGATACATTGCCACCTGGCGAGGGCGAGCCACTGCTCGGGCGCGGCGCGGAGAACTCATCTCGGCGAGCTTGATATTGTAGTGGGCGGCGACCCGCTGCTGAATCTCGTCCACCGTCACCTTGCGGTCGGCTTGGCGAAGCAGATCGTGCAGGACGTCCTGTGCCATCTCGACGGTGATCTCGCGGCCAATCAGCTGGCCATGCGCGACGACGCGGTTCAGCGCCCCCTCCAGCTCGCGGATGTTGGTGCTGATCTTGTGTGCCAGAAATTCGAGCACATTCATCGGCACGGGCACGCGTGCATGCTCGGCCTTGGTCTGAATGATCGACAGGCGCAGCTCATAGGTCGAGGAGTGAATGTCCGCGACGAGACCCGAGCCGAGCCGCGAGCGCATGCGCTCCTCGATGTCCTGCAGTTCGCTCGGCGGCTTCTCCGAGGACAGCACGATTTGCTTGTTCTGCTCGACCAGCGAGTTGAAGGTGAAAAAGAACTCGTCCTGACTTGCTTCCTTGCCGCAGATGAACTGAACATCGTCCACCATCAGCACGTCGACGTTGCGGAACAGCTCCTTGAACTGACCGGTGTTCTTGGTCCGCAAGGCGGTGATGAACCGGTTCACGAAGCTCTCGGCCGTGAGATAGAGCACGCGCGTCTTGGGGTCGCGCTCGCGGATGACGTGCCATATGGCATGCATCAGATGAGTCTTGCCGAGCCCCACCCCGCCGAAAATGTAGAGCGGGTTGCGCTCCGGGAGGGGGTGGTCCTGCTCGGCGATGTTGCGCGCCGCGGCATAGGCGAACTCGTTGGGTTTGCCGACGACGAAGTTGGCGAAAGTGTAGCGTGCCTCCGGTCCCTGAAAGGCGTCGTCGCTGCCGCGACCGATCGAGGGCCCGAGGCGCGGCATCGGCTGCTGGAAACTAGGCGGCACGGGAACGGGCGGCATGGCTATGACATCGCTCGCCCGACGCGGAGCCGGCGGGGGCACGAGGTTGACCTCGACGCTCGTCACCTCCTTGTTCACGGATTGCCAGTAGGCAAGCACGCGGTCCCCGTAGTGACGGCTCACCCAGTCGCGCACGAAGCGCGTCGGTGCGTAAAGGCGGACCTTGCCGGCTTTCACCTCACCAAGTTCGACTTCGCCGAACCATGTCTTGAAGGCCTTGTCCCCGATTTCCTTGCGGAGCCGATCGCAAACCCGAGCCCATTGCGCCTCAAGTTCCTTTCGGCACTCACCGTCCATGCCTGCCCCCGCAAGAGTTTGCTGATTGAACGCGTCGTTGCCCGACGTCGAAGATAGAAGTTTGTTCAAGATTGTCTCCATGGAAGTCCCGACGCCTTCCACCCCGCCTCCGACCCGCGCCTGCCTTGCGCGTCCATTGGCCCTTCGAATCCATCGCTCACATTGAGACACGTACTGTATCCGGCGACGGTCATGGCTCTCGCCGCCGCCGCCGACCTCACCCCGCTGCGACACAGAAACAACAGCGGCGTGTCCTTGTCCGCGATCGCGCCCCCAAGCGTCGACACGAATTCAGGATTCGATTGCATGCTCGGAAAGACCTGCCACTCCAACAGCGCCGGCTTCTTGCCGACCGATGCCAACTCCGGCAGGCCGACATAGTTCCATTCGGCGCGTGTGCGTACGTCGATTAGTACTGCGTCCCTGCTCTCGCTGAGGATTTTCCAGGCGACCGCCGGCGCCACGTCGCCAGCGTAGCCGGCAGCGGGGGAAACCTCATACGTGCCGGCGATCTTGTTGTTCGACATGGCCCCCGCTCTTCGTTCGACGATGCAGGGCACACGCTACGAGCCGCGAGTGGAAAGTCGAAATCACAGCGCACAACTAACGACGATCGCTCGTGAATTGGATGTCGGTCGACATCCACTCTCCTTGCCAGTCGTCATGTTGAGGATGCGCTGTGGTCCGTCTCCTTCTTACTCGTTCCGGCGAAGAAGGATTGCCCCCCGACTCCGCCTTGGCTCGCGTTCAGTGCCCCACGCCCCGTCGCGATGGGCCGAGTCTTAGACAGACTCATTGGCTAGCGCAAACGGTCCAAGACGTGACATCCGCACGTTATTCAACTTGTTCTCCGAGGGCGCCAATTGACAACGCGATCGATTCGTTTCCGCCGCGATGTGCAGCACGCCGGCAATCGATGACGGGCCTCAACATCTAGCGCCCGCCCCATCGCGCCGTCCGATAACCGCGAATTGCATGGACTTCGGCGATTGGCAGCCAAGCGTTCTTCGCTTCGGCGGGTCAAAAAAAATTCGGAAAATTTTTTGGAGCGTGTCGCAAAAACAAAACGCCGCTCTGAGGGAGCGGCGTTCATCGTCTCTGATGGAGTGAAATCTCGTCAAGCCATCGCCTTGATACGTGCATTGAGCCGGGACACGCGCCGGGCCGCAGCATTCTTGGCAATCACCCGTGCGGTCGCGCCGCGCTGAATGTCCGGCTGCGCGACACGCAACGCCTCGGCCGCTGCCTTCTTGTCGCCCGACTTGATCGCTTCCTCGACCTTCTTGGTCGAGCCGCGCAGGCGGCTGCGGCGTGCGTTGTTCTCGGCGGTGCGGCGCTCGGTCTGGCGTGCGCGCTTCTCGGCCGACTTGTGATTAGCCATCTAGTCCTCGTCCCTTGGAAGGGCGCGCTTATACGGGGCCGCTGAAAGCCGGTCAACCCCGGGCCAGACCGTTGAAATCACCTGTGTTTCCAGACTGCTTTGCGCTTCTCGGCAAAGGCGCTCATGCCCTCGGCGCGATCATCGAAAGCGAAGGTCGCATGGAAAGTGCGACGTTCGAAGCGCACCCCCTCCGCCAATGTGGTTTCGAAGGCGCGATTGACAGCCTCCTTGGCGACCATCGTCGCCGGCAACGACATGCCGGCGATCTTCTCCGCCGCACCCAGCGCTTCGTCCATCAACTGAGCCAGCGGCACGACTCGGCTCGCCAAGCCGCACCGTTCAGCTTCGGCGGCGTCCATCATGCGGCCGGTCAGCACGAGATCCATCGCCTTGGACTTGCCCACGAAGCGCGGCAGGCGCTGCGTCCCGCCCGCGCCGGGAATTGTGCCGAGCGTGATCTCGGGCTGGCCGAACTTGGCGTTGTCCGCAGCGATGATGAAATCGCACATCATGGCCATTTCGCATCCGCCACCCAGCGCGTAACCCGCAACGGCCGCGACGATCGGCTTTCGGACCTGACTCACCTTCTCCCATCCGACGGTGATGAAGTCCTGCAGGAACACGTCCTGATAGGACTTGTCCCGCATTTCCTTGATGTCCGCACCGGCGGCGAAAGCCTTATCGCTTCCGGTCAGCACGATACAGCCGATGCCGGCGTCGGCCTCGAACGCGTCGAGCGCATGGCCAAGCTCGCGCACCAGGTCGGCGCAAAGCGCATTCAACGCTTTCGGCCGGTTCAATCGGACGATACCGACCCGGCCCTTGGTTTCGGTCTGGATGTTTTCATAGGTCGTGGCCACGCGTTCCTCCTGTGACTTCCTTGCTAGCTAGCGCTGGCAGCGGGCGCAATAGAAGGTGGAGCGGCCCGACTGCACCAGCCGCGTGACGAGGTGACCGCAGTCTGGCGTCGGGCACGGCGCACCGCTACGGTCGTAGACGTTGAAGCGTGTCTGGAAATAGCCGAGCTCGCCGCCTGGCTGGACATGGTCGCGCAAGGTCGAGCCGCCGTCGTCGATCGAACGCAGCAGGACCTCCTTGATCGCATCGGCGAGGCGGGCGGCGCGAACGCCCTGCACAGTGTGTGCGGAGCGACGCGGCGAGATGCCGGACAAGAACAGCGCCTCGCACGCATAGATGTTCCCGACCCCCACCAGGGTCTTCTGATCGAGCAGAGCCGCCTTGATCGGCGTGCGCTTACCCTTCAATCGAGCAGCGAGTGCTGGGCCGTCGAACAGCTCGTCGAGCGGTTCCGGGCCCAGTCCCGCGAAAGCCTTGTGCTCCGCGACGGCCTCGGTCGGGATGAGCAGCATGAGACCGAAGCGGCGTGCGTCGTTGAAACGAACCTGCCAGCCGTCGTCCAGATCGAACACCACATGATCATGACGGTCGAACGGGTGCTCCGCGGCGCTCTGCGCATCGTGCAGGGTCATGCGCCCGGACATGCCGAGATGGACGACCAAAGTCTCGCCGACGTCGAGCCGCAGCAGGAGATACTTCGCCCGCCGATCTATCGCGAGGATCGTGCGTCCTTCGAGCTTCTCGGCGAAGCGTGACGGCAGGGGCACGCGGAGATCCTTGCGTCGCTGGGTCAGGCGGGCAATGCGACGGCCGACCATGCGCGGGATGAGGCCGCGGCGAACAGTTTCGACTTCGGGCAGCTCCGGCATGGGAGGGAGCCTAGTGTCGCGCTCCAAAGAGCGCACTGCCGACGCGGACATGTGTCGCACCGAGGCGCACCGCCGTCTCGTAGTCGGCGCTCATGCCCATGCTGACCTGGGAGAGCCCGTTGCGGGCCGCCATCTTGCCGAGCAGCGCGAAATGCAGGGCTGGTTCCTCGTTTACCGGGGGGATGCACATCAGCCCGACGACCGGAAGTTGGTGAATCTGACGGCAGGCGGCGACGAAGGCGTCGAGATCCGCGGGCAGGATGCCGGCCTTTTGCGGTTCTTCTCCGGTATTGACCTGGATGAAGCAGGTCGGACGCTTGCCGGCCCTCTCCATCTCCTTGGCTAGCGTGGCGGCCAGGCGCTCCCGGTCGACCGACTGGATGACGTCGAACAGCGCCACCGCGTCCCGTGCCTTGTTGGTCTGCAGCGGCCCGATCAGATGCAGCTCGAGATCGGGATATTCCGCCTTCAGCGCGGGAAATTTCTCCTCCGCCTCCTGGACACGGTTCTCGCCGAACACCCGTTGACCGGCGGCGAGCAGTTCGCGGACACGATCCGCGCCGTGGGTCTTGGAGACGGCGACCAGTGTCACGTCGGCTGCAGCCCGGCCGCCGGCCTTCGCCGCATCGGCGATGCGGCCCTTGACCTCGGCCAGGCGATCGGCGCCCTCGCTCATGCGTCGAGGCCTGCGCGTGCCGCTAGCGCGACATTGTTGGCGGGATTGCTCGCCAGGGCGTCGTCAAGCGCTTCGCGTGCCCGATCGCGGTCGCCGAGGGCGACGAGGCAGATGCCGTAGTTGGTCAAGATCCGCGAATCCCCAGGCAGGCCGCGCAGGGCATGCTCATGCAGCGAGCGGGCCTCCGCCGGGCGGCCAAGATCGACCAATACCGCACCGAGATTGGTCAGGACCATCGGGTCGTCGGTCGCATGTCTCGAGGCGCGCTTCAGCGCGCGTCGCGCCTCGTCCAAGCGCTTGAGGCCTCGCAATGCCAGGCCCTGGTTGTTGAGGGCCCGCACGTCGTCGGGCATGGCCTTGAGGTGAGGCTCGAGCGTATCGAGCGCCTCCTGGAAGCGATCGGTCGCGATATAGACGAACGAAAGCTGCAGAATAGCGTCTCGATCGCGAGGATTCTGGCGCAGGGCCCGCTGCAGGCTGTCGATTGCATCGTCCAGCTTTTCGGCCGCGGTCTGCGCCAGGGCCAGCGTCTTCAGCGCCGGGGCGAAAGAGGGATCGATTTCGAGCGCCCTCTGGATCGGCACGATTGCGTCGGACACGCGGCCGGCGAAATAGAGTACGAAGCCCAGCACATGGTGGAGGCTGGCGTTTTCCGGCGCCAGCGTCAGGGCCTTCCCGGCCTCGGCAATCGCTTCGTCGTGATGCTCCATGCCGCCCAGCGCCAGCGCGCGGTCGCCCTGGATCTGGGCGCGCCGCGCGGTGTCCTCGCCCGCGTCGCGCAAGGCGAGCTCGAGGATCTCCAGCGCCGGCTCGTAGTGGCCGAGACGGTAAAGCACATGACCCAGCATGTTGCGGCTGCGAGCCTGCACGGGGCGGAGCTGTGCACCGTCGGCGTGCTCCAGGGCGCGGTCGAGATTGCCGACCACCTCGGAAAGCTCACGCTCGGCGGCGGCGAAGCGCTGCTGGTCGATATGGATGCCGGCCAATGCCAGCCGCGCCTCGATATGCGTCGGCGCGCGCCGGATGGTATCGCGGAACCGCTTGGCAGCCTCGTCGAGCTTGCCCAACCGTCGCGCCGCGAGGCCGAGATTGTAGGACAGCATCGGCTCGTTGGGGTCCTTGGCGATCGCTTTGCGCCACAGCACCTCGGCATCGGCGAGAGCGCCGCGCTGCGACAGGCACACCGCGAGGTAATGCAGGATCTCGGGACGGTCGCCGTGCCGCGCATACGCCGACCGGAAGAGCGGCTCGGCGCGATCGAACCAGCCGGCGCGCAGATATTGCAGGCCGGTCTGAAGATCAGGGTCGGGCTGGATGTGGGGCGGAGTTGCCATGGCGGGCTGTGTAGACCCGCCTCGGGGCCGGCGCTACATCAAACAAATGGCCAAGGACATCGATCTGTTCCGGGCGGCGATGGCCGGCGTGACGCCCCTCAAACGCAGCCGAGCCCCTGTCATCATTCCCAGGCCAAAGGCCGAGAGGCCCGCCCTGCCACAGAAAGGATTCACCGCCGCTCCCGTCGGGCCAGCGATCCCGGTTGCGGCGCCCGGCGTCGCCGACCAGGCCTTCGATCGCGAGGTCGATCGTGCCCTGTCCAAGGGGCGACGTGCTCCAGAGGCCAAGCTCGACCTGCATGGCATGACCCTGACCGTCGCCGAACGCGCGGTGACGAGTTTCATCGCCGACTCGTCGGCCCAGAATCGCCGCGTCGTACTGATCGTGACCGGGAAGGGACTGCGGCTCGAAGGCGGCCGCGTGTTCGGCGGCCGGATTCGGGCGGAATTCCTGGGCTGGCTCGACCGCGCGGAGAACCGCGCGCGGGTGGCCGGCGTGCGGCCCGCTCACCCGCGCCACGGTGGCAGCGGCGCCTTCTACGTGCTGCTGCGCCGGCGCTCCTCGGCGAGCAGCCGCTCCTTGCGCGCGACGCCCCAGCGATAGCCGGTCAGCGCGCCGCTGGCCCCCACCGCCCGATGGCAGGGAATAACGCCGGCGGCCTGGTTGGTGGCGCAGGCGCGGCCGACGGCACGGGCCGCCGTTGGCTCGCCGATGGTCTTGGCGATCTCGCCATAGGTCCGGGTCTGTCCCGCCGGGATCTCGGTCAGAGCCTTCCATACCTTCCATTGAAAAGCGGTTCCGACGATATCGAGCGGCACGTCGGGCGCATCGAGCGCGGACGGCTTGCGGCCGTAGAGACGGGCCAGCACGCCCTTCACCCGCGGCGCCAGCACCGCGTCGTTGCGCTCGAGCGCTGCGGCGGGAAAATCTTCCCTCAGGTCGCGCTCGAGGCTGCGGTCGCTGTCCCCCAGGAACACGGCGGCGATCCCCTTCCGGGTCGCCGCGACCAGCACCCGCCCGTAGTCGGAGTCGACGGTGGTATAGTCGATATGGGCGCCGGCGCCGCCCTTCGCATAGGTGGCGGGCGTCATGCCCAGCGCCTTGTCGCTCGATTCATAGACGCGGCTCGGTGAGCCGTAGCCCGCGCCGTAAAGCGCCTCGCTCACCTTCTCGCCCGAGCGCAACGCCTTGCGGAAGCGCGCGCGCTTCCGCGCGATCAGCCAGTCGCGCGGTGTCAGGCCGAGCTCGGCCACGAAGCGCTTGCTGAGGGTATTGGCGGTCACGCCGACCTTGCGCGCCACCTCGCCGAGAGACGGTGGCTGGTCGGCGTCGGCTGCGTCGAACAGGGCGCAGGCGCGCGCCACCGGACGGCTGAGGCCAAGCTCGGCCTCCCAGTCGCGCGGCTTGCAGCGCTTGCAGGGACGGAAGCCCGCCGCTTCGGCGGCTTCGGGCGAGGCATGGAAGGCCACGTTCTTGCGCAGCGGCGGACGCGCCGCGCAGGATGGCAGACAGTAGACTCCGGTGGACTGAACCGAGAACCAGAACCGGCCGTTGAAGGTCCGATCGCGCTGCTGGACGGCAGCCCAGCAGGAATCCGGGTCGGGGTGCATGCCAGCTCGGGAGGGGCTGGCGAGCGCTTGGGGGGGGAGGGAAGGAGAGAGCTGGGTCATGGACGCTATGTAAGCGGACAATCCAACCTGCTCTATCCGGCGCCCGCCGGCAATTCCCCCGACCCGGAAAGCCTTACTTAGGCCCAGAAACCCTTGTCAGCTTCGTAACGGGCGGTGCCGCGATCCAGCCCGATGTCGCGCAATAGGCGGTCATCGAGCTCGGCGAGTTGGCGGCGGGATTTGCGCAGCTCGGAGCGTGTGACCAGGGCCTCGACACCGACCACGACCGTCCCGGCCAAGAACGCCATTGCGCGGCCGAAGGAGAAGGTAGGGGTTCCCGCGTTGGCGATTTCCCGCACGCTGGAGAGGGTCGACATGGCTTAGCTCCGTTTGAGGCGAGCGAGACGGAATTGCCTCGACGACCTCGTTTCTGCGCCCAATTTGCTGTATCGTATGGAAGAGTGCAAAGGATCAAAGCTCTGGGTGAGGCCTACCAAAACTATGACCTCGTTTCTTAGATGAGCCGCTCGCAATTGCCGCTGAACGCGCTCCGCGCGTTCGAAGCCGCCGCCCGTCACGCAAGCTTCACGCACGCGGCCGAGGAGCTGCACGTTACGCAGGCGGCCGTCAGCCATCAGGTCAAGGCACTCGAGGAGCGCCTCGGCGTGGCGCTGTTCGTGCGCCGTCCGCGGGGCCTGGAAATTACCGGCGAAGGCCAGGCGTTGCTGCCCGACCTTCGCGATGCGTTCGACCGCATGACCAACGCGCTCGAGCGGGTCGGGCGCAAGGCCAATGCCGGAACGCTCAACGTCAGCCTGGTCACGACCTTCGCGCTCGGCTGGCTCGCGCCGCGCCTTCATCGCTTCCAGGCCAAGCATCCGGAGATCGAGGTGCGCATGACCACAGCGCTGCGAAATGTCGATTTCGCTCGCGAGGATTTCGATTGCGCGATCCGCTTCGCGGTGCAGCCCGAACCCGATCTGCATGCGACGCGTCTGTTCAGCGATGTACTCACGCCGCTCTGCGGCAAGCGCTACAAGGACAAGCTGAAGACGCTCGACGACCTGAAGCGCGTGCCCTTCATCGACATGACGTACGATCCCGAATGGTCGATCTGGCTGCGTGCCGTCGGCCTGGGAGACTTCAAGCCCAAGCGCGTGCTGACGTTCGATTCGACGATGATCGCCGTGGAAGCGGCGATGGAAGGCGCAGGTGTCGCCGTCGGGCCACCGCAGCTCTTTCGCGAGGAGCTCGCCGAAGGCCGTCTGTACCAGCCCTTTCCGCAGATCGTCGATTCGGGCAAGGCGTGGTGGTTCGTCTGCCCGCCGTCGTCCGTCGGCAGGCCCAAGACGCGTGCCTTCGAGGATTGGCTGGTCGAGGAGCTGAGCGCACCGCCGGTGCGCACGGGACGGCCGGTCACGATAGCCTCGGCGCGCCGTTGACCCCGACAAAAACTAATGCTTGATGGCGCCATGAGCATCGATATCGCCCGCCCCTGGGCACGCACCCCGTCGGCCACGGCACTGGAGGCTGGTGGATTTCTCACTCTGACCAACAAGGCCCGCGAGATCGATCGTCTGACCGCGGCGACCAGTCCGGTCGCGGGGAAGATCGCGATCTGCGGGATAAAGATCGCCGGTCCCACCATGACCATGCGGCCGATCGAGCGGGGCCTGGGCTTGCCGCCCGATACCGTCATCACGATGAAGCCGCGCGGCTATCACCTGTACTTCGAGGATCTGAAGGCGCCGCTCGCCAAGGGCGACAAGGTGCCCGTGACATTGACCTTCGAAAAGGCCGGCACACGCCACGTCGAGTTGATAGTGGAAGCCGAAGGGCCGATCGGTAACGAGACCCTGATGGAAGGTTATAGCGGATAGCGGTGGGTTTCGCCGAAGGCATCCCGTACCGTGAGCGCGTCGGGATCGTCGCCGAGATAGGCCGGTCCGATCGGCACTTTGCCGTGCCCGCCGGGCACGTCGAGCACATAGGTCGGCTGAGCCAGTCCCGTCAGGCGGCCGCGCAAGGCAGCCATTAGCGCCTGGCCTCGCGCGATAGAGACCCGGAAGTGTCCGGTGCCGCGCACCAGGTCGGGATGATGCAGATAGTAGGGCTTCACGCGGGCGCTCACCAAGGCGCGCATCAGCTGCTCGAGCGTCGCTGCGTCGTCATTGACGCCGGCCAGCAGCACCGTCTGGCCCATCAAGGGAATACCGGCGTCGGCCAGCCTTGCCAAGGCCGCGCGTGTGACGGGGGCCAGCTCGCGCGCATGATTGCAGTGCACGGCGAGCCACACGGGGACGCGGCGCGGCTTCAGGGCGGCGACGACCTCGTCGGTGACGCGACCTGGATCGACGATCGGCACGCGGCTGTGGATGCGGATCACGGCGACATGGTCGATGGCATCGAGCGACGCGATCAGGTCGGCCAGCCGGCGCGGCGACATCATCAGCGGATCGCCGCCCGTCAGGATCACTTCCCAGATTTCGGGCCGGTCGCGAACATAGGCGAGTGCCGCGGCAAGCTCTTCGGCCGATAGCGCCTCGCTGCCCGGGCCGACCTTCTCGCGGCGGAAGCAGAAGCGGCAATAGACCGGGCAGACATGCAGCGGCTTCAGCAGCACGCGATCGGGGTAGCGATGGACGATGCCCTTGACCGGCGAGCGCGCCTCGTCGCCGATCGGATCGGCCAGTTCCTCCCGGGCGATCTCGGTCTCACGCGCGCTCGGCACGAACTGGCGCGCGATCGGATCGCTGGCGAGGCCGGCACGGTCGATCAACGCCGCCATCTCGGGCGTGAGCGCGATCGCCATCGACTGGGCGGCCGCCTCGAGCCGAGGGTCGGGCGCGACGAGGCCTTCTCGCTCCAGCGCTTCGAGGGACCGCAGGGTCTGCATCGCGGCCTGATAGCCGGAAACGCTTCTTCCAGCCAGTTCGGAAAACCAGCATCATCCGGGCCGAAAGAACAGAAGAGTTGCGAGGGAAGGAAACCGATGGCGCCGGAGAGTGGGCCCGGAGCGATTGCACGTCCGCTTTCCGGGTACCGTATCGTCGAGCTGGGGTCGCTGCCGGCCGGCGCTTATGCCGCGCGGCTGTTCGCCGATTTCGGCGCCGAGGTCATCAAGGTGGAGCCGCCCGGCGGCGATCCGATCCGCGCCTTTCCGCCGATGATCGACGCGAAGACCGGCGGTTGGTTCGCCTATCTCAACTACGGCAAGAAGAGCGTCACCACTGACTCGGTCGACCTCGACGCCCTGCTGAGCAGCGCGCAGGTGTTGATCGATTCGACAGGGCGCGATCATTCGGCCCATCCGCATCTCGTTGCGGTGGATCTGAGCTGGTTCGGGAGGTCCGGGCCGTATCGCGACTTCAAGGCAACCGATGCGATGTGCCGCGCCCTCGCAGGCTTCGTGCAGCTGATCGGACCGGAAGAGGGGCCGCCGCTCACCTTGCCGGACTATCAGTCGGCGATCATGGGCGGGCTCGCGGCCTTCATTCCGGCGATGACGGCACTGCTGGGCCGACAGAGCCGAACCTGGGAGGTGAGCGTCCACGAGGCGACGGTCGCGCTTGCCGAGTACCAGGCGATCGAGGCGTGGGCGACGGGCCGGCAGAAGCGCTGGGGCTTCAACCGCTTCACGCCGACCTATCCGATGGGCGTCTATCGCTGCAGGCAAGGCTGGATCGGCATCACCATCGTGACGCCGGCGCAGTGGATATCGTTCTGCGACCTGATGGGCATGCCGGAGCTCGGCCGCGATCCCGATCACGTCATGGGCGGGGAACGGCTGGTGCGGGCCGATGCGTTGGAAGCCCGCTTCGTCCCGCGCTTCCTCGATCGGACGGCCGAGGAGTGGTTTGCCCTCGGGCTGGAACTGCGCCTGCCGTTCGCGATCGTGCCCGACATGCAGCAGGTCCTGACCTGGCCTGTCTTCCGAAATCGCAACGCGATCGTGCCGATCACGATCGGCGACCGGACGGTAGAGGCGCCGGGTTCACCGTTCCACCTGACCGCCACCCCGGCGAACTTCGGCGGGCGCGTGCCGGAACCCGGCGAGCACAACGCTCTCTGTCGTCCTGAGCGAAGCGAAGGACCTGGCGCGACTTCAGAAGGCGTTCTTTGGAGTGAGCGCGAGGTCCTTCGCTTCGCTCAGGACGACAAGAAGCCACTCGCGGGCCTGCGCATCATCGACCTGTCGATGGGTTGGGCCGGCCCGATCTGCACGCGCAACCTCGCCGATCTCGGCGCGGACGTGATCAAGATCGAGGCCTGCGGCTATCCCGATTGGTGGCGTGGCGTCGACAACCGCATCGAGACGGTCACTCAACGGCTCTACGAGAAGTCGCACCGCTTCAACATCATGAATCGCGGCAAGCGGGCGATCACGCTCGACCTCACCGTTCCCCAGGGCGTGGCGCTTGCCAAGGCGCTGGTGAAAAGTGCCGACGCAGTGATCGAGAACTACTCTGCCGAGGTGCTGCGCAAGTTCGGTCTCGACTATCCCGAGCTGATCAAGGTGAACCCGTCGCTGGTCATGGTCTCGATGGCGGCCTTCGGCAGCACCGGCCCTTGGAAGGACACGCGCGCCTACGGCTCCACTCTGGAACAGGGTTCTGGCCTGCCGGGCGTCGCCGGCCGGCCCGACGATCCGCCGATTATGAACCATCTCGCTTTCGGAGACGCCGTCGGCGGCCTCAATGCCTGCTCGTCGATGCTGATCGCGTTGCTCCATCGCAAGAATACGGGGCAGGGCCAGTTCATCGATCTTTCCCAGGTCCAGTGCATGCTGCCGTTCGCGGCGGCCTGGGCGATCGAGCAGTCGGCCGTTGGCCGGGTCACGCCCCGCGCCGGCAACCGACATCCGCTCTACAAGCCTCACGGCGTGTTCCCATCGGCAGGCACCGACAAATGGGTGTTCGTCGCCGCGACGGACGACGCGATGTGGAGAGCGCTCGCGCAGATCGTCGGCTGGACCGGCTCGCGGGCCGCCGAGGACGAGATCGAATGCGCGGTCGCTGCCTGGACGTGTCAACGTTCCGCCGACGAGGCGATGGACATTCTGCAAAACGCGGGCGTGGTCGCCGGCGCGGTACGGCATCCAATCGAGTTGATCGACGACCCGCATCTCGAAGCGCGCGGCTTCTGGCAGTGGATCGAGCGCGCTCATGTCGGCCGCCATCCGCAGCCCTCACCGCCCTATCGTGTGTCCGGTGCGCCTGTCGCGGTGACGACACCGGCGCCGACGCTCGGTCAGCATAATGATGAGGTGCTGGGGAACGTGCTCGGCCTGTCGAAGGCCGAAATCGAGCGCCTTCTGCGCGAGGGCGTGATCGGCACCGACGCTTTACCGCCCGCGCAGCGCAAGGCGCGTGCGATCACTGGCTAGGCTGCAGAGGCCGCCAGCAAGTTGCGCTGTTCTGCGTGCCTCTTTCGGAGATGGGCAGGGAAAAGATGGCG
This sequence comes from Enhydrobacter sp., assembly GCA_026126105.1. Classification (GTDB taxonomy): domain Bacteria; phylum Pseudomonadota; class Alphaproteobacteria; order Reyranellales; family Reyranellaceae; genus Reyranella. The sequence goes on from JAHCJV010000003.1 coordinate 137,248, forward strand.
ATCCGATTCTTCAGCCGTGCACGTTCGGTCAGGGCGGCGGCGCCGCCATCTGCGGCAGCCACAGCGCGAGGTCGGGCCAGATCGACAGGATGACCAGCATCGCCATCATGGTGATGACGAACGGCGAAGTGCCGATGATGACGTCGTCGATCCGCCCGCGCTTGCGCAGGCCCTGCACGACATAGAGGTTGATGCCGACCGGAGGCGTGATCATCGCCAGCTCCATCAGGATGATGATCATGATGCCGAACCAGATCGGGTCGTAGCCGGCGTTGATCACGATCGGCGCGATGATCGGGACCGTCGCCACCATCATCGACAACGTCTCCATGAACATGCCGAGGACGAAGTAGAACAGCACCACCACAACCAGCAGCTCCACCTTGGTGAGGCCTAGGCTGGTGATGAAGCGATTGACCTGCCCGGTCAGGCCTATCGAGGTGATGACGAAGTTCAGGAAGTAGGCCGCGAGCAGGATCGCCATGATCATGGCAGTCGTGCGCATCGTGCCTTCGAAGGCGCTAAGCAGGGTGCTCAGGGTCAGCCGCCGGTTTGCCGCGGCGATGCCGATGGCGGCGATCACGCCGAGCGCCGCGGACTCCGTCGCCGTTGCCCATCCGGCGTAGATCGAGCCGATCACGGCCAGGAAGATCACCAGCGGCGGGATCAGGTCGGGCAACGCGGCGAAGCGCTGCGCCCAGCTCGTCGAGGTCGGCGTACCGCCCATCGACGGCTTGATCAGGCAGATGACGAGCACGGTCAGGCTGAACAGCGCCGCGAGCACGAGGCCTGGAATGAAGCCCGCGAGATAGAGCTTGGGAATCGAAGTCTCGGTGAGCACGCCATAGACGATCATGTTGATCGAGGGCGGGATGAGAATGCCCAGCGTGCCGCCGGCGGCGATCGTGCCGAGGAACAGCCGCTCGGAATAGCCGCGCTTCTCGACCTCGCCCAAGGCTACGGTGCCGATAGTGGCCGCGGTGGCGACGCTCGAGCCGGAGGTTGCCGCGAACATGGCGCAGGCCGCGATGTTGGAATGCATCAGACCGCCGGGCAGCCACGGCACCCAGAGCACCAGCGCGCTGTACATGCGCTCGGCCATGCCCGAGCGCAGCAGGATCTCGCCCAGCAGCACGAAGAACGGGATCGCCACCAGGAGAAAGTTGTTGGAGGTGCTCCAGGCGATCTCGCCCATCGCCAGCGACAGCGGCAGCTTGGAGTAGATCGCCGACAAAGAGAGGCCGAGGATGCCGAGAGCGGCCGCGACCGGGATCGCCAGGGCAAGCAGGCCGAGGAGGATCAGGAGGGTGGCTCCGAGCATCCTCAGGCTCCGCCGCGCAGCTGGCGGTTCTTGAGGTCGCGAATTTCCTCCTCGACATCTTCTTCGGCCGAGCGCGTGCTGATCAGATTGGCCATGCCGCGCAGATCACCCGATACCCCGGTCCGGAGAGCATTGATCAGCAGGATGACGCCGACCAGGACGAAGGTGAGCAGCCCCGCAATCCACAACACCTGAGGGATGATCGTCGGAGTCTCGAGCGCCGACTGGCTGCGCGATTCCGAGATCCAGGACTGCGACACGACGCCGAGCCCATGCCACAGGGTGAGCGCGAAGAAGCTCACGAACAGGATGAGTGCGACGACGTCGAGACCGAGGCGCAGCTTCTGCGGGAACAGCACGTAGAGTGAATCGATGCGAATGTGAGCACGATCGAGCAGTGCCGCGCCGAGCCCCCAGGCGGTGCCGATCGCGAGCGCGTAGCCGGCGAGCTCGTCGGCCCCGCCGATCGAGCGGTCGAGGAACTTCCGCATCAGGACGTCGATGCCGATGAGGACCGCAGCCAGCAGCACCAGCGCGCCGCCGAACCACAGGCCCCATCGCGCGAAGCGCCGCAGGCCGATCATGATAGTGGCCTGGCGACGCCTAGGGCGTCGGTGCCGTCAGCCCGAGCGCCTTCCCGACGGTGTCGTTCCATTCCTTGGCGCAGGCGCTGCCGCAGCGTTTGGCCCAGCCCGCAAGGACGGCACCCTCGACCAGCTTCTTGTGGGTCGCGGCCTCCTCCGGCTTCACCGGCACGATGGTCATCTTGGCGAGCTTGCCCATCGTGCAGGGTTGCTTGCCCGTGTTGCAGTTGTCGGCCTCGCCGGTGGTCTTCTTGATGGTCGCCCACATCTTCTCTTCGTAGGCCTTGAACTGCTCTGTCAGGAAGGCCTGGACCTTGGGATCGAGCCGCTTCCAGCTGTCGAGGTTGACGGCCAGCACGTTGATGCTCCAGCCGAGCGACATGGGATAGATCGACTTGGTCACCTCGCCCCAGCCGGCAGTGTTGCCCGACAGGCTGCCGGTCACGGCGCAGTCCACGACGCCATTGTTGAGCGCGGGCACGACCTCGGCGAAAGCCATCGAGACGGCGGTGCCGCCGACGCCGCCGAGGAAGTCGCGCATCGTATTGTTGAACACGCGGATCTTCTTGCCCTTGAAGCCATCGAGGCCGCTGATCATGTCGCGGCACCAGAAGACCTGGGGCGTGTTGCCGCCGAACGCCAGAAGTTTGGCATTCCAGTTCTTCTGCATCTGACGATCGATCACGCCGCGGTAGGCGTCGCACGCCGCGCGAGCCTTGTCGGGATCCAGGGTCAGACCGGCAAGGTCGCAGGCCTCGAAGCGCGGATCGTCGCCGGCCATCTTGGAGATGTCCATGGCGGCGAAGTCCATGACGCCAAGCTTCAGCAACCGCAGCATGGTCTTGTCGTCGATGCCCATCTGGTCGAGCGGCGTGATGTCGGCGGTAACGGCGCCCTTCGATGCCTCGGGAATGGTCTTCCGCCAGAACGGGACCTCGTCGTAGATCGAGACCGGCGTCGGGCTGTTGAGTCCGATCACCTTGAACTGTGTCTTCGGCAGATCCTGTGCTGCCGCGCCGGTGACTATCGCAGCCGCCAACGTCAGGCCCGTCAGCCAATGCTTTAGCATCTGTCGTCTCCCCGTCCCCGTTATGTCGGGGGTAGTGTGAGCAAGATGCGCGCCAAGCGAAAGGGGCTTTCGACAGTTGATTCGTTGCCGCGCGCCGCCAACACCGGCAACATGCCGCCATGTCCGATCCCACCGACCCGAAAGACCCGATCGCCTTCGAGCTGTTCAAGAACGCGATCTTCTCCATCGCCGACGAGATGGCGCTGACCGTGTTCCGCACGACCTATTCGGGCGTGCTCAAGGACAATATGGATTACTCCACTGGCTTCGCCGACGCCGACGGCAAGCTGGTGGCGCAGGGCCTGACCCTGCCCGGCCATCTCGGGTCGGTGCCGACGGCGATGGAATCGATCATGCGCCACTACGGCGACGACATGGCCGAAGGCGATGTCTTCATCATGAACGATCCGTTCGACGGCGGCATGCACCTGCCGGACATCTTCGTCTTCAAGCCGCTCTATCATGAGGGCAAGCGCCTCGCCTTTGCCTGCACTGTCTGCCATCACACCGACGTGGGCGGCAGGGTCGCGGGATCGAACGCCTCCGATTCGACGGAGATCTACGCCGAGGGGCTGCGCATCGCGCCGCTCAAGCTCTATGAGGCGGGCAAGCTCAACAAGACGATCATGACCTTCATCGAGAAGAACGTACGATTGCCGGTGAAGGTGTTCGGCGACCTGCGCGCGCAACTCGCCGCCTGCCATATCGCCGAGCAGCAGTTCGGCGAACTCGTCGCCAAGTACGGGCCGGACCGGACCACCGCGTTCATGCGCGAGACCGTCGATTATGCCGAGCGGCTGACTCGTGCCTCCCTCGCAAAGCTGCCAGACGGCGAATGGAGCTTCGAGGATTGGATCGACGACGATGGAGTCGATTACGGCAAGCCGATCCGGCTTTTCGTCACGATCCGCAAGACCGGCGACCACATGGTGGTCGACTGGACCGGCACCAACCCGCAGGTCAAGGGCGCGATCAACAACACGCTGTCCTTCACCAAGGCCGCCTCCTACTGCGGCATCCGCTCGGTGCTGCCGCCCGGTATCCCGAACAACGAAGGCGTGTTCCGCGTGATCGAGGTGATCTGCCCGCCGGGCACGGTCGGCAACGGCGTGCTGCCGGCGGCCTGCGCGGCGCGCGGCCTTACCGGCTTCCGCATGGTCGACTGCATGTTCGGGGCGCTGGCGATGATGCTGCCAGACAAGGTCAAGGCGGCGGGCGACGGCGGCAACACCGGCATCTCGATCGGCGGCTACGATGCGGCCCGCAAGCCGTTCATCTATGTCGACTTCACCTGCGGCGCCTGGGGTGCGCGCCCGTGGGCCGACGGGCTCGACGGCAACAGCCATATGATGGCCAACATGGCCTCGCATTCGATCGAGGTCACCGAGGCCGAGGAGCCGATCCAGCTGCTGGCCTACGAGTTCGTGGCCGACAAGGCGGGCGCCGGCAAGCATCGCGGCGGCGTGCCGTTCCGGCGCGACTACAAGTTCCTCGAGGACGAGGCGATGCTGCAGGTCCGCTCGGATCGGCGCGACCATCGTCCGTTCGGCCTTTATGGCGGCAGCCCTGGTGCGCCCTCGGAGAACTACTTGAACCCTCAGGCCGAGAACCGCGTGCTGCCCGGCAAGTTCACCATGACGATCCGCAAGGGCGACATCTTTCGCCATGTGCTGGCCGGCGCCGGCGGCTGGGGCGATCCGCTGGAGCGCGATCCGGCCAAGGTACTGAGGGACGTGCGCAACGAGCTGCTGTCGGCGCGCAGGGCGGCCGACGACTACGGCGTGATCGTCGACACCACGCGCTGGACGATCGATGCGACGGCGACCACGGCGCGGCGCGAGGAGATCAGGCGCGCCCGCGGCTGGGAGATCGTGCCCAAGGTGCAGCGGCACGATCCGCCCGGGCTCGATCAAGCGAAGGTGCAGGCCGCAGAATGAGCGAACGTTACCGGGTGGGCGTCGACATCGGCGGCACCTTCACCGACATCGTGCTGCTGGGTGCCGACGGCACGCTTCACACCAAGAAGATCTCTTCCAGCGTCGGCAACTATGCGCAGGCCATCGTCGAAGGGTTGAGCGAATTGTTCGTCGAGACCGGCCTGGCCGGCGGCGCGATCGAGGAGATCCGCCACGGCACGACGGTCGCCTCGAATGCGATCCTCGAGCACAAGGGCGCACGGGTCGGGCTGATCACCACCAAGGGCTTCCGCGACGTGCTGGAGATCCGCACCTTGCGCATGCCCAGGCTCTACGACCTTGCCTGGGAGAAGCCTGCGCCCCTGGTCGAGCGCTATCTGCGCCAGGTCGTCGACGAACGGGTCGATGCGCGCGGGCGGATCGAGCGGGCGCTCGACATCCGCGATGCCGAGCGCGCGGTCGATGCGCTGCTGGCCGAGAAGGTCGAGGCGGTCGCCGTCTGCCTGCTCAACTCCTTCGCCAATCCGCGCCACGAGCTGATGATCAAGGAGGTCCTGGAGCGCAAGGCGCCGGGGCTGAAGCTCAGCGTCTCCTACGAGGTGCTGCCCGAGATCAAGGAATACGAGCGCACCTCGACCACGGTGATCAACGCCTACGTCATGCCGATCGTGGCGAGCTACCTGCGCGCGCTGCGAGTCGGGCTCGACGGTGCCGGGATTCCGGCGCGCCTGCTGCTGATGCAATCGAACGGCGGGCTGACCAGCGACCAGGCGGCGGCCGAGCGGCCGATGAACATCATCGAGTCCGGTCCTGCCGGCGGCGTGGTCGGCGCGCAGTCGCTCGCCCGCGCCAAGGGGCTGCCCAAGATCATCACCTTCGACATGGGCGGCACGACGGCCAAGGCCTCGATGGTCGAGGACGGCGAGGTGACGCGCGCGGCGGAATATTCGGTCGGCGCCGGCATCATGACCGGATCGCGCCTGCTGACCGGCGCGGGCTACACCCTGAAGGTGCCGGCGATCGATCTCGCCGAAGTCGGCGCAGGCGGCGGCTCGCTGGTCTGGATCGACGGCGGCGGCTCGCTGCAGATCGGGCCGGAGAGTGCCGGCGCCCTGCCAGGACCGGTCTGTTACGACAAGGGCGGCGAAACGCCGACCGTGACCGATGCCAACGTCGTGCTGGGCTACATCAATCCCGGTCATCTCGTCGGCGGCGCGCTGGCGCTCAATGCCGACAAGGCGCGCCAGGCGTTCCAGGACAAAGTGGCGGCGCCGCTCGGCCTCGATCTCGAGAAGGCGGCTTACGGCGCGCATCTGATCGCGGCGTCCAACATGATCCGCGCCATCAAGTCGGTGTCGACGGAGCGTGGCCGCGATCCGCGCGAGTTCGCGCTGTTCGCCTTCGGCGGCAACGGCCCGCTGTTCGCCTGCGGCATGGCAAAGTCGCTCGGCATGAGCCGCGTGGTGGTGCCGCCGTCGGCGGGTCTCTTTTCGTCGTTCGGCCTGCTCTATGCCGATGTGGAGCATCACTATTCGAGGACGTTCCGGCGCCTGCTGCGCCAGGCCGACCTTGCCGACATCGAACGGGCATGGGGGGCGCTGGCCGACCAGGCGCAGGCCCAGCTCGCCGCCGAGGAATTTGCCCCCGATCGCCGGCGCCTGCGCCGCTCGGCCGCGCTGCACTACCAGGGTCAGAGCTACGAGCTGACCGTGCCGGTGCCGGACGGGCCGATCGACGATCACATGGTCGGCGTGCTCGAGGAGGCGTTCGGCCAGGAGCACGAGAAGACCTATGGCCACCGCGCCGGCAAGGACGAGCCGGTCGAGCTGGTCTCGATTCAAATCGTCGGCCAGGGCCTGCGCCACGGTTCGGGAATTCCCGAGCGGCTTCAACCAAGCCGCGCTGAGCCGACGCCGCCATTGCCACGCCGGGCCTATTTCGGCGACTCGGGCTGGCTCGAGACACCGATCCTGCGCCGCTCGGACCTCACGAGCGAGCGCAGCGGGCCAATCATCGTCGAGGAGTACGACGCCACCTGCGTCGTTCCGCCCGGCGCGACGGCGAGCCTCGATTCAGCGGGCAACATCGTCATTGCACTGGCGTGATGGCCCGACGCCAAGGGCGCACGCCGCGTTCGCTCAGGTCCAGCGCGCCCTGTCCTGCTTGTCGTCCGCCGTGAGAAGCGTCGCTGTGGAGACCACGGTCCAGTCGCAGAGGTCGTAGCGGCGGCTCAGCATGTCGCGCACCGTCGCCTCGGTATCGCCTTCGGGCAGCTTCGAGCGTTCCCACATCGCGAGATTGGGGCGCCGCGTGAGCAGCAGGCTGCGCACCCCGGCGTGGATGCCCGCCCCGGTCACCTCGTCACGGTCGGTGCCGGTGCGGTCTCCGACCGCCTGCCAGAGACCGATCACCTGCGAATCGTAGGCGCTCTCGAAGCCGGGCCAGGCCGATGCGCACAGGTCGAGGAACTCCGGCCAGTGCTGCTGCGGCGTGGCGAACCAGCGAAAAGCGTAGTTGCCCTGCCGGCGGGGTGGCGTTGCGTCCTTCGGGCGGATCGTCGGCAGCAACAGCTCGCTGCGTCGCGTCCAGACGTCGGTTTCACCCAGCAGCAGCACGCGTTCGGCCTCGGCGGCGCGCCGCGGCGATGGCCAGACGGTTATTGCCTGGATCTCGTCGCGCGGTCGGCCGATCTTGCTGCGCCATAATCCGTAGAGCTGGCCGCCAGCCCCTTTGATCCGCTGCGCTCCGCCGAGCACCAGCCGCTCGGCGACCGCCTGCCACTGGCGGGGTGCCGTATCGATGCGATGATGGACGTAGAGCTGGTTCAAGCGGCGACGGTCTCGTGCCGGCCGAGGGTGAAACCTTCGTAGCCCTTCGCCGCGACCTCGTCGCAGCGCTTCTTGTAGCGGTCGAAGCCGCCGACATAGGGCATGAAGACGCGCGGCTTGCCCGGAATGTTGGCGCCCATGTACCAGGAGTTGGCGAGCGGATAGAGCGTCGAATCGGCGACCTGGTTGACGTGCTGTACCCAGTCGCTTTCGGCCTTGGGCGTCGGTTCGATGCGGTCGAGCTGGTGCCGTCCGAGATGGTCGATCGCATCGGCGATCCAGTCGACATGCTGCTCGATGCTGGCGATCATCTGGGTCTTCACGCCGGGGCTGCCCGGACCCGTGACGACGAACATGTTGGGAAAACCGGAAACCATCAGGCCGAGATAGGTGAGCGGCCCGCCCTCCCAGTGCTCGCGAAGCGAGGCACCTTCGGTCGTGCGCACGTCGATCTCCTTCAGGGCGCCGGTCATGGCATCGAAGCCGGTGGCGAAGACGATCGCATCGAGCGCGTGCTCGGCGCCCGAGGCGAGGCGCAAACCCGTCGGTGTGATCTCCTCGATCGGATCGCTGCGCACGTCGACCAACGAGACGTTCGGCCGGTTGTAGGTCTCGTAGTAGTTCGTATCCAGGCAGAGTCGCTTGGTGCCGATCGGGTGATCCTTGGGCGCCAGCAGCTCGGCGGTTCTCGGATCCTTCACGATGCCGCGGATCTTGTTGCGCACGAACTCCGAGGCCGTGTCGTTCGATGCCTTGTTCACCAGCAGGTCGGTGTAGGCATAGAGGTAGCTGATCGAGCCGCCTTCCTGCCACTTGGATTCGTAGGCCTTGTTGCGCTCCTCCTCGGAGAGATCGAGCGCTGACCGGGTTGGCTTGGGGTGCCCGCCGATCGCGAACGGTGTCTCCATCGCCGCAGCGCGCCGCGCGGGATACTCCGCCTTGTGCTTGCGCTCTTTGTCCTCCGGCATAGGACCGTTGCGCGCCGGCAGGCTGAAGTTGGCGGTGCGCTGGAACACGGTCAGCTGCTTGGCCTGCTGGGCGATGATCGGGATCATCTGCACGCCCGACGAGCCGGTCCCGACTACGCCCACCCGCAGCCCGGTGAAGTCGACGCCCTCATGCGGCCACAGGCCGGAATGGTACCATTTGCCCTTGAAGTCGTGGATGCCCTTGAAGTCAGGCACCCGCGGCGTCGAGAGGTTGCCCGCGGCCATCACGCAATAGCGCGCGCGAACTTGCTCGCCGCTGTCGGTCTTCACCACCCATTCGTTGGCTTCCGACTCGAACACGGCCGACTTGATGCGGGTGTCGAGCTGAACGTCGCGGCGCAGGTCGAAGCGGTCGGCGACGTGGTTGATGTATTTCAGGATCTCCGGCTGGGTGCCGTAGCGCTCCGGCCACTTCCACTCCTGCTGGAGCTCGTCGGAGAAGGAATAGGAATATTCCAGGCTCTCCACGTCGCAGCGCGCGCCGGGATAGCGGTTCCAGAACCATGTGCCGCCGACGCCCGACCCCGCCTCGTAGGCGCGGACCTTGAGGCCCAGGCGGCGCAGACGGTGAATCGCGTAGAGACCGGCCAAGCCAGCGCCGACAATCACGACATCGAGGTGGCGAGGAACTGAATGGGACGCATCGGGCATGGTGACTCCAGCAATAGTTTTGCTGTGCGAGCGGCATTCACCGCAGGTGAAAGCATAACTCCCCCGCACAAGGCGATTTGGCAAGGGTGGGACGCTTCAGCGTGCGTGGTCAGAAGTTTGTTTCATCTTTATGATTATCCCCTTGGATCAGACGGTTTCTCCACCCGCCCTCGGTGCGGCACAAAGTCAGGTCGGCTGGGCCCATGGTCATCGCCGCGGATTTTTCCTGCGACCGCGCGTTGTTGCGATTGGCGCCGTGCTGCTGCTCGCCATCGCCTATGGTGCCTACGAGACCTATCTCCGCTTCACTCATGTCTACGAGTACGACGCCCGCGTTACGGCCGATGTGGTGACGATTTCCAGCCGCGCGGAGGGCTGGTTGGTCGAGATGCCTGCGCTCGAGGGCACAAGGGTCGATGCCGGCCAGGTCGTGGCGCGCATCGACGACAGGATCGCGAAGCTCAAGGTCGACGCCTTCAAGGCGCAGATCGAGGGCATCCGGTCCGAGCGCGCGAGGCTGAAAGCCGAGCGAACGTTCAGCCGAGAGCAGATCGAAGCGGCGATGAAGACGCAGGCGTCCGGCGTGACGGTGCGCGAGCAGGCACGTCAGGCTCTGAAGGCCGATCTGGATTTCGCCAAGCTCGAGCTCGACCGGACCAAGACGCTGTTCGCCTCGCGCGTGGTCAACGAGCGGCAGCTTCAGACGGCGCAGGCCACCGTGACCAAGCTGCAGATACAACTCTTGCAGATGGAGGCGGAGCACGAGCAGGCCGAAGGCAGCCTCAATGAAGCGCGCGCCGGTCAGGAACGGCTGCATGTGATCGACGCGCAGATCGAGGCGCTGACCCATCAGGTTGCCAGTCTTGCAGCGCAGATGCATCAGCAACAGGTCGACGTCGACGATCGCACCATCAAGAGCCCGGTGCCGGCCGTGATCGACCGCACCTTCATGCTGCCCGGGGAGTATGTCGCGGCGGGTCAGCGTATCCTTATGTTGCACAACCCGGACGAGGTCTGGGTCGAGGCGAACATCAAGGAGACGCAGGTCGGTCAGCTGAAGCTCGGCCAGCCGGTCAACGTCACGGTCGACGCCTATCCCGGCGTGAAGTTCACAGGGAAAGTGGCGCGCATCGGCAATGCGACGACGGCGCGCTTCGCGCTGCTGCCTACGCCGAATCCTTCCGGCAACTTCACCAAGATCACGCAGCGGGTGGCGGTTAAGATCGACATCTTGAATCCGCCCCGGCCGCTCAAGCCGGGCATGATGGTCGAAGTCGAAATTGACGTACGATAGCGCCCAGGCGCTGAGCGAACGGTACGGGCCGTCCTATCGCTGGTTCGTGACCATCACCGGTATGGTCGGCGTCGTCTCCATGGTGCTGGCGATGACCACCGTCAACGTCGCGGTGCCCGACGTGATGGGCGCCTTCGGCATCGGCCAGGACAAGGCGCAGTGGATGTCGTCGGCCTACATGGCGACGATGACTGCCGGCATGCTGATCAATGCCTGGATCTCCGGCGTGCTGGGCGAGCGCCGCACCTTTGTCGGTGCGCTGTTCTTCTTCTCGATCGGTGCCCTGCTCGGCGGCTCGGCGCCGACCGAGGACGCGCTGATCTTTGCGCGCGTTCTCCAGGGCTTCAGTGCCGGCGTGGCGCAGCCGCTCGTGATGGCGATCATCTTCAGCGTCTTCCCGGCCGAGCGCCGCGGCATGGCGATGGGCGTGTTCGGCCTTGGCGTCGTGTTCGCGCCGGCGATCGGTCCGACCCTCGGCGGGCTGATGATCGAGTACTTCTCGTGGCGCTACGTCTTCTTCATCTCGCTGCCGTTCTGCGTCATCGCTGCCGTGCTCGGCCTGCTCTTCATGCCGACCCGGCCGCTGCCGAAGGAGATCCCGCCATTCGACTGGCTGGGATTCGGGCTGCTCTGCACAGCACTGTTCGGGCTGATGACCGGCATCGCCGACGGTCAGCGCGAAGGTTGGGCTTCTGATGCGATCGTTTTGCGGCTGTGCGTCGGGGCGACGGCGACCATCGCCTTCATCTTCTGGGAACTCTACACGCCGCGCGCAATGCTCGACATCCGCATATTCGGGAACATCGAATTCTCGGCTGCGGCGCTGATTGCGTTCATCTTCGGCGCGGGAATGATGGGTTCGACCTACGTCATGCCGGTCTTCGTGCAGACCATCATCGGCTTTACGCCGCTGCTCGCCGGGCTGATGATGATGCCGGCCGGCCTGATGCTGGCCGTCATCTTTCCGCTGGCGGGGCGAATGTCCGACGCCATCCCGGCTTCGTCGATGATCATCGCCGGCCTGCTGCTGTTCGCGATCGGCTTCGCGCTGATGTGCATGGCCGATGTCGACACCACCTTCTGGACGCTCGTCGGCATGGTTATGGTGTCGCGGCTCGGGCTCGGCCTGATCAATCCCAGCCTCAACGCCTCGTCGCTGAAAGCCGTGCCCGCAGACAAGGTGCGCCAGGCCTCGGGCATTGCCAACTTCATGCGCCAGCTCGGCGGCGCCTTCGGCATCAACCTGATGGTTGCGTTCTTCGAGATACGGACGCGTTTCCATGCCGAAGCGCTGACCGCGACCCAGGACTGGGGCAACGCGACGACGCAGCGCCTGCTCGGCATGGTCGAGCAGCTCATGCAGCGGGCCGGTCTGCCGCTGCAGCAGCAGAAGGCGGGCGCCCACGAGTATCTCGGCGCAATGCTGCAAGCCAAGGCGCAGATGCTTGCCTTTTCCGACACGTTTATCGTCGTCGGCGTTGTGGCCTTGCTGGCGCTCGTGCCGGCCGCGATGCTGTCGCGCTCCCAGCGACGGGGCCGCGGCTTCAGCGTGCTCGGCAAGGTCGCGCGCTGAACCAGCTCGAGGAGGAAACGCCATGACATCCGACAGTGACGATGCCACGCGCCGGCACGCCCTGCGACCCGCTGCGCTGCCGGACGTAGCCGGCGTGTGGAAGCTTGTCGGCGGCTCGATGACGGATCCCGGTGGTCGCTCCGTCGGCGTGCCCTATGGGCCGCGCGGCATGGGCCTGGTCTCGCTGACGTCGGACGGTCGCATGATGGCGGTGCTGATCGACGGCCGGGTCGAGCTGCCCGAAGGCGCCAAGCGCGAATATTCTTCCTACTGCGGGAACTACACGTTCGACGGCACCACACTGATCACGACGGTCGATGCTGCCTCCGATCCGGCGCGGCTCGCCTCGCAACAAGTGCGCAAGGTACGCTTCGAAGGCGACCGCATGATCCTGGTGCCGCCGGAGCGCGACGAAGGCGGGGTCAGGATCCATCGCGAGCTGATTTGGGAAAGGATCAGCCCGGTCTCGCTCTGAGCCGATAGGGTCTGCAGCGGGACGATTGACGCTGTTGCAGTTCGTTCAAGGCTGCTGCAACAGGGTGCATAAATCGAAGCGGGAGTTGTGAGCCATGATCGAGCAGAGCCTGAAGACGCAAATCATGAATCAGGTCGATTGCCAGTTCGACGATCAGGTCAAGGTGCTGGCCGATCTGGTCCGGATTCCGTCGACGCGATTCCGGGAGGCCCCGGCGCAGGACATGATGGCCCGCCTGTTCAAGGAAGATAAGCTCAGCGTCGACCGCTGGCAGATCAAGATCGACGACCTCAAGCACCTGCCGGGCTACTCGCCGCACAGCCAGGATTACGACGATGCCTGGAATGTCGTCGGCAGCTGGCGGCCAGGCTCGCCCACGGGCCGCTCCCTGATCCTTAACGGCCATATCGACGTCGTTCCCGAAGGCCCGCACGAGATGTGGGCGCGCCATCCGTTCGACGCGGCGGTGAAGGACGGCTGGATGTACGGCCGCGGCGCGGGCGACATGAAGGCCGGCATCATCCTCAATCTCTATGCCCTGCGCGCATTGCGGGCGCTCGGCTATCAGCCCGCGGCCGATGTCTACCAGCAGTCTGTCGTCGAGGAGGAGTGCACCGGCAACGGTGCGCTCGCCTGCCTGCAGCGTGGCTATCGCGCCGATGCAGCCCTGATCCCCGAGCCGTCATGGAATACGCTGACCGTCGCGCAGGTCGGCGTGATGTGGTTCCAGGTCAAGGTCACCGGCCATCCAGTCCATGTCTACAAGGCCGATGCCGGCTCAAACGCGATCGAATCGGCCTTCCGCCTGATCCAGCAGCTGCGCGAGCTGGAAAAGAAGTGGAACGAGAAGAAGGCGCACGACCATCACTTCTGCAGCCACCACCACCCGGTCAACTTCAATGTCGGTAAGATCGCCGGCGGAGACTGGGCGAGCTCGGTGCCCGCCTGGTGCACGTTCGATATGCGCGTCGGCGTGCTGCCGTCGCAGACGCTCAAGGAGTGCCGCCAGGAGATAGAGGATCTCATTCGCGGCGCCGCTGCCAACGACCCTTTCCTCGGCAACAACCTGCCGACCGTGACGTGGGAGGGCTTCCAGGCCGAGCCTTTCGTCCTCAGGAACCACGAGCCTGTCAGGGCCGTGCTGGCGGAGGCCCATCAGACGGTGTTCGGTACTGCGCTCGAGGACAAGACTTCGACCGGCACCGCCGACAATCGCTTCTTTGGCCTGTATGCCGGCATGCCGGCTCTGGTCTACGGTCCGGAATCCGATGATATCCACGGCTTCGACGAGAGGGTGAACCTCGAGTCGGTACGGAAGATTACGCAGGCCACAGCCCTGTTCATCGCTGACTGGTGTGGACTTTCAAAGGTCTGAGCAAGTAACAAAAAAATGAATATCGCATTTGAGTTGCGGATTGACGGTTCGCGACATCAACGATACATTTAAGCCATAGAGAATGCAGTTCGGCGTGCCGGCTTCGCCGCTACGGACTGCCCATTGGGGGAAAACGGGGGCGCAAGCCCCCGTTTTCTTTTCAGCGGCGCCAGGTAGACGCGAATATTCCGAGCGCCACCCCGCCCAGCACCACTGCCACTCCCAAGAGGCGTAGCCCGCCGATGGATTCGCCGGTCAGCAGAGCGGAGAAGACGAGCGCGCAGCACGGCACCAGAAGCGAGACCGGTCCGACCTTTCCGGCAGGATAGGTGCGCAGCAGCGTGCCCCACAGCAGGTAGCCGAGCCACATCACGGGAACCACAGTGTAGAAAAGCACGAACCAGCCGCGCCAGGTGGGCTCGAGGATCGGCGCCAGCACCGACGGCCACCCGTCGTGCAGGACGCCGATCGCGAGCAAGGGCAGCGGCGGGATGAGGCTTGCCCAGGCTGTGACGGAAAGAACGGACGCGGCCCGTGTCTCGCGCAGGAAGAGATTGCCCGCGGCCCAGCTCAGGGCCGACAGGAGCGCAATGGCGACAGCGAACAGGCTGGCACTACCTTCGACCGACCGGCCGATCAGGATCACGCCGATCATCGCCACGGCGAGGCCGGCCCATTGGGCTGTCGTGGCGCGTTCCTTCAGGAACAGGGCGGCCAACACCAGGGTCAGCGGTCCCTGCAATTGGACCAGAACGGAGGAGAGGCCCGGCGGCAACCCGGCTTCCATGGCGAAGAACAGGAACACGAACTGGCCGGCAAACAGGAAAATGCCCGTGCCGATCAGCGCCTTCCAGGAAATTGCCGGCCGCGGCAGCAGCAATACCGGCAAGGCGCCGAGCACGAACCGCCAGCCGGCAAAGGCGAAGGGTGTGAACTCGTCGAGCCCGAACCGGATGATCGTGAAGTTGAGGCCCCAGATCGCCGCGATCAGCAGGGATGCCGCGATGTGCAGAGGCCGCATTGCGACCGATATCGCATCCGCGCGTCAGAAGCGGAAGAGATTTCACGCCGGCGGTACGAGCCGGCGCTGCATCAGGACGGAGTCTACCCAGCGACCATGCTTGTGCCCGACCGCTTCGAGAACGCCGATCGTTCTGAATCCGCAGCTTTGGTGCAAGCCGATGGAGGCCCGGTTGTCGCGGTCGCCAATGACCGCCAACATCTGCCGCCAGGGTCCGGCCTCGCAGCGCGCGATGAGCTCGACCAGCAGCGCCTTGCCGATGCCACAGCCGGCCAGGCCGTCGCGCACATAGACGGAGTTCTCGACGGTAAAGCGATAGGCCGGCCGTGGCCGATAGGGGCTGGCATAGCTGTAGCCCACGACGTCTCCGCCGAGCTCGGCCACGAGATACGGCAGGCCAAGCCTCACGACAGTCGCGCGGCGTGCGCCGATCTCGTCCACCGTTGGCGGCTCCTCCTCGAAGGAAGCGAGACCGTGCAATACATGATGGGCGTAGATCGCCTGGATGGCGGGCATGTCCGCTTCTGCTGACGTGCGCACAGTGACGCTCGGCATGTCGATCATATTCCCGTGAAAGAAGTTCCGTCGTCGCGCCCACGCTTTGCGGCGACCGATCGGTCGAGGCCGATATCGCGCAACAGATGGTCGTCGACGCCATTCGATGTTTCGAGCTGATGCAGGCGCGGCCGCGGCGGGGCACCGACATGAAGCACCGCCTCGCGCATCACTCGGCCAAGGAAGACAAGGAGGGATCGCATGCCGGCAAGCTGCGCGTTCCATGACGAGCGATACAGTGGGCAGCGCTTATGCTGACCATAAGTGTTCATGCGCCTCGGATCGCGCATTCGCGCGAGGTCGAGCGAGCTCTAACGGTCGAGGAAGCGCGGCACCGCCCGCTTCAGTGCCGCGATGGTCTCCCGCAGGCCGCGATGCAACGGCTTGTCGCGCCGGACGACGAGCCCGATGTCCCGCGTGAGCCTGGGCGACAGCGATTGGATGCGCAACTTCGGAACCCGGTGCGGCGTATCCACGGCCATACGCGGGACGATGCCAAGACCCAGTCCGGCCCGCACGAGCTCCAACATCGCCTCGACGCTACCCAGCTCCATGGTCGGCCGGATGGCAAATCCCGATGCCGCGAACCAGTCGTCGACCAGCCGGCGGGTCTGCGCACCTGGTTCGTACAGCACGATCGGATGACGCGTCAGTACTTCGGCTGTCACCGCACGGGGCAAGCCAGGTCCGGCCGGCGCGGACAACGCCACGAACTCGTCGCTCAGCAAGGGCGTCACGTCGAACATTCGGCCGGGCGCGGGCAAGGTCACGAGCCCGAGATCGAGGGCGTTCTCTTCGATCCGGCGCAGGACATCGGTTGCATTTCCGGTGCTGATGATGATCTCGAGCTTGGGAAAGCGACGGCGTAGATCGCGCAGCACGGCCGGCAGAAAGTGAATGCAGGCGGTGGCGCCGGTGCCAATGCGGACGCGACCCAGCGTGCCACTGGCGTAGGGCGCCAGGCTCTCCTCCGCAGCGCCGACCGCTGCGGCGATCTTGCGGGCATGGACGACGAGCTCAGCCCCGGCGCGCGTCGGTTGGGCGCGGCGCCCAAGCCTTTCGATCAGGCGGACGCCCAGCCGCTTTTCCAACTGGCGGACCTGCAGGCTGACGGCGGGCTGCGTCAGGTTTAGCCGGTCCGCGGCCGCTGAGAAGCTGCCCCGCTCGATCACCTCGACGAAGGTATGGAGCTGGTCGAGATTGAGCCCGCGCATACCAGAAGATTAGCGCACCAGCTCCAGCGATGGGTACCAGGGTGACACACCCTCTTGCCGGCCCCACAGCCAGTCGGCTTTCGTCGGCAGGCGAATCGTCGTCGCGATGCCGCTACAGGCCGCGAGGTGGGTCTCCCAGACGTCATCGCCGATGACCGCATCGTGCGTGGGGCCCGCACCGCGAGCGCGCAATGCCGGAGGTGGAGGCGGCGCATCGGGGCTCCAGCCGAGAAGGAATGGCAGGCTGCGCAATGGCGCGGCGGCTGCGAAACCCTCGAGCGAGTCGCCGCGTCGAGCGGTCGGCCCGTCTAGCAGCGCCGCCAGCATCTCGCCGCATTGCACGACCGCGTCCACCCCACGCGCCAACATCAGCGTATCGCGTTTGGCGGCATCGCTCTCGACATCGAGTTGCTCGGGATAGATCAGCAGGCGGCCATCGACCGGCTCGCCCTGCCAGCGCGGCAGGTCGGGCATGTAGCATTCGCCCGGAATGTCGAGCCGGGCCTCGTAGTCCGGCAGGCCGCGCATCCAGTCGCCCTGTCGCAGCAGCAGCTCGCCGCGCCGCAATCGGAGACGGGTGTCATCCGGGCGATTGACGAGCGCCATGTCGAGATCGGCGAGCGCGCCCAGCCAGTCGCCGCGCGCCTCGAGCAGGCCGGCGCGGGCGATCAGCGACGGCATCAGACGGTGATCGGCCGCGAGAGCGTCATCATACGACCGTTCGGCTTCCTCGAGACGTCCCAGCGCCTCCAGGGCGTGGCCCCTGTTGTGCGCAATGACGGGATCGCCGGGCTTCAGCTTGCCCGCGCGGTCGAGTGCCCACAGCGCGCCTTCATGCTCGCCCAGCACCGTGAGGCAGCCCGCATAGTTGACCTGGGCGGCGACTTCCTTGGGCAGGAACTTCGCGGCGCGCTCGAGCGGTTCGCGCGCCTCGGCGAAGCGGCGAAGCTTAAGTCGGGTCTGGCCGAGCAGATGCAGCGCTTGGCCGGAATTGGGCCGTGCGGCGACGATCTGCGCAAACAACGGCTCGGCACCGGCATAGTCGCCAGCCTGGGCGCGCTGCATGGCATCGCGGGCAAGGGCCTGCAGCTGAAGATCCGTGATCGGCACGCGCGGCCTCTAGCAGACGGTAGCGCGCGGGCAAAGAAAAAGCCGGCGGTCGACAGGGAGGCTGGGGGTCGACCGCCGGCCAGTGTCCGGAGAGGGGTGGGGCCTGGCAGGGTAAAATCAGGCCCCGGCTCCGGATTCCAAGAAGCTATTCGCGCCAGAAGGGCTTGTTGGCCTCGAACCGGGCGGAGCCTTCGCTGAGGCCGAGATCGCGCAGGGTGCGATGGTCGAGCTTGGCCAGCTCCTGTCGATCGAGGGCGCGTTGGCGCCATGTCTGGAGAATCTGGCTGAAGGTCGTGAAGGTGCCGCCAAGCGGGGCCTTGGAACCGTAGTGAAGCGAGATATCGGCCATGGGACTTCTTCCCGAAGCAGGTTGAAGATGTTGATGGGGTGGATTTGCGCTTCGTCATGGCTCTTTACAAACGACCCTTCCTCCTGTTTTGATAACTTTACCTCATGTGAAAGACACTTCTTTTCGAAGGGATTTGCCATGAAGAGAAGCCTTCCTCCCCTGAATGGGCTGCGTGCCTTCGAAGCCGCCGCACGCCATATGAGTTTTACCGATGCCGCCGAAGAGCTGAGCGTCACCCAAGCCGCGATCAGCCATCAGGTGCGCGGGCTGGAGCAACGTCTCGGATTAAAATTGTTCGTGCGGAGAAACCGCTCGCTGCTGCTCTCTGAGGCAGGTCAGGCCTATCTTCCCTCGGTGCGCGCCGCCTTCGACCAGCTCAACGAAGCCACGGAAAAGCTGCTGCAGAAGGATCGTGGCGGCCATCTCACCGTCACCACCACGGCTTCGTTCGCCACCAAGTGGCTGGTGCCGCGACTCGGCGGCTTCCAGCGCGCCAATCCCGAGATCGACGTGCGCATCTCGACCGGGACGGGCCTCATCGATTTCTCGCGCGAGGACGTCGATATTGGTATCCGCTACGGTCGCGGCCAGTGGCCCGGCCTGGTCGCCGATCGCCTGGTCGGCGAGGACGTGATGCCGGTCTGCGCGCCGTCGCTACTCAAGGGTCCCAACCCGCTCAAGAAGCCGGCCGATCTCAAGCGCTTCACGCTGCTGCATATCGGCAGCTTCCCCGACGACTGGCAGGTCTGGCTGACCGCCGCCGGCATCAAGGGCATCGATGCCTCGCGCGGCGTGACGTTCGATCACGCGCTGGTCGCTTACCAGGCGGCGATGGATGGGCTGGGCGTTGCGCTCGGCCGCAACCCGCTGATCGCCCCCGACCTCAAGGCGGGCCGGCTGGTCGTGCCGTTCGACTTCAAGATGTCGACCGAGTTCGCCTATTACGCGGTCTATCCGGCCGAGGCGATCCGGCGGCGAAAGATCAAGGCATTTCGCGACTGGTTGATTACGCTGGCCGAGGTGACGACGACGGCGACGACCATGGCGGCGAGCGCCAAGGCGGCCTGATCGACATGAAGAGACGGAGTGACAATGGCGATCAAGAGCGGGAAGGAATACATCGACTCCCTGCGCGACGGACGGACCCTGTACATCGACGGGTCTTCGGTGACCGACGTCACGAGCTACCCGCCGCTGCAGGGCGTCATCGGCACGCTCGCCTCGCTCTATGACGACCAGGACGAGCCCGGCTATCGCGATATTCTGACCTTCCGTTCCCCCAGGACCGGCGAGCCAGTCAGCAAGACCTACCTCGAGGCCCGCACGCCTGAGGAAGTGCGGGGCCTCGCCGGCTGCTACCACCTGCGCGCCATGCGGACCTTCGGGTTGATGGGACGCCTGACCGACTTCATGTCGGGCTTCCTTGTCGACACGGTGGTCAGCATGCGGATGATCGGCAAGACCGCTGCGGCCGAAAGCGCGCAATGGATCGTCGACCATTGCCGCGACAACGACCTTCAGGTGACCCACGCCCTGATCGATCCGCAATCCGACCGGTCCAGGCCGGACGCCCCGTCTCAGGCCGTGCACCTCGTCGAGCGGCGCGCCGACGGCATCGTCGTCAGTGGCTGCCGCATGTTGTCGACACTGGCACCGGTGGCGAACGAGTGCTACGTGGGGCCCTACCATCCGCGGCTGCCTGGCGAGGAGCGATTCGCCCTCGCTTTCGTCGTTCCGATGAACGCGCCGGGCCTCTCCACCCTGGGGCGCGAGAGCTTTCATCGCGGCCAGGGCTCGTTCGATCGCCCGCTCAGCAGCCGGTTCGACGAGGGCGATGCCATCCTCATGTTCGACAATGTCTTCGTGCCGAACGAGCGCACGATCGTCGCCGGCGACATCGAAGCCTACAACGGCATCATGGCCAACCGGGCGGGCTATACCTCGCTGCAGGCCTGCACGCGGTCGACGGTGAAGTTGCGTTTTCTCACCGGCATGGCTTTGGCGATCGCCCGCGCCAACGGCCGGGACAAGACGCCTCGCTATCAGGCCGCAATCGGCGAACTGACTGCGCTTGTGACTATCGCCGAGGGAATCCGCTCGGGCGCGATGGCCGATATCCTGCGCCGGGTCGAAGCCTTCGCTCGGGGCAAGCTCGCGCCCGAAGGCGACGGCGTCAGCGAGGCCCGTGCGATCGGCAGCCCGGGCAACGCCGCCACCAACTTCTTCTTCCCCTACGCCAACACCAAGGCGGTGGACGTGCTGCGCATGGCGGCCGGGTCGGGCGTCCTCGCCATGACCGAGGCGGACTACGCCAACCCCGATGTCGGCCGGCTGATGGACGAATGGCTGATCGGGCCGGGCGTCAGCGCAAAGCACCGCCTCGAGTTGATGAAGCTTGCGTGGGACATGACCGGGACCGAGTTCGGCTCGCGCGCCGGCCTTTACGAACGCCTCTACTCGGGCGACCCCGAGCTCAATGCGCAACGCTGGTTCAAGAGTCCGGTCACCGCAGAATGCGAAGCCCTGGTGCAGCAGCTGATGCGGCCGTGAGGCGGCCCCGAGGAATCCATGGGCCCGCTCGATTCTTATCTGCCGTACCTCTTGAACCGCGCTGGCGCCCGGATCGCGACGGCGTTCGGCGAGGAGGTGCGACCGCTCGGCGCTTCCTTGCAGATCTGGCGCGTGCTGGCGGCCCTGCGCGAGAGCGACGGCCGTCGGATGGGTGAGCTGTCGAGGACCATCTCGATCGAAGTCTCCACCCTCACGCGCCTGGTCGACACCATGGAGAAAAATGGCCTCGTAAAACGCCGCCGCGATGGAGCGGACGCCCGCGCGGTCGCGCTTCATGTCACGCCGGCCGGGCGGCGCCTTACGCGGCGCATCCTGCCGATCGCCGAACGCTACGAGGCCGTCGCGCTCGATGGCTTCACGGCGCGGGAGGTGGAGTCGCTCAAGCAGGCGCTACGACGGCTCTTCGAGAACATCGAGAAGCTGGAACGGTAACCCATCCCCCGTCGTCTCGACCGGAGAGAAGCGGAGTGGAGAGACCTTCTTTCCGCAGGCAGACTGCCTCGACGTAGGAGCAACGTTTCTCGGCTAAGCTCGGGACGACAAAGGAGAGGAAACAATGGCAGGGCTTCTGGAAGGTCACATCGCGGCCGTGACCGGCGGCGGATCGGGCATCGGGCAGGGCATCTGCCAGGCCTACGCGCGGGAAGGGGCGCAAGTCATTGTGTTCGACAACAATCCTGCGGGCGCGGACGAGACGGTGGGCCTGATCGTGGCGGCTGGCGGCAGGGCGTCGGCGGTGACGCTCGACGTGACGGACCGTCAGGCGTGCAGGAACGCCGCCGAGGAGATCGCCAAGACCGGCAACATCTCGATTCTGGTCAACAATGCGGGCATCAACCGCCGCAACCCGATCACCGGCGATCCGGCCGCCGTGGCCAAGGACTGGGACGACATCCTGTCGATCAATCTCGACGGCATGTTCAACGTCACGCATGCCTTCCTCGAGCAGCTGCGCGCGACCAAGGGGCGGGTGGTCAATATCGGCTCGATCCAGTCGTTCGTCCATGTGAGCTGGCCGAACTCGGCCGCCTACACGACGTCCAAGCACGGCGTGCTCGGCTTCACGCGGGCGCTGGCGGCGGAACTCGGCAAGGACGGCGTGAGGGTCAATGCCATCGGACCGGGACTGATTGAGACCCGGATCAATGCCGAGGCGCGGGCCAGGAATCCGGATATGGTGGCGAACGTCATGCGTCACACGCCGCTCAATCGTCCTGGCAAGCCGGAGGACATCGCCGGTCCCGCGCTGTTCCTGGCCTCGGACATGTCGGCGTACGTCACCGGCTGCATCATCATGGCGGATGGTGGCTTCAGGACGATCTGAGACGCCAAGCACTGGAGGAAACACAAAATGCAAGATCGCTATCTGCGAACCGGAATCTTCCTCGCCCCGTTTCATGCGTTGGGCGAGAACCCGACGCTCGCCATCGAGCGTGACATGGAGCTCGTCGAGCATCTTGATCGGCTGAACTATCACGAGGCCTGGATCGGCGAGCACCATTCGGGCGGGTTCGAGATCATCGCCTGTCCGGAGATGTTCCTCGCCGCCGCCGCCCAGCGCACGCGCAACATCCGCCTCGGGACGGGCGTGGTCTCGCTGCCCTACCATCATCCGTTCACCCTGGCGTCGCGGATGATGCAGCTCGACCACATGGCGCGCGGGCGCGCCATGTTCGGTGTCGGTCCGGGCGCCTTGATCTACGATGCCGACAAGATAGGGCTGAAGGCGGCCGACCAGCGGCGGCGCATGAACGAGTCGCTCGATTGCATCGTCGAGCTGATGCAGGGCGGTACCGTCACCCGCACGACCGATTGGTTCGTGCTGAACGAGGCGCGGCTGCAGCTGATGTCCTACTCGCAGCCCGGCATGGAGATGGCGGTCGCCTGCTCGCGCTCGCCGGTCGGTGCGGTGGCGTCGGGCAAGCACGGCATTGGCATGCTGTCGATCGGCGGCACCTCGGACGAGGCGCTGCTCGGCCATGCCAGGAACTGGTCGATACACGAGGAGGAGGCGCGCAAGGCCGGCAAGACGGCCGACCGATCGAAGTGGCGCATCGTCACTTTCGCCCACGTCGCGGAGACCCGCGAGAAGGCGCGGGCGGACATGGCGCATGGGCTCAAGGATTTCTGCAAGTATTTCACCGATGTGGCCACGTTCCCCATCGTGCCGGCCGGGATCGCCGATCCGGTCGAATACCTGACCAGCAGCGGCCTTGCCTGCATCGGCACGCCGGACGACTGCGTCAGGCATTTCGAGCGGCTGTGGCAGGGGTCGGCCGGTGGCTTCGGCGCCGTCCTGCTGCTCGCGCACAACTGGGCGGACTGGGAGGCGACCAAGCGCAGCTACGAGCTGATGGCGCGGTACGTCCATCCGCATTTCCAGCGCCAGTCGAATGTGCTGCGGGTGGCGAGCTACGACAATGCCACGGCAAAGCACGAGACGGCGGGAGCGGAGTCGGCGCAAGCCGTCGCTACCGAGATCGAGCGCTACGAGCAGGCGAAAGGGAAGGCGGCAGCCGGCGGCAAGACGTGGTGACGCTGGCCTGGTCAGACTTTTTATTTGCATTTGCAAATAACCGGTAGAAGCTTACCCTTCCTGCAAGGACAGGGAGGACCGCCATGAAATTCGGCTACTTCACGTTGAGCGACAACCGTTATCCCGGCAACACACGCTCGGCCGAGGATTTCATCAAGGACATCTTCGCCGAGGCTCTCTACGCCGAGCAGGTCGGGCTGAACTCCGCCTGGATCGGCGAGCATCATTTCAACCTGCTGGGCGTCAACGCCTCGCCGCTGGCCATCCTCGCCCAGCTCGCCGGCGCCACGACGACGCTGCGGCTGGCGCCGGCGGTGACGCTGCTGCCGGTGCATCACCCGCTGCATGTCGCGGAGGAGTGGGCGACGCTCGACCTGCTGTCGGGCGGCCGGGTCGATTTTGCCGCCGGCCGGGGCTACGACCGCAAGGAGTACGAGCCGTTCCAGGCCTCGTTCGATGACTCCGCCGAGCTGTTCGCCGAAGGTCTCGAGATCGTGTGGCGTGCTTGGACCGAGCCGGGCAAGTGGAGCCACAAAGGAAAGTTCTACGAGTTCAAGGACGTCGAAATTCGCCCGAGGCCGGCGCAGACTCCCCTGCGCCCCTACGTGGCGTGCTTCTCGCGGCCGTCGATGGAACTGGCGGCGAAGAACGACTGGAACGTGATCTATGCACCGTTCGCCGCGGCGATGGTCTACGGCTCGCTGGCCGACGCGGTGCGGGTCTATCGCGAGACGTGCGAGCAGCGGTTCAAGCGCCCGATGCGGCGCGCCATGTGCTCGTACTTCGTCCATATCGCCTCGACGCCCGAGGAGGAGCAGTACGGCAGGGAAGCGCTGGTGCGCTATTTCCAGGATGCGCTGATCGCGGCCTTCCCCTCGTCGTCGGGCGAGAAGGTGCCGCCGACCTACAAGTACTTCGTCGACATCGTGAACATCCTGCGCGACATGCGGCCGGAGAAGCTGACCGACAAGTCGATCCTGTGCGGCAGCCCGCAACACATCGTCGACACCTTGAAGACGGTCGAGGCGGCCGGCGTCGCCGAAGTGATCCTGTATTTCAATTACGGCCAGAAGCCGCACGCGATGGTGAAGGAGCAGATGGACCGCTACATGCGCGAGGTCGCGCCGCATTTCTGAGTCAGGCGGAGCATACTCGGTCTGCTGCAAATGATGGCTTTCTTGGACTTCTCGGGGATGGAGTCCGAACCGCGCCCGTAGATTGACCGATGACGATGCGAGTCGAGAAGGTCGCGGCCGTGCTCCTGGCCGTCATTTCGGTGCTGGACCCCATGGCTGCACGGGCGCAACGAATCGGTATCGCGTCGGCAACGACCGGCGAACCGCTCGGCAAGCCGCCCGCGGAGCAGGAACGGGTGTTGCGGGTCGGCATCGATCTGCAGGCCGGCGAGCTGGTGAGGACCGGCGCCGAAGATCGCGCTCATCTCCTGTTCCTGGACGGCACTGCCTTGACGGTCGGACCGCAAGCCCGCCTGACACTCGATCATTTCGTCTACGATAACGATCGGCGGCTTGGGGCACTCAGCCTAAGCGCGGCCCAAGGTATCTTTCGAATGGTCGGCGGCAGAATCAGCAAGACTGTGCCGATCACGGTGAACACGCCGTCCGGCGTGATCGGCATTCGCGGCGGCATCATGCTGTTCAAGGTCGAGCCGACCGAAACCACTGCAACCCTCCTCTTCGGCTACAAGCTGACCATCACCAGCCAGGGGCAGACGCAAACTGTTTTGTCGCCCGGGTGGCAGGTCAGCACCATTGCGGGCCAGTTGCCGACCGCGCCGGTCGTTGCGCCGCGAGGCGCATTCTCCGAGCAGATCCGCATGCTCGAAGGTCCCGGAAGACGACCCGCTGACGGCACGGTCGATCGCGCCGTGCAGAAGTCCGGCTTGGCCGGCTCCAACTCCGGCCGGGCCCATGATTTGCGGGGACCGGTGCAGGGCGGTCCCGCTCCGCGCACCGGCGATCGCATGCCGCCACGACCGATAAGCGATCCGTTCTCGATGTCGCCCCCTCCAGGGGCGGCCGGTTCACCGCCGCCGCGCTAGGCACGCTGGTTGCAAATCGTGGCGGGTTGCTGCGAAAAGGAGTTCCCGCCCGCTCGGACCCGCCGGAACGAGGGCTTCACAGCGAACGGAGACGACCATGGCTCGCCTGACATCGACCGCCGACCTGCGCCGCGTGATCGCCGAGCCCCGACCGGCGACCAGTAGCAAGATACTCGATGCTCTCGACGATCAGTCGATCGACTTCCTGAAGCGTTGCCCCTTCGCGCTGGTGAGCACGACGTCGGCCGACGGCACGATCGAGGTTTCGCCCAAGGGCGACGAGCCGGGCTTCATCCGGGTCGAGGACCCGCGCACTCTTCTTATCCCCGAGCGGATCGGCAACAACTTGGCGTTCGGACTGAGCAATATCATCGCGAACGGCAGGATCGGCATGATCGCGCTGGTGCCGGCGACCGGCGAGACGCTGCGCCTCTCCGGCACCGCGCAGGTGTTCGATGATGCTGACCTGCTCGCGTCGCTCTCGTCGCTCGGCAAGCCCGCGCTGCTTGCCACGCGCGTTCACATCAAGCACTGCTACTTCCACTGCGCCCGTTCGATCGTTCGCGCCAACCTCTGGAAGCCGGAGAAGTGGCCGGCGCCGGGCCGCATCTCCTTCGGCAAGATCATCGCGCCGCGCATCGGTGCGGGCGAGGAGGTCGCCGCCCAGATCGATGCCGGCGTGGCCGGCGCCTATAATGAGCGACTCTGGAGCAATACGCCGACCAGCGGCAATTAGCGCGACGACGACTTCGCGAAGATCGCGTCGACATGCATGTCGGCGCAGTCGACCAGCGGGAAGGGCGGCTCCAGTCCGGCGAAGGCCAGGAACAGGTCGGTGCCGCCCAGCATGATTGCTTCGGCACCGCGCTCGCGGCAGAGCCAGCGGCCGGCGGCAAAGAAGACCTCTCGCTGCGCGTCGGTGACCTTGCCGATGGTAGCCATCGCCGAATAGGTGTCGCCGACCTGGCCGAACATCTCTCCTTCTGGCGCGATCAGCTCGGCCGAGGAGACGCCGCCATAGAGCCTCGTCTCCATCACGGTGCGCGTGCCCAGCACGCCGATCCGCTTCAAGCCTGAATGCTTGATCGCCTCATCGACGGCATGGATGCCGTGGATCAGCGGCAGGGGCGAGATCGGAAGCAGCTCGTTGATGCAGAAGTGCCCACCCATCGAGGTGACCGCCGCCACCTCGGCGCCTGCCTTCTTCATCCGCTCGATCAGCGCGGCGAAGATCGCGGCCTGCCTGGCCGGCGTCTTTTCGTTCAGGTTGCGCGACATCTCGCGCACATCGGCATGGGCAATGGTGCATTCAAGCGGGATGCCAGCGGCGACGTGCCGGTCGATGAGGCCGCGATAGTAGAAGTCGGTGGCAGCGGGGCCGATTCCCCCGATCAATCCAATGTGCATGTCCCTAGTGTCCGATATCCCTGAACGACACGAGGCGCCGGCGCCGCTCGTCCCATAGTACCAGGGGAACACAGCGCAGACTCTGTCCCAGAGTCAGCCGGCCGATGTCGCGCAATTGCGGATGATCGCGCATCACCCGGGGCAGCCGATAGTAGGGGATCGTGGAGCAAAGGTGATGCACATGGTGCATGCCGATATTGGCGGTGATCCAGCGCAGGAAGCCCGGCAGGTCGTAGTGGGAGCTGCCGTGCAGCGCCGCTCCGTGCAGCGTCCAGTCTTCGTGACGATCCCAGCTCGTCCGCGCGAACTGGTGCTGGACGTAGAAAAGCCAGACGCCGAGAGAGGCGGCGAGCAGCATGATCGGCAGATGGACCAGGAGGAACGCCTGGAGACCGATCAGCCAGATCAGAGCGGCGGCGGCCAGCGCGATCCCCGCGTTGGTCGCCATGGCGCTCGCCCAGGGGCGCCAGCCCGCGCGCATCTGCCCGAACGGCAGGCGGTGCTGCAGGAAGAAGAGATAGGCGGGTCCGATGCCGAACATCACCAACGGATGCCGGTACAGACGATAGCGCAGGCGACCCCAGAACGAACGGGCGGTGTATTCGTCGACCGTGAGCGTATCGATGTCGCCGATGCCACGGCGGTCGAGATTGCCGGTGCTGGCGTGATGCAGCGCATGGTCGCGGCGCCACAGTCCATACGGCGTAAGCGTCACAACGCCCGCGATCCTGCCGATCCAGTCGTTGGCCTGTCTGTGCCGGAAGAACGCGCCGTGGCTGCAATCGTGCTGGATCAGGAACAGTCGTACAAGGAAGCCGGCAGCCGGCAGCGCGAGCAGCAGGCCAAGCCACCAGTAGCCGAAGTGGACGGCTGTCCAGACGAGCGCCCACAGGGCGACGAGCGGAAGGACCGTGACCGCGATTTCCAGCACGCCGCGGCCCGTGCTGGGTTCGCGGTAGCGGGCGAGGATCTGAGGCCAAGCGCGCGCCTCGGCTGCGGCGTCAGTGCCGCCCGTTTGTGGACTGGTCAATCGATTGGACTTCCCTGTTCGAATTGATGGTTCTTGGGCTCCCCGGCCGGTAGCGATCTAGGCGCTGGACCGTGTCACCGGCAAGGCGCGAAATGGCTCAGTCGACCACGGCGTCAACGACCTTTGAGCCACCGCGGTTGCGCGTCCGGGCCGGCGTAGCGGGCTTGGCCCGGATCCGAACCGCGCGGCCATCCTGCTGGTCCATTTCGAACGCGCCGGTGCCGCGAATCAGATCGCTCAGCTTGCGATAGCCGTAGCTGCGCGGGTCGAAGTCGGAGGCGATGGTGGACAGCCGCTGGCCGACGACGCCCAGGCCGACCCAACCGTCCTCGGTGTCCATCTGAGCGATCGCCTTGTTCAGGATCTCGACCGCCGCGCTGGGCGGCTGGACGGCACGCGGCGCCGGCGCCGGTTCGCCGGCCTTCGGTGCGGGTGCCGGAGTCTCGGGAACGAGATTCTCAGTGTAGATGAAACGGCGGCAGGCCTGGCGAAAGCTTTCGGGTGTCTTGCGGGCGCCGAAGCCATAGACGTCGGCGCCTTCCTCGCGCAGCCGGGAGGCGAGCCGGGTGAAGTCGCTGTCGGACGAGACCAGGCAGAAGCCGTCGAACCGGCCGCTGTGCAGCAGGTCCATTGCATCGATCACGAGCGCGATGTCGGAGGCGTTCTTGCCGGTCGTGTAAGCGAACTGCTGGTAGGGATCGATCGCATACTTCTGCAGCACGTCGGCCCAGCCTTTGGAGCGCGGGCTCGAGAAGTCGCCATAGATGCGCCGCGAGCTCGCCTCGCCGAACTTGGCGATCTCCTCGAAGAGGCCTGCCACGATGCGCGGCGAGGTGTTGTCGGCGTCGATCAGGACGGCGAAGCGGCGCGTCCGGTTCTCATCGGCCATGGCGGCCTCCATTCTATGTCGGCTGAACCTAGCGTGCGCTGCGGCGCTGGAAGATCAGGTTGGCGGCGACCGTCAGGGTAAGCGTCACCGCCATCAGGATGAAGGCGATCGCGCCGCCGAACGGCCAGTTGGTCTGCTGGGTGAACTGATTATAGACCAGCGGCGCCATCATCTTGAACAACGGGCCGCCCAGCAAGAACGGCGTGGCATAGGCATTCATCGCCAGTATGAAGGTCAGGATCGTGCCCGACAGAATACCGGGCAGCGCCAGCGGCCACAGCACGCGGCGGAACATCGTGAGCGGCGGGGCGCCGAGGCTGAAGGCGGCCTCCTCGACAGCGCGGTCGATCCCCTCGATCACGCTCTGCAGCGACAGCACCATGAAGGGCAGGTTGACGGCGATGATGCCGATCACCACCGCCTTCTCGGTGAACATGATCTCGAGCGGCTTGTCGATCAGGCCGAGGCCCATCAGCGTCGCATTGAGGAAGCCCTTGCTGCCGAACACCGTCATCCAGCCCGCCGCGCGCACCGCATTGCCGACGAACAGCGGCAGTACGATCAGGATGATCAGCAGGTGCTTGAAGCGGCTCTGCGTGCGCGCCACGACGTAGGCGAGCGGGAAGCCCAGCACCAGGCAGACGGCGGTTACAGTGATGGAGATGCGCACCGTCGTCCAGAGGATCGCGGTGTAATAGGGGTCGGTGAAGAAGCGGATGTAGTTCGCCACCGTCACCGCCTCGACCATCATCTTCTTGGCGGCGACGAAATCGTTCAGGCTGTAGCGGAACAGGATCGCGAGCGGCGCCAGCAGGCAGATCGCGACGAAGATCGTCGCGGGCGCCAGCAAGGCGGTGGCTGTAAGGCCGTTGCTGCGCGGCCGCTGGTCAATGACGAGAGTCACGACGCATGCCCCCTAAAGCTCATGCTCCTCGCCCCCGCTAGGGGGAGAGGTTGAGAGAGGGGGCGACGCACATCGATTCCCCCTCTCCTAGCCTCTCCCCCTAGCGGGGGAGAGGAACATGAAAGCAAAGAAAGGCTCATCCAAGAACAGCTCATCCCTTGAAAGACTTGTTCCACCATTCCTGGAAGGCTGCGTCGTTCTTCGCCATGTAAGCGTAGTCGAGGTCCTTCAGCCGCTTCTGCTCTTCCTCGGTAAAGCCGATGCGCTTCTGGACGTCGGGCGGCACCTTGGCGTTGGTTACGGTCGGATTGTAGCCCATGTCGACGGCGAAGCCCTCTTGCGCCGATGGCGCCATCATGGCGTCGAGATAGGCGTAGCCGCCTGCCTTGTTGGGCGCGTTCTTCGGCATCACGAAGCCCGAGACATACATTGGAACGCCTTCGACCGGCGCGACGGTCTGCACGTTGATGCCGGCGTTCTGCCATTGCACGGCGCGTGCCTTCCACATGATGCCGCAGGCGATCTCCTCGGTCTTGAGCGCCTGGGCGAAGGCCTCGTTCGACGGATAGATCCGCGCGCCGGCCTTCTTGCAGGCGACCAGCCGCTCTTTGCCGGGTTCGAAATCCCCCATGTTGCCCCCCGAGGCCAGGCTCGCGGCGAGCATCGTGTATTGATACTGGATGTCGATGATGCCGAGCTTGTTGCCCAGCTTGGGATCGAGCGTGTCGGCGAAGCCCTTGGGCGCTTCCATCAGCTTCGGATTGTAGAGCACGACC
The DNA here is from genome assembly GCA_026126105.1 of Enhydrobacter sp. Lineage (GTDB taxonomy): Bacteria > Pseudomonadota > Alphaproteobacteria > Reyranellales > Reyranellaceae > Reyranella. The sequence goes on from JAHCJV010000003.1 coordinate 167,747, forward strand.
TTGCCCGAATAGATGTGGCCGACGCCGTAGGGATACTTCATCGCGGGAATCAGGTTCGCCGCGTTCGGCATCTTGGAGTAGTCGAGCTGCTCGATCGTCCCCTGCTCGTTCATCTCGTACATGTTCGCGGCCGACACGCCCTGGATGTCCGAAGTGCCGCGGCGCAGCGACCTCTCGGCCAGCACCTTGGCGCGGCGCGGCGGATCGCCGGCCTCGTCCTTGACCACGTCCCAACCCTTGGGGGCGAGCAATGGCGTTTCGATATTCTTGGCAAGGAGCCGCGAGTAGTCGCCGCCCCAGGTGCCGACAACGATGCGCTTGTTGTCCTGCGCGGCGGCCGGGAAGGCCGCAAGCGCGGCCGCGCCGCCCAAGGCGGTGCGGCGATTGATCATGAATGCCATGGGTGGAGCCTCCTTCATTCGTTGAACACCTGGCCGGCCGAAGCAGGCCAGCCGACATGAACCGTTTGCCCGACATCGGGCGCCAACCCGCCTTCGCGATTGGCGACCTGGACTACGAGCCGGTCGGCCGGCGACAGGCGCACATGGATGTCGGTCAGCGAGCCGAGATACGAAACGAATTCCACCGCACCCGACAGTCGGTTGTCGAGTCCGCTCAGCGGTGTGGCGGCGATTTCGACCCGCTCCGGCCGCAAGGACAGCACGGCCCGGCCCGGAGCGCCGCCGCTGCAGGCGAGGTTAAGCCCGCCATCGGTTTGGAAGCGGCCGGGCGCCTCGACTGTGCCGGCGAGGAAGGTGCTGCGCCCGACGAAACCCGCAACGAAGCGGGTGGCGGGCCGCTCGTAGAGGTCGCGCTGGCTGCCGACCTGGCAGACCGAGCCCTCGTTCATGACCACCAGCCGGTCGGCCATGGTGAGGGCCTCTTCCTGATCGTGCGTCACCATCACGGTGGTGAGGCCGAGCTGGCGCTGCAGCTCGCGGATCTCGACCCGTACTTCCTGGCGCAGCTTGGCGTCGAGGTTCGAGAGCGGCTCGTCGAGCAGCAGAACGTCGGGCCGGATGGCCAGCGCCCGGGCGAGCGCGACCCTCTGCTGCTGGCCGCCGGAGAGCTGGCGCGGCAGGCGCGCGCCGTAGCCGCCGAGCCGCACGAGCGCGAGTGCTTCCTCGACGCGCTTGTCGATGTCGACTTTCGGAAGCTTGCGCATCTCCAGGCCGAAGGCGACGTTCTGCGCCACGGTCATGTGCGGGAACAGGGCGTAGCTCTGGAACACCATCCCGGCATTGCGCTTCCACGGCGGCAGCCGGGTAACGTCGCTGCCGCCCAACGCGACGTGGCCGGCACTGGGCTCGATGAAGCCCGCGACCATGCGCAGGGTCGTGGTCTTGCCGCAGCCCGAGGGGCCCAGCAGCACCAGGAACTCGCCGTCGGCGATCTGCAGCGAGACATCGCGCACGGCGTAGAAGTCGCCGTAGCGCTTGGCGAGGTTGCGGATGTCGAGTCGTGCCATGTCACACCACTCGCGCGAGCTTCACGTAGCGGTCGGTGATCAGCATCACCGTGCCGATCAGCAGGATCTGGATCACCGACACTGCCGCGATGGTCGGATCGATCTTCCACTCGAGGTACTGGAGAATGACGATCGGCAGGGTGGTGCGGCCCGGCCCAACCAGGAACAGGCTCATCTCGAGATTGCCGAACGAGGCGACGAAGCCGAACAGCGCGCCGGCCACCATGCCGGGCCGGATCGCCGGCAGGGTGACGCGCCAGAAGGTGATCCAGCGATTGGCGCCGAGGTTTTGCGCCGCTTCCTCGGTGGTGCGGTCGAGGCCGGCGAGGCTCGCCGTCACCAGCCGCACGACCCAGGGAATGATGATCACGATGTGGCCGCAGACCAGGGCATAGAAGGTGCCGATGACGTCGACGTCCAGGCCGTTCTCGACCTCGACGTGGAAGACGTACATGGCGGTGCCCAGCACGACGCCGGGCACGACCAGCGGCATCAGCAGCAGGTTGCTGAACGGTCCGCGGAATCTGAAGTTGAAGCGATCGAGGCAGAGCGCGGCGGGGACGCCGAGCGCGAGGCCGGCCAGGGTCGCGATCACGCCGACCTGGAAGGACAGCGAGAAGCCGTCGACGAACTTCCTCTGGTCGAGGATCGCGGCGAACCATTTCAGGCTGTAGCCCTCGGGCGGGAAGGACGGGATCTCCTGACGGAAAAAGGCGAGCCAGACCACGAAGATCAGCGGCAGCAAGATATAGGCCAGCGCGAGCGCCGCCGCCCCGTTCAGCGCCCACCGGCCCGCGCGGCGGCGCACGACGGCGCCGATCACGGCTGGGACCGCGCCACTCCGTGGCGCTCATGATCAAGAGTATGAGCGCCACGGAGTGGCGCGGTCCCAGCGAAGAAGGCCTCCATCTTCACAGCGTGTTCTTGTGGAACTGGCCGGCCTTCATGATGACCGACAGGTTCGGGCCGCCGTCCTGGAACAGGCCGAGGTCCTTCAGCGGGTCGCCATCGACCAGGATCATGTCGGCATGGGCGCCAGGCTGGATCGTGCCGAGCTTGCCTTCCTGGCGCACGACCTCGGCGCCGATCTGGGTTGCCGAGCGGATGACGTCGATCGCCGGCATGACCTCGCCACGGATCCTGAACTCGCCGGTCTGCTCGTCTTCGAGCGCGCCTAGCAAATCCGATCCATAGGCCATCTTCACGCCGGCCGTGCGGCAATGCTCGAGTTCCGCGAAGCCGTACTTCAGCACCTCGTCGTTCTTCTCCAGCATTTCGTTCGGCATGCCGAGCTCCTTCGCCCGCCGCTTCATGGCGTCGTAGGTGACGAGGTTCGGGATCATGTAGACGCCCTTCCCGGCCATCAGCTTTGCCGTGGGCGCGTCGACCAGGTTGCCGTGCTCGATCGTGCGCACGCCACACTTGACCGCGCGCGTGATCGCTTCGGGCGTGTAGGCATGGGTCAGGACGTAGCGGCCGAAGGCATGCGCCTCCTCCACCGCCGCGGTGATCTCTTCGATGGTGAACTGGATCGATTCGAGCGGGTCGTAGGGCGAGGCCACGCCGCCCGAGACCATCAGCTTCACCTGGTCCGCTCCCTGGCGCATCTGCTCGCGCGCGGCCTTGCGCACCGCGTCGGGACCGTCGGCGATGCAGCGGATGAAGACCATGCCGTTGCAGCACAGGCAGGGCGGGCCGATGTCGGTGCGCCGGTTGCGGTCGTTGTGGCCGCCGGTCGGGCCGATCGAGCGGCAGGAGATGAACATCCGGGGACCGGGAATCAGTCCCGATTCGACGGCGGTCTTGGTGCCCCAGTCGGCGCCACCTGCGTCGCGCACGGTGGTGAAGCCGCGGTCGAGCATGCGCTTCAGGCGGCCGGCCGATCTCGCCATCATCAGGGTGAGAGGCACCGCTTCCATGCGGTTGATGTAGACCTCGCTGTGATGGGTATGGACGTGGCAGTCGATCAGGCCGGGCATCAGCGTCCGCTTTCCGCAATCGACCACCTGCGCCGAGGATGACTTGATCGGCGTCGACGACACTTCCCTGATGGCGTCGCCTTCGACCAGCACCTCGTAGCCGCCGCGTGCCTCTTCCCAGTTGGGATCGAGAAGGTTGAGGTTCTTGAACAGGAAAGACATGACTATCGATTCTCTCTCTTGTCGTCCTGAGCGGAGCGAAGGACCTCACGCCAGCCCCACACTCGCTTTCGGCTGTCCGGGTCTGGTCGTTCGGTGAGGTCCTTCGGCTCCGCCTCAGGACGACGGTACTGGTTCATTTCAGCGTGTTCTTGTGGAACTTGCCGGCCTTCATGATCATCGGCAGGTGCTTGCCCTGGCCGAGGAAGAGCTCGAGGTTTGCGACCGGATCGCCGTCGACCGCGATCAGGTCGGCATGGGCGCCCGGCTCGATTACACCGAGCTTGCCCTCCTGCTGCACGATCTCGGCACCGACCAGCGTGGCCTGCCGGATGATCTCGATCGGCTGCAGCACCTTGGCGCGGTGAATGAACTCCAGGCTCTGGTCGACCTGAAGCGCACCGAGCAGGTCGGTGCCGTAGCCCACCTTGACGCCCGCCCCCTTGCAGATCTCGAGCGAGCGCAGGGCGCCTTCGAGCACGATGTCGTTCTTGGCCAGCATCTCGGGCGTCATGCCGAACTGCGCCGCGCGCTCCTTCATCGAGAAGTAGGTCACAAGGTTGGCGATCATGTAGCCGCCCTTGGACTGGATCAGCCGGGCCGATTTGTCATCGACCAGGTTGCCGTGCTCGATCGTGCGCACGCCGTTGTTCATCGCGCGGGTGATGGCTTCCGGCGTATAGGCATGCGCCAGCACGTAGCGGCCGAAGTTTTTCGCTTCGTCCGTCGCCGCGGCGATCTCGCCTTCCGAGAATTGCAGCGAATCGAGAGGGTCATAGGGTGAGGCGACGCCGCCGGAGCACATGATCTTGATCTGGTCGGCGCCTTGGCGCATCTGCTCGCGCACGCACTTGCGCACTTCGTCCGCGCCGTCGGCGACGGCCATGACATAGACCATGCCGTTGCAGCAGCCGCAGGAGGCCGGCTGGTAGTCGGTGCGGCGCCGGGAATCGGAATGGCCGCCGGTCGGGCCGATCGCCTTGGCCGAGATGAACAGGCGCGGGCCGGGGATCAGCCCCGACTCGACGGCCGTCTTGATGCCCCAGTCTGCGCCGCCGGTGTCGCGCACCGTGGTGAAACCGCGATCGATCATGCCGCGCATCAGCTCCGCCGACTTGGCCGTCAGAAGCGTCAGCGGGATCGATTCGAGATTGCGGATGTTCACTTCGGTCAGGAACACATGGACGTGGCAGTCGATCAGGCCGGGCATCAGGGTGCGCTTGCCGCCGCCATCGACCACGCGCGCGTTGGCGGCCTTGATCGGCTTTTCGGACACCTCCCTGATGGTGCCACCGTCGACCAGGACCTCGTATCCGCCCCGCGCCTCGTCCCAGCGCGGGTCGAGCAGGCTGAAATTACGGAACACAATCTGCGACATCGACGCTCCCCCTCCGACGCCCCGCAACCCTACGCTGGCCGCCCCTTCGACGCTACAGTCGCGCAGCGATGCGACGCGTTGTTGTCTTCGGCACCACGGGATCGGGAAAGAGCTGGCTGGCGGAGCGCCTGGCGGCGCGCCACGGCCTGCGCCTGATCGAGCTCGACGCGCTGTTCTGGGGGAAGGACTGGACTCCGGCGCCCCTGGAGCTCTTTCGCCACCGGGTCGAGCGCGAGATCCGCGATGGCGACTGGATCGTCGTCGGCAACTACGGCCAGGTGCGCGACCTCACCTGGCGCGCGGCCGACACGCTGATCTGGCTCGACCTGCCGTTCCCGACGGTGATGTGGCGCCTGTTCCGGCGGACGATCCGCCGTTCGCTCACGAAGGAGAATCTGTGGGGCACGGGCAATACCGAGTCGCTGGCGCGTTCGCTCTTCAGCCGTCAATCGATCCTGCTGTATGCGATGAAAACCCATGGGAAGAACCGCGCCCGCTTCGCCATCGAGTGCGAGTTCCTCGGCAAGGACAAGACCCTCGTGCGCCTGACGAGCACGCGCGAGGTTGAGCACCTCCTGCAGGGAGCGTAATCAGACGGCATGTCCGTGCACACCTTCTCCTGCCTCGATGGCCATACCTGCGGCAATCCCGTGCGGCTGGTGTCGGGCGGCGGTCCGCTGCTCAAGGGCTCGACCATGAGCGAGCGGCGGCTCGATTTCCTCGCCAACCACGACTGGATCCGCAAGGCATTGATGTTCGAGCCGCGCGGCCACGACGTGATGTCGGGCTCGATCCTCTACCCGCCGACGCGCGACGACTGCGACATCGGTATCCTGTTCATCGAGGTCAGCGGCTGCCTGCCGATGTGCGGCCATGGCACGATCGGCACCGTCACCATGGCGGTCGAGAACGGCCTCGTCGCGCCGGCGAAGGAGGGCGAGCTGGCGCTCGATGCGCCGGCGGGCCGAGTGCTGGCGCGCTACGAGAAGAAGGACCGCTTCGTCGAGAGCGTGCGCATCACCAACGTCGCCTCGTACCTCGCCGCCACCGACGTGAAGATCGACTTGCCGGGCGTCGGCGAGCTCGCCTTCGACATCTCCTACGGCGGCAACTACTACGCCATTCTCGAGCCGCAGAAGAACTATGCCGGCCTCGAATCGATGTCGGCCGGCGACGTGCTGCGGCTCTCGCCGGTCGTGCGCCGGCTCCTGAACGAGAAGATCCAGCCGGTCCATCCCGAGAACGAGACCATCCGCGGCGTGAGCCATGTCATGTGGACCGGCAAGCCGCGGACCGCGCGCGCCCATGCGCGCAACGCGGTGTTCTACGGCGACAAGGCGATCGACCGCTCTCCCTGCGGCACCGGCACGTCGGCGCGCATGGCGCAACTCGCGGCCAGGGGGAAGCTGAAGGTCGGCTCCGATTTCGTGCACGAAAGCATCATCGGCTCGCTGTTCGACGGCAGGGTCGAGGCGGCGGCGAAGGTCGGCAACCACGACGCCGCCATTGGGGCCATCGTGCCGTCGATCTCGGGATGGGCGCGCCAGCACGGCATCAACACCATCTTCGTCGACGACCGCGATCCTTTCGCTCACGGCTTCCAGGTGACGTGAAGAAATTTGCAGTGAGGCCTTCCGTCACGCTTGCGTGACAGCAGCCGGGCGACCGCGTCCGCCCAAAATTTGTCACATCCGACTCCCATCTAATCGTCATCGCGGAAGGGAAGCCGCGACCTGGGTATGGACGTAAGACCATGTTGATGAACGGATTGACCAAGGGCGCCCTCATGCTGGTGCTGGGGGCTGTCTTCACGTGGTTCCTCGTGACCACGTTCGAGCGCCGCGCGCATGAGCAGGTGAATGCGAGCGACGCCGCTATCGGCGTGCCGTCGGTCGCCAACGCGCCCGCCACGCGCGGCAAATATCAGTGGCAGTTCTGACGCTTCGCGCAGCGAAGCGTTCGTCGGCGCAAAGCGCTTGGGGCACGTAGTGCCCTAAGTCGCGGGCGCCGCACGGTTCCAATAATCGAAGAAGGATTCTTCGCGCCTGCTCGGGATGACACCTTCGGCTCCGCTTAGGGCAGGTGGCCAGGGATCGTCACTCCGCCGCCTTGGCCGCTGACCTTGGCG
>JAHCJV010000030.1 GCA_026126105.1 Enhydrobacter sp.
CCTGCGGCCGCATCGGACCGGCGCACGGGGGCGGCGGCACCTGCACCGGCCGCAGCGCCACCGCCGGGTGCACCTGTGGAAGCCCCCGCGGCAGCTCCGGCGCCGTCGCGCTGAAACGCGCTGGCAGGGGCGGCGCGCTGGGCAAGAAACAGTGCGTCGCCGACCGGGCGAAGTCCCGCCATCTCGGGCCGAGGGCGCTTTACGGTCAAATAAACCGGCGTGGCGCACGCGCAAATCACCCAGTTTCTCGCCCGCTGACGGTCGCAACCCGAAATCGGTGGCTGTTCACAGGGTTTCCCGCCTACCCTGCTCGCGTCGCGGGTGGAGACGGCTCCCCGTCCAAGGAAAAGCCGTCACCCCTCCCGGGTCCGCGACTGGCAGGAGTGAGGCCGGGCGGCACGTCCACCGTGTCGCCTAGCCCCTTGTCGAGAGTGCGCAGGCTACCTCGCGGACGATTTTCGTCAACGAACTTTGGATAGTATTCCACCGCCCACAAGCGGCAGGCGGATTAGGCACCCGCACAACCGGCATCCCGTCGTCCCTTACGGTCGGAACGTCCCTAGTTTTGGGGCCTCCCCCTAGAACGTCTCTTTCGTGCCGTCCGCGTAGACGACCGCTCGAACGCAAACCACAACCGCGACGTCGGAACGGTTCATCTTGAGGATGCGCTCAAACGTGTAAGGTCCCCAGGTGCCTTTCTGCATGTAGGGTTTGCCCGGCTCAATAGAAGCATCGCGATCGATTGCCTTTGACGCGATGTTGCCGCCCAGTACATCGCTGTATCGGATGATTCCGTCGATCATGCGAATGTTCTTAGAACCTGAATAAACGAGGGTTTCGGTCATCTCATTCCGATCGGCTGTGATCGGTTTGATCGTCCAGTCGGCTAACTTCAGCAAGTCGCTCGTTGCGCCGCGTCCACAGGCAGCGTCGGCGAACGTCTGATGAGGAGCGAACGCGAGCAGAGCGACAGTGATGAACAGGAACCTTGCTAACATGAGCTATGGTCGCAGAGCGGCGCGACTGGCGCCAGCCCGCAGGCGCAAGCTCTCGCCGTTTGGCGACGGTGGGCTTGATGCGCTGCGGCGTGCATCGAGACGGCGCGTCGATCGATGGGGCTGGATCGTCAATGCACCTTCCCGTGCGGAGGAACGAGAGACTGACTCGAGCCCCACCGGCAAATTCAAGTGTCCCACGTCGGAAACGTCGCCATCTAAACGGCATGCAAGGCGGGAATCAGCAATGGTGCCCCCGGTCGGACTCGAACCAACACTTCCGTGAGGAAACCTGATTTTGAGTCAGGCGCGTCTACCAATTCCGCCACGGGGGCACGCTGGGGTGCGCCCGGAATAAAGCCGATGGCCCGCTCGCGGTCAACGATGGACCTACGCAAGAGCCGGATGCTTGCGGGGGCCGGCCCCCTCCGCTCATATATCGCCCGTCATGCATCCTTCGATCCACGCCAAGACACAGTCCGACAAGCCCGCCTACATCATGGCCGCCACCGGCGAGACCGTGACCTATCGCCGGCTCGACGAGCAATCCAACCGCATCGCGCAGCTTTTCCGCCGCCATGGGCTTCGGCCCGGCGACCACATCGCGCTCTTCCTCGAGAACAACCCGCGCTTCTTCGAGATCTGCTGGGGCGCGCAGCGGTCGGGCCTGATCTACACCGCGATCAGCTCGCGACTCACCGCGGCCGAGGTCGAGTACATCGTGAACGACTGCGGCGCGAAACTGTTCGTCACCTCCGTGGCGCTTGCCGACAAAGCGGCCGAGATCGCGGCGCTGATGCCGGGCGTGGGGACGCGCTATGCGATCGGCGGCAGAATCGACGGCTACGACTCCTGGGAGGAGGCGGTCGCCGCCCAGCCCGCCGCCCCTATTGCCGACGAGACCGCGGGTCACGACATGCTCTATTCCTCGGGCACCACGGGACGGCCGAAGGGCGTGCTTCCGGTGGTCGAGCCGCAGCCGATCGACGCCGACAACCCGCTGCTGCAGATCACCGCCAAGCGCTACGGCATGGACGAGCAGACGGTCTACCTCTCGCCGGCGCCGCTCTATCATGCCGCTCCCTTGCGCTTCAACATGACGGTGATGAAACTCGGCGGCACCTCGGTGATCATGGAGCACTTCGACGCCGAGGAGTTCCTGCGCCTCGTTTCCAAGTTCCATGTCACGCACACGCAGCTCGTGCCGACCATGTTCGTCCGCTTCCTCAAGCTGCCGGACGAGGTGCGCCTGAAATACGACGTCTCCTCCCTGCGCTGCGCGATCCACGCCGCGGCGCCCTGCCCCATCCCGGTCAAGGAGAAGATGATCGAGTGGTGGGGCCCGATCATCTGGGAGTATTACGGCGGCACCGAAGGCAACGGGCTCACCATGTGCAACTCGGCCGAATGGCTGGCGCACAAGGGCACCGTCGGCCGCGCCGTCGTGGGCGAGCTCCGCATCTGCGACGATGCCGGCGTCGAGCTCCCGCCGGGCGAGGCGGGGACGGTCTATTTCGCCGGCGGCCGGCAGTTCGAATATCACAACGACCCCGAGAAGACCGCCCAGTCGCGCAATGCGCAGGGCTGGTCCACGCTCGGCGACGTGGGATACGTCGACCCCGACGGCTTCCTGCACCTCACCGATCGCAAGGCCTTCATGATCATCTCGGGCGGGGTGAACATCTACCCGCAGGAGGCCGAGAACCTGCTGATCAACCACCCCAAGGTGATGGACTGCGCGGTGTTCGGGGTGCCGAACGAGGACTTCGGCGAGGAGGTCAAGGCCGTCGTGCAGCCGCGCGACATGTCCGACGCCGGCCCCGGCCTGGCCGAGGAGCTGCTCGCCTACTGCCGCCAGCACCTGTCCACGATCAAGTGCCCGCGCAGTATCGACTTCGAAGCCGAGCTGCCGCGCCATCCGACCGGCAAGCTCTATAAGCGCCTGCTGCGCGATCGCTACTGGCAGGGCCGGGAAAGCAGGATCCTATAGACTTCGGCACTCCAAGCCCCGAGCCGCCGTGCTATGGCTGACCTCCAGTTCAAGGGAGATCGCCATGAAGGCAGCCGTCGTCACCGAGCAAGGCGTCCAGTACACGGACGCGCCCAAGCCCTCGCCCAAGGCCAACGAGATCCTGATCAGGGTCAAGGCCGCGTCGCTCAACCGGGCCGACCTCGCGGTCGCCTCGGGCCATCGCCATGGTACGGTGGGCGGCGCCGGCACCATCGTCGGGCTGGAATGCGCCGGCGAGGTCGAGGCGGTCGGCGCCGACGTGAAGGACTTCAAGCCGGGCGACCGCGTGATGAGCTCGGCCGCGGGCGGCTTCGCCGAATATGCGGTGACCGATGCGGGACGCGCCCACAAGATCCCCGCCAACAACATGAGCTACGAGCAGGCCGCGTGCATGCCGGTTGCGGTGCAGACCATGCACAATGCGCTGGTCGGCGCCGGCCGCCTCAAGAAGGGCGAATCGGTGCTGATCCAGGGCGCCTCGTCCGGCGTCGGCCTGCTCGGCATGCAGATCGCGAAGCACATGGGCGCCTCGATCGTGATGGGCAGCTCGACCAACGAGGGCCGCCGCGGCAAGCTCAAGGACTTCGGCTGCGACGTCGCGATCGACACGACCGATCCCAGGTGGCCGGACAAGGTCAAGGAAGCGACCGGGGGCAAGGGCGTCGACCTGATCGTCGACCAGGTCTCGGCCGGCGTGATGAACGAGAACATGGAAGCCGCCGCCATCCTGGGCCGCATCGTCAATGTGGGGCGGCTCGGCGGCATGAAGGGCGAGTTCAACTTCGACCTGCATGCGCTGAAGCGCATCGACTATATCGGCGTCACCTTCCGCACCCGCACGCCTGAAGAAGTGCGCGCGATCGTGACGTCCGCCCGGGCCGACCTCTGGCCGGCCATCGAATCGGGCCAGCTGCACCTGCCGATCGACAGGACCTTCCCGCTGTCGCAGGCGGCGGAGGCGCTGGCGCACATGAAGGCCAACGCCCATTTCGGAAAGATCGTGCTGGTGGTCTGACCTCGGCGGCCCTGATGCGCTTGCGCCCACGGCAGCCAACGCCCAACTTAGGGGCAGCACAAGGGGTATCCGCATGGCAGAGGACATCAACCATCTTGCGACCGCCGACGGTCTGTTCTTCGGAAAAGGCGCGCTCGATCTGCGCAAGACGGGCAAGACGGTCGATGAGGCGCTCAAGGGCTGCGACGACGGCGAGCTGTTCCTCGAGTACGTCCAGAGCGAGATGCTGGCGTTCGACGACGGCAAGCTGAAGAGCGCCTCCTACGACACCACCCAGGGCTTCGGCCTGCGTGCCGTGTCGGGCGACGTCACCGGCTTCAGCCATGCCTCCGCCCTCGATGAGAAGGCGCTGAAGCGGGCGGCCGACACGGTCAAGGCGGTGCGCGCCGGCCATGGAAACAAGGCGGGCGGCACGTCCGACGAGTCGCCGCGCGGCACCAATCGGCTGCTCTATGCCGACGACAACCCGATCGACGGCGAGGGCTTCGAGAAGAAGGTGAAGCTGCTGCAGGAGATCGACGCCTACGTGCGCGGCAAGGAGCCAAAGGCGAAGCAGGTCTCGATTTCGCTCGCCGCCTCCTGGCAGGTGGTCGAGATCGTCCGCGCGGGCGGCTGGCGCGCGGCCGACGTGCGGCCGCTGGTCCGGCTCAATGTCAGCGTGGTCTGCGCCGACGGCAGCCGCATGGAATCCGGCTCGACCGGCTCGGGCCGACGCGCCGCCTATGGCGACATCTTCCAACCCGACTACTGGAAGCGGGAGGCGGACGAGGCGATCCGTCAGGCGCTGGTCAATCTCGAGTCCGTCGCGGCCCCGGCCGGCGAGATGCCGGTCGTGCTCGGCTCGGGCTGGTCGGGCGTCCTGTGGCACGAAGCGGTCGGCCACGGCCTCGAGGGGGACTTCCATCGCAAGAAGACCTCGATGTTCAGCCATCTGATGGGCGAGATGATCGCCTCGCCGGGTGTCACGGTGGTCGACGACGGCACGATCGCCGACCGCCGCGGGTCGCTGACGATCGACGACGAGGGCACGCCGACCCAGCGCAACGTGTTGATCGAGGACGGCCGCCTGGTCGGGCTGATGCAGGACCGCATGAACGCCCGCCTTATGGGCGTAAAGCCGACCGGCAATGGCCGGCGCCAGAGCCATGCTCATGCGCCGATGCCGCGCATGACCAACACCTTCATGCTGGGCGGCGACAAGGATCCCAAGGAGATCATCGCCTCGGTAAAGAAGGGCCTCTATTGCGCCAATTTCGGCGGCGGCCAGGTCGACATCGTGTCAGGGAAGTTCGTGTTCAGCGTGACCGAGGGCTACCTGATCGAGGACGGCAAGATCACGCGCCCGGTGAAGGGCGCAACCTTGATCGGCGCCGGGTCCGAGGCGCTGACCAAGGTCGGGATGGTGGGCAACGACATGTCGCTCGATCCCGGCATCGGCACCTGCGGCAAGGATGGCCAGGGCGTGCCGGTTGGCGTCGGACAGCCGACGCTCCGGATCGACGCGCTTACGGTGGGCGGTACGGCGACCTGAGATCAAGCGCCTATCCCACGAGCCTCCCGCTCGCGTCCGGAAGACCTGAATTCTCGGTCGCTACTCCCGAATTCGGGCCTGATCTACGAACGCGGCGACGTCTCCGTCAGTGACCGGCTGGCCTTGTGGCACGCAACGCGTCGCGTAAAGGATCCATTTTGCGCCCTGCACGGTGCCCGGACCGGTCTTTCGGATGCCGATGCAGGATTCCTTCGCCGCGCTCTCGAAGAACACGACGTCGGCGTCCTGCCGCTGGCTGACGTCGGACATCTTGGCGCTGCCCCGGCCCTGGGGACTGCGCCCGCGAACCGCGTCCGGCAAATCCTGCCGGCCGACGATCAACGCCTTGGGGCTCAAGGCCTCGGCAACGTAATAGTAGTACTTCGTATCGCCGATGCTGCCCGAGGCATTCCAGAATCTGTACAGACCTTCGCCTGTTGCCAGGGCATCGCTCGTCAGCTTGTCGGATGCGCGGCAGCGCAGGCCGTCTGTCGGCGCGATGCGCGACTGCGCGCAATCGATATCCATCCAGTCGACACTGCCCGCCTGCGCCGAGGCCACGGCCGGCAGCGAGAGCGACACCAACATCACGAGCACGCAAACAGACCGCATCGTCACCCACGACCTCTCACGCAGAGGCGGAGGGAGAAAAGCGCGCGCGGCACCACCGGGCAAGGCCTTACCGGTGGTGTTTTGTATCGTTCCGCGCGCGCCTGTATCGGCCGTGAAATACTAGGCGCGGTAGACCCGAATCAACGGTCCAGCCAGACGTCCTCGAAACGCCAGTTGTTGTAGATGCTGTTGGTATGGAGCGTCACGTTCTTCACGTGCGGCTGCCAGCACCCGGCGGCGCGGCCGTAGGCGATGATCGGCTTGGCGAACTCCTCCTGCAGCTTGCGGTCGATGTCCCAGACCATCTTGAGGCGCTTCTCCTGATCGAACTCGCGCGACTGCGCCTCGAACAGCTTGGTCATCTCCGGATTGCAGTATCCGTTGTAGTTGCGCAGCGACTCGCAGCCGTAGGTCTCGAAGAAGGCCACGTCGGGATCGTCGACGGCCAGCCCGCTGAGGTTGAGCGCTACGACATAGTCCTTCTTGAAGACGCGGTTGTAGTAGACAGGCGTGTCGATCACCTCGAGCTCGCCATCGACATAGACCTGCTTGAGCTGGTCGATCAGGATCACCGCAGGGTCGCGGAAGGTGGCGATGTTCCGCGTGCTGACCTTGATCTTGAGCCGCTTGTCGGGCCCGTAGCCCACCTCCTGCATCAGCTTGCGCGCCTCCTCGCGCGCCTTGGCGACGTCGCCGTAGCCCGGCAGCTCCTTCACCATCTCGTCCGGCATGCCCCAGACGCCGTCCGGCGTCGGCATCATGACGCCGCTCGGCTTGCCGTTGCCCTCGGCGAGGATGTCGATGAAGGCCTTGCGGTCGAGGGTCAGCGCCAACGCCTTGCGGATCTTGGGATTGTCGAACGGCGGCGCATCCTTGTTGACGATCAGGTTGCTGCTGACGCCGGTGCCGCGCATCGTGCACTGAGCGTGCGGCGCGTCGGCCTTGACGTTCTTGAGCAGCGGGATCGAGACGTCCGTCGGGAAGGTCATGTCGAACTTGCCGCTGACGAAGGCCAGCATGCGCGTCGAGCGGTCGGGGATGATGCTGAACTCGATGCCGTCGAGATACGGTAGTCCCTTCTTCCAGTAGTCGGGATTCTTCACCAGCTTGATGCTCTCGTTCATCTTGAACTCGGCCAGCTTGAATGGACCGGTGCCGATCGGCTTGCGGCGATATTCCGTGACCGGCACGTGACAGGCATAGATCGGCGTGTAGCCCGCGGCGAGCAGCGCGAGCAGCGAGGGCTGGGGCTGCTTGAGATGGAACGTCGCCTGGGTGTCGGAGTCGGCCGTCACCTTCTCGACATTGGTGTACCAGGCGGAGCGCGGATTGCGTCGTAGCTTGCTCTCGCCGTTGAGCACCAGGTCGAACGTGCAGGCGACGTCCTTGGCGCTGAACGGCTTGCCGTCATGCCACTTCACGCCTTCGCGCAAGGTGAAGACCAGCGCCTTGCCCTCGTTCTTCCATTCCCACTTGCTGGCGAGATCAGGCACGATCGACGCCAGACTGGTCTTGGGAACGTGCTGATCGAACATGACGAGGTTGTTGTAGACCGACATGAACGGCACCGCGACAGACACCGTCGATTCCTCGTGGATCGACGCACTCGGCGGGTTGTCCATGTGCTGGAGCTTCAGCACTCCACCGGACTTCTGGGCCGACGCCGGACCCGCGAACACGACAGCCGCAAGAGCGGCTAACATGGCAAAACGACCTCTTTGGGTCTTCATTGTTTCCTCCCGAACTCTATTGGACTTTCGACTCACCTCCTCGTTACGCACGCACGCCACGCGATTCACAGCAACTGTGGTCAAGCGCGGCGCCGTTGGCAATACAACTCGTCAGACAGTGTAAAGGCCCTTGGCCATGCCGAGCCGAACACAGATCGCCTCGATGACGTCGAGCGTCGGCGTGGCGAGACCTGCGGCGCGGCCGAAAGCGAGAGGGGCGCGCACGATCGACTCGATCTCCATCGGCCGGCCGAGCTCATAGTCCTGCAGGATCGACGGACGATGGTCGGGATAGACGCGCTGCGGTCCGAAGCGCTGCTCGGGGCTGTCGTCGAGCACCACGCCGTGCGCCGCGGCGATCGCAAGCGCCTCCTCATGCGCGCGCCGGGCCAGCGGATTGACGGTCGGGTCGCCGAGCACCGTGGTCGCCTCGCGCAGGATGAGGCACAGCGCCGAGCCGCAGAGATTGGCCATCAGCTTGTGCCAGATGTCGTAGCGGATGTCCGTCGTGGCCGGCGAGGCGATCCCGGCCGCAATCAGCGTTCGTCGCAGGGCGAGGATACGCGGGCTTTGGCGGTCGTCGGTCTCGGCCACCCACAGCGTGTTGCGTTCGGGCGAGATGTTGCGCACCACACCGGGCGCCATCACGTGGTTCGACGACGTCACCACTGCGCCAATGGTGCGCTCCAGGCCGATCGTGCGGGCGAGCTTACCGTCGGGATCGAGCCGCGAGAGATCGGGTGCCGCAGGCCGCGCGCCGAGCCCGTGGCCGTACCACCAGGGGATGCCGTTCTGCACGAAGGCGACCATCGTGTCGGCGCTCAGCAGCGGACCGATCGAGTCGGGCAGCACATGTTGACCCGATGACTTCATGGTCACCAGCACGGCATCCTGCGGCCCGAGATCAGCCGGCCTGTCGCTCGCTTTAACCGGCATGACGATCTTCCTGTCGCCCGTCAGTAAGGTCAGGCCGTTGGTGCGGATTGCTTCGAGATGCGCACCGCGCGCCACCACCGATATCTCGTTGCCGACGGCGGCGAGACGCGTGGCGAAATTGCCCCCGATCGACCCCGCGCCGTAAACACAAATACGCATGATCCCCGCTCCGCTGTTGCGCTAACGTAGCGGGCACGCCGGCAAAGTGGGGGAGGAAAAGATGGCCGCCAGGGAATATCGCGGGCTCGCTTACCGCAACAACGCCGAGCTCGCCGCCTGGCTGGCGAAGCGCCCGCCGGAGAAGGCAATCGAGCCCGACCTGCCGATCATCGATCCGCATCATCACCTCTGGCATACGCCGACGCGCGGGCTCTATTTCCTGCCGGAGCTGATGGCCGATCTGGGTGGCGGCCACAACATCGTTTCCAGCGTCTTCCTCGAATGCCAGTCGATGTTCCGCGCCAGCGGTCCCGACGAGATGAAGTCAGTCGGCGAGGTCGAGTTCGTCAACGGCGTCGCAGCCATGGCGGCGTCGGACGGTTACGGCAAGACGCGGGTCTGCGAGGCCATTGTCGGCTGGGCCGACCTGATGCTGGGCGCAAAGGTGCGCGAGGTGCTCGAAGCGCTGATCGCCGCCGGCAACGGCCGCTTCCGCGGCACGCGCTACGGCACGTCCTACGACGAGGGCATCGCCGGCAAGTACGTCTCGCGCCGCATCCCGCAACACCGCCTGCTCGATCCCAAGTTCCGCGAGGGCTTCGCCGAGCTGGGCAAGCTCGGCCTGACCTTCGACTCCTGGCACTTCCATCCGCAGCTGCCGGATCTGGTCGACCTCGCGCGTGCCTTTCCGCAGCAGACGATCATCGTCGACCACGTCGGCGGCGTGCTGGGCGTCGGCCAATACGCCGGCAAGAACGCCGAGATCATGCCGATCTGGCGCAAGAGCATCGCCGACCTCGCCGCCTGCCCCAACGTCAACATCAAGCTCGGCGGCCTGGGCATGACCTCGTTCGGCTTCGGCTTCGAGTTCGAGGATGCGCCGCCTTCCTCGGAGAAGCTTGCGGACACCTGGCGGCCCTATATCGAGCCCTGCATCGAGGCGTTCGGCGTCGATCGCTGCATGTTCGAGAGCAACTTCCCACCCGACAAGCAATCGTGCGGCTACACCGAGCTGTGGAACGCCTTCAAGCATCTAACGAAGAATGCGTCGGCCGCGGAGAAGACCGCGCTCTATAGCGGCACCGCGGCGAAGGTTTACAGGTTGATCGCGCCTTAGGGCCTGTGACGAGTAATCGCTCTAAACTCGAATTGGGAGTTAATGCTCGACAAGGACTGTCATCCCGAACGCAGCGAGGGATCTATGGGGCCGCGAGCATGGATCCCTCGCTACGCTCGGAATGAAGATCAATATCCAGCATCAGCACATCGTCACTCGAAGCGGGTATTTTCCTCACAGGCCCTTAGCCGGGACCGTGGCACTCCGAGCTTGTGAATTTTTGCTGGGAGCGCGGCTCTCATAGGCGCTAACTTTGGCTACAGTCACCACCTCACCCTGAGGAGCGGCCGCAGGCCGCGTCTCGAAGGGTGGGCAACAGGCGCGGTGTCGATCCACCTCATGATCGAGGTAGCTCGACCCTTCGGGGTCCCATCCTTCGAGACGCTCCGCTTCGCTACGCTCCTCAGGATGAGGGCATCTTGGTCGGCCGACCAAAGTTAGCGCCTATGAGTGCGACATGATCAATGAATCACGGCCACTTCGCAGCGTTCGTCGTCATGACCATGAGCGCCACGGAGTGGCGCCGTCCCGGCCTTGAGTTCCTACGGCTTCGTTTCCGCCAGCTTCAATGAATCGAGGAAGCGATTGGCGGCAACCTTGCTGGCATCGTCGCTCACAGTCACCAGCTGACGGAGCAAGCGGTCCTTGGCAATGTACGTGCGCATCATCACGCCAGCGCCGGCGTCGCCCTCGATGTCGAGCGCATAGCCGTCCCAGCCTTGAAGCGTGATCGGCTCGTCGCGCAGGTATTTGTACTTGGGTTTGGGGAACGCCTTTTCGGCGTCGCCACGTCCGAGTTCCTTGGCCATCACCTTGCCGTCGCGGCTCGAGAACCAGCCGGGATCGTAATCGACGTAATCGAAGTTGAAGATCTGATCGCCGCGCCGCGATTCCCAGCCCACGCGCGCTCCGGCATGGCCCTTCTCCTTCTCGTTCGCAGTGGATTTGGCCGCGGGCGCCGGCATCTCGAGCCGGAAGCGCAGGTCGGGCGCGACGATCGTCTGCCATTCGTCGGATTGCGCCTTTGCGTTCAGCGGGACCGCCAGCAACGAGAAAAGAACCAGACGACGCTTGATTATAATCATGCCTGCGGCACCAAATCCTCTCGACCCGACCATTCCCACGCCACGCCGGTGCGCGAGACGCCGAGCAGCAGGCCATGCAGTTCCTTGGGATGCACCCACCCGCCGTCGGGCTCCGTCACCGGATCGCTGCCGCGGGGCGTGTAGCGCGCATTCGCTTCCAGCAGTCGTCCGCGCACGTCGGGCCAGTCGTGCACCTCGACGTAGCACATGTAGAGCGAGTCGCCGTGCTTGTGGGCGAACCGGCCCATGGCATGGACATTGTCGGTCACCTGGCTCAGTTCGATGCGGTCGAGCCGGTTGGGCGGATCGAACAGAGTGAGCGTGCCGACATAGCCGAAGCGCTCGCTGCCGATCGCGCTGAAGCGCGACGGATCCAGTCCGAACAGTCCGGCATAGACCGCCGCCACCCTGCGCCAGTCGCTGATCAGCGTGTTGGTCGTCTCGTAGAGGAACGACACCGGTCCAACTCTTTTCCGGTAGGTGCTCTGCGAGATCACGATCGGCAGGCCGAAGGTGACGTCGGGGCCGAGATAGAGCTGCTCGCCGTCGAGCTCGTAGGGGATACCGAGCCCCTCCCAGCGCTTCACCATGCCGTCGAGGTCGGCGGAGCAATAGCCGGCCGTCATCAGCCCTTCGCCGCGCTTCGTCAGGAAGTCCTGAGTTGCCCCGGAGCCATCGGGTTCGCACAATTCGAACTCGCTCTCGCCTACCGCGAGGATGGTGCGCTTCGCCGCGAGGCGCCGGCTGTGGTCGTGGCGCGCGATCTCGCAGCCCAGCAGCCGGCCGTAGCGTTGTGCCGCCCGGGCGGCGTCGTGCACGGCAATCTGGACCCGGTCGCAGCGATCGAGCATGGATCGCACCCTAGCTCAGTAGGCGTAGTCGCGGAACAGGGGCGCGAAGTCGCCGCCCCATTCGCCCTGCCACTTCTCCAGCAGCTCGTCGGCCGGCGCGAGTCCGCTCGCCACCGCCCGGTCGAGCGGGGCGAGGTAGATCGTCTCGTCGTTGCCCTGCGCATCGAGCCGCTTGCGCGCGCGCAACCCGGCATGCGCGATCTCGACCACCTCGCGCCCCAGGTCCGACAGCGGCCGGCCCTGGAACCGGGTGGCAAGGCCGGTGCGCGGCGTATGGCTGCGCAGGTAGTCGTGGTCCTCCACCGTCCAGTCCTTCACCAGGTCCCATGCCGCGTCGAGCGCGGTCTGGTCGTAGAGCAGTCCGACCCACAGCGCGGGCAACGCGTTCAGCGCCGCATACGGGCCCGAGTCCGCGCCGCGCATTTCGATGTAGCGCTTGAGCCGCACCTCGGGGAACGCCGTCGTGATGTGATCGGCCCAGTCGTTGATCGACGGCAGCTCGCCCGGCCGTGCCGGTAGCTTGCCGGCGAGGAAATCCTTGAAGTCCTGCCCCGAGGCATCGATGTACTTGCCGTCGCGATAGACGAAGTACATCGGCACGCCGAGGATATAGTCGGCGTAGCGCTCGAAGCCGAAGCCGTCCTCGAACACGAACGGCAGCATGCCGCAGCGATCGGGATCGGTGTCGGTCCAGATGTGGCTGCGATAGCTCTTGTACGGAACGGGTTTGCCCTCGACGAAGGGAGAATTGGCGAACAGGGCCGTGGCCAGCGGCTGCAGGGCGAGCGAGACGCGGAACTTCCTGACCATGTCGGCTTCGGACTCGAAGTCGAGATTGGTCTGGACCGTACAGGTCCGCAGCATCATGTCGAGGCCGAGCTTGCCTTTCTTGGGCATGTACTCGCGCATGATCTTGTAGCGGCCCTTGGGCATCCAGTGAATGTCCTCGCGCTTCCATTCCGGCGCGAAGCCCAGCCCGATGTACCCCGCACCGATCTCGGTCGCGACTTCCTTGACCTCGCGCAGGTGCTGGGCATTCTCCTCCGCCGTCTCGTGCACCGTCTCGAGCGGTGCACCCGACAGCTCGAACTGGCCGCCCGGCTCGAGCGTGATGCTGGCCTTGCCGCGCAGCAGCGCAATCGTGTTGTTGCCTTCGGTCACCGGCTCCCAGCCGAAACGCATCAGCCCGTCTAGCATGGCGCGCACGCCGCGCTCGCCGTCGTAGGGCAGAGGCTTCAGCGTCTTCTTGTCGAAGCCGAACTTCTCATGCTCGGTGCCCAGGCGCCAAGCGGCGCGGGGCTTGTTGCCGGCAGCGAAATACTCGATCAGCTGCCGCCGATTCTCGATCGGCGTGCCGCCGCCCGACGGTGGTGCGGACATGCGTACAGTGCTCCCTGATCACCGCGCGCCATGAGAGTGCGCGGCGGCCCGGTCACATGAGTTTTCCTCACGCGAGCCAGCGGCTGGTTCATGATGTTCAGAGTCCCCTGTCCCATATCGGCAGGGGCGCGCGCAAGGCTTTAGACGACGTCACGCGATGTGCGGTAATCGCTTGGTAATTTCGGAGTCGGCGTCCGCCAGTCGCCGATGATGCTCTGCCAGCAGGCCAGGGCCGCCAGCGCTGCAGTGTCGGCGCGCAGGATGCGCGGACCGAGCCCGACAGCCATGACATCCTTCATGCGATGCAGGAGGGCGAGCTCGGACTCGGCGAAACCGCCTTCCGGCCCGATCGCGATCGCCCAGGGCGCCCTGCGCGCGGCCTCGTCCAGCCCCGCGAGCGCCTCGCCGATCGGCGGCCCGCCGCCGGTTTCGTCGCACATCAGCAGCCGGCGCCCTGCTGGCCACGTCGCCAGCAACCGCACCAGATCGACAGATTGGCGAACCTCGGGCACCGAGAGCCGCTCGGTCTGCTCTGCCGCCTCGACCGCGTTGGCGCGCAGGCGCTCGATGTTCACCCGTTCGACATGGGTGTGCTGCGTGATCATCGGCTGCAGCACCGCGACGCCGAGTTCCGTCGCCTTCTCCGCGATATAATCGATGCGTGCCCGCTTGACCGGCGCGAAGCACAGCCAGACGTCGGGCTCGGCGATCTGTTCGCGCGTCCTCCGATCGACCTGGGCCACGGCCGCCTTCTTGCCGCGCAGCGACAGGCGCGCCTGCCATTCGCCGTCGCGGCCGTTGAACAGGAGCAGGGCCGCCCCGTCGCCGCGGCGCATGACATGGCGCAGATAGTGGGCTTGCGCCTCGCCGAGCGCGGCCTCGATCCCTGCGGACAGATCGGCTTCGACGAATAGACGCATGGCGCTCATGCGCCCATGATGCCGTCATGACCGCCGGGCCGACAACCAGGGGCTTCACCGACATCGACAGCCAGCACTGGACGCTGCGCTACCTGCCCGCATGGATGCGGCCCTACGGCCGCCTGGCGCGCTGGGACCGGCCGATCGGCACGTGGCTCCTGATGCTGCCCTGCTGGTGGTCGGCGGCCCTGGGCAGCGGCCAGAACTGGCCCAACCTGATCGGCTGGATGGCGCTGTTCGCGATCGGCGCGCTCGCCATGCGCGGCGCGGGCTGCACCTGGAACGACATCGTCGACCGCAAGATCGATGCGCGGGTGGAACGCACGCGCAGCCGCCCGCTGCCGGCCGGCGAGGTCAAGCTGCGCGACGCGGTGATCTGGATGGCTTTGCAGTCGCTGGTCGGCGTGGCGATCCTGTTCAAGCTGAACAAGTTCGCGGGCGGCGTGGCGCTGCTCTCGGTCGCGATCGTCGCGATCTATCCGACGATGAAGCGCTTCACCTCCTGGCCGCAGGCGGTGCTCGGCCTAGCCTTCAACTGGGGCGCGCTGGTCGGCTACGCCGCGGTGACCGGCACACTGTCGTGGGCGACGGTCGCGCTCTATTGGGGCGGTGTCGCCTGGACGCTGGTCTACGACACGATCTACGCCATGCAGGACCAGCGCGACGATTCGATCATCGGCGTGCGCTCGACCGCGCGCCGCTTCGGCGACAGGCCGCGACGCTGGCTGGCCCTGTTCGCCGGCGTGGCCCTTCTGTTCTGGACCATCGCGGGATATCTCGCGCACCTGCAGGCGGTCTATTACATCGGCATCGCGCTGGTCGCGCTGCACTTCGCGTGGCAGATCGCCTTCGTCAAGCCCGACGACCCGGCCGACTGCCTGGCCAAATTCAAGTCGAACGCCCAGGTCGGCCTGCTGCTCACCGCGGCGATCGTCGCGGCGCACCTTCTCTGATGGCGCGCCTGCCGGCCGACCCCGAAGGCTTCATCCGCGCCAACCTCGCCCTCGAACGCCCGGCTATGGTGCCGGAGTTCAGGCTGTGGCTCGCCACCGAGTACGTGCCGATCTGGGAGGCGACCGAGGCCTGGATGGAGCAGCAGAACATCGATCCGCCCTTCTGGGCCTTCTGCTGGCCCGGCGGCCAGGCGATCGCACGCTATCTGCTCGACAACCCCGTCACGGTGCGCGGCAAGCGCGTGATCGACTTCGCAGCAGGCTCGGGCGTGTCCTCGATGGCCGCGTGCCGCTGCGGCGCGGCTGCGGTGACGGCAAACGACATCGATCTGCTCTCGCTCGTTGCCGCACGGCTGAATGCCGAGGCGAACGGGCTTGCGTTCGAAGTCAGCGCCGACGACTGGCTCGCCAACCCGGACCGCGCGCCCGCCGCCGACGTCGTGATCGCAGGCGATGTCTGCTACGAGCGCGAGATGTCGGGCCGCGCGCTGGCCTGGCTGCGCAGCCATGCCGATGCCGGGCGGCTGGTGCTGCTCGGCGATCCGGGGCGCAACTATTTCTCCGCCCAGGGGCTCGAGGAACTCGCCCGCTACGAGATACCGACCTCCCTGCAGCTCGAGAATCGCGGCATGCGCGAGACCGTCGTCTGGAAGGTTCTCCCGCTCGCCGACTAAAATAGCGTCTCGGCGCAATTCCCTGGCTGTTCTTTAACAGAGCTTTCGGGTTACAGCATGATAATGGCCCCGAAGAACCCGAAACCGGCGCTGGAGCCGGCTGATTTTGCCGCTCTCTACGAAGGTTTCGATGCACCCGTGTCGCGCTACGATTGCGGCCGGAAGTGCGCGCCGCTGAACAACGGCACGGCCCTGTGCTGCTCGGCGGACAATGCGGTGGTGGTGGCCTACAAGACCGAGTTCGAGTTCCTCAAGGGCCGCACCGATATCTGGTCGAAGTTCAAGCCCTACGACTATTCGACCCGTCAGATCGTCGAGGAGCTGACTCACGACTGCATGGCGATCGAGTGCAAGGGCGTGGCGTTCTGCGAACGCAACAACCGGACGCTGACCTGCCGCGGCTTCCCGTTTTATCCCTACCTGACGCGGCAGAAGGAGCTCGTGGGCATCGGCACCTACTGGATGTTCGAGGACCGCTGCTGGATGATCTCCAATCTCGAGATCGTCGAGCAGACATTCATCGATCAGTTCCTCGCCACCTACGAGGCGATCTTCGCGAAGGACAAGAGCGAGTTCCAGACCTACGTCGAGTTCTCGGCGTCGGCGCGCCGCGTCTTCTCGCGCTGGAAGCGCGAGATCCCGCTGCTCGGCCGCGACGGCAAGCTGATGATCGTCGAGCCGTCGACCGGCGCGATCCGGCCCGGCAAGCCTAAGGATTTCCCAAAGATGGCCCCGTTCAACTCGGAAAGGGCCTACAAGGCCGCGTGCAAGGAAGCCGGCGGCGAAGTCCCGCCGGAAGGGCTGCGCGTCCCCTGAGCGTGCGCGCTCGAGGCTCGCCCTGACAGCTCTGCGGTGTCTCCGCGTCGTCGTCTCGCCTGGTTCCTGCTGCTGCTCTCGCCCGCGCTGTTCGGCGTCAACATGCTCGCGGCGCGCTACGCCACATTCGTGCCGCCCAATGCCTTGGCGCTCGGACGCTGGCTGCTGGTCGCGCTCCTGCTGCTGCCGTTCGTCTGGCCGCGGCTGCGGACCAATGCCTCCGCGCTCGGCCGCGAATGGCCCGACATCCTGCTGTTCGGCGCGCTCGGCATGTGGATCTGCGGCGCCTTCGTCTATATCGGCGCGCACACCAGCACGGCGCTCAACATCGGGCTGATCTATGCCGCGTCTCCGATCCTCGTGGTGCTGCTCGGCCGCGCGATCGACAAGGAGCCGCTCAGCGCCGGACGGATCGCGGGCATCGCACTCTGCCTCGCGGGCGTCGCGATGGTGTTCACCCGCGGCCGGATCGGGAACCTGCTCGAGGTGCAGTTCGGCGCCGGCGATCTCTGGATCGCCGCGGGCTCGGCGAGCTGGGGCGTGTATTCGGTGCTGCTGCGTCATCGCCCGAGCCGCTTCGATCCGCTCACCCGGCTCTGCCTGTTCTCGCTGGCAGGCGCGCTGATCCTGCTGCCCTTCACCGTCGGCGAGGCGATCCTGTGGGGACCGCCCGACCTCGGCGACATGCGGGTCTGGCTGTCCTGGCTGGTGGTCGCATTGGTGCCGGGCATCGGCGCCTATGCCGCCTATTCCTTCTGCGTCGCCGAGCTCGGCCCGGCGCGCAGCAGCATATCGATGTATCTCGGCCCGCCCTATGTCGGATTGATGGCCTGGGCCGCGCTGGGCGAGAGGCCGCAATGGTACCACCTGCTCGGCATCGCCCTGGTCCTGCCCGGCCTGTTCCTCGCGACCCGCGCGACCCGTTTGCGCCCGTCCTGAATCCGCCCTTGGCGCGGCAGGACGCACGCACCATGTCCTGTCCCGAAGGAGTCCGTTCATGCGCCGTGGTCTGCTTGCCGTCCTGCTGTCCCTGATTGCCCTGCCCGCGCCATTCGCCTCGGCATGGGCGGAGGAGGTCGGCTCGGTCGGCTATCGCTTCAAATGGCTCGGACCGAACGACAAGATCATCGTCGAGGCCTTCGACGACCCCGACGTGCCGGGCGTCACCTGCTACATGAGCCACGCCCGCACCGGCGGCATCAAGGGCGCCATCGGGCTGGCCGAGGACCCGGGCGAAGCCTCGATCGCCTGCCGCCAGGTCGGCCCGGTCGACGTCGATCAGCTCGACAAGATACGGAGCCCGCACGAGGTGTTCAGCGCGCGCGCCTCCCTGATCTTCAAGTCCACGCAGGTCACCCGCTTCTGGGACGCCAAGCGGAAGGCGCTGATCTATCTCGTCTATACCGACCGCATCATCGAGGGCAGCCCGCGCAACGCGATCAGCGTCGTGCCGGTCGGGGTGCCGGCCAAGTAAATTCGTTCCTCCCTGCGTGCAGCGCGGGGAGGTGCCCCGAAGGGGCGGAGGGGTCATGGGCCGCAGTCGTGGTGGGGCCCATGACCCCTCCGTCGCCGTATGACGGCGCCACCTCCCCGCGCTGCGCGCAGGGAGGAATGAAGCTTGCCTCAATGTCGAAAGAGGAACGTCCCGAGCAGGACCCAGCGCGCCGCTTTCGGCGTGCCGGCGAGCGGGGTGGTGTAGTGCCAGAACGGCAGGCGGTAGGCGGTGACCGTGGCGGGCGCGGCGACGGAGACGATCTCGCTGAAATGGCCGGCGCGGCTGTAGACCAGCCACTGGTGCGCCACGCCCGGCGTGCACAGGCTGAGATGCAGGTCGATGTAGCCGCGCGCGGCGGCCGGGTTCTCGGGGTGATGGTCGTTGTGCGGGCCGGCATAGTCGCACGGCCCGTAGCGCAGCACCTGCAGGCCCCAACCCGTGCGCAAGCGCCGGCCGGCCAGCGCCTCGGCGAAGGCACGGAACGAGGCCGAGCGCATCATCCGCACCAGCCCGATCCGTTCCGCCGCCTTCACGCCGGGTTCGCGCCGGCTGTCGAAGAAGATCGTGCGCGAGCGGCTGGTCTTGGGCAGCAGCTCGCCGTAGTCGCGCCGCATCTCCCAGATCGTCTCGGGCGGGATCGGCTTGGCGAGCGGCTCGAGCACCGGCGTCAGCGCCTCCTCGAGCACGCGACGCACCCTGCCGGCTTTCGCGCGGTCGAGCAGATCGTCGGCCGCGAGGAAGCGCCGTTTCGGATCGGCCAGCGCGCCGCACAGCGGATGCGTGCCCGCCAGCACGCGCCTGCCGGCCCGGCTCAGCAGGTCCTCGAACTCGGCCGGAATCGTGTCGGAGTTCATCACGTCAGGTTTCGCTGGGCTTCGGCGAGCCACTCGCGATCGGCCGCTTCGAGCTTGCCCGGCCCGCGCCCATAGGTGCGTACCACCTCCGTGAAGGCCTCCTTCGCGCGCCCAGCCTCGCCCGCCTTCTTCATCAGCAGCCCGTAGCGCACCTGCGCCTCCGGCCCCGGCGCGTAGCCGATCAGCGCGCGCCAGGCCTCGGCGGCCTCGGGCAGGCGACCCGCGCCTTCGAGCGAGCGCGCCTGGATCAGCCGGGCCTCGCGCGATTCGTAATTCGGACTGTCGCGATAGAGCTTGTCGAGCGCCTCGGCCGCACCGGCGTGATCGCCCTTCCCCGACAGCGCCTTCGCCAGCCCGATCAGCAGCGCCGGATCGTCCGCCAGCGGCCCGACCAGCGCGGCCCGATACAGCGCCTCCGCCTCGGCCCATCGCCCGCGCTTCATGTGCTCCTCGGCGAGGCGGCGCCGGTTGTCGGCGGTGTCGAGGCTCTCGAGATTGGCCTCGCCCTCGCGCAGCGCGCGGTTGGGATCGAGCACCTCGCCAAGGCCCGACACGGCGCGGCGCGCGGCGCGGCTGTTGCGCATCTCGGGCAGCACCTCGATCAGCAGGTAGGCGATCGAGCCGAGGCCGGGCAGGAAGATCAGGATCAGCAGCCAGTAATTGATCCGGCCGGTCCTGATCGCGTGAAAAATGCAGCCCGCGTACAGGGCGAGGCCCAGCAGGCCGGCGAGCGAGAAGTTGAGGTCCATGTGGCCGTTGCCTCCCACATACCGGACGTCTAAGCAACAATATGCCCTACGCCTCACTGCGCGACTTCATCGCCCGCCTCGAACAGACGGGCCGGCTGGTGCGCGTCAAGGCAGCCGTCTCGCCGGTGCTCGAGATGACCGAGATACAAACGCGCCTGCTCGCCGAAAAGGGACCGGCGGTGCTGTTCGAGAACGTCACCCGCCCCGACGGAAAGCCCTATGACATGCCGGTGCTGGTCAACCTGTTCGGCACGGTCGAGCGGGTCGCCTGGGGCATGGACCGCGAGCCGCACCAGTTGCGCGGCGTCGGCGAGACCTTGGCCTTCCTGCGCCAGCCCGAGCCGCCGGGCGGCTGGCGCGAGGCGCTCGACATGCTGCCGATGGTGCGCACGGTGATGGCGATGAAGCCGCGCACGGTCTCCAGCGCGCCGTGCCAGGAGATCGTGCTGCAAGGTAACGACATCGACCTCGGCAGGCTGCCGATCCAGACCTGCTGGCCGGGCGAGCCCGCGCCGCTGATCACCTGGCCGCTGGTCGTGACGCAGGGCCCCAATCCGAAAGGCGACAAGCAGGACAGCTTCAACCTCGGCATCTACCGCCTGCAGGTGACCGGCAGGAACACCACGCTCATGCGCTGGCTCAAGCATCGCGGCGGCGCGCAGCATCACGCGCGCTGGAAGGGCGCCGGCAAGCGCGAGCCGCTGCCCGCCGCGGTCGTGATCGGCGCCGATCCCGGCACGATCCTCGCCGCCGTGACGCCGGTGCCCGACACGCTGTCCGAATATCAGTTCGCCGGCCTGCTGCGCGGCAAGAAGGTCGAGCTGGTCGAGTGCAAGACGGTGCCGCTCAAGGTGCCGGCCGAGGCCGAGATCGTGCTCGAGGGCCATGTCAGCCTCGACGACTACGGCGACGAGGGCCCCTACGGCGACCACACCGGCTACTACAACAGCGTCGAGCAGTTCCCGGTGTTCACGATCAGCGCGATCACGATGCGCAAGAAGCCGATCTATCTCTCGACCTTCACCGGCCGGCCGCCCGACGAGCCGAGCGTGCTGGGCGAGGCGCTGAACGAGGTGTTCATCCCCCTCTTCCAGCAGCAGTTCCCCGAGATCGTCGACTTCTGGCTGCCGCCCGAAGGCTGCTCCTACCGCATCGCCGTGGTGTCGATGAAGAAGGCCTATGCCGGCCACGCCAAGCGCGTGATGCTGGGCGTGTGGAGCTACCTGCGGCAGTTCATGTACACGAAATGGGTGATCGTGGTGGACGCCGACATCGACGCCCGCAACTGGAAGGACGTGATGTGGGCGCTCTCGACCCGCATGGATCCCGCGCGCGACATCACCGTGATCGAGAACACGCCGATCGACTATCTCGACTTCGCGAGCCCGGTGAGCGGGCTGGGCTCGAAGATCGGATTGGATGCGACGGACAAGTGGCCCGGCGAGAGCAACCGCGAATGGGGCCGCCAGATCCGCATGGACAAGGAAGTCGTCGATAAGGTCGACTCAATGTGGAGCACGCTTGGGCTGCCCGGCAGCGGAAAGAATATCTGGCGCTGAGGTGAAGAAGCACCCGCCGAACTCGCATCGTGCGCGTTCCGCCGTTTCCACCAAGCGGAGATGCATGGGCTGGCGGACGAGGCTGTTTCCTCTGCCTTTCCTCACGTATCCGAGTTCACCATCGACATTGATCGCGCGATGACGGGCATCACTGCCCGCGTTGTGGGATAGTCCATGACTGCCCGGTGACGTCTCGCGAGGCCAGCCAGAAAGAAGGACCGAACATGGCACAGATCCCGAGGCCGCCGAACGAGGCGCCGCGCGAACCCCCGCCTGGTTCAAAACCTAGGCCGATGCCGCCGATGCCTCCTCCGCGCGAACCGCCGCCGGGGCCCCCGCTGCGGTGATCTCGGGCAGCGGCACGGGGGCACGCGCACCAAAAGCCCGCAGGGCGTCAGCGACGACCGCAACCGCGAGTTCAGCAGGATCAATCTCGACCACCTGCCTGGTGCGGCCGGGATGGCAACTGGCCGGCAGGTAGAGCAGCGTCCGCACGCGGTGGTAAGCTGTAAAAGACAGCCCCTCCAGCGGCTCCTCGTCCGTCACCAGCTGGTAGCTTCCCGCCGGCTGCGGCTCGTCGAACTGGCTGAGACGGAAAGCTTTGCTGAAGCTCACGGTGCTCTCGATGGATCTCGTCGACATGCTCATCTCCCGACAGGCTCGAGCGCCGCAGGTGTTGAAATTGTTCCGACTCCCAGCCGCTGTTCCGCCAGCGAGGCGTCACTCCCCAGTCGTTGTCGTTACAACGGGGCTCGAAGAGCCGAATAGCCGATAATCGCGGCAATCAGCGCGACGGGAAGCACGATCGGCGGGACGATCCATTCCTTGAAACTCTTTGAACGTGCGGCCATTGCGATGCCTCGTTTTCTGAAAAATCACACATCAGCGGCACCGGGAGGAGCGCCGCGGGAACGGCACGCTCCCGGCAGTGGACCCGCTAGTTCGCGGCTTCGGGTTCGCGATAGTCCGCGACCATGGCCTCGGTGGTGATCAACAGGCCGGCAATGGACGCGGCACCCTGCAGCGCCAACCGCACGACCTTGGTGGGGTCGATGATGCCGGCCTTGACCATGTTGACGTAAGTCCCGGCTGCGGCGTCATAGCCCTGAGCGCTGTCGGCCTTGTCGAGCAGCTTGCCGGCGATCACCGAGCCGTCGGCGCCCGAATTGGCGAAGATTTGGCGGGCCGGTGCCTGCAGCGCGCGGCGCACGATGTCGATGCCGACTCTCTGGTCGTCATTGGCAACCCGGATGGAGCCGAGCTGCTGGCTGGCATACAGCAGGGTGACGCCACCGCCGGCGACGATCCCTTCCTCGACGGCGGCGCGTGTCGCGTGCACTGCGTCGTCGACGCGATCCTTGCGCTCCTTGACCTCAAGTTCGCTGCCGCCGCCGACCTTGATGATGGCGACGCCGCCCGACAGCTTGGCCAAACGCTCCTGCAGCTTCTCGCCGTCATATTCCGAGGTCACCTTCTCGATCTGGGCGCGCAGCTGCGTGCAGCGGGCCTGGATGTCGGCCTTCTTGCCGGCACCGCCGATGATCGTGGTGTTGTCCTTGTCGATGCGCACCGTCTTGGCGTGGCCCAGCATGTCGAGGGTGACGTTCTCGAGCTTGGTGCCGAGGTCTTCGCTGACCACCTTGCACGCGGTCAGGATGGCAATGTCCGCCAGCATCTCGGCACGGCGATCACCGAAGCCCGGCGCCTTCACGGCAGCGACTTTGAGCCCGCCGCGCAGCTTGTTGACCACCAGCGTGGCCAGCGCCTCGCCGTCGACATCCTCGGCGACGATCAGCAGCGGCTTGCCGCTCTGCGCCACCAGCTCGAGGAGCGGCAGAAGGGTTTGCAGGCTCGACAGCTTCTTGTCGTGCAGCAGGATGTAGGGGTCGGCGAGCTCGACCACCATCTTCTCGGCGTTGGTGATGAAGTAGGGCGACATGTAGCCCCGGTCGAACTGCATGCCTTCGACGATCTCGAGCTCGGTTTCGATCGACTTGGCTTCCTCGACCGTGATGACGCCGTCGTTGCCGACCTTCTGCATCGCCTTGGCGATCATCTCGCCGATCTCGCTGTCGTTGTTGGCGGAGATCGTGCCTACCTGCGCAATCTCGGCGTTGGTCGAGACCTTCTTCGACCCCTTCACGAGATTGGCGACGACTGCTTCCACGGCCATGTCGATGCCGCGCTTGAGGTCCATCGGGTTCATGCCGGCCGCGACCGCCTTGCTGCCTTCGCGCACGATGGCCTGGGCGAGCACCGTCGCGGTCGTCGTGCCGTCGCCCGCCTGGTCACTGGTTCGCGACGCGACCTCGCGCACCATCTGGGCGCCCATGTTCTCGAAGCGGTCCGTCAGCTCGATTTCCTTGGCGACGGTCACGCCGTCCTTCGTGATACGCGGCGCTCCGTACGGCTTGGCGAGAACGACGTTGCGGCCCTTCGGGCCGAGCGTCACCTTGACGGCGTTGGCGAGGGCATCGACCCCGACGATCATGCGATCGCGCGCGTCGGCTCCGAATTTGACTTCCTTGGCGGCCATGTTGCTTTCCCCTTGTTATCGTTGCTAGGCGGCTTTTTTGCTGCGGGCGGGCTGGTCGAGGACGCCCATGATGTCGGCCTCCTTGACGATCGTGAGTTCCTTTCCGTCGAGCTTGATCTCGCTGCCCGCCCACTTGCCGAACAGGACGCGGTCGCCGGTCTTGACGTCGAGCGGATGCAGCTTTCCGCTGGCATCGCGCGCGCCGTCACCGACTGCGACGACCTCGCCTTCCATTGGCTTCTCCTGCGCGGTGTCGGGGATCAGAATGCCGCCAGGGCTCCTGGCCACGGGGACGACAAGGCGAATCAGGACGCGGTCCTGTAGCGGACGCAGTTTCATGTAGCGGGTCTCCTCGGACCTGATTTTCAGGGACTGGCTGCACAGTCAGCGCGCGAGGAAGACAATGCCCCTACACCAAATGGTCTGATGGCATGCGAATTACAATGAGCGAAACGCCGATTCGGGAAACACCGGTCCGGATTACCCGCGCTTGGCTCGTTGGCGGAAGCGCCAAAGCAGGATAAGGACCCACCGGGCGTCGTACGTCTCCGCCCTCTGGAGCAGCCGTTGATCGCACTCACGATCCATCACAGGACGACGTATCGCTACAACCGGCCCGTCGGGCTGAACCCGCATCGGCTGATGCTGCGTCCGCGGGAGAGCCGCGAGCTCCGACTGCTCTCCGCTGTTGTGACTGTGGTGCCAGAGGCGATCATCGCCTGGGCGCACGATGTTTCCGGCAATGCCGTGGCCACGGCGTCCTTCCAGGGCCTGACCGATCGTCTGATCGTGGACAGCGTGGCGGAGCTCGAGCTGGACGCCGTTGCCTGGCCGGTCTTCGATGTGGCGGCATCTGCTGCGGCCTATCCATTCGCCTACCTGCCGGACGATCTCGCCGATCTCGGCCAGCTTGCGATGCCGCAGTATCCCGATCCCACGCACCGGCTTCGCCTCTGGGCGGAGGCGTTCGTGCGCGATCGCCCGACCGATACGCTTGCCCTGCTCAAGGACCTGAGTGGCGGGATCACGGGCTGGGTCGGCTATCGGAGTCGCGAGGACGAAGGCACGCAGGCGCCCATCGAGACACTCGATCGCGGCTGGGGCTCGTGCCGCGACTTCGCCGTGCTGTTCGTCGAGGCGGCGCGCCTTCTGGGATTCGGTGCCCGCATCGTATCGGGCTATCTGTACAATCCCGAGCGCCAAATGGATTCGAGCACGACCCACGCCTGGGCGGAGGTCTTCGTGCCTGGCGCGGGCTGGATCACATTCGACCCGACCAATCGCTCCGTCGGCGGCTTCAACCTGATCCCTGTCGCGGTCGGACGTGGCATCCACCAGCTCATGCCGGTCGTCGGCAGTTTCAGCGGCCCTGCGGGCGCCTTCGGGGGCCTGTGGGTCGACGTTTCCGTCACCTCCCGGTCATAACACCCGAGTCGACGCGGCCGGCGGGCGCGTGTACACGTTGCTCACCGTCGGCAAGGAATGTTCCGTTCGCGACGGCTGAGAGAGATGCCTGTGCTCCCGCCCGAAGGTGCGGGGTACACGCATGCAGGGTCCGGCTCGTATCGTCCTCCCTGGTTCGCTTCTTCTTGATCCTGTTGATCGTCGGCGGCGCTATTGTGCGCACGCCTGTTTGACGGCCGCCGTTACCGGCCGCGAAGGACATTCATGAACGTTCCCGTGAACACGAAGCCCTGGATCCAGGGGGCCGTCGTCGGCGCCATCGCAGTTGCCGTCGTCGGCTTCAGCTGGGGTGGCTGGGTTACCGGTGGGAGTGCCACACAGCAGGCGTCCGCCGCAGCGCACGAGGCCAAGGTAACCGCATTTGCCTCGATCTGCGCCGACCGCTTCCGCGCGCAAGGCGACGCGGCGGTCAAGATCGGCGAGCTCAGCAAGGCGAGCTCATGGGATCGCGGCGCCTTCATCGAACGCAGCGGCTTTGCCGTTATGCCCGGCAGCAAGACCGCCGATTCGGATGTCGCGCGCGCCTGCGCCGAGAGCCTGACCAGCCCGCCGATACCCAAGACCTGAGAAGCGAGCGCTGTACCCGTGACCGACAATCCGGTCGATCTCGACAAGCACCGGGGAATGATGGCCCAGAAAGCCACCGATCTCCGGCGCCTGCTGAGCGAGGTCGAGGCGAACACGACCCATCTGCGGCAACGCCAGGAAGAGCTGGAAATCCAGCTCGCTGCGGCGCCGGCCACGACCTGGGCGGAAGCCGCAGAGAAGGCACGTTATCTGCTCGACCTCTTCGCCGCGGGTCTGCCGCCGGGAGACGCGCGGCGGCACAAGCTGGTGACGGCCGTGCTCAGCGACTTCGATCGGCTCTCCCGTGAGTCCTGAGTGAGGCGATGAAGACCGGGCCACTCCCGGGGTCGAGGATGGTCAACAGGTCAGCGCGAGAAGCACCGCGAGCCGCACC
Organism: Enhydrobacter sp.; assembly: GCA_026126105.1. Classification (GTDB taxonomy): domain Bacteria; phylum Pseudomonadota; class Alphaproteobacteria; order Reyranellales; family Reyranellaceae; genus Reyranella. Next base: position 26,404 of record JAHCJV010000030.1, read on the forward strand.
GGTTGCGCGGTGTCGGCGAGGCGCTGGCCTTCCCGGGCCAGCCCGAGCCGCCCGGCGGCTGGCGAGACCTGCTGGCCGGGCGAGCCCGCGCCCTGATCACCTGGCCATTGGTCGTGACGCAGGGCCCCAATCCCCCAATGGCGGAAAGGGTGGCGACAAGCAGGACAGCTTCAATCTCGGCATCTACCGCCTGCAGGTGACGGGCAGGAACACCACGCTCATGCGCTGGCTGAAGCATCGCGGCGGCGCGCAGCATCACGCGCGCTGGAAGGGCGCCGGCAAGCGCGAGCCGCTGCCCGCCGCCGTCGTGATCGGCGCCGATCCCGGCACCATCCTCGCCGCCGTGACGCCGGTGCCCGACACGCTGTCCGAATATCAGTTCGCCGGCCTGCTGCGCGGCAGGAAGGTCGAGCTGGTCGACTGCAAGACCGTGCCGCTCAAGGTGCCGGCCGAGGCCGAGATCGTGCTCGAGGGCCATGTCAGCCTCGACGACTACGGCGACGAGGGCCCCTACGGCGACCACACCGGCTACTACAACAGCGTCGAGCAGTTCCCGGTGTTCACGATCAGCGCGATCACGATGCGCAAGAAGCCGATCTACCTCTCGACCTTCACCGGCCGGCCGCCCGACGAGCCGAGCGTGCTGGGCGAGGCGCTGAACGAGGTGTTCATCCCCCTCTTCCAGCAGCAGTTCCCCGAGATCGTCGACTTCTGGCTGCCGCCCGAAGGCTGCTCCTACCGCATCGCCGTGGTGTCGATGAAGAAGGCCTATGCCGGCCACGCCAAGCGCGTGATGCTGGGCGTGTGGAGCTACCTGCGGCAGTTCATGTACACGAAATGGGTGATCGTGGTGGACGCCGACATCGACGCGCGCAACTGGAAGGACGTGATGTGGGCGCTCTCGACCCGCATGGACCCGGCGCGCGACATCACCGTGATCGAGAACACGCCGATCGACTATCTCGACTTCGCGAGCCCGGTGAGCGGACTGGGCTCGAAGATCGGACTCGACGCGACGGACAAGTGGCCCGGCGAGTCCAACCGTGAATGGGGCCGGCAGATCAGGATGGATCAAACCGTGGTCGAGAAGGTCGACGCGATGTGGAGCTCGCTCGGCTTGCCAGGCAGCGGGAAGACGATCTGGCGCTGATGTCATTGCCCATTTTGGTGGTACCGCCGATCCTCTCCGCGGCCATTGAGACTACGCCAACCCGCCATCTCAGTCTTCTCTGGCGCGAGGACGCTGCGACAGTGCGTGCGAGCATTCAGTGGATCGGGCGTGACCGGTTCGATGTGCCGCGAGCCAACGAGGTCCCGCTGGAGAACGGGGAGAATTATTCCGCAAGCTAGCCCGGATTTCTCAAAGGTACCACCTTTGAGAAATCCGGGCTAGTAGTTGCGTAACCATCGCGTTCAATCTACCGTTCTAAAAGGTTCCAGAAGCAACCGAGTGTTGCAGACGGAGTGTACTCCTCAACTATAGACAAATTGCTTTGTCCATAAAGAGCTCCAAAGATATTCTTGAGGAAAGAAAGAAACAAGCTACCAAGTCGTTCTCTCAACACGAAAACAGATGGACAAATTTATCCGAGACCACGACATCGATGTGAGTGGCGGACAGCTGACGGATGATCCTGGTGGTGGAGTTCGTCCTGGTATGAACGCATAGGTAGATGAAGAACCTGAATGGCCAAAAAAGAAGCGTACTGAAATGGCCGAGTCATCAGCTTTGAAGAGAAACGACCTGAGAGAGACTTTGGGGCCTTCCGGGGTCGAGGAGGGTCAACAGGTACAACGCGAAAAGCTCGCAGATATTGGGCTTTCAACGCTCTGCTCAGGCGACAGCGACAGTTGGATCAAGTGGCAGTGTAGAGATTCGAATTGACGCTACACACGGACCAACGCCAGCGCCTGTCTCTCCCTGTCTCTCGAAATCGCACCAAACGCTTCGACACTTCGAAACAGCATGACGCACGTCGCTCGCTAGCTCGACATCGCCGGCAGCACGTGTCTCGCCACCAGATCTCGATTGACCGCCGCATCCTCCGCCGAGGCGCCGCGGGTGCCGCCGCTGATGGCGACCTTGTCGAGGCCCAGCGCGGCCAGCGACTTCAGGCGCTCGATGCAGCGCTCGGGCGAGCCGACGATGGCGAAGCGGTCGACGAAGTCGTCGGCCAGGGTGCCGGCCTGGCGCGAATCGGCGCGGGTGTGCTGCTTCATGTCGTAGTTGGTGACCAGCGTCTCGAGCTGCGCGCGGTCCTTGGCCGAGACCGGGCCGTTGGCCTTGCCGTGCATCACCGAGAAGCGCGCGAAGGTGGTGAGGCCGCCGCGCACCAGGCCGCGCGCCTTCTCGATGTCGGTGTGGCAGCCCATGTTGATGTAGGCACCGAAGGCGATCGCGTCGGGGTCGAGGCCGGCCGCGGCCCGCGTCTTCTTCGCCAGCTCGATGCCCCACTGCAGGCGCTCGACGTCGGCGCCCACGGTGAACATGACCCTCTCGGCATGCAGCGCCGACATCGCGATCACCTTGGGGCCGCTGGCCGCGACCTCGACGGGCACCTTGGCGTTGCCCTTCTTCACGCCCTCGGCGATCCAGCCGATACGGCTGTCGGGCGGCGCATCGTGCAGATGCAGCTCCGACATCGGCGGCGCGAACTCGTGCGGGATGTCGATCTCGCCGAACGGCACGCTGTCGCCGGCAAGGTAGGCCTGGAGCTGCACGAGGTAGCGCTCGAACTGCTTGAGCCGCGCCGGCGCGCGGCCGAGATGGGCGAGCGCGGAATCGCCGCGGCCGATGCCCAGCACCGCGCGGCCGTTGGAGATGCGATCGACCGAGGTGATCGCGGTCGCCGTCGCCGCGGCGTGCCGGGTGATCGAGTTGGTGACGCCGGTGCCGAGGCCGATGCGCCTGGTCGCCACGGCGGCGAGCGCGAGCGAGACGTAGGGATCGCCCGACAGGTTCTGTGAATCGACCACCAGCAGGCCGTCCCAGCCGGCCGCCTCGGTCTCCTGCGCGGTGCGTGCTGCGCCGCGTGCCGACGCCACCTGTGTGGTCCAAAGTTGCATGTCTTTCCTCCGGTCCCATATCGATACCGTGGCGCCTCCCAAAAACAAGCTCCTCGAGGGGCCGATCCTGCGTTCGCTGCTGACCCTGGCGGTCCCCATCGTGGCGGCGAACGTGCTGCAGTCGGGCTACCAGATCATCGATGCCTTCTGGGTCGGGCGATTGGGCGGTGCCGCCATCGCCGCCGTGTCGCTGAGCTTCCCGGTGATGTTCCTGATGTTCGCGGTCGGCGCGGGCCTGTCGATGGCCGGCTCGACCCTGATCGCGCAATACGTCGGCGCGCGGAACGAACGGATGGTGGGGCACGTCGCGGGCCAGACCATCCTGATGGTCGTCCTCGCCTCGCTGGTGCTGGGGGCGATCGGATATTTCACGGCGCCCGCGCTGCTGCGGCTGATGGGCGTGGCGCCCGACGTCTATGCCGGCGCGCTGGGCTTCATGCGCGTGTCGTTCATCGGGCTGGTGTTCAATTTCACCTTCTTCGTCTTCAACGCGATCATGCGCTCGCTCGGCCGGGCGACGCTGCCGGTCTGGATCGTGGGCGGGACGGTCCTGCTGAACTTCGGGCTAGATCCGCTGCTCATCTTCGGATGGGGTCCCGTGCCGGCCTACGGCGTGATGGGAGCGGCGATCGCCACGTTCATCACCCAGGGCATCGCCGCGATCATCGGCGTCGTCATCCTGCGGCGCGGCATGCACGGCGTCCACGTGCGGCGGGCCGACCTCATGCCCGACCTGGGGTATGTGAAGCGCGCCTTCTTCCTGGGCTTCCCCGCCTCGATCGAGATGTCGGCGCGCGCGCTCGGGCTGATGATGATGACCTTCCTGATCACCAGCTTCGGCACCCTGACGCTCGCCGCCTACGGCGTCGGCTCCAACGTCGTGGGCGTGGTCATCATCCCGGCGATGGGCCTTTCCATGGCGATCTCCACCCTGGTCGGGCAGAACATCGGCGCCGGCGATATCGAGCGCGCGGCGCGAATCGGCCGGCTGGGCGGGCTGCTCGGGTTCGTGAGCCTGTCGGTGCTCGGCCTGCCGGTCTTCCTCTTCCCGGCCGCGATCGTCGCCTTCTTCGTTCCGGACGACCCGGCCGTCATCGCCGCCGGCGCGGCGTATCTCCGCATCGTGGCGCCGGCCTGGGGCTTCCTCGGCCTGCAGTTCGCGCTGACCGGCGTGCTGCGCGCCTCGGGCAACATGGTGATGACCATGGTGCTGACGCTGGTGTCGCAATGGGTGCTGCAGTTTCCGCTCGCCTACGTGCTGTCCAAGCACACGACGCTTGGAGTCGAGGGCATCTGGTGGGCGTTCCCGATCTCCAACGTGGTCATCGCGCTGATCACGATCGGCGTCTATGCCAGGGGCGACTGGAAGAAGAAGCGCCTGCTCGACGAGGAGGAAGTCCTCACGGGCAAGGTCACCGACGAGATCCTGACCCGCGAGGTGCCGCGGTAGTCTCCTCCTCCGCCATCGCCTGCAAGACGCCGGCGGACGCGCTATGATGTCTGCCATGGCTGGTCCCGATCTGACCCTGATCCGCCAGTTCAAGCGCCGCGCGGAAGAGGCTCTGCCGGGCCGCATCGTGCGCGTGATGCTCTATGGCTCACGCGCACGCGGCGATGCGCGCGACGATTCTGACTGGGATGTGGCGGTCTTCGTCGATGGCAACCCGACAACCGCCGACAGAAACGCCCTTTCGGACATCGGTTTCGATCTGATGATGGAATCGGGACAATATCTTCAAACGATCGCCATCGACGCGGCACGGAGCCCCGAGGAATCCTATTTTCTGCACAACGTTCTCAAAGATGGATTGGCGGCATGACGCCGCGTGCCGCGAGCAGGCTGGCGAAGGCGCATGTTCGGCAAAGTTGTCATCCCGAGCGCAGCGAGGGATCCATGGCGGTGCAGCCATAGATCCCTCGCTGCGCTCGGGATGACATGTTTCTCAGTGCAGGCGCAGTCTGCTGAGGTCGGATTCGAAGCGTTTATTGCGCGACAGTCGCTAAGCAGAGGGCATAACAGCCATCCAGCTCATCGCCTATTGCCGCTCCCTGCTTTGACAAGCTCCATCGACAGCAGTCGAGCGCCAGCCTGCAAAGCGGCTGCAGATGCGTTATATTGACGACCATGCATTCTCCCGATCTCGCCCTGGTCCGCGAGTTCAAGCGGCGCGCCGAGCAGGCGCTGCCCGGGCGGATCGTGCGCGTGATGCTGTACGGCTCGAGGGCACGCGGCGATGCGCGTGACGATTCCGATTGGGATGTGGCGATTTTCCTTCGAGGCGCCCCCACCCGCGAGGATCGGAAAATCCTGTCGGACATCGGCTTCGATCTGATGATGGAATACGGTCAACATGTACAGACCATGGCAATAGACTCGGCACGGTCCGTCGAACACTCGTCCTTCCTGAAAAACGTCTATGAGGATGGCGTGGCCGCGTGACTCCCGAGGCAGAAGAGCGTCTGACCAAGGCAGAACGCTTCCTGTCGCAGACGATGAGCCTGTCCCCTGAAGCCGTACCTGAAGGGCGAGACCGCCCGATCTCTCGGCCGGGCGTTCAATCACGCGGAAGACGTTCGGCTCATGTCCGACTATGCTTACGATGTCGCTCCCGACGCAATCGATGCATCCGAAGCCCGCGACGCAGCCATCGCGTTCGTCGCCTATTGCCGCTCGCTGCTTTGATGTAAAAGCCCTTAACATGAGTTGGAAAAAGCGCGCCCGCGACGGCGCGTATCATCACGGCAATCTGCGCGAGGCGCTGATCCAGGCGGCGCGCGAGCTGATCAAGGAGAAGGGGCCGGCGGGCTTCACCTTCGCCGATGCCGCGCGGTCGGCCGGCGTCTCGCCCGCGGCGCCCTATCGCCACTTCCGCGACCGCGAGGCGCTGCTCGCGGACGTGGCGCGCGAGGGCTTCGTGCGCTTCGAGGCGATGCTCACGACCGGCTGGGCGAACGGCAAGCCGGACGCGCTCACCGCCTTCAACAATGTCGGCCGGGCCTATCTCGCCTTCGCGCGGGCCGAGCCCGCTTATTATGCCGCGATGTTCGAATCGGGCCTGCCGCCCGACGTCAACCCGGAGTTGCGGGCCGCCGGCGACCGCGCGTTCGCCGTGCTGCGCACCGCCGCCGACGGCCTGGTCGCCATGCTGCCGGCCGGCAAGCGGCCGCCGGCCTTGATGATGAGCCTGCACGTCTGGTCGCTGGCGCATGGGATTGCCTCCCTGTTCGGGCGCGGCGACGCCGGCCGCCGCAGCCTGCCGATGTCGGCCGAGGAGCTGCTGGAGTCGGCGATGCTCGTCTACCTGCAAGGACTGGGATTTCCGGCGAGAGCCTAAAAATGTTTGGGGCGGGCTTGACTCCGCCCGGCACGATACCCAATGTAAATGTCGTTAACATTTACATCGTTAACATCTCAAGAAGGAGGCCTCCGTGAATTACGGCCTGATGATGGAAAAACTGGACGACATCCCCAAGGCCGCGTGGATCGCCCTTGTGGTGCTGGGTTTCATCGTGTTCTGGCCCGTGGGCCTCGCTCTTCTGATCTACCTGAAATGGAGTGGACGCATGTCTTGGTGGAAGAATGGCTCTTGCGGCCGCTCGCAGCAGGCCGGCGGCCGCGACGAGTACCGCAGCTGGCGCGGCCGCAGCCGTCCCTGGGGTAGCAACTCCAGCGGCAACGTCGCCTTCGACGAGTATCGCGAGGAGACGCTGCGCAAGCTCGACGAGGAGCAGCGCGAGTTCCGCGACTACCTCGACCGGCTGCGCTCGGCCAAGGACCGCGCCGAGTTCGACCAGTTCATGAACGAGCGCCGCGGCCGCCCGCCGGCGACCGAGAATTCCCCGACTTCTGCGTAAGAATCCGGGGCATTTACCTGAGAAAGCCGCCCGCGATGGTCGCCATCGCGGGCGGTTTTGCGTTTGAATGCGGGCATTATCCACGAGAAACCGGGGCGCCTGCGCTGCCGGCTTGCACCGCGACGGCCGGTGCGCGAGCTTGGCGCCATGACGACCGATATCGAGTCCGAGCTCGCCCGGGTGCGCGAGCATCTGCTCAACTGGCTGCTCGACTACGCCCTGCCGATCTGGTGGGAGGTCGGCGCCGACCGCACCGTCGGCGGCTTCCACGAGGCGATCGATCTCGCGGGGAAACCGGTGCTGGGCGAGCGCCGCGCCCGCGTCCAGGCGCGGCAGATCTTCACCTACGCGGTCGCCGGCGAGCTGGGCTGGAGCGGGCCGTGGCGCGAGGCCGTCAGGCACGGACTCGACTTCTACATCGGCCGCTATCGCCGGCCGGACGGCCTGTTCGTCAACGCCTTGCTGAGGGACGGCACGCCCTCGCCAGCCGCGCCGCATGTCTACGAGCAGGCCTTCGCGATGCTTGCCATGGCGACCGCCGACCCCGTTGCGCTGGCCCCGACCGCCCTCTCGGTGCTCGAACGACTGCATGCCGAGCGCCGCGGTCCGGCAGGCGGCTACACCGGATTTGCCGACGACCGCCTCTTCCAAACCGATCCGCACATGCACCTGCTGGAAGCGGCTCTCGCCTGGGAAAAGCTGTCGTCCGACGCCCGCTGGAGCGCGCTGGCCGACGAGGTCGCCGAGCTCTGCCTCACGCGCTTCCTGACCCGCGGCGGACTGCTGCTCGAAAACTTCGACGCAAGCTGGAAGCCCGCCGCCGGGCTGCAGGGACGCCTTGTGTGGCCAGGCCATCTGTTTGAATGGGCCGGATTGCTCGAGCGTTGGGCCCTTCATCGGGGCCGCGAGGACGCGCGCAAGGTCGCGCGGCGGCTCTATCGCTACGGCGCCGATCATGGCGTCGATCCCAAGCGCGGCGTCGTGATCTTCGAGCTGCTCGATGACCTGACCTTGAACGACCCCAAGGCACGGCTTTGGTCGCAGACCGAATGGCTGAAGGCGGCGCTCATCCTCGCGCGCTCCGCGTCCGGCGGGGAACGGCAGCGCTATCTGGCCGACGCGATCGCCGCGGGAAGGGCCCTGATGCTCTATTGCGACACGCCGATCCGCGGGCTCTGGCGCGACAAGCTCCTGGGTGATGGCAGCTGGGTTGACGAGCCCGCGCCCGCAAGCTCGTTCTATCACATCATCGATGCCTTGCGCGTCTTGGCCGTCTGGCCAGCCGATCCGATGCGCGACGAGGCGGCCGAGAGCCTCAGTCCAGCGACGTTACGTCGTGAAACCCAGCGCAAGACGGGGAAGCCATCGGCATGAGATTCCCGCCTTCGAGTGCCTGCGGCTATTGCGGCTCCAGGTTGAGGCCCTTCACCAACTCGATCCAGATGGGGCCTTCCTCGGCAAGGTACTTCTCGAAGTAGACGTGGTCCTGCGCTGCCATGTCGATGCCGAAAGTGACCAGGATCTTCTGGATCCGCTCCGACTTGCCGAGCTCGACCATCATGTCCGAGAGCTTGAGCACGATCTCCTTCGGCATCGCCGCCGGTCCCACCAGCCCGATGCAGCCGCGTACCTGGAATGCCACGTCGGTGACGCCTTGCTCGAAGAAGGTCGGCACGTCGGGCAGCTTCTTCATGCGGACCTTGGTGGGTACCGCAATTGCCCGACCGCTGCCGGTCTGCAGCACGCTGGACGCTGCGGCGTAGCTGCCGCTGCCGCCCTGGATCGCGCCTGATCCGACATCCACCCACATCGGGCCCTCACCGCGGTAGTGAACTGCCTCCATGTTGAGCCCGAAATGGCGATTCAACGCGGCGACCGCAACGTGGCTGTAGGAACCCGCTCCGTAAGTGCCGAGCGACACCTTGCCGTTGCGCGCATATTGCGCGAAGTCGTTCAGGTTGGACGCCGGCACGCTCTTGTGCAGGATGGTCGGCAAGTGCCCGGCATCCATCCACGAGATCGGCACGAAGTCCTTGTCGGGGTCGTAGGGCAACTTCTTGAACAGCACCTTGTTCATGATCAGCGTCGTGGAGATGGTCCACATCAGCGTGTGGCCGTCGGCCGGTGCCGACTTTACCTGCTCGGCCGCGATCGCGCCCGAAGCCCCGGTCTTGTTTTCGACCACCACCGGCTGGCCAGTCTTCTGAGCAATGCCCTCGCCATAAGCGCGCGCAAAGATGTCGGTCAGCCCGCCCACAGGGAAACCGCAAACGATCTTGATCGGCTTGCTCGGCCAGGACTGGGCGATAGATGGTGCCGGCAAGGACGCGGCCGCGGCCGATGCCATTCCAAGGCGCAGTATGGCGCGCCGCGATGGGCGAACGATCATTGTCTTTCTCCCTTGCCTATCTTTCGTTCCCGTCACGCCGGCTCGATCTTCAGCCCCTTGATGACCTCGAGCACGACGGGTCCTTCTTCGTCGAGGACTTTGCGAAAATAGGTACGGTCGCGCGCGCTCTCGTCGATGCCGAACTGGTCGTTGATCTTGAGCACCCGCTCAGTCTTGCCGCCCTCGATCATGAGGTCTGAGAGCCGCTGTACGATGGGCTCCGGCGTACCGGCGGGGGCGGCGCAGCCGACCCAACCGCGCACCTGGAATGCCTTGTCGGTAAATCCTTGCTCGAAGAAGGTCGCCACGTCGGGCATTTTCTTCATGCGCTCGAGCGTTGGCACCGCGATCACCTTGACGGCGCCCTGCTGCAGGAAGGGCAGTTGCGAGGCGTAGCTGCCGGTCGCGGTCTGCACATTACCGGCTGCCACGTCCGGCCACATTGCGCCTTCACCGCGGTAATGCACAGGTTCAAGCTTGAAACCGTGGTTCTGGTTCAGCGTCTCGGCCACGACATGGGCGAACGACCCGGCACCGTAGGTTGCCGCCGATACCTTTCGATCCTTCGACCAGGCGGCGAACTCCTTGACGTCCTTCACCGGAACGTCCTTGTGGACCGCCATCGGCAAATGGCCGGTATTGAACCAGGCGACGAGGGTGAAGTCCTTGTCCGGATCGTACGGCAGCTTCTTGAACAGCGCCTTGTTCTGGACCATCGTCGTCGAGTTGGTGAACATCAGCGTATAGCCGTCGGGCGGCGCGTTCTTTACGAGCTCGGCGCCGATTGCCCCCGCCGCGCCGGTCTTGTTCTCGACCACCACCGACTGCCCGAGCTTCTGCGAGACATACTCTCCGTAGGCTCGGGCAAAAATATCGGTGAGTCCGCCGGGCGGATAGGTGCATACGATCCTGATAGGCTTGCTCGGCCATACGCCCTGGCCGATCGCCGGCGCCGGCAGCAAAGCCGCCGCCGCGCCCCATCGCAGGACATCGCGCCGCTTCGGACGGATCAGCATCGTCGCCTCCCAGCGGGGCAACGCAATGTCGAACTGTTCGCGGTCTTACGCCGTCTTCGTTGCACCCGCTCGCAGCATGGCATCGATTTCAGGTTGGGTGAAGCCTGCTTCGCGCAGGACCTCGACACTGTGCTCGCCCAGCCGGGGCTGGAGTCGGGTGATCTCGGGCTTGGTCTTGCTGAAGCTCGGCGCAATACCCGGCATGCGCAGCTTGCCCTCCGTCGGATGGTCGACTTCCTGCCAGTAGCCGGTGGCCTCGAGCTGCGGGTCGACGAACAGATCATCGAGCGTGTTGACCGGCCCATGCGGCACGTTGGAATTCTTCAGCAGCTCGACCCATTCGGCGTTGGTCCGCTCGGCGCAGAGACCGGCAAGGGTGGCGTAATATTGCTCGACGTTCTTCAGGCGATTGGCCATGCCCTGGAAGCGAGGGTCCTTGGCGAGATCGTCTCGACCGACGAGGACGCAGAACTCTCGCCAGTGACCATCGGTGTAGGGCAGCAGGGCAAAGTAGCCGTCCTTCGAAGGATACGGCCGCCGTTCCTTGTTGAGCACGCGCTTGTAGCCCGCAGTGTCGAGCGCCGGTTTGAACGTCTCGCCATAAAGGTGCTCGACCATCACGAAAGAGACCAGCGTCTCGAACATCGGCACCTCGACGGCCTGGCCCTTTCCGGTGCGCTCACGCGCGAAAAGGGCCGCGAGCACTGCAGAGACCACCCCGTTAGAACTCGTCTTGTCGGCAACGATCGTCGGCAGGAAGCGCGGCTGTCCGGCAACGACGCTCTGCAGGGCGGCGAGGCCCGAGCCCGCCTGGATGATGTCGTCGTAGGCCGCCTTGCCGCCCATTGGGCCCGCGGCGCGATAGCCGTAGGTCGCGAGATAGACGAGGCGCGGATTGATCTTCTCGAACGCCTCGTACTCGACACCGAGGCGCTTAGCGGGGTCGGGCCGGTAGTTGTGCATCAGCACGTCCGCGGTTTCGGCGAGCTTGAACAAAGCTTTGCGTCCGGCCTCCTGCTTGAGGTCGAGCACGATCGAGCGCTTGGAGCGATTGCAGCCAAGATAGAAGGCGGCCATTCCCGGATGGCGCGCAGGCCCGAGCACTCGCGTGGTGTCGCCTTCGGGCGGCTCGATCTTGATCACATCCGCCCCGAGATCGCCGAGCTGCTGCGCGGCCCACGGCCCCAGCACGACCGTCGTGCAGTCGAGAATTCTCACTCCGGCCAGCGGACCCGCCATTCCAAATTCCTCCACGTCCTTTCCCGCATCTTAGACGTCACTTGCATATGTACGAAACAGGCCAAAGACCCCTGCGAAATTCCTTCAGGATGAAAGGACTGGGCCAGTCTTGCACGACCTTGCGCATGCAGGGCCATTGTTTGCGGGCCGCTTGCGGTCGGGCCGGCGATCGTCTAACCGCCTCGCGGGGGAAACGTACCAGGAATGATCGCCAACGCTTTCTTGTGGGTCCTCAACCGAACGCCTTCCCTTCGACGAGCCATGTGGCGCTTGTTCTTCGACGTGCTCGCGGCCCGTTTCGGCAACGTTGGCTGGTGGACGCTGATGAACTACGGCTACGCCGAGTTGGAAAGCGAAACCGGTTCGTTCGATCTAGAACCGGAGGACGAAGCCGAGCGCTATCCGATCGCACTTTACCATCATGTCGCGACCATGGTGCCAGTCGCCGGCTGCGACGTGCTGGAGATCGGCAGCGGCCGTGGCGGCGGCGCCTCGTACGTCGCGCGTTATCTCAAACCGCGCAGCATGGTGGGAATCGATCTCAGCGGCAGGGCGGTGGCCTTCAGCAACAGGCGCCATGTCGTCGCCAATCTGCACTTCCGCCAAGGCGACGCCGAACGACTTCCTTTCGAGGATCAGAGCTTCGATTCGGTCATCAACGTCGAATCGTCTTTCTGCTATCCGTCGATCGACGGCTTTTTCGCGGAAGTGAAACGCGTCCTGCGTCCAGGTGGCCATCTGCACTACACCGACCTTCGGCTGGCGCACGAGCTCGTCGCCTGGCACGCTGCGATCTCGCGCTCCGGGCTGGAGATCGTCCACGAGCAAGACATTACGACCAATGTGATTGAGGCCTTGCGTCGCGACAGCAACCGCCGCCGCGATGGTGGAAGGCGCATCGCGGGCGGTCCATTCTCGGCCATTGCCGATGTCTTCACCGGCGTCGGCGGAACGCGCATCCCGTCCCTGCTCGCCTCCGGAGGGATGGCCTACCACAGCTTTCTCTTGCGCAAGCCGCCGGTCGCCCAGCCCTCGGCCGCCTATGCAGCCGGTTGACGCGAGGCCGCAAATCGGGGAATGTCTGGCCCGCAATGCTCCGACTGAAGACGCTTCGACTTATTCGCTGACCCGCCTCCCTCAGCAGGGAACCTTGCGGGTCGCGTTGTCGTCCGTCCCAATCTCCTCTCGGAAAAGTCGAAGCAAGCCATGTCACCCCAAAAGCCGATGATGCCCCGCGCGGGCGAAAAATACATTCCGTTCAAGCCGATCGAGATCAAGGATCGGCAATGGCCGAATGCCGTGATCACCAAGCCGCCGATCTGGTGCGCTGTCGATCTGCGTGACGGCAACCAGGCGCTGATCGAGCCGATGGACTCCGATCGCAAGACGCGGATGTTCAAGCTCCTCGTCCAGATGGGCTACAAGGAGATCGAGGTCGGTTTCCCGGCGGCATCGGAGACCGATTTCGACTTCGTCCGTGAGCTGATCGAGAAGAAGATGATCCCGGACGATGTCACTATCCAGGTACTGACGCAGAGCCGGCCGGAGCTGATCGAGCGGACCTTCGAGGCCTGCCGCGGCGCCAAGCGCGCGATCGTCCATCTCTACAATTCGACATCAACCCTGCAGCGGCGGGTCGTGTTCAATACGGACTATGCAGGCATCATCGACATTGCCGTGTCGGGCGCCCGGCTGGTCAAGCAGCTGGCCGATGCGGATCCCGCGACGGAATGGGTTTACGAATACTCGCCGGAGAGCTTCACCGGCACCGAGCTGGAGTTTGCGCGAGACATCTGCGCGGCTGTGGGCGACGTGTACCAGCCGACGCCGCAGAAGAAGATGATCGTCAACTTGCCAGCGACGGTCGAGATGGCCTCGGCCAACATCTATGCCGACCAGATCGAATGGTGTCACCGCAATTTCAAGTACCGCGATTCGATGATCCTCAGCCTGCATCCGCACAACGATCGCGGCACCGGCGTGGCAGCGGCGGAACTCGGCTTCATGGCGGGCGCCGACCGTATCGAGGGTTGCCTGTTCGGCAACGGAGAGCGCACCGGCAACGTCGACCTGGTCACCCTCGGTCTCAACATGTTCACGCAGGGCATCGATCCGGAGATTGACTTCTCGAACATCAACGAGATCCGCCAGACGGTCGAATACTGCAATCAGCTGCCGGTCCATCCTCGACATCCGTATGGCGGGGACCTCGTGTTCACTGCCTTCTCGGGCTCCCACCAGGACGCGATCAACAAGGGGTTCAAGGCGTTGCAGTCGTCGAATAGCAAGGTCTGGGAAGTGCCCTACCTGCCAATCGACCCGGCCGATCTCGGGCGCAGCTACGAGGCCATCATCCGGATCAACAGCCAGTCAGGCAAGGGCGGCATCGCATACATCCTCAAGAGCGACTACGGCATAGACATGCCTCGCCTTCTCCAGGTTGAGTTCTCCAAGGTGATTCAGCAGATCGCCGACGAAACCGGCAAGGAGATCCAGCCTGCGCTGATCTGGGATACGTTCCGGAAGGAGTACCTCGAAAACACCAGCCCGATCGCATTCCACGGTCACACGACCTTGCCCGAGCCCGGTCATCCGGAACTCCGGCTGATCGACGCCAAGGTGACTGTCGACGGCCAGCCGAAGGCGATCAGCGGTCACGGCAACGGTCCGATCGCAGGATACGTCGAGGCATTGGCAAAGGATTGCGGCATCAGGATCCGCGTACGCGATTATCATCAGCATGCCACCGGAGCCGGCGAGGATGCCCAGGCGGTGAGCTACATCGAAGCAGCAACGTCCGGAGGCAAGATCCTCTGGGGGGTGGGGATGGACTCCAACATCGTGACCGCCTCCCTCAAGGCCGTGACTTGCGCTGCCAATCGGGCGAGCCGGCTTCAGTAGTTTGCAGGAGGGCGCCAGTGCCCGACGCCCTCCCGACTGACGCGCCGCTGGAGTGCGGCCGCCCCAGCGCGTAGAACGCACACATGGCCAAACTGAAGAACAGTGTCCCGCGCAAGCCGCCTCCGCCCCCCGGGGTCGATGCCGATCTCCTGGCAGACCTGATGAAATGGGCGAAGGCGGCCGGCGCGGATTCCGCCGAAGGCTACTACGTCAGCGGCGAATCGATCTCGGTCGCTCAGCGGATGGGGAAGCGCGAGAAACTTGAGGGCAGCGAGGGCCGCGATCTGCGGCTGCGAGCCTTCATCGGCCAGCGCTCGGCCTCCGTCTCGTCGACTGACTTTTCACCCAAGGCCTTGCGCGCGCTCGTCGAGCGTGCGGTGAGCATGGCGCGCGCGGTACCGGAGGACCCCTACGCCGGAATTGCGCCAGTGGAGCTGCTGGCCACAACCTGGCCGGATCTCGATCTGGACGACAAGCGCCGGCCACCATCGGCCAAGGCGCTTCTGGGTCTCGCAGCCGAGGCCGAAGATGCCGCCCGCTCGGTGAAGGGCGTAACAAATTCCGAAGGCGCTGAAGCGAGCTGGAGCCGCACGACCATGATGCTGGTCACCAGCAATGGCTTCAGTGGCGGCAATCGGCGCAGCGGCTACTCGCTGTCGTGCGCGGTGCTCGCTGGCGAAGGGACTGGCATGGAGCGCGACTATGAGTGGTCGAGCGCCATCCATTTCGACGACCTGATGCCGGCAGCCAAGGTCGGCCGAAATGCCGGCAGATTCGCCGTCGAGCGGCTCAACCCGCGCAAGGCTGGCAACGCGCGTGTGCCGGTCGTCTATGATCGCCGCCTTGCGGGCGGAATTCTCGGTCACCTTGCAGGCGCCATCAACGGCCGTGGCATTGCCCGCGGTACGTCCTTCCTTAAGGACAGCCTGGGTCAGCGGATCTTCGCCGAAGGCGTCCGTATCATCGACAATCCCCATCGCAAGCGCGGACTGGGCAGCCGGCCGTTCGACGGCGAAGGCCTCCCCACCAAACGCCGGGCAGTGATCGACGACGGCAATCTGACCACGTGGCTGCTCGATCTCGCTTCGGCGCGCCAGCTCAATCTCCCGCCGACCGGACACGGGCCGGGCGGCAGCACCTCCAATTTCTATCTGGAGAAGGGCACGCTTTCCCCAGATGAGCTGATCGCTGACATAAAAAGTGGTCTCTACATTACCGATTTGATCGGCTTTGGCGTGAACGGCGTCACCGGCGACTATAGCCGAGGCGCTTCGGGCTTTTGGATCGAAAACGGCAAGAAGGCCTGGCCGGTGAGCGGCCTCACCGTGGCCGGCAATCTCAAGGACATGTTCCTGAACATGACCGCCGCGAACGACCTGCAGTTCAAGAGTTCGACAAATGCGCCGACGGTACGAATCGAAGGGATGACGATCGCCGGTTCATGATAGAATCAGCATATGTTCCCCTCCCCCAAGCTCGTCCTTCTGGCCGCAACGACGGCGCTCGTCACAGCCCCTGCGCTGGCGCAGAGCGACTTCCAGTCCTGCCTGCAGAACATCCGGAGCGAAGCGGCGCGCCAAGGCGTTCCGACCGCTACCATCGACAGTGCCTTCCGGGGCCTGACGCCTGACGCCAAGGTAATCGATCTCGACGGCCGCCAGCCTGAATTCTCTCAAACCTACGGGAGGTATATCGGCAATGCGGTGACGCCCGACCGTATTGCGAGAGGCCAGCAGAAACTCCAGCAATACCGCAGTCTGCTCCGCGAGATCGAGCGCGAATACGGCGTGGCGCCGCAGTATCTCATGGCCTTCTGGGGCGTCGAGACCAACTACGGCTCCTTCATGGGCGATTTCTCCGCCTTGCGCTCGGTCGCGACGCTCGCCTGCATGACCAAGCGGCAGGCGTTCTTCGGCAACGAGACAGTTCAGGCGCTCCGCATCCTGGCGAACAACCACATGACGACGCAGCAAATGAAGGGCTCGTGGGCCGGCGCGATGGGCAACATGCAGTTCATGCCCTCGACCTTCACCAAGTGGGCGGTCGATCGCGACGGCAATGGTCGCATCGATATCTGGAACAGCATGCCCGACGCCTTCGCGTCGGCGGCGAACTTTCTCCGCGGCGTCGGCTTCAAGCCGGGCCTCCCGGCAGCCGAAGAGGTGATCCTGCCGCAAGGCTTCCCTCTCGATCAGGCCGACACTACGGTCGAGAAGCCGGTCCGCGCCTGGGCCGCAATGGGCGTAAAGCGCGCGGGTGGCGGCGCCTTGCCGACAAGCGACGAGCCGTCTCAGATCATCCTGCCCGCTGGCTGGCGCGGCCCCGCCTTCATCCTCTATCCGAACTTCAAGGCGGTGATGAACTGGAACCGCTCGACGCTCTATGCGCTGTCGGTCGCCATCCTGGCCCAGCAGATCGCGGGCGGGCCGACGGTCATGCAATCTGCCCCGGCCGACGACGCGCCGCTGGCGCGCGACACTATCGTCGACATCCAGACACGACTTGCGAAGCTCGGCTTCTACACCGACGAGGCGGATGGACTTCTCGGTCCCAAGACGCGCTCGGCCGTGCGCCTGTTCCAGAAGCAGGCGGGCTTGCCCGCCGACGGCCATCCCACACCGGACATGGTGGCGCGGCTGCAGCGCACCGTGCGCTGAGGCAACCGGCTTTCAGTTGATCGGCACGACCTCGAAGGCGGTGCGCTCGCTGAACACCATCGTGACCTTGTCGCCCGGCTTCAGCGTCGCGAGCACCTTCTGGCCTTCGGCAGACTTGATCCACGGCGTGCGATAGGGGATGCCGCCGTCGGACGTGACAATGTCGATCTTCTTGGCCAACAGATCGGTACGAATCACCGTACCCGAGAGCGCCCAGAGCCGCGCGCGCGTACCCGTGCCCAGGATGCCGGGCCCCCGTGCCGGATCGGAGACTAGCGTCGCGGCCTCCTTGTCGATCTCGGGAGTCGATTTGGCGACCAGCAGGTCGACGACGCGATAGTAACGCAGGTCAACGGTCACCCCCGGGCGCAGACGACTGAAGGTATCGCCAGCCGACGAGGCCCCCATTGTCGGGAGCACACGGTAGGAAAGCGTATCGCGCTCGGGGCTCTCGACAATAATCATCCGGGTGCTCGGGTCAGCCGCGACGATGACGCCCCGAATCGAGATTTCGTCTTCCCTCCCAAGGTCGGCCGCGTGCAACACCGTCGCCGAATTCGACAGAGCGACGACTACCGTCGCGGCAAAACCGGCCACCGAACGCAGCAAAGAAGTGAACATCGCCAGATTCCTCCCGAAGGTGCGCTATGCCGGCTGCAACATGCGAATCGCTCCAACCCCGACACTGATCGACACTGGAAGCGTGAGCGCGTCGTCGCCGTCGATCTGCACCGGCTGGCGGCGTCCTTCGCCGGCGTCGTTCAGAACGGAAATTCTGATGTCGCGCCCCGGGATCACACGGTAACCATACGCTGTCGGCAACCATCCCATCAGCAGAGCAAAGCCGAAGCGGAGCGTGTGGGAGCGCCCCCACCGCTCGAACAGGCAGACATGAAGCAGCGGCTCACTCAGCATAGCGTTGGGTGCGACAACGTAGGGCCCGGCATAGTGCCGGCCATGCGTAACGATTACTGACGCCGCCTCATGGCGCACGCCATCAACTTCGGCGACATAGCGCACTGGCCGGTAGCGCCGCGCTTCGATCAGCGAGCGCCAGACATAAGCGGCTTTGCCGAGGCGGCGTTTCAACCGCGCGCTCACCCCTGCGACTACCTTGGCATCGAAGCCCGCCCCGGCCATTAGCGAGAAGCAGCGCGGAGAGCCGCCGCCGCTCGCTTCACCGGGATGAACCAGAACGGCACGGCCAGACATGATGGTATGCGCGAGCGAAGTGGCCTTGAAATCGAGGCCCAGTTCATAAGCCAGCACGTTGGCGGTGCCGAGCGGCACGATGGCAAGCGGCGGAGCACCCGGACCGCGCCGCGTCAGGCCGTTTACCACTTCGTTGATCGTGCCGTCGCCGCCCGCAACCGCAATCACGGCATATCGGCCAGCATCGCAGGACTCTGCAATTCGACGCGCATCGCCCACCGCCGCCGTATCGACGAGATCGACCGTCCATCCCGCGGCCTGCACGTGCTGCACCACAGCATCGACCAACCCACGCCGTCGGCGCCCCGCCGTCGGGTTCCGGATCAGCAATACGGCTTTGGGAGATGTGAATGTCATCCAACCGTCACAAGCGATTCACTGGCACGCAATCGCTCCCATACACAATCTGCTGAGGTTCGTGCAATCGCGCACGACAGATTTAGTGTCGTCGGATTCCTTATCCACATGACTGCCATCGAGCGCCCTCACCACGCTGCCCGGCATCGTGCGATCTTCCTCTCGGACATCCACCTGGGGACGCGCGGTTGCCAGGCCGAGATGCTGCTCGACTTCCTGAGGAGGAACGAGTCGGAATATCTCTATCTCGTGGGCGACATCGTCGACGGATGGCGGCTCAAGCGGTGGTGGTATTGGCCGCAACCGCACAACGACGTTGTGCAGAAGATCATGCGCAAGGCGCGCAAAGGCACCAATGTATTCTACATCCCCGGAAATCACGACGAGGCCGCGCGGCAGTATTGCCAGCTCACCTTCGGCGATGTGCGGGTCGAGGAAGAATGGATTCACGAGACGCCGGACGGCAAGAAGCTGCTGGTGATTCACGGCGACCAGTTCGACGGTATCGTACGCTATGCGAAGTGGCTCGCGAAACTGGGCGACTGGGCTTATACAGCGGCGCTGCGCCTCAACACCGTATTCAACTGGGGGCGCCGCAAGCTTGGGTTGAACTATTGGTCGCTTTCGGCCTTCCTCAAGCACAAGGTGAAGAACGCGGTGCAGTTCATCGCGGACTACGAGCACGCCGTCGCAAGCGAGGCGCGGCGGCGCGGCGTCGACGGCGTGGTCTGCGGCCACATCCATCACCCCGAGATTCGCACCATCGACGGCATCCTGTACTGCAACGACGGGGACTGGGTGGAGAGCTGCACGGCCTTGGTCGAGGATTTCGAGGGCCGCCTGCGCATCGTGCACTGGGCTGAAGAGGTCGCGCGCGAGAACTCGGCGATACCGTACAACGCTCCGGCACGGCTTGCGGCGGAGTAGCCAGGTTGCGCATCGCCATCGTGTCCGACGCCTGGCGCCCGCAAATCAACGGTGTGGTGCGCACGATCGAGACCATCGCCAGGCTGCTGCAGGCCGACGGCCATGAGGTCGAGGTGTTCGGGCCAGACCGCTTCCGCACCATTCCCTGCCCGACCTATCCCGAGATTCGCCTCTCGTTATTCCCAGCCTCGCGGCTCCGCCATATGCTGAAGCTGTTCGCGCCCGATGCGATCCATCTCGTGACAGAAGGACCGCTTGGCTGGGCGGCGCGTGGATTCTGCCGGAAACACGGCATTCCGTTCACGACCGCCTATCACACGCGCTTCCCCGAATATGTCCACGCGCGCATCCGGGTACCACTGGCCTGGAGTTACGCCTTCGTACGCTGGTTCCATGCGCCGTCCGCAGGCGTCCTGGTCGTGGCGCAATCGATCCGCGACGAGCTGACCACGCACGGGTTCAAGAACCTCGTGCCGTGGTCGCGCGGAGTCGACATCACCGCCTTCAAGCCGCAGCCTCGCAAGCAACTCCCGGATCCGCGGCCGATCTGGCTCTATGCCGGGCGGCTCGCGGTCGAGAAGAACATCAAGGCCTTCCTCGAGCTCGAGCTGCCAGGCACGAAGTGGGTGGTAGGCGGCGGCCCTCAGATGAAGGAGCTGCAGCACCGCTTCAAGGATGCTCGCTTTTTCGGCTCGGTCAGCGCGGACGAGCTATCGGCGCGTTACGCCCAGGCCAACTGCTTCGTCTTTCCGAGCCGCACCGACACCTTCGGCCTGGTGATGGTCGAGGCGCTTGCCTCCGGCGTTCCCGTCGCCGGCTATCCCGTGCCCGGCCCGCTCGACATCGTCACCACGCCTAAAGTAGGCGCGCTGAACGAGGACCTGCGCACCGCCTGCCTCGCCGCTATCCACTGCAAGCCAGCCGACTGCCGCGCTCACGCCGAGACCTTCACCTGGGCTCGGTGCGCAGCCCAGTTCCTTGACGCGCTTCGCCCTATCCCGCGCGGCAGTTGGCACCCCCTCAAGCGCCGCGCGGTCCCGAACGCAGCGTCTTGAAGAGCCGCCTCCGTGCGCCCAGATTTGGCCAACGGAGGCTGACGATGCCAGAGCTAAACCATCTCATCGTTTGGTCAAGGGACAAGCGCGCTTCGGCGAAGTTCCTGGGGGATATGCTTGGCGTTCCGGTGGGCGCCGAGTGGGGTCCGTTCATTCCTGTGAAGACCAGCAACGGTGTCACGCTTGACTTCATTGACGGCGAAGGGGATGTGCGGATGCAGCACTACGCATTCCTGGTCGACGATGCGGAGTTCGATGCGGCCTTCGAGCGCATCCAGAAGGCCGGCCTTACCTATTGGGCCGATCCGCACAAGGAGCAGCCCGGCAAGATCAATCGGCATTGGAACGGTCGCGGCGTCTATTTCGAGGATCCGAACGGTCATCTGCTCGAGCTGATCACCAAGCCATACGGCGATCTCGCCGCGCTTTGAGATCGGACGCGCGCTCTTCGCTGCTGCTATGCTGATGCGATGCCGCTCCGCCCCGCGCCCGCGAGCGATACCTCGCGTTTCCTTCTCGGTGCGCTGTGCGCGTTGGGAACGATCCTTATCTGGGCGGGATGGCTGGTGGCGATGCGGGTCGGCATGGCGGCCAATCTTGGTGTCCTCGATCTCATCGCGCTCCGCTTTGCGGTAGCGGGCGCGATCCTGCTTCCGGTCGTGCTGCGGCGAGGCTGGGCATTCGACCGTCTGCGTTGGCCGGGCCTGCTGGCGATCGCGGTCGGCGGTGGCGCGGCGTACAATCTCTCCGTCGGCGCGGGGCTGATCTTTGCGCCGGTGTCTCACGCCAGCGCCTTTACCCAGGGTGTGCTCCCGCTCACCACGGCAATCGTGGCGGCGGTCATGCTCGGCGAGCGGCTGCCGCGAACCCGCAAGGCCGGCATCGCCCTTATCGTGGTCGGCGCGGTCACAATTGCCGGCGTGAGTGCCCTTGCCCTCGGCCGGCAGAGCGTCGGCCATCTGATTCTGGTTTCGGCGACCGTCCTGTGGGCCATCTACTCCGTCGTGCTGCGCCGTTCGCGCCTCGACGGGTTGCATGCCACGGCCATCGCGGCCGTTGCTTCCTGCATCGCCTACCTCCCGATCTATCTGATGCTCGTCGGGCCGCAGCGCCTGCTCGCCGCCCCCTGGCAGGAGGTGCTGTGGCAGGGTGCCTATCAGGGAGTGCTGACCGCCCTGGTATCCATGGTAATGTACGGCTACGCGATCGTGCTGATCGGTCCGTCCGCCGCAGCGGCCTTCATCTCTTTGGGCCCGGTGATCGCCGCCCTGCTCGCGATTCCGATTCTGCACGAGTGGCCGAGCCTGACGGACTGGATCGGCATCGCCGTGATCAGCGCCGGAGTCTATCTCGCGAGTGGCGGTCCGCTGCCGCTTACTTGGGCCAGTCAGCCGGCTCGCCGGCCTTGATCCACGCGGCGTAATCGGCCTTGGTCTGGTCGTTGGGCGGATAGACACCGGGGATCTCGCGGCCCTGGCCGATCCGGATGGCGACGAACTTCTCCAGCCGCTCCTGCTCGAAGGAATCGCGTGCGACCTCGTCGGCGAGATGGCGCGGCACGACGATGGCACCGTCCTCGTCGGCCACGATCACGTCGCCCGGATAGACCGGCACGCCGCAGATGCCGACCGGCGTCTGGACCTCGACGGGGTGCAGATTCGCCATGCTGGGAGGCGCAGCGGCGGCGGTGCAATAGACGGGAAAGTCGAACTTGCCGATCACCGGCGAGTCGCGCATCGCGCCATCGCTCAGCACGCCCGCGACACCGCGGACCTTGAGGCGCAAGGCAAGGATATCGCCCAGCGTGCCCGAGCGCGTGTTGCCCTCGGTCCCGATGACCAGCACGTGGCCGGCCGGCGTCTCTTCGATCGCGGCGCGCTGCGCACTCGGCGGATCGGCGGGGGTGGGCGGCTTGTCGAGATCCTCCCGGCTCGGAATGTAGCGCAACGTGTAAGCCGGTCCGACCAGCCGCGCCGCCTTGGGATTGAGCGGCTTCACGCCGGCGATCGCGCAGTTGCGGAAGCCGCGTTTCATCATCTGCATCGAGACCGTGGCAGTGCTCGCATAAAGAAAGTTCTTTGTGGTTTCCGCCGACAGAGGCGCACTGGACATTCTTTCCCCCTTTACAACAACGATCCTTGATTGCCGCCACCGGTGTCGCGCTTGCGCGGCACAGGAGCGGAACGCGGCGTGCCGACGGCAGTGCCGTCGCCGATCCGCGCGCGCACCTCCCCATCGCCGAACTCGATGCCGATCGTGTCACCCGACCGCAGGCCCGCCGCGGCGAGCACTGGCTGGCCGTCCTTGTCGCGCACCAGGGCGAAGCCGCGCCTCAGAACCGAGTGGAACGAATAACTCTCGAGCAGCTTTCCGATCTGATCGACCTGGCGCTGGCCGTGCTGCAGCAGGTCGGCCGAATGCCGCTGCAGGCGGGCGCCGAACTGCTCGAGCCGATCGAAGGCGCGGGCATATTTCTGCAGGGCATCGCCCTTGAAGCGCCGCATTGCGCCGTCGAGTGCGCGTCCCTCGCTCGCAAGGAGCTGCTCCTTGGCGTTTATCACCGCGACTGGACTGGTAAGGCGTGCGCGTTCAAGTTCATGGCCACGCCGCTCGACCAGCGCGCGCGTCGCGATCGCCAGCCGCTCGCCGCTGACATCGACCCGTTGCTGGCGTTCCTCGATCAGGCGGCGCGGATCGCCCAGTCCGCGCACCAGACCGCTCAGCTCGGTCGAGGCCTCGCGCAGCGCGCGGGTCATGCAGGCCATGGTGCGCTGGCCGAAATCCAGCGTCTGCGCCAGCAGGTCGGCACGCACGGGGACCGCCATCTCCGCGGCGGCGGTCGGCGTCGGCGCGCGGCGATCGGAGGCGAAATCGATCAGGGTGGTGTCGGTCTCGTGGCCGACGGCGGAAATCAGCGGGATCGTCGAGGCGGCGGCGGCACGCACCACAATCTCCTCGTTGAAAGCCCAGAGATCCTCGAGGCTGCCACCGCCGCGCGCGACGATCAGCACACCTGGGCGCGGTACGGGCCCTTCCACGGGCAGGTGATTGAAGCCGGCGATCGCCGCCGCCACCTCGCCCGCTGCCTTCTCGCCCTGCACCGACACCGGCCAGACCAGAACACGCCGCGGGAAACGGTCGGCGAGTCGGTGCAGGATGTCGCGGATCACCGCGCCCGACGGCGATGTCACGACGCCGATCACCTCGGGCAGGAACGGCAGTGGCCGCTTTCGTTCCTGGGCGAACAATCCCTCGGCAGCGAGCTTCTTGCGCCTGTCCTCCAGCAGCTTCAGCAGCGCGCCTTCGCCCGCCAGCTCCATGGTGTCGATGATGATCTGGTAGCGCGACGAACCGGGATAGGTGGTGATCTTGCCGGTGGCGATCACCTCCATGCCTTCCTCGATCTTGATGCCAAGCCGGGGCACCGTGCCCTTCCAGCAGACGCCGTCCAGCACGGCGTTCTCGTCCTTCAGGCGGAAATAGCAATGGCCCGAGCGCGGAAAGGACGGCTGGCTGATCTCACCCCGCACCCGTACGCGCGGGAACGCTCCCTCGAGCTGCCGCTTCAGGGCGAACGAGAGCTCGGAGACAGAGAACTCCGGTACGTTGCCGACAATCGACGGGGGATCGAGGTTTTCCATTGTTGCGGTAAGCCTAGCGGCTTGTCGGACTGGCGCAAACTGTGGTCAAAGCCGAGCCATGCGAATTCTGGTTGTCGGCGGCGGCGGCCGCGAACATGCTCTTTGCTGGGCGATTGCCGCATCGCCCCTGTGTACGAAGCTGTTCTGTGCACCCGGCAATGCCGGTATCGCCCAGGTAGCCGAGTGCGCAGACGTCGGCGCCGAGGATATTCCGGGGCAGGTCTCCCTCGCCCAGCGCGAAAAGATCGACTTCGCGGTGATCGGGCCGGACGCGCCGCTGGTCGCCGGCATGGCGGATGCCTTTACGGCGGCCGGCATAAAGGTGTTCGGGCCCTCGAAGAAAGCCGCCCAGCTCGAAGGTTCCAAGAGCTTTACCAAGGAGCTGTGCAAGCGGCACAATATTCCGACTGCCGCCTACGAGCGCTTTACCGACCTCACCAAGGCCGAGGCCTACATCACAAGGCAGGGTGCCCCGATCGTGGTGAAGGCCGATGGGCTCGCCGCCGGCAAGGGCGTGATCGTGGCCGAGACCGTCGCTCAGGCCGTAGAGGCGGTGCGCGACATGCTGTCGGGCAATCGCTTCGGTGCTGCCGGCGCCGCAGTCGTGATCGAGGAATTCATGGAAGGCGAGGAGGTCAGCCTCTTCGCGCTGTCCGACGGCGAGCACGTGCTACCCCTTGCCGGTGCGCAGGACCACAAGCGTGCCTTCGACGGCGACAAGGGACCGAACACCGGCGGCATGGGTGCATACTCGCCGGTGCCGATTCTCGATCAGGCGACGTTCAACCGCGCGATGAGCGAGATCGTGCTGCCGACAGTGAAGGCGTTGAAGGACGAGGGCACGCCGTTCAAGGGTGTGCTCTATGCCGGGCTGATGATCGGCAAGACCGGTCCGAGGCTCGTCGAATACAACTGCCGTTTCGGCGACCCGGAGTGCCAGGTGCTGATGATGCGCCTCAAGTCGGATATCGTGCCGGCGCTGATGGCCTGTGCCGACGGCGGCCTGAAGCATTTCGACCTGCGCTGGTCGAGCGATGCGGCACTGACAGTGATCCTTGCCACCAAGGGCTATCCGGACGCATACGCCAGAGGCAGCGAAATCCGCGGTCTGGAGGCGGCCGCGAAGGTCGAGGGTGTCGAGATCTTCCACGCCGGGACGAAGGCCGAAGGTGGTCGGATTCTGGCCAACGGCGGCCGCGTCCTGAACGTCACGGCGTTGGCACCGACCGTGCAGGAAGCCCGAGAGCGGGCTTACCGAGCCGTGGATCTGATCGATTGGCCGGAAGGCTTTTGCCGGCGCGATATCGCATGGCGGGCAGGCATTCCACGGCCGTGACACTGGGCCCCGTGGGCCGCTAGGGTGACACCATGCCCGACGCAATCACCGACTCCCAGCGCCTGCTGGCCCAGCTCCGCTTTCCCTGTGGCGACGTCCCGGATCCCGGCGTCATAAAGAATGTCGCGCCCGGCATTTACTGGCTGCGCATGCCGCTTCCCTTCCAGCTCAATCACATCAACCTGTGGCTGATCGACGAAAAGAATGGCTGGACCATCGTCGACACCGGCATCAACACCGATGCCACCCGCGAGCTGTGGGAGAAGATCTTCGCCGAGCAGCTCGGCGGCAAACCGGTGATCAGGATCGTGGCAACGCACCTCCATCCGGACCACGTCGGTCTCGCCGGCTGGCTATGCGAGCGCTGGAACGCGCCGCTGCTGATGACGCTCGGCGAATACATGAGCGCCGTCGCTGCCCGCAACGACTTCATCGAAAACGAGGACATGCGCGCGGCCCATCTGCTGCGCAACGGCGTGCCGGTCGCGAGCATCCCCCTGTTCCACCGCCACAAAGGCGGCTACGCCAAGGGCGTGGCGCCGCTGCCATCGTCTTTCCAGCGCTTGATCCATGCCCATCCGATTACCCTGGGCGGCCATCGTTGGGACGTGATCGTCGGCCGCGGCCATGCGCCCGAACACGCCTCGCTGTGGTGCCCCGAGCTCAATGTGCTGATCGCCGGCGACCAGGTGCTGCCCAAGATCAGCACCAATGTCGGCGTGTGGCCGAACGAGCCATTCGCAGATGCGCTGACGTGGTTTCTCGACGGCTTCTCGCGCTTCCGCCGCCTGCCGGCCGACGCCCTCGTGCTGCCGAGCCATGGCTTTCCTTTCGTCGGCATGCATACGCGGCTCGACCAGCTCGTGGCCCATCACGATGCCCGGCTGAACGACATCACCGCGGCGATCGCCCGGACCGGCACCCGCGGCTCGACGGGTTGGGACATGGTGCCGGTGCTGTTCCCGCGCCATCTCGACAACAACCAGGTCGTCTTCGCCTTCGGCGAGACGCTGGCGCATCTGCATTGTCTCGAGACCCGCGCGCGGGTGAAGCGGACCGTGGTCGACGGCGTGCATCGCTTCGTCGCGCTGCTCGACACCGGCACGTCGCCGTCGGACGATTCCGAGGCCGAAATGATGGATACTGGTACGGCCTGAGCTCAATGCGGGTCGATCTTTTCGACTTTCACCTTCCACCCGATCTCATCGCGCAACGGCCCGCCTCCCCCCGGGACTCGGCGCGCCTGCTCGACGTGACGGGCGACGCCCTGCATGACCGCACCGTGCGTGAGCTGCCGAACCTGCTCCAGGCCGGCGATCTGCTGGTGTTCAATGACACCAAGGTGATCCCTGCGCGGTTGCTCGGAACGCGGGCGAGCGGCGGCCGAGTCGAAGCATTGCTGATCCGTCAGCAGGGTTCGGATCGATGGCTGGTCTTCGCCCGTCCCGGCAAGCGTCTCAAGGTGGGCGATGCCCTGACGTTCGGCGTCCTGGGCGGCCGCGTCGCCGCCAAGCAGGACGACGGGACGATCGAGATCGTCTTCGACCGCGGCGGCGTAGACCTGATGGCTGCCATTGAGGCAGCGGGCGCCGTTCCGCTGCCGCCCTATATCCGTGGCGGCACGGCCGATGCGCGCGACCGCACCGACTATCAGACGCTGTTCGCCAAGGTCGACGGCTCCGTCGCCGCACCTACAGCCGGCCTGCACTTCACGCCCGAGCTCATGGCGGCCCTCGATGCCGCCGGCGTCCGCACGGCCAGCGTCACGCTCCATGTCGGCGCTGGCACCTTTCAGCCGGTCCGCGTCGCCGACACCGACGAACACGTCATGCATTCCGAATGGGGCGAGGTCCCGCAGGCGACGGCCGACGCCATCGCCGCAGCGACGCGCGTCGTCAGCATCGGCACGACTGCATTGCGCCTGCTCGAATCGGTGGCGCGGGACGGGCCGATGCGCGCCTGGGCCGGAGAAACCGACATCTTCATCACACCGGGCTATCGCTTCCAGGTCGTCGACATGCTGCTGACCAACTTCCATTTGCCACGCTCGACCCTGTTCATGCTGGTTTCCGCTTTCGCGGGGCTGGAGCGTATGAAGCGCGCCTATGCGTACGCGATCGCCGGGCGATACCGCTTCTATTCCTACGGCGATTGCTGTTTGTTGCGGCGATGAGCCTGTCCTTCGACCTCATGGGCACCGACGGCGCCGCGCGGCGCGGCCGCCTGACGACCGCGCACGGGACTGTCGAGACGCCGACCTTCATGCCTGTCGGCACGGCGGGTACGGTAAAGGCCATGATGCCCCAATCGGTCGCCGAGACGGGCGCGCAGATCGTGCTCGGCAACACCTTCCATCTGATGCTGAAGCCGGGAGCAGAACGGGTGGCGGCACTGGGCGGACTGCACAGGTTCATGAACTGGCCGGGGCCGATCCTCACCGACTCGGGCGGCTTCCAGGTCATGTCGCTGAAGGATCTTCGCAAGCTCGATTCCGACGGCGTCACGTTCCGTTCACCCAGCGACGGCTCGCAGCATCGTCTAACGCCCGAACGCTCGATCGAGATCCAGAACCTGCTCGATGCCGACATCACCATGTCGTTCGACGAATGCACGACCTGGCCCGTCGATGAGCCGGCGGCGGCCGCGTCAATGCGTCTGTCGATGAAGTGGGCGGCGCGCGGCCGACGCGCCTTCGAGGATCGGCCGGGCTACGGACTGTTCGGCATCGTGCAGGGCAGCATCTATCCTGCGTTGCGCGCAGAATCCGCGCAGGAGCTGGTCGATATCGGCTTCGACGGCTACGCTGTCGGCGGCCTTGCCGTCGGCGAAGGCCAGGCGATGATGTTCGCCACCCTCGACAGGACCGTGCCGCAACTGCCCGGCAACAGGCCGCGCTACCTGATGGGCGTGGGCAGGCCGGGAGATATCGTGGGCGCCGTGAAGCGCGGCATCGACATGTTCGACTGCGTGATGCCGACACGCTCTGGCCGCACCGCGCAAGGCTTCACCCGGCGCGGCGAGATCAACCTGCGCAACGCGCGTCATCGCGACGACCCGCGGCCGATCGACGAGCAGTGCGCTTGCCCCGCCTGCACGCATCACAGCCGCGCCTACCTTCATCATCTGATCCGAAGCGAGGAGATCTTGGGCGCCATGCTGCTGACCTGGCACAATCTCCACTACTATCAGGACATTATGCGTGGCCTGCGCGGCGCAATCGAAGGTGGCTCGCTGGAGTCGTGGATTGCGTCTTTCGAGAGCGAGCAGGCATTGGGAGACATACCGGCAAATTGAGGGAGAGATCGGAATGTCGAGCGAGGCTTTGATCGTCGTCGATATGCAGAACGATTTCTGCGACGGCGGCGCGCTCGCCGTGCCGGGAGCGAACGCGATCGTGCCGCTGGTCAACCGCCTGATCGGCCGCTTCGACCATGTCGTGCTGACCCAGGACTGGCATCCCGGTGGCCATGCCTCCTTCGCGACCTCGTGGCCGGATGCACAGCCGTTCAGCGCCGCAAGCTTTTCCTACGGTCCTCAGACCCTTTGGCCGGCGCATTGCGTACAAGGCACCCCGGGCGCCGAGTTCCATGCTGACGTGAACGTCATCAAGGCAGAGTTGATCGTGCGCAAGGGCTTCCATGCCGGCATCGATTCCTACTCGGCTTTCCGCGAGAACGACCGCATCACGCGCACAGGACTCGATGGCTACCTCAAGGAGCGCGGCTTCACCCGTTTGGTGATCTGCGGCTTGGCGCTCGACTATTGCGTGGCGTGGTCAGCGCTCGATGCCCGGCACGCCGGCTTCGATGTCGCTGTGGCGGTCGATGGGACCGCGGCAATCGACCTCGACGGCAGCCGGGAGAAAATGCTGGCCGAGATGCGCCAGGCGGGGGTCGAACTCGGCGTCGCCGCCTGACGGCCTACTTCTACTGACCGGTCCAGAAGAGGATGAGGGTTGCCGCTGGCAGCCGCCGAATCAGACGCGCTCCAGCGCCAACGCGATGCCCTGACCGACACCGATGCACATGGTGGTCAGCGCGCGCTTGCCGCCCGTTGCCTCGAGCTGGTTGAGGGCGGTGATCATCAGGCGGCCGCCAGAGGCACCGAGCGGATGGCCGAGCGCGATCGCGCCGCCGTTCGGGTTCACGTTTTCCGCATCGTCGGGGAGGCCGAGCTGGCGCAACACGGCGAGCGCCTGTGCGGCGAACGCCTCGTTGAGCTCGATCGTGTCGAAATCCTTCGTCGTCATGCCGAGCTTGGCGAGTAGCTTGCGCGTCGCCGGCACGGGGCCGATACCCATGACCCGCGGCGGCACACCGGCGGAGACCGCGCCCAGGATGCGGGCGCGGGGCGTCAGCCCGTTGGCCTTGGCAGCAGACTCCGAGGCAATGATCATGGCGCAGGCGCCATCGTTGATGCCTGACGAATTGCCGGCCGTCACGGAGCCGCCCTCGCGGAATGCAGCCGACAGCTTCGCCAGCGTCTCCATCGTCGTGTCGCCGCGCGGATGCTCGTCCTTGTCGACGATCACCTCGGCCTTGCCCTTCTTGACGCAGACCTTGACGATCTCCTTGTCGAAGAAGCCGCGGTCCTGCGCGGCCTTGCAGCGGCGCTGGCTACGATAGGCGAAGGCATCCTGGTCGGTGCGGCTGATCTGATGCTCGGTCGCGACATTTTCCGCTGTCTGCCCCATCGGATCGATGCCGTAGGCTGCCTTCATCTTGGGATTGACGAAGCGCCAGCCGAGCACGGTGTCCTCGAGCTTCATGTTGCGGTCGAACGGCCCTTCCGGCTTGCCCATGACATAGGGCGAGCGGGTCATGCCCTCGACGCCGCCGGCAATCATCATGTCGGCCTCGCCGAGCTTCACCGCGCGGGCCGCATGGCCTGCGGCCTCGAGACCGGAGCCGCAAAGCCGATTGACGGTGGCGCCGGCGACTTCAACCGGCAGGCCAGCCAGCAGGCCCGCCATGCGCGCAACGTTTCGGTTGTCCTCACCCGCCTGGTTGACGCAACCATAGATGACGTCGTCCACGGCGCCCCAGTCGACGTTGGCGTTCCGCTGCATCAGCGCCTTGATGGGATGGGCCGCCAGATCATCGACCCGCATGCCGCCGAGCCCACCATTGTAGCGGCCGACAGGGGTGCGAATGGCGTCGCAGATGAAAGCTTCGGTCATCTTGGGCTACTCCCGGCACAACGATTGTATTTGCTGGGTTAGCACCGGGAGCCGACACTGCCAATGCCCGTCCGCCGTGCGAGATTTAGTCACCGAGACGACGGCAAATCCCATACTGGGCGTACCCCAGGAATGGCCGCTCGAAAACAGTCAGCGCTCCAGCCCGAAGGCCGAGCAGAGTGAGTTCCGACTCGAGGGCGTCACGCGGTGTGACATGGAACAACCGCAACCAATGCCGCAGACCGAGCCGAAACCACCCCGGCAACCGCTCCTGACCACCGAAATCAACCACGTGCAGTTCGCCACCAGGCACGACCCAACACAGCGCGCGCTCGAGCACGGCCTGCCAGCCCGGCATCATCGACAGGCTGTAGGAGACGAAGATGCGTGAGAACCCCGGTACGCCGAACAGCAACGCCGGATCGAAGGTCGTGGCATCGGCACGGGCAAGTCGGATGTCCAAGGCCAGGCCTTTGCGCGCGACGAGACGCCGTGCCGTACCGAGCATCTCCGACGAGATGTCGATACCGAAGAAGTGAACGTCGGGATAAGTACGTGCTGCCACGATCAGATTGCGGGCCGTGCCACAGCCGATCTCGAGCACCCTGCCGCCTGCCGGGGGATTCAGGCGACGAATCAACCGGTCACGCCCGAGCAGGTAGAACTTTCGCGTGGCATCGTAGACGTGGCGCTGGCGGCAATAGATTCGGTCCATCAGTTCGGATGCTGCAAGGTTGCTCATGCCTCAGCCGTCGAAGGCGTAGAGATGGAAGCCACCATAGATCGCCGATCGGTCACGCGCGGTGAGCGCCTGCGACTGCGCGGTCTCGTAACGCCAGCGGCCGAGAAGCACGTCGTCGACGCGGCCCGGCAGCAACGAGGGTTCGGCGGCGGTGCGGAAGATCACGCGCGCGCCGGGCCGCGCGGTCCGGGAAATCTCACGCCAGAGCGCGTTGAGCTGCGCGTCGGTCATCCAGTCCTGCGCGTCGAGCAGCACATAGCGATCACGCGACGCATCGGGGCAGCCGGCGAGATACTCGGTGATCGACTGGTTCAGCACCTCGACCCGGTCGACCCGCGCCCGCACGGCATCGAAATGCACGCGGCGCAGGTACGGGGGCAACGGCCCCGACGCATCCGCGGCATAGCATCGCCCGAACGCCTGCCAGGCGAAGTAGTTGTCGTCGAGGCTGAAGCCGCAGGCCAACCGTTCGAGCCGCGCGCGCAGCACGTGTCGCATATCGGTGCCGCCAGCCAGAGCCTCGTATTGCGCGGGCGGAATGCCGAGGCCGTAGAGCGTCGAATGACGTGTGGTGAGCCATTTGATCGTCTTGCGCTCGAAAAGCGGCGCGAGTTTCTGATCGAAGAAGCGACGCTGGCCGTCCAGCGCCGGTGCCTCCAGCAATTCGCGGAAGGAGACGCCATAAAGACGCGCCGCAAGATGCGCCCAGCCGATGAAATAGCCGAGCAGCCCGTGGCGGTAGAAGCCGCGCGAGAAGAGCGAGATGCGGCGGCGAAGCCCCATCGGCCGCCTGTCCCACCAGGCGCGTGTCGTCTCGTCGAGCCGCGGCTGCAGGAAGCGGCGATAATCGGCGAGGTTCTCGCGCGAATCGGCTTCGCCGAAGAAGCGGTAGAAATGGTCATGCGAAGGAAGGCTCCGCGCGCCCTCCCGCTTCAGCCGGACAAGCGCCACATGCGCCGGATTGAGGTCTATCGCGGTCACGCGCACAGGCGCTGCCGTGACATAGGAGAGCGCGTTGCAGCCGCCGGAGGCAATTGCGACGATCCGCGTATCGGGTTCCATGTCCGGCGTCAGCGCCATCGCCTCGATGTCCACTTCCGGGTCTTCCCAGATCTGCGGATAGACGAGACCGGTAAAGAGCCAGGTGAAGAGCCGCTCGGTGAGCCCGGCCCGCGATACCGGCTTGTGGCGATGCACCGCCGCGCCGAGTCTCTTCTTCACTTCCTGGCGCGCGGCGGGCCTGAGCGTTTCGGTGGCGGCTTCGGCATAGCTGTCTGGCAAGGCGGAACTCCGCTCCTAAGGGCCGCGGGCGGCATCACCCGCTTCTCACCTGCTGCTACCTCAGTTCCATGACGGCTGTGCGACGATTGCAGGGCGACCCCGCTTCCGAATCGCTCAGGCCCGCGTATAGTCGAAGAAACGAAGTCAAACTCCCAGGAAGCACAGCCCTTCCCGGCCTTCGGGCAGGGCACCGGCATTAATGTGGCGCGGGCAGCACCCTCGCCGAAGAGCGGATTTTCCCCCGTGGAATCGCCCTCGCCGCCAGTGGATCGACAAGTCCGCGGACACCCGCTTTGGCGGCTGGTGCCGCTCGTCCAGAAGCACAAGTGGCGCTTCTGGGGCGGCATGTCGCTCATCAATCTCGGCCGCCTTCTCGAAGCCTTCATGCCGCTCTTCCTCAAGCTCGGCATCGACCGGATCGCCGCGGGCGACATGCGGCTTGCCATGCCAGCGCTCGCGATTCTCGGGCTGATGGTGCTGCGCTATGCGGCCTTCAATGCCGGACGCCGCTTCGTGCGTGAGGTCGGCGTCGATGCCGCCTTCGAGCTTCGCCAGCGGCTCTACTGGCATCTCGAATTGCAGGGTCCGTCCTTCTT
>JAHCJV010000031.1 GCA_026126105.1 Enhydrobacter sp.
GGGAAACCACGGCCTGCATTACTTCTACAAGCCAGCTTCGATCAGCCTACCAATGGGAAGTCGGTAGGGAAACCACGGCAGGGGGAGCTAGCAGGGTGGCGGGTGGAGAAGCCTACCAATGGGAAGTCGGTAGGGAAACCACGGCAGGGATACGGGCCCATTCAGCGGCGACCCGGAGCCTACCAATGGGAAGTCGGTAGGGAAACCACGGCAGCGGCCTTGTAGAAGCGCGCCGCGTCGCGAGCCTACCAATGGGAAGTCGGTAGGGAAACCACGGCGCGGGCTGGGCGCTCACGAGGCGAGCCTCGAGCCTACCAATGGGAAGTCGGTAGGGAAACCACGGCAGCAGCACGGACATGAGGGTGTCGATCAGGAGCCTACCAATGGGAAGTCGGTAGGGAAACCACGGCGTCAGGGGCTCCATGCTGTCGCCGGCAGGCAGCCTACCAATGGGAAGTCGGTAGGGAAACCACGGCTCACGAACGCACTGGCGACACAGGCCGGGCTAGGAAGTCGGTAGGGAAACCACGGCGACAAACTTCACCGCGGCCGGCGACATCGGAGCCTACCCGAGGACGGCGCGGGTGCAAATCGTGGACCAGTCGGGCTATATTCGCCTCATGAACATCACCCTGCCCGCCGATCAGGAGCGGTGGCTGGAGACGCGCATCGCCAGGGGCGAATTCCAGTCGGCCGAGGACGCCGTTCGCCAGCTCATCGCGGAGCGCATGATCGTCGACGACACGGACCTCGCCAGGGCCACGCCCCAGGTCGACGAGGCCCGGGCGGCCGTCGCCCGCGGTGAGACATCGACCCTGGAAGAGGCGGCCGCCGACATCGACGAGGTCCTGCGCTCGCTCAAGTCCTGATGGCGCGTCTCGTCGTAGCCGCCCCTGCCCGGCTCGATGTGCGCGAGATCCTGGCGATGCTTTCGCAGGTGGCAGGCCGTGCAGTCGCCCGAAGCTACGGCATGAGGCTCAAGACGATGTCGCTATATCGCGGAATTTCCGGCAGCAGGCGCCCCGCGGCCGGCGCTCGGTCCGCACGCGCGCATTCGGGTCGTGTCGCCGTACGTCATCATCTACGACTACGCCGGTGAGGTCGCGACCATCCTGCGCGTGGTCGACGGAAGGCGCGATACATCGGTTGAGCTCTTGGGGCGGTAATCGCCCCCAGCCATCGGCTATTCCCGTCTTCGTCTTGGCATGCTGGGAGCGGGGCTCCCCAGAGCCGCTCTACCTTTGCGTTGCGCCACTCCATGAGCGGCTCTGGAGAGCCGCGCTCCCAGCCGCTTGCATACTCGGGGGAGACTACCCTCGCCCGGCAATATCAATCGCGTCGCCGCGACTGCCGCTGGGCGTAGTTTCGCGGTCGTCCGCCGGCGCTTTATCCCACATTCTCGCGAATTCGAGAATTGTGGGATAAACCTCCCATGACATTTGCTGTAGCCAAAGTTGGCGCCTGTGAGAGCCGTGTTCCCAGCTTCATGAGCTCACATGACGAGCGCTTGCCCTGGATGTCGTGCGAGCCTTAGCCTGCGCCGACCATGTTCGCCGATCATGACGCCTACATCGCGGCGGCTCCGGAAGAGCTGCGCCCGCTGCTGGTTCGATTGCGGGCCCAGCTTGCGCGCGTGCTGCCGGACGCCGAGGAAGTCATCGCGTACAAGATGCCGGGGTTCAGGATCGGAAAATCGATCGTCGCCGGCTATGCGGCATTCAGCAGGCAATGCGGCCTGTACCTGCCTGCTTCCGCTATCAAGTCGCATGCCGGCGACATCGCCGGGGCCGGGCTGAAAGCCACCAAGACCGGCGTCACCTTCTCGCCGAGCCGGCCGATCCCTGACATCCTCGTCGAGAAACTGGCTCTGGCGTCCAGGAAGGATCAAAACATCTAACAGTCCGCAACGGTCACTTGGGTTTCTTCCGTCTGGGCAGGCGGTCGATTTCTTCCTCGATGGTTCGCCGCACCTCGGGATCGGCGACGGCCCACTTGCCGACGATGACGTCGGGCATGGACCTGGGATCGACGTCGTCCAGCCGGTCGAGCAGCCTGAGCAGTTCCTGCCGGCTGAAGTTGCGTTGGTTGGCCATCGCTCTCTCCGTGCCCTTCGCCGAAAGCCGTCTCGCGCGAGCTTTCCCGACTCCGCTAGAACATTCCGTTCGGGTTGGCCGCCTGCTGCGGGACGACCTGCAGCACGTCCCAGTGCTCGACGATCCTTCCCTTGTCGTCGAGCCGGAAGATATCGATCCCCGCGTAATCGTGGTCGCCGGGCCAGTGCTGGAGGCAGTGAAGCACGACGTAGGGACCTTCGGCGATCGCCCGCCTGATCTCGACCCGCTTGCCGGGCCATTCGCGCGCCATGCGCTCGAAGTAGGCGATGAAGCCGTCCTTGCCCGTCGCGACATGCGGATTGTGCTGGATGTAATCGTCCCCGACATACAGCTCGACGGCTTCGGCCGGCCTGCATTCGTCGAACATCAGCCGGTAGAAGGCGATCACGTTCGCCTTGTTGCGTTCCAGATCCTGCACGTCCCCTCCCCCGTCGTTTCAGCCGCCGACAGGGACGCGCGCGATGACCTTGATCTCGAAATCGAAGCCGGAAAGCCAGGTCACGCCGACGGCCGTGATGTTCGGATAAGGCGGTTCGCCGAGATACCTGTCGCGAACCTTCAGCACCGTCTCGAGCTGGGCTTCGGGATCGGTATGGAACGTGGTGACATCGATGACGTCGGCGTGGCTGCAGCCGGCGGCCTGCAGCACCGCGGTCAGGTTCTCGAAGGCGAGCTCGACCTGTCTCTCGAAATCCGGCTCGGGGGAGCCGTCCTCCCGCGATCCGACCTGACCCGAGACGAACAGGAGGTCGCCCGACCGGATCGCGGCGGAGTACTTGTACTTGTCGTACAGGGCGCGCCGTCCGGCCGGAAACACGGCTTGTCTCCTGATCATGAATACCTCGCTCTCGGGGCTCACGCCTGTCCGCGATGGCGCACCCGAGCTGCTGGGTAGATGGGCCGTGCAAAGCGCATGTCAATCGGCGGGAGAATGACCATAGAGCGCCGGATATTGAAGAGTGATATCACTTGCCGCATATTGATAGCGCCCCACTCAACGACTCCCGAGGACGCCGTCATGGCCGCCGTCACCATCCGCAATCTCTCCGACGAAGCGCATCGTGCCCTGAAGGTGCGCGCGGCGCGGCACAATCGCAGCACCGAAGCGGAAATGCGCGCCATTCTGGAAGCTGCCGTGCGGCCGGAGCGTCGGCTGCGGCTCGGCACCGCTCTGTCGGAGATGAGCCGGAAGATCGGGCTCAGGAACGCCGATGTCGAGGCGCTCGAGCAAGCGCGCGACACCCGGCCCGCCGAGCCGATGCGCCTCGGATGATCCTGATCGACACCAATGTCGTCTCGGAAGCGATGAAACCCGAGCCGCACCCGGCTGTCCGCGATTGGCTCGATGCCCAGGCGGCGGAGACGTTGTTTCTGTCGAGCGTCACCGTCGCCGAGCTGATGTTCGGCATCGGCATCCTGTCCAGGGGCCGGCGCAAGGACACTCTCGAAGCCGCGCTCGCCGCCGCGGTGGATCTGTTCGACACGAGGATCCTGCGGTTCGATACCGAGGCGGCCCGGCGCTATGCCGATCTCGCGGTCAGGGCGCGCCGGGTCGGAAACCGCTTTCCTACGCCCGACGGCTACATCGCAGCGATTGCCGCGGCGCACGGCTTTGCCGTGGCGTCCCGCGACACAGGCCCGTTCAGGGCGGCCGGACTCGCCGTGATCGATCCCTGGACGGTGGGCGGCTGACTGCGTACGTGCGCCGAGGGAGGGCCGTGATGGAGCGTCGTCCGAGCGCCCGACGGCGGGCGGTGTTTGCGGTGGTATTCGCGGCAATTCTGGGCGGCACGACGCTGATCGGGATCGAAGCGCTCGCCTCCTTTTTCGCGCCGGCCTGGCCGGCCCGCGCGCTGCGGTGGATGGCGCCGGTCAATCCGATCGTCGCGACGAACGAGCCGTACGCGTCCCGTCCCTGGATGGCAGAACCGTTCAACGGCTGGGGAATGCGCGACAGGGAGCGGAGCGTCGCGAAGGATCCGGCCTACCGTGCCCGGGCGGTCATGATCGGAGACAGCTTCGTCGAGGCAAGCTTCGCCCGGCACTCCTTGCCGGCAAGCGTGGAACCGCTGCTCGATGGCGTGGAAGCCGTCAATCTCGGCATCTCCGCCACGGACCTGCCGAGCTACTACTACCGGCTGCGCGACGTCGGCCTGGCGATGTCGCCGGATGTGGTGCTGCTCTTTGTCTACGCGGGCAACGACTTCGTCCTCGCCGGAGAAGGCTTCGGCCGATCCGAAGTCCCGCCCCTGATCGGCGACTCCGAAGGCGGGTCGCTGCTTGGAGCCGTGATGCCGCGCACGCGCTGGCTCGTCAGGAACCGGTGGCCGGCCCTCGAGGCGCCGTGGCAGCGGCGGCCGCCGCCGGACGAGGAAACACGGCTCTGGCAAATCGCGCAGCAACCCCGCGCCATTGCCCTCGGCGAGCTGAGCCGACACATGAAGGCGTACCACAAGCCGCATCTGTCGACGCAGACCATCGAGGAGGTTCTTGCGCGCGGCAACGACCGCTTCTGGCGCGACCTCGCGGATGGAACGGCCGAGCCCGAATTCCTGCTCGGCTGGACCCTCGACAGCCTGCTGGTCTGGGAGACCGGAACGTTCCCCGTGCCGTCCAACGTGGCGCAGGCGCGCGCCATAACCCCGGATGCCGCGATCGACGCCACCCTGTCCTGGATCCTGGCCATCGAGCGGCTGGCAGCGTCGCGCGGCGTCCGCGTCAAGACCTTCCTCGTGCCGGTCGCCAGCGTCGACGCGGAATACAACGAATTCTGGCAGCCCTGGCCGCGCAGCCACGCCTGGAACTACATCTGCGAGGACCGGGAGGAACGGCTCGTGGCGTTGGCGGAACAAGCCGGCCTGCGGCTCGTCCGGCTGCGCGAGGACCTGCAAGGCGAACGCGGGACCTATCGCAAGCGCGACGGACATTGGACGGAGAAAGGACAGGCCATCGTCGCCCGGCGTGTCGCCCGGGAGGTCCAGGGCCTGGG
Source organism: Enhydrobacter sp. (assembly GCA_026126105.1). Classification (GTDB taxonomy): domain Bacteria; phylum Pseudomonadota; class Alphaproteobacteria; order Reyranellales; family Reyranellaceae; genus Reyranella. The sequence continues at coordinate 5,104 of JAHCJV010000031.1, forward strand.
ATTCTGACGACGATGCATTCCTTGCGGTCGCGGGGTAGCCTTGGACGGTTCCGTCGACTGCAACAGCAGCCCCCGGGACGTGTCCGGGGGACTGCCACGCGGTCGTGCTTCAGGCTGTCGTGAAGCTGAGGTGGGAGATGTTCGCCGAACCGTTCAGACGGACGACGAGATCGCCGGTTCCTCCGACGTCGCTGGCAAGCAGGAACGTCGCACCGGTCAGGCCGGACGTTGCCGTGTAGATCGCGGCATGGCCGGCCTCGAGCCCATCCAGCGCCGCCTGGATGGTTTCGTTGAAGGTCGCCTTGTTCAGCTTGCCGGCCAATCCCGCTTCATCGAACACCACCGAGTCCGCGAGCGCGAAGCGATCCACCGATCCGTCGAAGCCGCTCACGGTGTCGTAGCCGCTGCCGTAACCGCTGCCGAGGCCGGATTGCGCGGCCGATGTGTAGCGCAGCGTGTCGGTCCCCGCGCCGGCTTCGATCGAATCCCCACCGGTGCCGCCGGTGAAGACGTTCGATCCATCCCCGCCCTTGAACGTGAACGTTCCGTTCGTCTCGGCCGAGCCGTCGAAGATCAGCGAGTCGCCCGCGCCGAGGGCCAAGCCCCTTACGAGCAGATCCTTGCCGGCGGCGACAGTGTCGTCGTGTGTCGTGACGTCGTAGGAGCGGCCAGCGCCGAGCTGGATCTGTTCGACGCTGGAGAGCGTATCGGCCTCGAACGCGAGACCCGCCGAGTAGTCGCCCGAAAGGACGAGCCTGTCGGCTCCGCCGCCGCCGATGACACGATCCTCGGCGCCGAGGATCTGGCGGGAGAAATTGAAGGTGTCCTTGTCGGCCGAGCCGTTCAAGGTGAGCCCGGTGTCGCTCGACAGGATGACGCTGCCGAGGGCGTTGAACTGCTGGATGGTCCACGACACCCCGCCGGCGATCGACGACATCCCGTCGACGAGCCTGGCGGCCAGCCCCGCAATGGCGGTCTTGCTCAGGGCGCTCAACGTGGCCCCTTCGTCGGACAGCGACACGGAGTCGTCCTTGTCGAGAGCGATCGTGCCGAGGTTCTGATACCGGGCCCAGTCCAGCGCCATGCTGTCGTCCGTGGCGTTCAGGGCATCGACGTCGGCCGGTGCGCCGCCGTCAAGGAGCGCGGCGAGATCGGCGCCCGTGTCGGCCAGCGTCACGATATCGCCGTCGGTCAGGCTGACCGTGCCGAGGGCCTGATACTGCGCGATGCTCAGATCGACGCTGCCGGTGCTCGCCTTCAGGACATCGACACCGTTCGGCCCCATCTCCGCGAAGCCGGTTACCGGGTCAAGGGCGGCCAGGCTGGTGCCCTTGGCCTCGAGCGTGACCCTGGTGAAGGCCGCATCCTTCATTTCGTCCGTGAGCCTGAACCGGTTGTACTGGTCAAGGCTGACCACCAGCTCGGGCGCGACGTTCAACACGGGATTGCCGACAGCGGCGACAGTCGCCGTGTTGCCGGCGGTATCGACGATCGCCATCGTCGTCACGATCTTGCCGTCGGCCAGGCCGCTCAAATCCTTGAGGACCTGACCGTTTGCGCTGACGTCCGCCGTGACGAAATTCCCGTCGATGTCGGTGAAGGTGATTACCCCGGCCGCATCGCCGTCGAGCCCGGCGACCGTGACCACCGCGGTTTCCGTGCTGGAGATCAACGGGTTGTCGATCGTCAGCGTGGCCGCTTCGCCGCCGTCGGCCGTCACATCGACCGTGATGTCGAGTGCCCCGGACGCGGCGCTCGTGTTGCCGGCGACGTCGGTCTGGAAGCCGCGGATGCGATGCAGCCCCTCCGCCAGCGAGATGTCGGTGCTGAAGACGCCCCCTGCCGCCACGGCGGTGGCGATCACCGTCTCGCCATTGTCCAGGACGCCGCTGCCGTCGACGTCGTCGAACAGCGACACCGTCGCGCCGGTCTCCGCCAGGCCGCCGAGCGTCAGCCCCGTCATGTTCCGGGTGACGCGGTCGCCGTCGCTCGCGCCCGAGTCGTCGGCCGGATCGAGGTTCAGGGACGCGGGTGCCACGGCCGCCGTATCGAGCTCGAAGCTCAGCGCGCTCGACGCGGCGGACAGGTTGCCCGCAACGTCGGTCTGCCGAACGATTGCGTTCTTCGTTCCGTCGCCGACCAGCTCGAAGCTCGTGCCGGTGCCCGCCGTCCAGGTGTTGCCGCCGTCGGTGCTGTACTCCCAGCCCGACCCCGCTTCCAGGCCGCCGACGTCGACCGTGCCGTCGTTGGTGATGCCGTCAGCGCTGGCGCTGTCGGTCGCCAGCGAAAGCGTGGGCGTTGCCACCATCGTGTCCAGCACGAAGCTCAGCGCGCTCGACGAGGCCGACTGGTTGCCCGCCAGATCGGTCTGGCGCGCGATCGCCTCATGAGCGCCGTCGCCAAGCAGCATAAAACTCGTGCCGGTTCCCGCCGTCCAGGTGCCGCCGCCGTCGGTGCTGTACTGCCAGCTCGCGCCCGCCTCCAGGCCGCCGACATTCACGGTGCCGTCGCTGGTTGCGCCATCGCCCGAGCTGCCGCTGTCGGTCGCCAGCGAAAGCGCCGGTGCCGCTGCCGTCGTGTCGACGGCGAGGTCGAGGGCGCCCGAGGCGGCGCTCACGTTCCCGGCGATGTCGGTCTGGAAGGCGCGCAAGCGGTGCGACCCTTCGGCCAGCGAGATGTCGGTGCTGAAGGCGCCCGCCAGCGCCACGGTCGTGGCGATCACCGTCTCGCCGTTGTCCATGGCGCCGCTGTTGTCCGCGTCGTCGAACAGCGACACCGTCGCACCGGTTTCCGCCAGGCCGCCGATCGTCAGTCCCGTGGCGCGGCGGGTGACGCCGTCGTCGTCGCTCGCGCCCGAGTCGTCGGCCGGATCGAGGCTCAGCGACGTCGGCGCACGCGCCGTGGAGTCGAGCTTGAATCTCAGCGTGCCCGAGGCCGCCGACAGATTACCCGCCACGTCGGTCTGCCGCACGATCGCCGTCTTGTTGCCGTCGCCGTCGAGCGTAAAGCTCGAGCCGACGCCCGCCATCCAGCTCGAACCGCCGTCGGCGCTGTACTCCCAGCTCGCCCCGGCCTCCAGGCCGCCGACATTCACCGTCGCCTCGTTGGTGATGCCATCCGAACCCGAGCTGCCGCTGTCGACCGCCAGCGCAAGGGTCGGCGCATCCGCCGCGGTGTCGATTATCACCGTCCGGGCCGCGCCAATGACACCGGCATTGCCGGCGGCGTCGACGATCCGCGCCAGATAGGTGACGCTCGAATTGTGGATCGCGCCGTCCGTAAAGCTCCACGTCGTGGCATCGCCGGTCGTGACGTCGGACCAGCTCGCCCCACCGTCGCTGCTGAGCTGCACCTTCTCGCCGGCGCCCAGCACGCCGTGCGTGCCCGAGACCGTCAACGTGCCGTCGTTGGTGATGAAGTCGCCCGCCGTCCCGCTGTCGGTCGAAATCGCGGTGATCGCCACTGCCGCCGTCGGCGCCATCGTGTCGAGGGTAAAGCTCAGCGTGTCCGAGTCCGCCGAGGGATTGCCCGCGACGTCGATCTGCCGGACGATCACGTCCTTCGCGCCGTCGCCGGTCAGAGCGAAGCTCGTGCCGACGCCGGCCGTCCAGCTCGACCCGCCGTCGGTGCTGTATTCCCAGCTCGCCCCCGCCTCCAGGTTGCCGACGTCGACCGTGCCGTCGTTGGTCACGCCATCGGAGTCCGAGCTGCCGCTGTCGGTCGCCAGCGCCAGTGTCGGCGCTGCCGCCGGCGTGGTGTCGAGCGTGAAGCTCAGCGTGTCCGACTCCGCCGATGGATTGCCCACCGCATCGGTCTGCCGCGCGATCGCCGTCTTGTCGCCGTCGCCGGTCACCACGAAGCTCGTGCCGACGCCCGCCGTCCAGCTCGACCCGCCGTCGGTGCTGTATTCCCAGCTCGCCCCGGCCTCCAGCCCGTCGACATTCACGGTCCCGTCGTTGGTGATGCCGTCTGAAGCCGAGCTGCCGCCGTCGGTCGCCAGCGAAAGCGTCGGCGCCGCCACCCTGGTGTCGATCGTCACCGAGACACTGGCGGAAGCCACGCTGACGTTGCCCGCCGCATCGGTCAGCTTGGCGATCACGTCGAAGATGCCGTCGCCCTGCGCCGCGATGGTCGCCGATGGCACCGTCACCGTTGCGTTGCCGGCCAGGATGTCGGCCGCGGTCAAGCGGTACGTCGCCGCCCGGCTGCCCCAGTTGATGGTCAGGATATCGTTCGAGATCGCGCCGGCGCCCGACAGGTCCACCACCACCGCCGTGCCGTCGGCGGCCTCCGTCGCGTTTATGCCGCCGTCGCCGTTTTCCGCGATCGTCGTGATCGAGGGCGCCGACGGCGCCGTCGCGTCGACCACGCTGAGGGTCGTGCCGTTGGCGACGATGCCGGTCGCGAGCACGTTCACCAGGTCGACCATCGACCCGTTGGCAATGCCCGGGGAGTCGGACTGCTGCGTGTAAACGTAGGTGTGAGAGACGCCGGAGATGGTGGCGACGAACGCAACCGTCGCGCCGCTGTTGCCCCAGTCGTTGGCGGCGAGATAATCGACGGCGGCCGCGACGTCGCCCGCCGTGGTCAGAGCGACCGCGCTGTCGAAGGTCGAGGCATCGTCGAAGGTGATGATTCCGTCGGTGATCGAATGCGACTTCAGCGTCTCGTTGCTTGCACTGACCAATAGGGTCGAATCGTTGGTGGTGCCGCTGCTGGTTCCGCTGGTGGGGCTGCTGGCGCCGATCGACAGCGCCGCATAGCTCAGCGATTCGCCGGTCGCTGCCGTCTTGCCGGGCGCAAAATCGGCAATGGTGTCATAGCCGCTGACGCTGCCGTCCGTCCCGGTGCCGACACCGAATGCCAGCGTGTTGTCGGTGGCCGAGAGAGCGAATGTGTCGAGACCGCCCCCGCCGGCGATCGTGTCCGCGCCGCCGCCTCCAGTACTGATCCTGTCCTTCTGGCTGGTGCCGACGATCGTCTCGGCACCGGTCGAGCCATTGATCGTGAAGGTGTCGGTGCCCGAGGTCCAGCCGGAGAATTTCAGGCCCGACAAGTCGAGCGAATCATTCGGCGACAGCTTGACGGTCACCCCCTGCCTCTGGCCGGTAGCGACGATCGTCGAGGCCGTCGAGATCTTGCCCTCGCCGAACTGCGCGGCGGCAAAGGTCGCCGTCTGAAGTGTGAAACCACCCTCGTTGACGAACCTTAGCTCTTCGAAGCTGAGAAATCCGTTCACCCCGTCGCTCGCGGCCGCGCTGAGGTTGACGTCCATGCTTCCTGCGACGCCGATCTGGATCGCGTCGATGCCGAGGCCGCCGTCGAACCTGTCCGTCGCCTGGATCGTGAGGGGGTTGACGATGACCGTGTCGTTGCCGGTGGTGAGCGTCTGATTGTCCGTCTCCCTCGTCGCGGTGACGGTCGCGAGGACACCGGTGTAGGCAGCCACCGCCTCCGCGGTCAGCGGCGGCAGCTCCCGGCGGCTCGACCGTACCTCGAGAGACCAGTGTCCGCCTTGCTCCGCTGCCCCGATCCGCGTCCTCGATGCCGCCACGTCGACGCCTGAGATCCGAGCGAAGGCATCGACGAAGGCCGCGCCCCGCTCGCCGCCGGCGGCCTCGCATACCCACAGGCGAATCTCGCCGTCCGCCGAAAGCGCCGCGCCGATCCGGGACAGGCTGTCGCGATGATCGTCGATAGTCTCCGCCGAAAGAGCGCCGCTCGAAAAATGCACTTCGCCGGCCTGGCCATGGGCAATGACGTGAACGACGTCGATGTCCCGCAAGCCGGCAAGCGTGCGCGCCATCTGGAGCGCGGCCGGCTCGACCGCGGACAGCAAGGTCACCGCAACATCGCGGCGCATGCCCTTCAGGAGAATGTCGAGATCGGAAACGGATGGGTCGACGAAGGCGATCTCGTGGACGCCTTTACAGGCCTCCAATGTTCCCGAACCGATCGTCGACGAACCGACGGTGACAGACTTGGTCGAGACATTCATTGACGTGTTCTCCAACTGGGAATTGCTGTTGCCCGACTATGGCAATGCGCGATTTCCCCCCGACTTTGCGGCGCGCGGAGTTGGTTTCGTCGACGTTGCGAGAGTGCGCAGCTTCTTGTGCAGCCTCTCGCCCTCGCTCAGCCTTTTCAGCATCCAGCTCGTCGAAAGGCTGCCTTCAAGAACTGCCACAGCTGAGCCGGCGGGTGGCCGAACAGGCTGCTGCGCAGGAAACTTCCCGCTGCGGGGCCTGGCGCAGCTTGCCGCGGTTCGTATGGATGAAGCGGTGCCGTGTGGTGCGATCTCGAGATCGACGATGCGCCAATCGGCCGGTGCCTTGGCGCGCGCATCGCCGAGATCCGTGAGCAACGCTTGGCGCGTCAGCTTCATCGCCGACAGCTGCTTCAGACGCGCGCATAGCCACTTCACCTTGCGGCGGCGCACGGCGCGTTCCTTGTGCACGCGCCAGGCGCTGCGGGCGAGGACGTAGAGTACCCGGTGTGCCGACCGGATAGTGGACCGGCGGATCGGCTGTCCTTGCGGTGGATGGGGATCCTCGGCCTGCCTGCGCTGGACCGGGATCCTCCGGTCACTCCCGCCGGGCGGCTTCGGCACCTTGAGACAGCGCGAATTCCTGCGCTTCGACCTCTGTCTCGAAGACGTGCGGGGCGAGATGGCGTTCGGCGAGGCTTTCCCCGAGCTTCAGCCGCAGGAAGGCGCTGGTGGTGTAACGCGACGCCGAGCGGTAGTAGCGCTGCTCCAGATACGCGACCATCGAGAAATAGGCGTCGCTGACCGCCGGATCGAGCTGGAACGCATCGTAGTTCGCGATGAAGGTCACGGGCTTGCCGGCGGCGCGGCACACCGTCTCGACCTCGCGGCGCATCAGGTCGACGTCCTCGATCGTTCCGATGCGGGCGCCCTGCAGGTTGGCGAAAAGCATGTTGCGCTCGGCATCGTAGTGGAGGCGGTCGGCGACCTTGCGGCCCAGCAGCACCTGGTCCAGCCCCATCGGCTCGGCGCGGAAAATGCGCGGGTCCATCGGGCGCACGTCGCGGATCAGCGGGCGAAACTCCATCTGGGCCAGGATGTCGCGCTCCATGTCGACGCCCGGCGCGACCTCGATCAGCTCGACGCCGTCGGCGGTCCGCCGCAGCACGCAGCGCTCGGTGACGTACAGCACCGGCTGGCCGGTCGCGGCCGCCCGCTCGCCGCTGAAGGTGACCTGCTCCACCCTGGCCACGAACTTGCGGACCGAGCCCTCGCGCACGATGCGCAGCCTGCCGTCCTCGACCGCGACCTCGAGGCCGCCGCTGGTGAAGGTGCCGGCGAATACGAGCTTGCGGGCATTCTGCGAGATGTTGATGAACCCGCCCGCGCCCGCCAGATGCGTGCCGAAACGGCTGACATTGACGTTGCCCGCCGCGTCCGCCTGCGCCATGCCGAGGCAGGCGAGATCGAGGCCGCCGCCGTCGTAGAAATCGACCTGCTGGTTGAGCTCGATGACGGCATCGGGATTGAGCGCCGCGCCGAAGTCGCCGCCGCCCTGCGGCATGCCGCCGATTACGCCGGACTCGGCGGTCAGCGTGACGAGCTTCAGCACGTGCTCCTCGCTCGCGACCCCGGCCAGCCCTTCGGGCATGCCGATCCCGAGATTGACGACGCCTCCCGGCGGCAGCTCGAAGGCCGCGCGCCGGGCGATGATCTTGCGTTCGTCGAGCGCGAGCGGTCTTGGCCGGTCCATCGGCACGCGCTGCCGACCCGAAAAGGCGTGGCTGTAGGTCGTGCCGTAGGTCTGATGATGGTTCGCCGGGTCGGACACGACCACGCAATCGACGAGGACCCCCGGGATCTGCACCTCGCGCGGGCCGAGCGACTCGCTGGCCGCGATGCGCTCGACCTGGACGATCACGAAGCCGCCCGAATTCTTCGCCGCCGTCGCCATCGCCACGGCGTCCAGCGGCAGGGCTTCGCGCTCCATCGTGACATTGCCCGCCGGGTCGGCCGTCGTGCCGCGCAGCAGCGCGACATGGATGGGAAAGGCCCGGTAGCGCAGCCAGTCCTCGCCGTCGAGGCGCACCAGCTCGACGAGGTCCTCCACCGTGACGTCGTTCAGCTTGCCGCCCTGCAAGCGGGGATCGACGAAGGTCCCGAGCCCGACCTTGGAGATCACGCCGGGGCCGTGGTTCGCGATACTGCGATAAAGCTGCGAGACGCAACCGAGCGGCAGGTTGTAGGCCTCGATTCGGCCGGCCAGCGCCAGGGCGCCGAGCTTCGGGATCAGCGCCCAGTGGCCGCCGACCGCCCGCTTGATCAGCCCGGCATGCGCCAGCCGGTTAAGGCCGCGTTCCTTGCCGTCTCCCGGCGCCGCCGCGAAGAGCAGCGAGAGATTCGAGGGCGAGCCGGTCGCGAGGAAGCGCCGCTCGAGCGCGAGCAGCAGCTCGTCGGGCGTGCCGATGCCGACGCAGCCCGAGATGCACACCGTGTCGGCATCGTGGATGATGGCGGCGGCTTCGTCCGCGGAAACGATCTTCTGCTTGACCATGGACGCGTCGCTCTCCCCCGCTGCGGCCTGCGCCCGGCCATCCTAGCAGGCCCGACGGAAACGCCAGCCCGCTTTCATCGTGGCCGCGCCAATCTCGGCGGAAGCGCACTCCGAGAAGATCACCCGCCCCTTCTCAGGCGGCAACCGCCCTCGCCCGCCGGCTCCGTCGGGACATCGCGACCAGGCGGACGATCGCCACGCCGAGCAGCAGGGCCATCAACGCCCAGTAGACCGGGCCCTGCGACAGGCGCTTGCCGATCGCGACGGCGAAGCTGATCCAGATGTACCAGCCGCCGACGAGGTGCAGCAGGCGCCACGTGCGGGCGCCGAGCCAGGCGGCGGTGCGGTCGAACGAGGTCGCGGTCATCGCCGCGAGCAGGAGGTAGGCGGTTCCGGCGAGCACGAGGGTGGTGGGATTGGTCAGGGTCCAGAACAGCTCGGGGTCGATCTGCGCCAGCGCGACGAGCGCTGCGAGATGGATCGCGTGCGAGAAGGCGAAGGAGACGCCGATATAGCGGCGGTTTCGCCGGTGCCAGCGGGTGACGGCGCCGGGCGCAAGCTCGACCAGGGCGCTCGCGGCGAAAGCCATGGCGAACAGGATCAGCGAGGTGCGCGCCGTCGCGCGGATCACCGTGCGCAGGCCCTCGACGTCGGGCTCGTCGGCAAGAAGGTACGCCGTCATCGCCAGCAGCAGCAACGAGAGCAGACCCGTAAGGCGCCAGCCGTTCATCCCGCCCTCCTCAGCATCGCCGTCCGCTTGAGTCGGCGGCCGAGGCCGACCACATGGAAGAGTAGCAGCCCGATCAGGGCGATCTCGCCCGCCGCGGCGAGCAGCACAGGCAGCGGCGCGCCGTCGACGAAGAGGCCGGCGCGCACGATGCCGGCAGCGATCGAGGCGACAAGGGCCGCGAGGCAGGTTGCGAGCGGCAGGACGGAGCGGCGGAACATCCACCAGCCGATCGAGCCGACAGCGAGGGCGGCGACGAAGGCATAGCGGTCGATCAGCGGCGCCCAGACCGACAGGCTGTCACCGGTGTCGGCCAGCCATACGACCCGCAGCCGCATGGCAACGAACGTCACCGCGACCGTCGCCAGCAGCACGATCCAGCTGCGGCGCGCCTGGCGGTTCACCGAATCGGTCGCGAACTGCGCGGCGATCTCGCGCGCCAGGCCGAAACGCTCGACCGCGCGCCGCTCGGCGTCGGCCGACGGCCAGGCCGGATCGGCTTCGGCGGCGTCCCGCAGATGGGCGTCGACCTCATCGGCCATGCGTCGTGCCAGCGCCGGGTCGAAGTCGAGATCGCGCTTCAGCGCGGCGACGTAGTCCTCGATAACGCCGGCACCGGTCACGCCAACCACGCGCGGCCTCCTCCCAGCGAGGCTTCGACCGCCTTGGCGAAGCGGCCCCACGCCTTGCGGCCCTCCGCCAAACGCGCTGTGCCGCTCCTGGTCAAGGCGTAGACCCGCCGGCGGCGCCCGCCCGGCGGCGTGATCCAGTCGCTCGACAGCAGGCCCGCCTCCTCCAGGCGGTGCAGGGCGGGATAGATCGTGCCTTCGGGCAGATCGAAGGTGCCGCCGCTGCGGGCCTTGATCGCCTCGATGATCGCGTAACCGTGGGCCGGTCCGCTCTCCAGCGCGGCGAGCACGATGGCGTCGAGATGACCCTTGAGCATTTCCGCTTCCATACCTAGCAATACTAGGTATGGAAGCCCGGGCTGTCAATTGGCATGAGGAAGGCGATGAATACCCCTACATACGACGTGATCGTCATCGGTGGAGGCCCGGCCGGCCTGACCGCCGCGACCGAGGCTGCGCGGGCCGGCCTCAAGGTCTCCTGCCTCGACAAGCTCGCGCCCGGCGGCGCGCTTATCAATCTCGGCGAGCTGCACGACAGCGACGAGACCGGCAACGGTCCCGACGTCGCCTCGCGCCTGACCGACGACGCGACGGTCGCGGGCGTCGAGCTCGGCTTCGGCGAGGTCTCCGGCGTGGCGGGCACCGGGCCATTCGAGGTCGCGACCACCGACGGCGAGACGCACACCACCCGCGCCGTCGTGGTGGCGACGGGCCTCAACAAGGGCAAGCTCGGCCTGCCCAACGAGGAGGAATACGAGGGGCGCGGCATCTCGCACTGCGCCCATTGCGACGCGCCGCTCTATGCCGGCTTGCCGGTGATGGTGGCCGGGGCCGGCGGCTGGGCCGACCTGGAAGCGAAGGAACTCGTCGGCGTGGCGAGCGAGATTACGATGATCGACGCCACGCCCGGCGAGACGTTGCCCGACGTCCAGCGGATGGAGGGCCGCATTGTCGGCCTTGCAGGAAGCAACGGCCTCGAGTCCGTCACGGTGGAGACAGCCGGCCAGCGAAAGACCGTTCCGACGAGTGCGGTGTTCGTCTATGTCGGCCAGTCTCCCGCTGCGGAATTCCTGCCGGATTCGCTTGCACGTGACGCGTCAGGGCATATCGTTGTCGATGCCGAGGGCCGCACCGCGATGCCGATGGTGTTCGCGGCAGGCGACGTGCGGGCCGGGGCACGCTACTATCTGTCGGACGCCATTGCCGACGGCCAGCGCGCCGCCCAGTCCGTCGTGTCGGCCCTGAAGAAGAGTTAAGAGGAGGAACCTCCGCATGCGCATCTACAATCCGTCGTTCGGCCTCTCCGCCGCGAGCGCCGAGAAGGTCACGTTGAAGCCGGTCAACTGGAAGACCGACGCCATCGCGCTGATCTCCAACTCCAAGCCCAACGCGCGCGAGCTGCTGATGGGCGTTCGCGAGAAGCTCGGCGCGCACCGCCAGGTCGAGAACATCAAGTTCCTGGCCAAGAACAGCGCCAGCCAGCCGGCCCCGAAGGACCTGCTCCAGGAGGTCGCGACCAACTACAAGGCGGCGCTGCTCGCCTTAGGGGATTGAGGCAGCTGTTCATCGTGGAGTTTCCACGACAGCCTCGAACTCGAGAAGCTCGGCATCACGGCCTACGTGATCGCCACCGAGACTTTCAAGCCGCTGGTCCTGGCCCAGGCGAAAGCCCGCAAGGTCGAGCCGCGGTTGATCGTGGTGAAGCATCCCGTCGGCGGCCTCAATGCCGAGGAGCTGCGGGAACGAATCGAAGCCGCCACCAAGGGACTGACCGAGGCGACCACGTGATGAAGGACATCGCCGACCAGGAAGTGATCGACCTCGAGGACATGGACGTCGAGGCGTTCAACGAGTTTGCCGCCAAGCAGGGCTGGAGCGACGGCATGCCGCTCTACATCCCGACCGAGGCCAAGGTGGCGAAGTTCGTCGAGACGGTGCGGGGCGACAATCGCCCCTACCCGCCCGTGCCGCCGCGCCAGATCGTCCCGACGATCCAGGCACTCGCGGCCAATGCCGTGATGGCGGGCTGCAAGCCGGAGTATTTCCCGGTGGCGACGGCGGCGATGCGCGGCGTGCTCGATCCCGACTACAATCTCCACGGTACGCTGGCGACCACGCATTCCTGCGCACCGATGGTCATGATCAGCGGCCCGATCCGGCATGAGCTCAACATCAACTGCGGCTCGAACTGCTTCGGCCAAGGCTGGCAGGCCAATGCCACGATTGGCCGGGCGCTCGGCCTGATGCTGCTCAACGTGGCCGGCGCCAAGCCGGGCGAGATGGACCGTTCGACCCAGGGCAATCCAGCCAAGTACACCTTCTGTTTCGGCGAGAACGAGGAAGAGAATCCCTGGACGCCGTATCACGTCCAGCGCGGCTTTGCGCCGACCGACAATGTGGTCACCGTGATGTCGGGCGAAGGGCCGCACAATCTCAACGATCACGGCAGCACCACCGGCATCGGCCTGCTGACGACCTTCGCCGGCGGCATGTCGAACCCCGGCTCGAACACGATCTACGGCAAGGGTCCGATGTTCGTCATCATCGGGCCGGAGCACGCCGCGACCCTGAAGCGCGACGGCTTCACGCTCGACACCATGCGCGAAGAGCTGTGGAAGCGCTCGCGCGTGCACCTCTCGCGGGTCTCGGCCGAGAACCTCGACACCTACGCCACTACCGGTCACAAGCCGGACGGCGACTGGCTGTCGATCGGCCGCAGCCCGGACGATATCCACATCACCGTGGCCGGCGGACCGGGCAAGCACTCGGCGTTCATCCCGTCGTTCGGCGGCACGACCGTAGCCTCGGTGCGCATCGCCCGATGAGCGACAGGTCGCAATGAGCGACTGGTGCGGCTGGCCGGTCGTCGGCGAGACGACCGCGTGGGAGGCTGCGCAGCAGATTCTGGCCGATGCCGAGCTGTCGGACGGCCTGCCGCTGGTGCCGCCGACACAGCGGCGCCTCGACGCGATGATAGCGGGCCTTCCCGGCCGCGCCGAGTCGCTGGGCCTGATGCCGCCGATGTTCGGCGACATCACGCCGGAGTCCGTTGCCTATCAATGCGTGATCGCCGGCTGCCGACCGGAAGAGATGAAGGTGGTGCTCACGGCTGCGGTCGCCACGCTCGAGCCGGACTTCAATCTGCTTGGCATCGCGACCACGACCGGCACGGCCTGTGTAGCGCTCTGCGTGCACGGCCCGATCGCCCGCCAGCTCGGCGTGAATGCCGGCACCAACTGCCTGGGACCCGGCAATCGCGTCAACGCCAGCATCGGCCGCGCCCTGCAGCTCTGCCTCCGCAATATCGGCGGCGCGCGTTCGGACACGGGCGACATGGCGACCATGGGTCAGCCCGGCAAGTACACGCTGTGCTTCGCCGAGCGCGATGACGGCCCCTTCCCGACCCTCACCCAGCGGCACGGCCTCGGCAAGGGGGCCAGCGCGATCACGGTGATGGGGATCTCGGGCACCGCCGAGGTGCTGCCGGGCGACGGCGAAGGCGCCACACCCGAGGCGATCCTCGCGCCGATCGTGACCGGCATGCGCGCTGCGATCGTGATGTCGGGGGTCGGCCGCAAGAACGAGCGCGGCGAGCAGGTCTTCCTGCTGCCGCTCGAGATGGCCGAGAAGATCGTCAAGCACGACGGCTGGGACCTCGCCCGCATCCAGCGCTATGTCTTCGAGCAGGGCGACGGCGTGGCGAAGGCGCCAGAGGCCATCCATCCCATCGTCACCGGCGGCGCAGGCTACAAAATGAGCTATCTGCCGATCTGGGGTGGTGGCTCGCAGACGGTGACGCGCAGGGTCTGAGAACGGGCCCCGGGCCGGTTCTCAAGGGCGCCGGCAGTCCGCCGCCAGGAGCATCTCGACGAGATCGTGGAAATTCTGGCCGTCGAGGCCGGTCAAATCCCTGATGCGCGACAATCGCCCGTAGACCGTGTTGGCGTGCACGCCGAGCCGCCGCGCGGCCGCCTGCACATTGAGACTCGAGTCGGCGAGCGCCGCCAGGGTCTTGAGTAGGTTGCCTTCCGCCGCGGCGTCGGCGTCGAGCAGGACGGCGGTCCATGCCGGCGCGGTCGCACGCACATACTCGCCGCCGGCATGGGTCAGCAGGCTGCGCAGCGGCAGGGTCGAGAACCGCACGACCCGCCGGTCGACACTGGCGAATTCCAGCGCGGCGAAAGCCTCTCGTTGCGCGCGCGGAATCGCGGAGGTCGAAGGATGGTCGGCGCTCACGCCGACGACGACCGACGGGCCCCATTGCAGCAACAGGGACGCCAGCCGCTCGGCCAGGCTCGATTGCGGCGTGGTCCAGCCCGACTTCCGGCGCACGGCCGAGGCGACGGCGACGACGACGCCGTTGCGCAGGCCGGCGAGCGAGCGGATGTGGGTGCCGGACAGGAGATCGGACAGCGACGTCAGGATGCGCTGGCCTCGCTCCGGCGCCTCCATCTCGCTGGCGTTGGCCGAACGGATCGCCACGACGCAGTAGGCGTGGCGCTGTTCGAGGTAGCCGCAAGCCCTCAGCAACTGCGCGATTCGACCGTCCGACTCGTCGTACCCGGCCAGCAGCACGTTCAGGAGCTCCGCGTCCCGGTCGCCCTGGGCGGCGGCGACGACGCGGATGTGCGCCACGTACTCCGAGGTCATCACGGCGCTGATGGTGTCGGTGTACTCGATCGCGAAATCGGCAATGGTGGCGATGGCGCGGTCGGGATTGTCGAGCCGCGACGCCACGGCGCTGTCGCGCATCCAGCGCGACAGGACGCGATGGCCGCAGCGATAGGCGTGAAGCGTCGTTTCGAGGGGAAAGCGCTGCTCGGCCCTCAGACGCGCATGCTCGCGGACGAAAGTGAAATCGCCGAGCTCCCCGCCCGCAAACAGGCGCACGAGCTCATCGATGTGCGCCTGCGCGTGGTCCCTTAGCTCGGGCAGCACCCGCGGATTGCCGGAATCGGAAAACCCGCGGACCTCCTTCAACACCTCGCTGCGCAGCGCCTCTCCGGCATCGCGCGCGCTCGCGCGCAGACCGGGCGCGGCGGCCGGAATGACACCCGCTTCGGCCAGGCGTGTGCGCGCCTGGTACAGCGACCTGAACTCCAATGCGGCCACCGACATCCTGTGAACTCTCGACAGTGCCGACGCTCTTACCGGCATCAGACTCGCCATCGTCGGTGCGGTGCCGACGCGCTAGTCATGGCGGGCCTGTTGCAGGCAAGACCAAGGGAGACGCGAGATGGCAAAGTATCTGTTCGTCTATCATGGCGGCAAGGCGCCAACGGACCCGGCCGAGCAGAAGGCGGTCATGGATGCCTGGGGTGCCTGGTTCGGCTCGCTCGGCGCCGCCGTGATCGACGGCGGCAATCCGGTCGGCCAATCGGCGACGGTCAAGTCCGACGGCTCGCTCGAAAAGAGCGGCGGCGCCAACCCCGCCAGCGGGTACAGCCTGATTTCGGCATCGAGCCTCGAAGATGCTCATGCCAAGGCGCGCAACTGCCCGCTCCTCAAGGACGGGGGCACGATCGAGATCGCCGAGGCCTTCGACATGTAAGGCGGCTCGGCCATCAGGGGGCACTCGCGGCCGTCGAACATCCCACACGACGCAGCAACGTAGCGTTCATCCGCCCGTCATCGACGTGACACGGGCGTGGGCGACAGAACGGCGTCCCCTGCCGCTGGAGCCGTCCATGTCCCGCATCACTCGACGCACCCTTGCCCTGGCCGGCGCTTCGGCCCTGGCAGCCCCTGCCCTGCTTCCGCGTCATGCCCTGGGCGCCGATGCCAGGATCGACTTCGTGCATCTCTGGTCGGGCGCCGACCATCCGGTGCAGAAGGTCATCCGCGCGTTCAACGAGAAGAACACCGGCGTCACCGTCGTCAGCCGGCAGGACGGCACGACCTACGAGACCATCACCCAGAAGGCGATGGCCTCGATCGCTGCCGGTCGCGGCCCGGCGCTGATGGCCACCGGCTGGAAGCTGGGGGATTTCGCCCGCAAGACGCTGGGGGCGCAGGATTTCCGCCAGATCTACGGCGCCGGGCGGACCGACGCGCTGCTCGGCAAGTTCCGCCCGCAGGTCCGGCCGCTCGCCTCGGTCGGCGGCGTGCCGATCGGCCTGCCGTGGGCGATGAGCACCCCGGTGCTCTACATCAACCAGACGCAGTGGATGGCCGCCGGCCTCGATCCCCAGGCCGAGCCCAGGACCGTCGAGGAGCTCTATCCGATGGTGCGCCAGCTCCAGGAGCGCACCGGCAAGCAGGGCCTGATCTACGAGGTCAACGAGTGGCTGCCCCAGGCCTTCATCCAGAATGCCGGCGGCGACGTGATCGATGCCGACGGCAGGCCGGTGATGGACAGCCCCGCCGCGGTCAAGGGCATCGAGGCGTTCGTGCAGCCGCGTCGCGAGAAGCTGTGGAAGCCGATGACCATCTCCGAGATGATCGCCTCCTTCCAGGCCGGCGCGATCGGCGTCATGGCGTCGTCCTCGGCGCGCCAGTCGGGCGTGCGCCAGGCGGCGACCTTCGACCTGCGCCTGATACAGATGCCGGGCCTCGCCGGCCATCCCCGCCGGATGAATTCCGGCGGCAACTTCCTGGCCGTCTATTCCAAGGTGAAGGAGCAGCAGGAAGGCGCCTACAAGTTCATGGAGTTCGTCGCCAGCCGCGAGGGCTTCGAGCTGTGGCTCGCGACCGGGTACCTCAATGTCACCCTGAACGACATCCCGGTGCGGCCGGGCAACGAGGCCGCCCATGCCCAGATGGAAGCCGGCCTGACCAGCGAGACGATCTGGCCGGGTGCGCGCGGGCTCGAGGCGCTCACCGTGCATATCGACTGGATCACCAGGATCGTGAACGGCGCGGTCTCGGTGCCCGACGGGCTGCGCGGCAGCCGCGAGGCCGTCGAGAAGCTCGTCTCGGCATGAGGCTGGCGGGACGCCGCCTCCTCCGGTCCCCCTGGCTGTTCGCCGGTCCTGCCGTCGCCGCGTCGATCGTCTTCGTCTGGCTGCCCATGGTCTCGACCCTGGGCCTGTCCTTCTTCGACTGGAGCCTGCTGCGCCAGGAGGCGACCTGGCGCGGGCTCGCGCACTATCGCGGCACGCTCGCCAATCCCGACTTCCATCTCGCCCTCACGAACACCGGGCTCTATCTCGGCGTGCTGCTGCCGCTGCAGGTCGGCGTGCCGTTGGTGCTGGCGCTCGCGCTGGTGAGGGTGCAGGCCAGGGCGGTGGGCCGGGTCTATCGCACCGCCCTGTTCGCACCCTCGGTGCTGTCATTCCCAGTCGCCGCGGTCGTGTGGCTGTGGCTGTTCAATCCGACGGTCGGCTTCTTCAACACGCTGCTCGGCACCGCGAGCCTGCCGGCGCAACGCTGGCTGAGCGATCCCGACCTCGCCCTCTGGAGCGTCGTCGCCGTCGCCTTCTGGAAGAGCTTCGGCCTCAACCTGCTGATTTTCCTGGCCGCGCTGGCGAACCTGCCGAAGGACGTTGCGGAGGCCGCTCGGATCGACGGCGCCGGGCCCCTGCGGCAGGCGATCGACATCGACATCCCGCTGGTCTCGCCGGCAATTTTCTTCGCGATCGTCACTACCTTCATCGTCGTGCTCGACGAGATCGTCGGCGCGGTCGACGTGCTGACCGAGGGCGGTCCCTACCGCACTTCGAGCAACCTGCTCTACTTCCTCTACGAGCGCGGCTTCCGCCATTTCCAGTTCGGCGAGGCGGCGGCCGTCGCGGTGCTGATCGCGGCCATCGTGGCGCTCGTCACGTGGGTGCAGTTCCGCTTCGGGGAGCGGCATGTCCACTACGACTGATGCCGCGCCCTCACGACGCGGCGGTCAGCTCGTCCTCCACCTCGCCTTCGTCGCCGCCTGCGTGGTCACGTTGTTCCCGCTCGCCTGGATGCTGCGCACCGCCTTCGCGCCGTCGAAGGAAGTGTTCCAGGCAACGCTGTCGCTGTGGCCCGACAATCCCACCGCCGCCAACTTCCCCGCTGCGTTCCGGCTCCATCCGGTCGGGACCTGGTTCCTGAACTCGACGATCGTGTCGGTCGGCATCACCGCCGGAAAGCTGGCGCTCGCGATTCCGGCCGCGTTCGCCTTCGGCGTGCTGACGTTTCGCGGCCGCGACCTTGCGTTCGGCATCGTCGTCGGCACGATGACCGTGCCCTACGTGATCACGCTGCTGCCGACCTATGTCGCCGTCGCCGCCTTCGGCTACTACGACACCCTGAGCGGCGTGATCGTGCCGACGGTCGGCCATTGCGGGTTCGTGGTCTTCTTCCTGCGCCAGGCCTTCAAGTCGCTGCCGCGCGAGCTGTTCGAGGCCGCGCGCATCGACGGCGCGGGACCGTGGCGCCAGATGGTGGAGATCGGGCTGCCCAATATCTGGGGCGCGGTCGCGGCCATGGCGGTGCTGTCGTTCCTCGGCGCCTGGAACCTCTATCTCTGGCCGCACCTGATCCTCGACGCGACCGAGCACAAGACGCTGTCGATCGGCCTCAAGCTCTTCGCCACCACCGGCGAGCAAGGCGGCCAATGGGGTCCGCTGATGGCCACCGCGCTGCTCGCGGCCCTGCCCGTGGTCATGCTCTACCTCGTCGCGCAGCGCCAGCTCATCTCGGCCTTCACGACGTCGGGCGTTCGGTGACGTCTGTTTGAATCGTTCGAGACGGCGCCACTCCCATCCGATTGCCGGCCGTTCTCATCCGCCCACCGTCGACGCAGCGCACCCCGGACATCGACGTGGTAAAGGCCCGAGGCAAATGTGACGCCGGCGCCGGTCCGAATACCTCGCCGAAGACGCGCAAGGGCAGACGATACTCGCCTGGATGCCTCCCTTTATCGCTTCCTCGCGGCAAGGCGTCGTCTCCGGGCTGGTTGCGATATTCTGGTTCACTTGACGCCGCGGCAATCGCAACCCTCGTGAACGCCATCGCCACGAAGACGAGCCTGCGCTGGCGGCAGCCCCTTCATCGCGATCGGAAGGTGCAGTGTCCAGGATGCGGTCGCCGCCTGCATCTGGCGGATTCCTTCGGCGAAGGTCCCTCCCGGTGTTGCGGATATCCATAACGCCCCGATCGCGCTGAACAGCAGGAATGCGAGCGCGACCAGCCGGTCATGGGCGGGTGACCTCGAACAAGAAATGACCGGATCGTCGGTCCGCCCTGGTTCGATCTTGTCCAGCTTCGACCTTCCGGACGGCGATGGGCAGCGAACTCCTACTACCACGGTGCTCTGCCTGACCGAATACAGGATAAGCATCGAAAGGGCATGCGCTCTTGATCCACATCAAGTATCACCACATCCGGAGCGAGTAGACTGGAAGGCATGCTCCACTCCGGGCCGAGGGATTGCTGCTTTGTCTCGTCACCTTGCAGGCGTGCTATCGATGGGGGTCGCGCTCGGGTTGAGCGCGGGTTCCGTCACGGCGGCGTCGTTCGCCGTCGAGTCCGGGACCGTTCGTACGCCCGAGTCGAAGAGCGGCGTAGCCCTGACCACGATCAGGATCACCGGCACGATCGAAGACGGTGACGCCGAACGTCTGCGTGCCATCTTGACCCGCATTACGGCGCCGACGGGGCACGGCCCGGAACGGGTGCGGATCGTCGCCGAACTGAGCAGTCGCGGCGGCGATATCTACGCCGCTCTCAACATGGGTTACCTGTTCAAGGAGTACGACGTCGCCACTCGCGTGCGCGCGGGAGACCTCTGCTACTCTGCCTGCGCTCTCGCCTTCCTCGGCGGCACCGCGAGTCACCACTCGCCCAACCTCGTGCCCGATCGCAGCATCGATCTCGGCGGACAGGTCGCTTTCCACAATTTCAGCATCAACCCCAACAGCAGCAGCCTGAAGTCTGCAACAGATGCCTCCTCCGGCCTGGTCGTTGGCTTCGGGCTCGCGCGGGGCGGGGCATCGCTACTGCTGCGCTATGCGGCAGCCATGTCGATCGATCCGGGCTTCTTCGCCCGGTTGCTCGGCCGCCCCCCGGATGTGTGGGAGCATGTCGATGTCGCTGGAGACTTCGTCGACCTGATGTCCTGCGCGACAGGCATCGAGCGCCCTGAGTTGACCCTGGCGGCAGTGGCCGCGAACATCTGCAACCACGCGACGGGCGATTTCAGTCCGGTCGAAGCCTCCCAGGCGCACCCGCTAAGCGAGCGCGAAGCCAAGCGGAACCTGCTCGAACATGTCCGCGCGAATAGCGGGTCCTTCCCGCCGAAGGGACCGATCGCCAGCCAGCTCGAGCGTCTCGCCACGTCCCGCGACGACCGTCAGGTCGACGTGATCTACGAAGATCTGCGCCGCGCCGGCGTCCCGCTGCCCGAGATTCTGGGGCCGACTTTCGAAGTCCGCGGCTACAACGCCGGCGGCTACGACATGCAGTGTCATGTCAGCTTTTCGCTTCAGAACCCTGACCGATATGATCTGGCGATCCAGGGCCCTTACGGCCTGAGCAAGGCCTTCAAGTATGCCCCGCGACACTGCGGTCGGCTTTTCTTGTTCGGCCGCGACGACGTTATCAATCCGCCGAGAGAATAGTGCAAATGGTGCGTCCGCGTCGCGAGGTGTTCCCTGGGGAGATGGAGCGAGCAGTCCCATGACGGGAACTCGAGGCGCTGATCGAGCCGCACTTGTTCAGACGTTCCCGAGGCCGTCGCTGGCGGCGCATAGCCGGCAGTCGCCACCGACTACACCGCTGTATCGCGCGACATGATCTCGTTTGCCGCCGAGCGGCTCATGGAGATCGAGGTCGGTGCGGTAAGCACGCGCTGGAAAGCCCCGCAGCAGCGCGCAATCTGCGCATCGACGATGGACAGCGAGCCGGTTCGAACCGGACCGCTGTCCCAGCGCGTGTCAGACGACGCGGAAATCGCCTGCCGACAGCGCGAGGCCGGGCGTCAGCGTGGCAAGATGCGTGGCGGCCTGCGCGCCGGTTCCGTCGGGGTCGTACAGCACGACGCCGGTCGAGGAATTGTAGATGACACGGTCGTTGGCATCGTGCGCGGCGGCGCCGATGAAGAAGCGGCCCGGTTGCAACGGCCCGACGTCGCCGACCTGCGTAAAGACTGCCTGGCTGAGACGGATTTCGTCCGCGCCCGGCGCAAAGTCGGTGATCGTCGTGATCGCACCGGCGACCAGCGGCGTGTCGAAGACGAAGCCGTCGTCGCCGCCGCCGCCGGTCAGCGTGTCGTCGCCGCCACCGCCATTCAGCTGGTCGTCGCCATCGCCTCCGAGCAGGACGTTCGCCCCGCCGGCTCCCCGCAAGTGATCGCCGAAATCCGATCCGGCGATGTTCTCGATGTTGGCCAGCGTATCGACACCGGCGCCCCCGGTATCCTGCGCGCCGACCACGGCCAGGTCCACCATCACGCCGGCAGAGGCGGAAGCATACTGCACCGTGTCGACGCCGCCGCCGCCGTCGAGGCGGTCGTCGCCCTCGCCGCCGGCAATCAGGTCGTTACCCGAGCCGCCGTCGATGGTGTCCTTGCCCTGGGCGCCGAACAGTTGATCGTCGCCGTCGCCGCCGGAGAGCTTGTCGTTGCCCTCGCGACCGCGCAGGATATCACTTCCGGAATCGCCGTGCAGCTTGTCATTGCCCATCTGGCCATCGAGAGTGTCGTCACCGGCGCCGCCGCTTAGCACGTTGATGCCCCCACCGCCACGCAGGCTGTCAGCATAGGCCGAGCCGATGAGGTTCTCGATGTTGCTCAGTGTGTCGATGCCTGCTCCGAGCGTGTCCTGTGAACCAGTGATCGCCAGGTCGACCGCCACACTGGCTGTCGCCGATGCGTAGGATGCTGTGTCCCTGTACCTACCATCAGCACCACCGTTGATGATGTCGTTGCCCTCGCCGCCGTCCAGTGTGTCATCCCCGTTGTCGCCGTACAGGCTGTCATTGCCGTCGCCGCCATACAGCGCGTCGTTCCCGTTGCCGCCGTACAGCCTGTCGTCGCCGCCTCCGCCCGAGAGGATGTCGTTGTCGAGGTAACCTATGGTGAAATAGGTTTCGTCGCCGTACAGCGTGTCGTTACCCTCGCCGCCATCCAGCGTGTCATTGCCGGCGCCGCCGTCGAGGTAGTCGTAGCCCTCGCCGCCAACCAGCGTGTCATTGCCGGAGTAGCCGTCGAGCGTGTCGTTGCCTGACCCGCCGTCCAGCGTGTCGTCGCCTGACGTGCCGAACAGGGAGTTCCCCAGATCGTTGCCGCCCAGCTTCAGGCCGGACGATCCGGAGCCACGCAAGACCTCGATCCCTTGGCCCGCCGCCATCGTCCAGTCGCTGGTGGCCCACACCGTGTCGAAGCCCTGTCCAACACCAGTTGCCTCGATGACCTGGTCACCGGCTCTGTCGACGTAGTACGCGTCGTTACCCTCGCCGCCAACCAGCGTGTCATTTCCCTCGCCGCCATCCAGCGTGTCGTCGCCCTTGCCGCCGTCCAGCGTGTCGTCGCCTGACGTGCCGAACAGGGAGTTCCCCAGATCGTTGCCGCGCAGCTTCAGGCCGGACGATCCGGAGCCACGCAGAACCTCGATCTCCTGGCCCGCCGCCATCGTCCAGTCGCAGGTAGCCCACACCGTGTCGAAGCCCTGGCTCCCTCCAGGGGCCTCGATGACTTGGTCACCGGCTCTGTCGACGTAGTACGTGTCGCTGCCCTTGCCGCCTGTCATGACGTCGAGACCCGCACCGCCGTCCAGGATGTCTTCGCCGCCGCCGCCATCCAGTGTGTCGTCGCCCTTGCCGCCGTCCAGCGTGTCGTATCCGTTGCCACCCCACAGCGTGTCGTCGCCGTCCTTTCCCAACAGGACGTTCGCACCCTTATTGCCCCACAACTGGTCAGCAAAGGCCGAGCCGGTGAGGTTCTCGATGTGCCTCAGCGTATCCATCCCGGCACCACCGGTGTCCTGCGCACCAGCCACGGCCAAGTCCACCGTCACGCCGGCTGGCGCCGAGAGGCAGCTCGCCGTATCGATGCCCTCGCCGCCGTCGAGGATGTCATTGCCGGCGCCGCCGTCGAGGATGTCGTTGCCTGACCCGCCGTTCAACGTGTCATTCCCGGCCCCGCCGTCGAGGATGTCGTCGTCGTCACCGGGAAAGGAACCGGCCGGGTTGCGCGTGACCCCCGCGGAAACGCGGCTGGGCGTGATCCTGTCGTTCCCAGCGGTGCCGATGAAGGTCGCCATCGCGCTTATCCTCGAGTTTGGTCATCGATGGCGGACATTATCGGCCGCACTGCGCTGCAAGCCTTGATGTACATGAAGAGGATCTCGCGCGAAAGGCGCAGAGAGACGCTTCCGCATCCCAGGAAATAATCGTCCAGGTCGTCGCTGACGGAGCGCGGCTTGCGGTGCCGGAAGTCGCTCTCGACTATTGCGGCGTCTCGGGGGCTGGCCAACATCTGGGGCGCGGTCGCGGCCATGGCAATGCTGTCGTTCCTCGGCGCCTGGAACCTCTATCTCCGGCCGCACCTGATCCTCGACGCGACCGAGCACAAGACGCTGTCGATCGGCCTCAAGCTCTTCGCCACCACCGGCGAGCAAGGCGGGCAATGGGGACCGCTGATGGCCACCGCGCTGCTTGCGGCCCTGCCCGTCGTCGCGCTCTACCTTGTCGCGCCCTTGCGGAGAGCTGCCGGGAGCGGTCGAGCACCAGGTGCGCCGTCAAGATCGTGGCGGATATCGCGGAGGAGCGCCTGCAGCGATAGTTTTTGCAAACATCTCCCGTTCGGGCCGCGAGGTGATAACGCGGCCCGTGACTGTACAAGCTGCCGACGAACGCCGGCAAGCCGAAGGGCCGATCAGGATACGGGCGGAGTAAAGAAATCGCTCTCGGTAAGTGGTATGTTACCGTTCACGAGGACTTCGCTCTCGAACGAACCGTTGCCGTCGAAGTCGAACGAGAGAAGCGTGTTCAGTCCCTGAACTGCTTGCGTGTATGCGGCTCCGCCGATGTCGATCAGGTCAGTGCCGCGCTCGAAATCGAGGATGACGTCAGAGTTCCCGACCAGGGTGTCCTGTCGCCCGAAGATGAACAGGTCTGCCCCGACACCGCCGCTTAGGGTGTCGGCGCCACCGCCGCCGATGAGGTGGTCGTCGCCCTTGCCACCCTTCAGCACGTCCTCGCCCTTACCTCCCTTCAACATGTCGGCGCCGCTGCCGCCGAACAGCGAATCTGCGCCCAAGCCGCCGAAAAGCTCGTCGTTCTCGCTACCGCCCCCGATGGTGTCATCGCTGTCCTCGCCTCGGAGCTTGTCGGAGCCGGCCCCTCCCTGGAGCGTATCCGTGCCGTCACCTCCCTTCAGCAAGTCGGCGCCGTCGCCGCCGGAGAGCATATCTGTTCCCGCGGCGCCGAAAAGCTTGTCGTTCCCGTCACGGCCCTTGATCTCGTCGTCACCGTCCTCGCCGCGGAGAGTGTCGCCGCCGGATCCTCCGTTGAGCTTATCCGCTCCCTCGCCGCCCCATATGTCGTCGTTACCACCGAGGCCATTCAGCTCGTCATTGCCGGCTACGCCAAAAATGGCGTCGCTGCCCTCGGTGCCCTCAATCGTATCGTCGTCTTTTGTCCCAATAAGGTTTGCCATCAATATGTCTCCTCGCTGAGGTGCACTCCGATGCGAGCGCACGCTCGCTGAAAACGCGTGTTTCGTTCCGAACGTTGCATCAACTACTCTCTCCAGTGCCGGGATTTTCGCAGCCGGCCATTCTTTCTGGCTCGAAAAGTGGGTCACCTGCGCGTGGCGTCCGCTCGAGCCGTACTGACCCCATGAGCCCCGGCCTACGGCAGAGAGTCGATGGAAGCCCAGGGAGCCCGATGCGCGGTGTCAGGGCGATATTGGGACTCAGGCCCGAAGGCGAGCGACCGGGAGATCGCGCAGCACGGGGCTGCCCCTTGCCGGCCGGTCCGGCGCTGGAAGCAGCCCACGGTCTCGCGACGCCGGCCTGGAACGAAGTTCCGCCGATGCGGTCTTCACCGGGTCAACTGAGGAAACCGAAGTAGCGCGGCAGGATCAGGATGATTTCCGGCCAGATGATGCACATGATGAGCGTCACCACCTGCAGCATCACGAAGGGAACGATGCCGCGGTATATGTGCATCATGGTGACCTCCGGCGGCACCGTCGCCTTCATGTAGAACAGGGCGAAGCCGAAGGGCGGAGTCAGAAAGGCCGATTGCAGGTTCACCGCGAGCAGGATCACGAACCAGATCATGAAGTCCTTGTTCTCGGCGATGTGCGGCGTGAAATCGACCTCTTTCAGGAGCGGTGCGAAGATCGGCAGGACGACGAGGCAGATCTCGAGAAAGTCGAAGAAGAATCCCATGATGAAGACCAGCACCATCACGAAGATCAGGATTTCCCATCCGGTGTCGATTCCGACCGCCTTCAGTAGCTCGGCGACCAGGTCGTCGCCACCCAGCGCGCGGAACACGTAGGAGAACAGGGTCGCACCGAAGATGATGAAGAACACCAGCCCGTTGGTCAGCGCCGAACTCTCGATGACGTCGCGCAGCATCTGCATGTTGAGGCGCTTGTTCCACCATGCCAGCAGGAGTGCGCCGGCGCAGCCGGTGCCGCCGGCCTCAGTGGGCGTGGCGAAGCCGCCGAAGATCGAACCGAGGACGACGAAGATCAGGAATGCCGGCGGCAGAAAGCTGCGCAATATCAGGCGAAGCAGCTCGGTGGCGCTTTGCGGTCCTTCGTCCGAGGCGAGCGGCGGCGCCTTCGCCGGATTCAGCGCGGCAAAAATACCGATGTAGACGAGGTAGACGCCTGCCAAGAGCAGGCCCGGAAGAATCGCCGCCGTGAACAGCGTGCCGACCGAGATCGTCATGATGTCGCCCATGATGACGAGCATGATGCTGGGCGGAATCAGGATGCCCAGCGTGCCCGCCGAGGCGATGGTGCCGACCGACAATTCCTTTGAATAGCCGCGCTGGAGCATCGTCGGCAGCGCGATCAGCGTCAGCATGATCACCGACGCGCCGACGATGCCGGTCGTTGCCGCCATGATCGTGCCCATCACCGTCACCGAAATCGCAAGCCCGCCGGGGATTCTGCGGGTGAGGACCTGCAGCGCCTTGAGGAGCTCGTCGGCCACGCCCGATTTCTCCAGGATCGTGCCCATGAACACGAACATCGGCACGGCGATCAGAACCTGGTTCTGCACCGCCTGGCCCCAGATGCGCGGGATCAGGCTTCCGAGCTGCGCCGGGCGGAAGACATCGAAGAACATGCCGAGCACGGCAAAGCCCAGTGCCACGCCGCCCAGGACGAACGCCACCGGATAGCCCACGAACATGATGACCGTAAGCACGGCGAACATGAACAGCGCGAGATGATCGCCAACCCATTCCATGACCGCCTCCCCTCAGCGACCGGTCTGAGCCGCCGCGGCGCGCGCGGCGAGATCGGGAGGCCCGTAGAGCTGGACCAGCTTGCGGAAAAGCACCGAGGTGACGGCCAGGTCGAGCAGCACCAGTCCGAGGAACAGCGCCCCCTTCATGATCCAGCGAAAGCGCAGCCCGTTCGGCGCATCGGACGACTCGTTCTGCAGGAACGATACCTGGAAGAATTCGTAGGCGAACCACGTCGCGACCAGGCAGTAGGGTATCGCGAAGATCAGAATGCCGAAGATCTCGAGCATCGCCTGTTTACGCGGAGTGGCATTGGCGGTGAAGACGTCGATGCGGACGTGGACGTTGCGTATGTAGCAGTAACCGAGCCACGGCAGGAACAGCAGTCCGTGGAGGTGCCACTCGAGTTCCTGAAGCGGGGTCGAACCGAAAAACGGAATCTGAAAACCCGCCTTTCGGGAGATCACATCGAAGCAGATGACGATGACCAGCACGACGAACAGCCATCCGAAGAGATGCGCGATGCGCGCCAGCACGCCGTCTATCGTTTCGCTTACGCCAAGTAACGTACTCATCCTTCAAGGTCCCCCCGGATCGACACGGACGGCCTGCCGCGGCCACTTGCGGGCCGACGCGGGCATCGCCTGAACATTCTTGGAAAATGACGAAAGAAAAGGGCGCGATCGGTTTCCGATCGCGCCCGCCCCGGCGACTACCTGATGTAGCCGCGATCCTTCCAGACGGCGTATTCCTTGCGGAAGTTGCTGAGCGAGTCCCAGGCCTTCTTGAACTCCGGACTCTTCTCGGACTGCTCGGCTGCGACCTCGTTCCAGGCCTTCTCGAAGGCAGCGAGGAACTCGGGGCCCCACGTCATCAGCTTCACCCCCTTCTTCTCGATCTCCAGCAGCGCCTTCGGCTGCACCGACTCGCCGAGGCTGATGCCCCTCAGCACGGTCTGATCGCAGGCCGCCTCGACGAGCGACTTCTGATGCGCCGACATCGAATCCCACTTGGCCTTGTTGATGATCAGGTCGCCGACGGTCGCCTGCTGATGCCAGCCGGGGAAGTAGTAGAACTTCGCCACCTGATAGAAGCCGAGGCTGAGGTCCATCACCGGCATGGAGAACTCGGTGGCATCGATGGTTCCGAGCTGAAGCGCCTGGAAGATCTCGCCGGCCTGCAGCAGCTGCGTCGAGACTCCGAGCTTCTGCATCACGTTCGCGCCGAGACCGAAGAACCGCATCTTGAGACCTTTGAGGTCGTCCAGCGTCTTGATCTCCTTGCGGAACCAGCCGGAAGCCTCCGGCGGGATCAGATGGCACATGACGGAGTGGACGTTGTACTTGGCGTACAAAGCCTGCATCAGTTTTTCGCCGCCCCCTTCCTTCATCCAGGCGAGGTACTCGCCCAGACCAGGACCGAAGGGGACGGTGGAGAAGACGGCAAAGGCGATATCCTTGCCTGTCCAGAAGCCGGGGGTTGCCCAGGCCGCATCGAGCGCTCCGGACGCCACGGCATCGAACGCCTGGCCCGGCGGCACCAGGGAACCGGGCTCGAAGAACTTGATATCGATGTTGCCATTCGACAGCTTCTTGATCTGATCGACCGTGTAGTTCGCGTTCGGTCCGAGCAGTGCAAGCGTCGAAGCGAAGTTCGACTGCATCTGGATTCGGACCTTCTTGTCCTGGGCCGTGGCCGTGCCCACAGCGGCTGATAATGTCAGCACGGCGCCAACAGCGGCAGCGCCCAACCTCATGATCTTGCGCATGTTCTCTCCCATTCGTTGAAGCCAAAGCAAAAGACGCAACCCCGACGGGCCATATCTCTGCTCTTACTGGCGGCCGTTTACCGACTCACCCCGCACCACGCCTCTGCGTGCGTTGGTGCATTCCCTGTTTATGCGACAATCGTAAGTTCGCCTGAAGAAATGTCAAACGCATATATTTCGAGTGCCCGGACCAAGACCATTCCCCGCGCCCTCTTCGCATTTATTCGGGTGTTGCAGGTCCTCGAGAAGCATCCTCTTGCTCGAACCATGTCGGCCATTGCAACCCAAGGACGCAATGGGACTCTGGCGTGCCGGCCGGCTCGACATTGCAGGATCGGCATCCTGGCGCCGATTTCAATGCGTACGTCCCTGTGGGAATATGCAACGCCGAACTGCAGCCAAAGCAGCGGAAGCGTCAAACCGCCGTCACGGTGCGGACGCCTCCGGCACAGGGCCGTCTCGATACGAAGCGATTGCTGCCGCGCAGGCCGCGCGGCGGCGAAACGCTGCCCGGGCCGCGCTGGCATGCGTGCGCCACGACGGTCGTCCAGACCGCGGAGTCGATGCCCGTGGTCTGATGTTCGAACGCCGACGCACGCCGGCACGCCGGCGTGCCTCGATCAGGAGACGGGCGGCGCGAAGAAGTCGCTCTCGGTCAACGGCGTATCACCGTTCACCAGAATCTCGCTCTCGAACGATCCATTGTTGTCGAAGTCCACGAAGAGAATCGTATTCATCCCCCTGAACGTCTGCGTGTATGCGGCCCCGCCAATGTCGAGCAGGTCGGTGCGCACTTTGGCGCAGGATGCCGAGCTATACGCGGCGCTGGTCCTCGACCAAGGAAGGGGCTGGCTCAACTTCACGGAAGCGCCGTTGGCAGGCCGTCCTCGTTCCGAGCTTCCCAGGCCGCGGGACAGATGCCCGCGGCCTGCTCCTGTGACAGCCGCCGACGATCGCCGGCGAGCTACAAGTCCGTCAGGCTACCGGCGACGCCAGGAAATCGCTCTGGGTCAGCGCGGTGTCGCCGTTCACGAGGATCTCGCTCTCGTACGAACCGTTGCCGTCGAAGTCGATCGAGAGAATCGTGTTCATTCCCTGAACCGCCTGAGTGTATGCCGCCCCGCCGATGTCGAGCAGGTCGGTGCCCCGCTCGAAATCGGTGATGGTGTCGGAGTTTGCGACCAGGGTGTCCTGTTGTCCGAAGATAAACAGATCCGCCCCGGCGCCGCCCGTGAGCGTGTCTCTCCCACGGTCGCCAACGAGCCGGTCGTCGCCCTCGCCGCCGAAGAGTGTGTCTGCGTCGCCACCACCTCTCAGCAGGTCGTCGCCTCCTCCTCCGTACAACGTATCCTGGCCTTTGGCGCCGTACAGATTGTCGTCTCCGCCGCCAGCCCTTATGAGGTCCGAGCCATCCTGGCCTCGGAGCTTGTCGGCGTCGGCTCCTCCTCTGAGCACATCGCCGCCTTCGCCTCCGTATATGAGATCGTTGCCACCCAAGCCCCTCAGAAGGTCATTGCCCCCCAGCCCCACGATGCTGTCGGCGGCATTGGTTCCGTCGATCTTGTCTGCCTCTTCTGTTCCCACATAGCTTGGCATCAAATTGTCTCCGTTTTGAGTTGCGCGAAATCCGGGCGGTGTTGCCGCTTCGACGGACCGCGATTCAACAGGCGCCCAACTGCAGATGTTGCTGTCGACCGGCACTCTGTGCGTTTGCGGACCAAGTGACGGACTCGCAGAGCGTCGCGGCGTCTTGAAGCAGGACCGGAGGTGCAGAGAGTTGCGCACCGTGCCCGCGCTCTTTCAGATCACAATCTCGGGTTGCGCCGCTCACCGGCACAGAGACACAAGGGGCGGTGCCCTGTGGACGACGACTCGACTTTGCCGGAACAGATCGCACCGAATGGAACGATGCGGCGCAGATCAGCTTGGCCTGCGATGCCTCCACGGGCACGCCAGCTCGAGCTGGGCGGCAAGCGCGTACAGCATTTCCTCCGCGCCGAAGCGGCCGACGAAATGCAGGCCGATCGGCAGGCCGTCCTCGGTCCATTCCAGCGGCACCGACATGGCCGGTACGCCGGCGGCATTGCAGACCGCGGTGAAGGCCGTCATCGGCGCGACGGCCTGCTCGAACGGTTCGGCCGATCCGTCCATGCGCACGGTGCCGAGCGGCAGGCTGGTGCGCGCGATCGTGGTCGAAAGCAGCACATCATATCTCTCGAAGAAGGCGCCGAGCTGGCGCCCTGTGCGATGGAAGGTCTGGACGCTGCGGATGTAGTCGTCGGCCGTAACGGCCCGGCCGCGCTCGGCATAGAGCCGCGTCACCGGCTCGAGATCGTCCGGACCGGGCACGCGGCCGGCGGCGCGCAGCTGGATGTTGGTCCAGGTATTGGCGCACATCACGCGCCAGAACGCGGCGTCCAGCCCGGCCGCGTCATAGGCGGGCGACGCCTCCTCCACGTGATGGCCCAGCCCCTCGAGAAGCCTGGCCGTTCGCTCGATCGCATCGACGAGCACCGGATCGAGCGGGCCCTGCCCCATCGCCTGGCGCATGAAGGCAACGCGCAGCTTGCCCGGCGCGCGCTTCGTGGCGTCGAGGAACGTGCGCTCGACCGGCGGCGCGCGATACGGATCGCCGGGCTCGCCGCCGGCCACGGCATCGAGCAAGGCGGCGCTGTCCCGGACGGAGATCGAGACGCAGTGCTGCGCGCCTGCACCGGCCAGCGTCTCGCCGATCGGCGCCAGGCTGACCCGCCCGCGCGACGGCTTCAGGCCGAACAGACCGCACAGGCTGGCCGGGATGCGGATCGAGCCGCCGCCGTCCGTGGCGTGGGCCATCGGCAGTGCGCGCGCCGCGACGATCGCTGCAGACCCTCCGGACGAGCCACCCGGTGAAAGATCGGGGCGCCAGGGATTGATCGTCGGGCCACGGAAGGCTGGCTCGGTGGTCGGTGCGAGGCCGAACTCGCTCGTGTTGGTGCGGCCGACGATCACCAGCCCGGCGCGCCGCATGCGGGAAACGGCGGCGCTGTCGGCAGGAGCGACGGGCGTGGTGGCGAAGAATTTCGAACCCAGGGTCGTCGGGTGTCCGGCGCAATCGGCCATGAGCTGCTTGATGACGTAAGGCACGCCGTGGAATGGGCCGTCGGCCGGCGGCGACGTGTCCTCGTAGAAGTCCGTGATCGCGTTCAGCCGCTCGTTGGCCTTGCGCAGCGATGTCTTCGTGGCATCGAGCAGTTCCTTCGCACCGAGCTTGCGCGCGCGGATCAGATCAGCGACGGCCAGCGCGTCGTGGGTCGCGAAGAGGTCGTCCAACTCAGTTCCGCCAGCGCTCGAGGTTGGCCGCAACGAAGGCGTCGTCGTGCAGCTCGGGATAGGTCGCGTAGAGCCGGTCGATGCCCTCGCTTTGGCCAAGGCTCAGCTTCTCATGCGGATCGAGGCATTCGACCGACGTCATCAGGCCCTGCCGGCGCAGGATCTCGTGGCAGCCCGGAATACAGCCGGCAAAGTCGTGATCGACGTCGAACACCACCGAGTTGCAGTCGGTGACGAACGAATCGAGGGCGAGCACCTCGGGCGTGATGGCGCCGGCCGAGACCGACAGCTTGAGCCGCTCCAGCAGCTTCACGGCTCCGCGCGTCCAGACGCTCCAGTGGCCGAGCAGGCCACCCTGGAAACGCAGCGTGACCTCGCGGTTGCCGGTGCGCACGACCAGCGGCGTGACGAGATCGGCGACGATGTGATCGTCGTTGCCGGTGTAGAGGGTGATGCGGTCCTCGGCATGGGCCGAGGCGATGCCGAAGGCGACGTCGAGCGTGCGGTAGCGGTTGAACGGCGCGACCTTGATCGCCACGACATTGTCGATCGCCGCGAACCGCGCCCAGAATCCGCGCGACAGCGGTATGCCGCCGACCGCGGTCTGCAGGTAGAAGCCGATCAGCGGCATCTCCTCAGCCACAGCCGTGCAATGGTCGATCAGCTCGTCCTCGCTGGCGCCCTTGAGCGCGGCGAGCGACAGCAGGACCGCGTGATAGCCCATGGCGCGCGCGGTGCGGGCTTCCTCGACGGCCTGCGCGGTCTTGCCGACGGCGCCGGCAATCATGACCAACGGCCGGTCGGTCCAGTCGCACGCCGTGCCGATCGCGAGCTCGAGCACCGGCCGATAGAGGCCGACCTCGCGGATCGCGAACTGCGTGGAGTGCACGCCGACGGCGAGACCGCCGGAGCCGGCATCGACGTAGTATCGGCTGATCGCGCGCTGCGACTCGCGGTCGAACTGGCGGTCCGGCCCGAGCGCCAGCGGGTGGGCAGGGATCACCGCGCCGTGGCGCAGCGTCGACAGGATCGGTGCGGGAAGGACGTTCCAATGCATGCCGCAGTCTATCCCAGTTCGGGGCCGGCGAGTGCGAAGACATGGCTCGGATCGTCGAGGTCTTTCGCATTGCCCAGAGTCATCCTCATATAGCCGCGCGGACTGACGGCGCCCTGCGCCTCGAGCCACTGGCCGATGCGGGCGTGCGCGTTGGGCACATCGATGATGAACGGTCCGACGGCCGAAGAAGCCGCCTTGGCGATCAGAGCCAGGCCGATCTCCTCGCTGTCTGCGACCACCGGTCCGATCGAGCTGGCCACCCGTCCCTCTCGCCCCAGCGCGAAGCCGGCCAGGCGGCCGCCCGGCGCGTCCACCACCAAGGCGAGCCCGGGCTGACGCATCGCCAGATGGGCCAGCAGGGTCGGCCGCTCCATGCCGCTCAGAGGCCGGTCGTAGAGTGCCAGCTTCGGCAGGTCGGCCAAGGTGAAGGGGCGCACGGCGATGTCGGTCCGCGCGTCCTGCGCCCGGTCGAAATGCCAGCGCCGGATCGGATAGAGATCGCGAAAGCCGAGCGGCAGGTAAATCGGCCGCCCCTGCTCCGTCGCATCGAGCCCGGCGACGGCGCCGCTGTCCTGCACCTCGGCGATGCAGCGCCTCAGCAGGCCGGTGCCTACCCCGCCACGGCGGCGGTCCTTCGTGACCAGCACCATGCTGATCCAGGCGAGCTTCTGGCCGAGCGGCAGCACGAGCGAACTCGCCTCCCATTTGCCTTCGACGTTGCGCAGGCCGAAGCCGCGGCCGGCACCGAGCATGAAGCGCCAGTCGGCGACGTTCTGGTTCCAGCCGGCCTCGATCGAGAGCGGCCAGACCGCCTCGCTCTCCGCCGCGTCGATCGGAGTTATGGGCAGCGCGTCAGTACTGGCCATCGCGCACCTCGTAGTGCGTCGGCTTGTTGAGCGTGGCCATGTCGCGCAACAGCCAGTCCGCCGTCCATTCGATCATCCTGCCGAGCGGCACGCTGGGCGGCCCGAATTCCTTGACCATGCGAGCCGAATTGTTGAGCCAGCCGGTCGGCGCGGGCCTGCCGCTGAATGTCGGCTTCCTGCCCAGGAGCTTGCCGAACTCCCCCGCCAGCCACTCGATCTCGATCGTCTCCGGCCCGGTGACGTTGATAGGCGTGGTCGGGGTCGTGGCGTGCGCCAGGCAGCGCAGCGCGATCGCGTTCGCGTCACCCTGCCAGATCACGTTCACATGGCCCATCGCGAGATCGATCGTCTCGCCGTCGCGCACCTTGCGCCCAACGTCGTGCAGCACGCCGTAGCGCATGTCGATCGCGTAGTTGAGCCGGAACAGCCGCCCCGGCGTGCCGTGGCGCGCGGAAAAGTATTCGAACATGCGTTCGCGCCCGACGCACGACGTGGCGTAGTCGCCGGGCGGCGGCACCGGCGGCACGTCCTCTGTCGCGCCCCCGGTCTCGACCGGCACGAAGGGGTAAACGCAGCCCGTCGAGAAGGCCACGATGCGCGAGGCCCTGAAGACCTCGGCGACCATCGCCGGCACGTGCACGTTCATCGCCCAGGTGAGCGGCACGTCGCCGGTGGCGCCGAACTTTCGCCCGGCCATGAACACGACGTTGGCGGCCTTGGGCAGCCGCTCCAGAGCGTCGCGATCGAGCAGGTCGGCTGGAACAGTCTCTACCCCGCTCGCTTCGAGAGTCTCGCGCAGCCCCGGCTCGCTGAACCGCGCCACGCCGATCACGCGCTTGCCCGCGCGCCTGGCCATGCGTGCCAAGGTCGGCCCCATCTTGCCGCCGACGCCGAGCACGAGGATGTCGCCGTCGAGTGCCTTCATCTCCGCGACCAGCTCCGGCGGCGGCGTGGTCATGAAATCCTCGAGAGCGTCAACACTCTCGAATCGTGCCGGCAAGGTCATGTCGTCACTCCTGATGTGCACTCATGCCGCTATCCCGCACCCGCAGATTGCGTGTGCAAAGCAGGATTCCTCCCTGCGCGCAGCGCGGGGAGGTGGCGCGGTAATCCGCGACGGAGGGGTCATGGGCCGCACCGATGCTGTGGCCCATGACCCCTCCGCCCCTGCGGGGCACCTCCCCGCGCTGCGCGCAGGGAGGAATCCTGTCTCTCCGCGTTGAGCCTGACCTTGGTCGGTGATATTCGGCTCATACGCGGTAGACCTGATCCGTCCGCGGCGTCATCGTACGGAAGTCCATCTCGGCGCCGACGGCGAAGCCCGGCACGTTCAGCGAGCCGAGCGCGATCCTGCCGCCGGGGGCCTTGAGGCGGGCGGGATGGCCGGGCTTGCGCTCGTAGAGGGTGCGGTGCGCCGACACGAAGGCCTTCTGCTCGGCCTCCGAGGCGAAGGACATGCCGTCGACGAAGTGGTGCGCGTTGCGCTCGACATGGGTCATGCCGAGCAGTGACACCAGCGCGAGGTCCTGTTGCAGGCTGACACCCGGCAGGGTCGTCAGGTCCTCGGCCGACATGAAATAGCCGGGACCGAGCTGCGCGACGCGGGAGGCATTGAGGATCGACTTGTAGAAGCCCTTGCAGTTCTTGCTCGAGACGCCGGAGTAACCGAGTGGCAGCGCTGTCGGAAAGGACGACAGCTCGCCGTCCGACTCGTCGATGATCACGGGCCGCAGCTTGGCCAGCGGCTCGACCGAGCGGCTGAGCGCCACGCTGCGCTTGATCGGCTGCTCGATGAACAGGGTCGATTGCGCAAGGCGGGCGAGCGCGGGCGTCTCGGAGACCTTGCGCCAGAGCTCGACGATGCCCTCAACGTCCTCGTACTGCTCGTTGCCGTCCAAGGTCGTGAAGTACTCCGGCAGGCGATGGTCGAGCACGAAGGCAATGCGGGTGAGCCGATCGAGGTCGGCCTTGATGTCGCCTGCAACCTTGAGCTTGTAGTAGCGCCCGCGATAGTAGGAGACGACCTCCTCCAGTGTCTCCGGCAGGCCGTCGTTGATGCGCTCCATCGGCGTGCGATCGCCCGCCGTCAGCGGATCGACCAGGCCGACCGTGTGGCGCAGCTCGATCGAACCGGCCGGCTTCAGCGCGGCGAGGAAGCGCGCGAGGGCGATCTGCTCGATGTCCGGCGTGAGCTCGGTCGTGCGGATGCCGGGCAGGTTGCTGGCGATCATCTGAGCGAAGGAATTGCCCGTGATCTTTCCGAGCGCGTCCAGGATCGCCCGATCGAGCAACGCCGGGCCGTAGGACGCGACGAGCGGATTGAGGCGCAGCGCCGCTCCTTTTTTCTGCTGCTCGAGGTAGGTGCCGGCGAACAGGCCGAATGGCGTGTCGGCGCCATGACCCCTGTAATGCTCGATGGCGAGGTCGAGCGACTGGCGGAGCTGGTCGAGATTCTGCTCGTCGGTGTATTCGGGGCTTTTCTCGAACCATTTGGCCGCCAGCGCCTCGGCGGCCACGCCCTGGCCCGAACGCCCGTCGGGCAGCGAGACGCGCACCCGGATCACGGCCTGGGTGCCGCCGGTCACGGTGATGACGCCGAAGCGGAAGGCAAGCCGCATGGTCATCGGCCGCTCGTAGCGCTCGACTTCCTCCAGTTTGACTTTCATGCCTGCTCCAGAAGACCTTGGACGTAGCCGATCATGCGCGCCGCACAGGTCGCGCCGTCAGGCTCATAGACGAAAGGCTCCATGGCGATCCAGCCGACATAGCCGGTATCGCGCAGCGCCCGGACGACCGGCGCGAACTTGTCCGCGCCCTGCCCCGGCCCGCGCTTGTTGCGGTCGTTGAACTGGACGTGGGCAACCAGGCCCGTCGGCATCCAGCGCCGGATCGCATCGGCCACCGGCTCCGGCTCCATCAGGCTGGCGGCAAGCGTGTCGACCATCGTCCTGAAGGCCGGATTGTCGATCCGCCGCACGACGTCTTCTGCTTCGGCAAGCGTGTTGACGAAGTTGCAGTCCGGGGTCGCCAAGGGTTCGAGGCAGTAGACGACGCCGGCTTTCGAGGCGGCTTCGGCGGCGAGCGCCCATGCCTCCACGGCGCGCGGCCCGTCGGAGGGATCGTTCACGCGCCGCTGCGCCGGCGAGCCGTGCACGAGATAGACGCCGCCCAGCTCGGCGCAGAGCTCGACCGAGGCGCGCAGCACATCGACGCTCTTCTGCCAGACCCTGGGGTCGGCGCTGGTGATCGAGAGGCCGGCCGGTGCCGCCAGCAGCCAATGCAGGCCGCTCACAGCGATGCCCGCGTCGCGGCAGGCGCGCCGTATCTCGGCCCGTTGCGCCGCCGGCATGCTCCATGCGTCGTCGCCGAAGGTGAAGGGAGCGATCTCGAGGCCGCGATAACCCAGCCCGGCGGCGAGAGCGCATTGGCGGTCGAACGGAGAGCTCCCGGATCACTTCGTTGCAGAGGGAAAGCTTCACCGATGATCCTCGCCTTGACGGCCCAAAATGCCTTCGCCAGTGTGACCGAAATGCGTCACACGATATCATGAATATCAAGGCGGCGACCCGTCAGTACTGGCCGACGGTCGCGCTGTTCGTCGCCCTGATCGTCGTCTGGCAGCTCGCGGTCAGCCTGACCGGTGTGCGCGAATACCTGCTGCCGGCGCCGCTGTCGGTCTGGAACGCGATGTGGTTCGGCGAGATCGCGTGGGGCCAGCATCTCTGGACGACGACCTGGGAGATCATCGGCGCTTTCGTCATGGCCGCCGTGGTCGGCGTGGCGCTGGGCGTCGCCATTGCCTGGTCGCCGCTGCTGGCCAATGCGCTCGTGCCGTTCCTGGTCTTCGTCAACACGCTGCCGAAGGTGGCAATCGCGCCGCTGTTCCTGATCTGGATGGGCTACGGCATTTTCCCGAACATGCTGATGGGCGCGCTGATCGGCTTCTTCCCGGTGGTCATCAACACCGCGGTCGGCCTCAGCCAGGTGGAGGCGGACATGCTCGACCTCGGCCGCGTCTTCAATGCACCGAAATGGAAGATCTTCGTCAAGATCCGCATCCCGAACGCCCTGCCCTACATCCTGAGCGCGCTCAAGATCACCGCGACCGCTGCGGTGGTCGGCGCGATCGTCGGCGAATTCGTCGCCTCGCAGAAGGGGCTGGGCTACGTCATCGTCACCACCCAGAGCAGCATGAACACCTCGGTCGCGTTCGCGGCGCTGATCTGGATCTCGATCGTCGGCCTGTTGCTGTACGGTGTCGTCGTGCTCCTGGCGCATCTCTGGGCGCCCTGGGCCGAAGGTGTGGATTAACGGGAGGATCGTCATGACTCGCACATTGTCGCTCGCGCTCGCCGCGCTGCTCGCCGCCGCCGGCAGCGCCTCGGCGCAGGAAAAGTTCACCTTCGCGCTGAACTGGTTCGCGGTCGGCGATCACGCCGCCTACTGGGTCGCGCTCGACAAGGGCTACTACAAGGCCAAGGGCCTCGACGTGACGCTCGAGAACTCCAAGGGTTCGGGCGACGCGATCGCCAAGGTCGATACCGGTCGCGCCGATGCGGGACTCGCCGACGCCGCCGTGGTCATCGCCTCCAACGCGCGCGGCACCACGGTGAAGACCGTCGGCATGGTGTTCGACAACACGCCGCTCAACATCTTCAGCCTCAAGAGCAGCCCGCTCACCAAGCCGAAGGATCTCGAAGGCAAGACCCTGGGCGCCCCTCCGGGCGACAGCCAGCGCCAGATGTTCCCGGCCTTCGCCAAGGTGAACGGCATCGACGCGAGCAAGGTCGCGTGGGTCAATATCGAGCCGGCCGCCAAGATCGCCGCCGTGGCCGAGAAGCGCATGGACGGCGTCGGCGACTACAGCACCGGCCTCCCGCTCTACGAGAAGGCCGCCGGCAAGGGCAACGTCGTGATGATGCCATGGGCCGATTTCGGCTTCGACATGTACTCGATGTCGATCATCGCCAGCGAAAAGACGATGAAGGACAAGCCCAAGCAGCTCCGGGACTTCCTCGAAGCCTCCTACATGGGCTGGCGCGACGTCATAGCCGACCCGAAGGCCGCCATGGAGATCCTGAAGAAGCGCGTGCCTGAGGTCGACGTCGAGGTGATGACGCCCAACATGATGATCGGCCTCGGCCTGATGAAGACCGAGCGCTACGCGAAAAACGGCATCGGCTGGATCGACGAGAAGAAGATGTGCGACTCGGTCGACCTCGTGAACACCTACATGGGCCTGCCCAAGAAGGTCGAGTGCAAGGCGGTCTATTCGACCGACTTCTTCACCAAGGTCGAGATGCCGAAGTAAGACTTCGTGGCAACTCCGCTGATCGACCTCGCCGGGGTCGGCATGACCTACGAGGCGGCGAGCGGTCCGGTCGAGGCGCTCGCCGACATCTCGCTCACCGTCGGCACCGGAGAATTCGTGTCGCTGGTCGGCCCGAGCGGCTGCGGCAAGTCCACCCTGCTGCGCATCGTGGCCGGGCTGCGGCCGGCCACGCGCGGCACGGTGAAGGTCGCCGGCGGCGAGGTCACCGAACCGATCCCGGACGTCGGCATGGTCTTCCAGGCGCCGATCCTGCTGAAGTGGCGCTCGATCCTCGACAACGTGCTGCTGCCGGCCGAGCTTGCGGGCAAGGACCGCCGCTCCTTCTGGGCGCGTGCGCAGGCGCTGCTCGAGATGGCCGGCCTGCACGGCTTCGCCGAGAAGCTGCCGCGAGAGCTCTCGGGCGGCATGCAGCAGCGCGCCTCGCTGTGCCGCGCTTTGCTGCTCGACCCGCCGCTGCTGCTGATGGACGAGCCATTCGGCGCGCTCGACGCCATGACGCGCGACGACATGGCGCTCGAGCTGCTGCGCATCTGGGGCGAGCTCGACCTCGAGCGCAACCAGCGCAAGACCGTCCTGTTCGTCACCCATTCGATCGCCGAGGCGGTCTTTCTGTCCGACCGCGTGGTGGTCATGTCCGCCCGCCCCGGCCGCATCGCCGCCGACCTGCGCATCGACCTCCCGCGGCCCCGCACCGTCGAGCTTCGCGGCTCGGAGGCCTTCGGCCAGCTCAACCTGGAGATCTTCCGGACGCTTACCGGGCGGACGACAGGAGCCTCGACCCAATAGACCCGAACCCGCTCATTGCATTGACGAAGACAGCTGCGCCGCGATATCTACCCAATGATAGACATCAGCAAGGGCGACAGCCATGAGCGCCACGGCAAAGTTGTTTACACATGGGCGCAGCCAAGCTGTGCGGCTGCCGAAGGAGTTCCGCTTCGAAGGCAAAGAGGTGCGCGTCAGCCGGGTCGGCAACCGCGTGATCCTGGAACCGCTCGGCTCCGAAGAAGCCATGCCTTGGGCCGAGCTCGACAAGCTCGGCGACCGACCCTTCATGCCGGAAGGTCGCGAGCAGCCTGCGCTCCCTGCGGACCGCACCATATTCGATCGATGATCCATCTCGATACGAACGTCGCCATTGCGCTCCTGAACGGGCACCCCCGCCCCGTCCGCACGCATTTCGACGTCGCACGCGATGCGGCAATCCCGATCGGCATGTCGAGCGTCGTTTACCACGAGCTGATGTACGGGGCGGCCGCAAGCACGCGCCGACGCGCCAATGAAGAAAAGATAGCTCTTTTCATCGCTGCGGGGCGCGTTGCGCTTCTCGCCTTTGACGAAGCGGATGCGAGCGAAGCGGCTGACATCCGTGCGTTCCTGCGGCGGCAGGGCACGCCCGTGGGCCCTTACGATGTGCTGATCGCGGCCCAGGCCCGCCGCGCCGGCTCGGCGCTCGTGACAGCCAATACCGGTGAATTCGCTCGCGTGCCGGGCTTGCAGGTTCTGGATTGGTCTGCCTGACCTATTTCAAGCCTTGGGTCGGTCGGAAGCGACAGCTCCGCTTCAGCACGGTGTCTCGACGGACAGCGACACCCCTGATAAGACGCCGCAAAGACAGACAGGAGTGACCATGGCCACCGCCGCCGTCCCGATGAAGAGCGCCGCCCGCGGCATCAGCGCCGATGCCAAGCCGTTCGACTGGGAGGATCCGTTCTTCCTCGACGACCAGCTCACCGAGGAGGAGATCGCCGTCCGCGACGTGGCGCGCGATTACTGCCAGGAGAAGCTCATGACGCGCGTGCTCGAGGCCAACCGTCACGAGAAGTTCCATCGCGAGATCATGAACGAGATGGGCGCGCTCGGCCTGCTCGGCGCCACCCTGCCCGAGAAGTACGGCTGCGCCGGCGCCAACTATACGACCTACGGGCTGGTCGCGCGCGAGGTCGAGCGGGTCGACTCGGGCTACCGCTCGGCGATGAGCGTGCAGTCCTCGCTCGTCATGCATCCGATCTACGCCTACGGCACCGAAGAGCAGCGCATGAAGTACCTGCCGAAGCTCGCGACCGGCGAGTGGGTCGGCTGCTTCGGCCTGACCGAGCCGGACCATGGCTCCGACCCCGGCGGCATGAAGACGCGCGCCACGACGGTGCCCGGCGGCTACAGCCTGTCCGGCTCCAAGATGTGGATCACCAACTCGCCGATCGCCGACGTGCTGGTGATCTGGGCCAAGCTCGACGGCGGCGCCATCCGCGGCTTCGTACTGGAGCGCGGCTGGAAGGGAATCGAGACGCCCAAGATCGAGGGCAAGTTCAGCCTGCGCGCCTCGGTGACCGGCGCCATCATGCTCGACGAGGTCTTCGTCCCGGTCGAGAACATGCTGCCCAACGTCTCGGGCCTCGGCGGGCCGTTCGGCTGCCTCAACAACGCGCGCTACGGCATCGCCTGGGGCGCCATGGGCGCCGCGGAGTTCTGCATGCACGCGGCGCGGGACTACACGTCGAGCCGCACCCTCTTCGGCCGCACGCTGGCCTCGCGCCAGCTCGTGCAGAAGAAGCTGGCCGACATGTCGACGGAGATCGCGCTGGGCTTCGAGGGCGCGCTGGCCCTGGGCCGGCTGATCGACGAGGGCGCGTGGGTCCCCGAAGCCATCTCGATGCTGAAGCGCAACAACTGCGGCAAGGCGCTGGCGATCGCCCGCGAGGCCCGCGACATGCACGGCGGCAACGGCATCTCGGGCGAGTACCACGTGATG
Organism: Enhydrobacter sp.; assembly: GCA_026126105.1. GTDB lineage: Bacteria > Pseudomonadota > Alphaproteobacteria > Reyranellales > Reyranellaceae > Reyranella. The sequence goes on from JAHCJV010000031.1 coordinate 46,434, forward strand.
CGCCACGCCATGAACATGGAGACGGTCAACACCTACGAAGGCGCCCACGACGTCCACGCCCTGATCCTGGGCCGCGCGATCACCGGCGAGAGCGCATTCTGAGGGGAGTCAGTCCAGGATCTTGCCGGGATTCAGGACGCCCCTGGGATCGAGGGCGGTCTTCAGCGCCTTCATCAGGGCGATCTCGCCGTCGTTCCGCGACATCCTGAGATAGGCCTTCTTGTGCAGGCCGATGCCGTGCTCGGCGCTGACCGAACCGCCGAGGGCCGCGAGCGGGCCGTAGACGATCTCCTCCACGGCGGCCTTGTTCTCGGGTCCCTTCTCGCCGGTCCAGACCAGGACGTGCAGGTTGCCGTCGCCGAGGTGGCCGAAGACGTAGTTGTCGACACCGGGCCAGCGGGCGCGCAGCTTCCCGTCGATCTCGGCGACATAGGCCGGCATGTCGGCGATGCGCAGGCTGACGTCGAACGTCACGGCCGGGCCGTTGCGGTTCACCTGTCCCACGTCGTCGCGCAGCGCCCACATCCTGGCCCGCTCGGCCTGGCTCTTGGCGATGACGGCGTCGGCGATCAGCCCGTCCTCCAGCGCCTGGCCCAGCACGCGCTCGAACCGCTCGGCGTCGGCCGCCTCGTCGCCGCCCAGGCTCTCGACCAGCACGTAGTAGGGATAGCCGCGGGCCAGCGGCGGGGTCCCCTTGGCGGGTTCGGTGGTGACGAGGTCGTAGAAGGCCGGCCACATGACCTCGAAGGCCGACAGCCCGCCGCCCAGGCCGCTCTCCAGGGCGCGCAGCAGCCGCGGGATCGCGTCGAAGTCCTCGGTGGCGACGTAGGCGGTGTTCTGGCTGATGGGGGCGCTGCGCAGGCGCAGGACCGCGCGGGTGACGACGCCGAGGGTGCCTTCCGAGCCGATGAAGAGCTGCTTCAGGTCGTAGCCGGTGTTGTTCTTCATCAGCCGGTTCATCGACGTGACGACCGTGCCGTCCGCCAGCACGGCTTCCAGGCCCAGCACCATGTCGCGCATCATGCCGTAGCGGACCACGCGGTTGCCGCCGGCGTTGGTGGAGATGTTGCCGCCGATGGTGGCCGAGCCGCGGGCGCCGAGGTCCAGCGGCAGCAGCAGGCCCTCGGCCTCCGCGGCCTCGCAGGCCACCTGCAGGATGACGCCGGCCTGCACGGTCATGGTGGCCGAACCTGTGTCGATCTCCTCGATGGCGTTCATCCGCTCCAGGCTGAGCGCGACGGCGCCGTCGGCGGTGGCCCCGCCCGCGAGGCCCGTCTTGCCGCCCCAGGGGACGACGGCTGCGCCCAGGCGGTGGGCGATCTTCAGGACCGCGGAGACCTCTTCGGTCGTCTTCGGGTAGACCACCGCGACGGGCGAGCCCAGGCGCATCCACGCCCCTTGCGCCCGCTCCAGCGCGGCGTCGCCGGTGAAGACGGCGTTGGGGCCGAGCGCCTTCGTCAGCGCCCCCTCAAGCGAACTTGGGGCTAGCGGTTCGCGTGCGAGGGTCTCGGACATGGGGGGAGCTTACGCTCCGCTCAGTCGGCCGCCAATCGGGCGAGCACGGTCCCTTCGGCGACCTGGGCGCCGAGCTCGGCGGCGAGTTCCTCGACGGTCCCGTCGAAGGGGGCGGTGAGCGCGTGCTCCATCTTCATGGCTTCGAGGACGAGCAGCGGCTGGCCCTTGGTCACCGCATCGCCGGCCTTGACCGAGAGCTGGGTGACCTTGCCGGGCATGGGCGCGCGGATGGCGCCGTCGCCGCCGGCGGCGTCGCTGTCGGCGACCGGCGGATGGTCGCGGAAGACGAAGGCGTCGCCGCCCTCGAACACCACGACCGCCTCATCGCTCTCGACGTGGATGAAGCGCGAGGGCTCGGGCGGCATGTCGGCCTCGACGGCCCGGGCGCCGTGGAACAGCCGCGTGGTCGCGACCGGCGGGGCGTTGAGGCGGAAGCCCTTGAGGTCGACCCACGGCGTGGTCTCGCGCTCGCGGCCCTCGACGCGCTCGCGGAACGCCCAGCCGGCGGTGGCCAGGGCCTCGGCGGAGGGCTCGGCCGGGGCGGTGAGCTCTTCGAGGCCGCGGCCGATCAGGCCGGTGTCGACGGCCCCGGCGATGAAGTCCGGCGTCTCCAGGCAGCGGACGAGGAAGGCGGCGTTGGTCTTCACCGGCCAGACCTCGACGTCGGCGCAGGCCTCGGCGAGGTCGGCGATCGCCTGGTCGCGGGTCGGCGCGTGCGCGATCAGCTTGGCGATCATCGGGTCGTAGAAGGGTGTGATGGCGTCGCCCTCGTCGACGCCCGAGTCGGCGCGGACGTTGGCAGGCAGGCTGAAGCTCTCCAGCTTGCCGATGGAGGGCAGGAAGCCGGTGGCCGGGTTCTCGGCGTAGAGGCGGGCCTCGACGGCGTGGCCGTTGAGGGTGATCTCGGATTGCCTGAGCGGCAGCGGCTCGCCCGCCGCCACGCGGAACTGCCACTCCACGAGGTCGAGGCCGGTGACCATCTCGGTGACCGGATGCTCCACCTGCAGGCGGGTGTTCATCTCCATGAACCAGATGCGCTCACCCTTCAGGCCGGCCGACGCGTCGGCGATGAACTCGACGGTGCCGGCGCCCACGTAGCCCACGGCCCTGGCGGCCTTGACGGCGGCCTCGGTGACGGCCTTGCGGGCGGCGGCGCTCATGCCGGGGGCAGGGGCTTCCTCGATCACCTTCTGGTGGCGGCGCTGCAGCGAGCAGTCGCGCTCGTAGAGGTGGACCACGTTGCCGTGGCGGTCGCCGAACACCTGCACCTCGATGTGGCGCGGGCGGGTGACGTAGGTCTCCAGCAGCACGCGGTCGTCGCCGAAGCTGGCCTTGGCCTCGCGCTGGCAGGAGGCGAGCGCGGCGTCGAAGGCGTCGGCGCTCTCGACCAGCCGCATGCCCTTGCCGCCGCCGCCGGCCACGGCCTTGATCAGCACCGGGAAGCCGATGGCTTCGGCCTCCGTCTTCAGCCGCGCGGCCGACTGGTCCTCGCCCAGGTAGCCGGGCGTCACCGGCACGCCGGCCTTCTGCATCAGGGCCTTGGCGGCGTCCTTCAGGCCCATGGCGCGGATGGCGCTGGGCGGCGGGCCGATCCAGATCAGGCCGGCTTTGATGACCTCCTCGGCGAACTCGGCGTTCTCCGACAGGAAACCATAGCCCGGGTGGATCGCCTCGGCCCCGGCGGCCCTGGCGGCGGCGATGACGCGCTCGCCCACGAGGTAGCTCTCGCGCGCAGCCGCGGGCCCGATCAGCACGGCCTTGTCGGCGTCGCGCACGTGGGCGGCGTCGCGGTCGGCCTCGGAGAAGACGGCGACGGTCTCGATGCCCAGCCGCCGCGCCGTGGCGAACACCCGGCGTGCGATCTCGCCGCGATTGGCGACCAGCACCGAGCGGAACATCAGGCGACTCCGCGGCGCGTCAGCGCCGCATTGAATGAACCACGAACCACACGAACCACACGAACATGAGATCCCTGGCGTGGCCGTTCCGCTGGCAGGCTTCGTCCGTGTGGTTCGTATGGTTCGTGGTTGAATCGAATGGCGCCTGCGGCGCGCAGTGAGCTGGCCATGTCGCGCCTCACATCCGGAACACGCCGAAGCGCGTCTCGGGGATGGGGGCGTTCAGCGAAGCGGAGATGGAGAGGCCCAGCACGTCGCGGGTCTGGGCGGGGTCGATGACGCCGTCGTCCCACAGCCGCGCGGTGGCGAAGTAGGGGTTGCCCTCGTCCTCGTAGCGCTGGCGGACCGGCGCCTTGAAGGCCTCCTCCTCGTCCTTGCTCCACTTGTCGGCGTCGCGGTGGACGGTGGCGAGCACCGAGGCGGCCTGCTCGCCGCCCATCACGCTGATGCGGCTGTTGGGCCAGGTCCAGAGGAAGCGCGGGGAATAGGCGCGGCCGCACATGCCGTAGTTGCCGGCCCCGAACGAGCCGCCGATCAGGACGGTGAACTTCGGCACCTCGGCGCTGGCGACGGCGGTGACCAGCTTGGCGCCGTCCTTGGCGATGCCGCCGGCCTCGTACTTCCCGCCGACCATGAAGCCCGAGATGTTCTGCAGGAAGACGAGCGGGATCTTCCGCTTGGCTGCCAGTTCGATGAAGTGGGCGCCCTTCAGCGCGCTCTCCGAGAACAGCACCCCGTTGTTGGCCAGGATCGCGACCGGATAGCCCCAGATGCGGGCGAAGCCGCAGACCAGCGTCGTGCCGTAGAGCGCCTTGAACTCGTCGAAGCGGCTGCCGTCGACGACGCGGGCGATCACCTCGCGCACGTCGTAGGGGGCGCGCACGTCCTGGGGGACCACGCCGTAGAGCTCGGCGGGGTCGTAGGCCGGCGGCTCGGGTTCCTCGAGCGACAGTTCGTGGGCCTTGGTGGTGTTCAGGTTGGCGACGATGCGGCGCACGATGGCGAGCGCGTGCTCGTCGTTCTCGGCCACGTGGTCGACCACGCCCGAGCGGCGCCCGTGCGTCTCGGCGCCGCCCAGCTCCTCGGCGCTGATGATCTCGCCGGTGGCGGCCTTCACCAGCGGCGGGCCCCCTAAGAAGATCGTGCCCTGGTTCCGCACGATCACCGTCTCGTCGCTCATCGCCGGGACGTAGGCGCCGCCGGCCGTACACGAGCCCATGACGCAGGCGACCTGGGCGATGCCCTCGCCGCTCATCCGCGCCTGGTTGAAGAAGATGCGGCCGAAGTGCTCGCGGTCGGGGAAGACCTCGGCCTGGTGCGGCAGGTTCGCGCCGCCACTGTCCACCAGGTAGACGCAGGGCAGGCGGTTCTGGAGCGCGATCTCCTGGGCCCGCAGGTGCTTCTTCACGGTGATCGGGAAGTAGGCCCCGCCCTTCACCGTGGCGTCGTTGGCCACGATCATCACCTCGCGGCCCGACACCCGGCCGATGCCGGTGATCACGCCCGCGCCGGGCGCCTCGTCGCCGTACATGCCGTTGGCCGCCAGGGCGCCGACCTCCAGGAACGGCGCGCCGGGATCGAGCAGGCGCATCACCCGGTCGCGGGGCAGCAGCTTGCCGCGGCTGACGTGCCGCTCGCGGCCCTGCGCCGAGCCGCCGAGCGCCGCGGTCGCCGAACGGTCCCGCAGTTCGTCGGCCAGCGCCCGGTTCACCACGGCATTCGCTGCGAAGGCCGCCGATGCCGGATCGACCGCCGAAGCCAGTTTCCTCATGCGCTGAGGCTACGCCGTCTTTTCGAGCACGAGGTCAAGTTCCGCGATCATCGTCTCGCGCATGGCGAACTTCTGCACCTTGCCGGTGACGGTGGTGGGGAAACCCTCCACGAACCTGATGTGGCGTGGAATCTTGTAGTGGGCGATCTGGCCGCGGCAGAAGTCCCGCACCGCCTCGGCCTCCAGCGTCTCGCCGGGCTTGATCACCACCCACGCGCAGAGCTCCTCCCCGAAGCGGGGGTCCGGCACGCCGATCACCTGCACGTCCTGGATCGCCGGGTGGCGGTAGAGGAACTCCTCGATCTCGCGCGGATAGATGTTCTCGCCGCCGCGGATGACCATGTCCTTGATGCGCCCGGTGATGTTGCCGTAGCCCTCGTCGTCGATGACGCCGATGTCGCCCGTGTGCATCCAGCCCGCGGCGTCGATGGCCTCAGCGGTCCGCTCGGCGTCGTCCCAGTAACCCAGCATCACCGAATAGCCGCGGGTGCAGAGTTCGCCCGGCGTCCCGCGCGGCGTGATGCGGCCCTCGGCGTCGACGATCTTCACCTCCAGGTGCGGCTGGATGCGGCCGACGGTGGAGACGCGGCGCTCCAGGCTGTCGTCGCACGACGACTGGAAGCTGACCGGCGAGGTCTCGGTCATGCCGTAGGCGATGGTCACCTCGGGCATGTGCATGCGGTCGATCACCTGGCGCATCACCTCGATCGGGCAGGGCGAGCCCGCCATGCAGCCGGTGCGCAGCGACGAGAGGTCGAAGGCCGCGAAATCCGGGTGGGCCAGGGTGGCGATGAACATGGTGGGCACGCCGTAGAGCGCCTGGCAGCGTTCCTCCGAGACGGCCTGCAGCACCGCCAGCGGGTCGAACGCCTCGGCCGGGTAGACCATCGTCGCGCCGTGGGTGATGCAGCCCAGGTTGCCCATCACCATGCCGAAGCAGTGGTAGAGCGGCACCGGGATGCAGAGCCGGTCGCCGGCCTTCAGGCGCATCGCCTCGGCGACGAAGTGGCCGTTGTTCAGGATGTTGTGGTGGCTGAGCGTCGCGCCCTTCGGGAAGCCGGTGGTGCCGCTGGTGAACTGGATGTTGATCGGGTCGTCGAACTGGAGCACCGGCCCGATTTCGGCCAGCGCCGCGCGGTCGGCGCGCTTGGCGGTGCCGGCGATGTGCGGGAAGCTCTGGCAGCCGCGGTGCGGGTCGTCGCCGATGGTGATCACGGCTTCGACCGTCGGAAGTTTGCCGGCCTCGCGGAGCTGCCGGACCATGGCCAGGTACTCGCTGGTCTTGTGGCGCACGGCGATGACGAGCGCTTTGCAGCCCACCTTGTTGATCGCGTACTCGGCCTCGCTGAGCCGATAGGCCGGATTGATGTTCACCAGGATCAGGCCGGCCTTGGCGGTGGCGAACTGGGTGATGGCCCATTCTGCGCAGTTCGGCGCCCAGACGCCGAGCCGGTCGCCGCGCTCCAGCCCCAGCGCGATCAGCCCGGCGGCGAAGGCGTCCACCTGCTCCCTGAGCTGCGCATAGGTCCAGCGGACGCCCTGGTGGCGCGAGATCAGCGCCAGCGTGTCCGGATACCGGGCGCAGGCATCGTCGAACGCCTGGCCGACCGTCTTGCCGATCAGCGGGCTCGTGCTGGCCCCATGGACGTAGCTCAACCCAGCCATCGCCCGCCTCCCTCGTGTTTTTCTTATCGTTGCGCGACCACCACCGCGTGTCACGAGGTTAGGGCTGTGCGAACTGCCGGAGCCGTTTGATTCAACCACGAACCACACGAACCACACGAACGTCAGCGCACAAGGCGCTCGATCTGCGCTTTGTATGAACCACCGAAGTTCACGAGCAGACCGACCCGGAGATCGGCAGCTTTCAAGTAGTTGATCACCTGCGCGCGATGCTCGGGCGCGATCGCACTTGCCGCCTTCAGTTCAACGAGCACGCAGCCGAAGCAAATGAAGTCAGGAATGTAGACGGCGCGCAGCGCCGTCCCTTTGTAGCTAAGTCCCAGCTTAGGCTGAGCGACGAACGGGATTTCACGCCTGCCGAACTCGATGCCCAGGCTCTCTTGATACGCGGCCTCGAGAAAGCCGACGCCGAGCACGCGGTTCACCTCAAAGATCGCACCCTGCACGGCGAAGACCTCCTCGCGGTGCAGCAATCGTTCGTGTGGTTCGTGTGGTTCGTGGTCCATTTCAGCGAGCTTTCCGAGTTCTCGGCGCGGGAACAATGTATGAACATGTGGACTGGTCTAGGCTCACGCAGGGTCGGCGTGGCAGAGAGGCGTCGTGATGAGCGAGACGTTTCCTGAGATCCGTGAGGCGGTGCGCAGGCTGTGCGCGCGCTTTCCTGGCAGCTATTGGCGCGAGCTGGATCGTGAGCGGGCCTATCCGACCGCGTTCGTGGCTGCGCTGACCGAGGCCGGGTTCCTGTCGGTGCTGATCCCGGAGGAATACGGCGGCTCGGGCCTGGGGCTGGCGGCGGCGACCGCGGTGCTGGAGGAGATCCACCGGTCGGGGTGCAACGGCGGCGCCTGCCATGCCCAGATGTACACCATGGGCACCGTGCTGCGGCACGGGACGCCGGCGCAGAAGGCGGCCTACCTCCCGAAGATCGCCACCGGCGAACTGCGCCTGCAGGCCTTCGGCGTGACCGAGCCGGACGCCGGCACCGATACCACCCGCATCACGACATTCGCGAAGAAGGTGGGCGACAAGTACGTCGTGAATGGCCGGAAGCTGTGGATCAGCCGGGCCGAGCACTCCGACCTGATGGTGCTGCTCTGCCGCACCTCGCCGCGCGACGAGGCCAGGACGTCGGCCGGCATGAGCGTGCTGCTGGTCGACATGCGGGCGGCGCGGGGGAACGGCCTGACCATCACGCCGGTCCGCACCATGCTGAACCACGCCACGACCGAGCTCCTGTTCGAGGACCTGGAGGTCCCGGCCGAAAACCTGGTCGGCGAGGAGGGCAAGGGCTTCAGGTACATCCTGGACGGCATGAACGCCGAGCGGATTCTGATTGCGTCCGAGTGCATCGGCGACGCGAAGTTCTTCATCGACCGGGCCAGCCGGTACGCCAGGGACCGCGTCGTGTTCGGCCGTCCGATCGGCGAGAACCAGGGCGTGCAGTTCCCGATCGCCCGCGCCTATGTGCAGATGACCAGCGCCAGCCTGATGGTCGACCGGGCCGCCGAGCTCTTCGAGGCCGGCCAGCCCTGCGGGACCGAGGCCAACATGGCCAAGCTCACCGCCTCCGAGGCGAGCTGGTACGCGGCCGACATGTGCCTGCAGACGCACGGCGGCTTCGGCTTCGCCGAGGAGTACGACATCGAGCGCAAGTTCCGCGAGACGCGGCTCTACCAGGTGGCGCCCATCTCCACGAACCTGATCCTCAGCCACGTGGCCACCCACGTGCTGGGCCAACCCAAGAGCTTCTGAGCTGGCGCGTCAGCGCCTTTTCGATTTCACCACCAAGGACACCAAGATCACGAAGAGCAGCGGCGCCTAGCCTTGGTGTCCTTGGTGATCTTCGTGGTTCAAAATGACGGCGCCTGCGGCGCGCAGGGAGTGAAGGCGATGGCCTACGAGACGATCAAGGTGACGGAAGCTCAGGCCGGGATCACCGTCATCACCTTCGCGCGGCCCGAGGTGGCCAATGCGCTCTCGACGGCGATGGGGCGCGAGTTGCTGGACGTCTGGAGCAGGCTGCGCAGCGACGCCGACCTGCGGGTCGTGATCCTGGCGGGCGAGGGCAGGCACTTCCAGGCCGGCGCCGACCTCAAGGAACGCAACGGCATGACCGACGAGGCCTGGGCCGAGCAGCACCGGCTGTTCGAGGCCATGATCCGCGCCCAGCTCGCCTGCCCGGTCCCGATCATCGCCGCCGTGCAGGGCGCGGCCATGGGCGGCGGGTGCGAGATGAGCCTCGCCTGCGACTTCACCTACGCCGCCGAGGGGGCGCGGTTCGGCCTGCCGGAAGCGGGCCTGGGCATCATGCCGGGCCTGGGCGGCACGCAGCTCCTGACCCGGGCGGTGGGTGCGCGGCGGGCGCTGGAGATCATGACGACGGCCGCGCCGTTCCCGGCCGAGAAGGCGCTGGAATGGGGCCTGGTCAGCGCGGTGGTTCCGGCCGACGCCCTGACGGAGACCGTGCTCGCGGTCGCGCGCCAGATCGCCAGCCGGGCGCCGCTGTCGGTGCGGGGCCTGAAGCGCGTGGTGCATGGCGGCCAGGACCTGGACCTGAAGCGCGCCATGGACCTGGAGCTGACCGTCTACAACAACCTGTTCACCACCGAGGACCGCCGCGAAGGCGTCGCCAGCTTCAACGAGAAGCGGACGCCCGCCTTCGCAGGGCGCTGAGGGTCAGGCGGCCGCCAGGGCGCGCCGCCGACGCGCCGCCACGCCGAGCGCGCCGAAGCCCAGGATCATCATGGCCCAGGTCGCCGGTTCGGGCACGCCGCCGACGCCCGCGCCGGACAGGATCGCGAAGTCCCAGTTGGACACTTCCTGCAGCGAGTGGGACAGGCCGGTCGCACCCGTGAAGCCGACGTAGACGCTGGGGCCCAGGCTCGCGAGGTTGAAATTGCGGCTGCCGCTGATCAGGACGTCGGTCGCGTAGTTGTAGGCCGTGAAGCTGAAGACGCCCGCGAGATAGGAGATGGTGACGTCCACGACGTCATCCTGATCGCCCAGGTTGAAATTCCCGCGCGAGCCCGCGTTCGCATAGATGTTGCCGTTGGTGAAGATCCGGGCCTGGTTGTTGTCCCAGCTCCGCAGGGCGACGCCGATGTTGAAGGCGAGGCCGTCGGCGCCCACGCCGCCGCCGCCGCCGACCGCGTTCAGGCCGTTGGGATCGTTCTGCAGGATGAAGGTGATGCCGTCGGCCAGCGGGTCGAAGCCCGTATTGGTCAGGGTGAGGGTGAAGCTGGTGGTGAAGCCGTCAGTCGTCAGGAACGGCGTGTCGAGGTAGGCGCTCGACTCATAGCCGATGTTCGACCCGGCATCGTCGGGGTCCGCCAGGTTCGCCCCTGGCGTAAGGGTCAGGACGGACGAGGTGGCCGAGGCCCCATCCCCGTTCAGGACCATGGTGGTGAAGTCGACCACCGCCGCCTGGGCGCTTGCGGCGGACGACAGGAAAAGCGCCGTCGCGAGGACGGCAGGAACAGGCAGCTTCATTGGAACGGACCCCGAAAATGGCTTCGCACAGCGCCGGGAGGGTCCGTGTCTACCGTCCAGCGACGGCCATCATGGGGGAACGCCGCGGGGGCGCAATCCCTGTCGCCTCTCAGGCGAGTCCGGGCGGGCCGGGCGGTCGCTCCACAAGTTGCGGAGGCGCGGGGCCGACTCGGTGTTACCGTCGCCGCCATGAGGATGCCCGCGCCCGACGATGCGACGATCGCCCGCAAGGGCGAGATCGTGCGGGCGCTCAGGCGCATCGTGTCGGGCGAGGGCGTGGTGTCGGAGCCGCCGGCGCTGGTCCCGTTCGAGAGCGACGGGCTTTCGGCCTATCGCCAGCAGCCGATCGCGGTGGTGCTGCCCGAGACGACGGCGCAGGTCTCCGAGGTGCTGCGCTGGTGCCAGGCCAACGGGGTGAAGGTGGTGCCGCGCGGCGCGGGCACGTCGCTGTCGGGCGGGGCGCTGCCGCTGGCCGACGGCGTGGTCCTCGGGCTGTCGAAGTTCAACCGGGTGCTGGAGGTGGACTACGCCAACCGCTGCGCGGTCGTGCAGCCGGGCGTGACCAACCTCGGGATCACCGCGGCCGTGGAGGCGCAGGGCTTCTACTACGCGCCCGATCCGTCCAGTCAGATCGCCTGCACCATCGGCGGCAACGTCGCCGAGAACTCGGGCGGGGTGCATTGCCTGAAGTACGGGCTGACCACCAACAACCTGCTGGGCTGCGAACTGGTGCTGATGAGCGGCGAGGTGGTGCGCCTCGGCGGCAAGGCGATGGACGCCGACGGCTACGACCTGCTGGGGCTGGTGACGGGGTCCGAGGGCCTGCTGGGCGTGGTCACCGAGGTGACGGTCCGCATCCTGCCCAAGCCGCAGGCCGCCAAGGCGCTGCTGCTGGGCTTCCCGTCGGTGGAGGCGGCGGGCGCCTGCGTGGGCGACATCATCGCCGCCGGCGTGATCCCGGCCGGGCTGGAGATGATGGACAACCCGGCGATCCGGGCGGCCGAGGCGTTCGTGGGCGCGGGCTATCCGGTGGACGCCGCGGCGCTGCTGATCTGCGAGCTGGATGGACCGGAGGCCGAGTGCGCCGAGCTGACCGGCCACGTCCGCGCCCTGGCCGCCGACCGGGGCGCGGACTTCGTGAAGGTCTCGCAGAGCGAGGCCGAGCGGCTGTCGTTCTGGGCGGGCCGCAAGGCCGCGTTCCCGGCGGTGGGCCGGATCGCGCCCGACTACTATTGCATGGACGGGACCATCCCCCGGGGACGGCTGCCGCAGGTGCTCACCCGCATCCACGAACTGGCCGCCGAATACGGCCTGGGCGTGGCCAACGTCTTCCACGCCGGCGACGGCAACCTGCACCCCCTGATCCTCTACGACGCCGACAAGCCGGGCGAGCTGGAGCGGGCGGAGGCGTTCGGGGCGGACATCCTGAAGCTGTGCGTGGCGGTGGGCGGGGTGCTGACCGGCGAGCACGGCGTCGGCGTCGAGAAGCGGGACCTGATGGGCGAGATGTTCGATCCCACCGACCTCGCCTGCCAGCAGCGGGTGAAGTGCGCCTTCGATCCCGGCCTGCTGCTCAATCCCGGCAAGGTGTTCCCGACACTGCACCGCTGCGCCGAACTGGGCCGCATGCACGTCCACCGCGGCAAGGTCGCCTTCCCGGAGCTGCCGCGGTTCTGATGCTGGACGAGGCGCTCAAGACCCTGAAGCCGACCTCGCCCGAAGAGGTGCAGGAGATCGTCGCGGAAGCCGGCGCGGCGGCGCGCAGCGTGGCCGTCATCGGCGCGGGCACCAAGCGGTCGATCGGCGGCATGGACCGGGTCGACGCGCTGCTCTCGACGGCGCGCCTCGACCGCATCGTCGACTACGCGCCGGACGAGCTGACGCTGACCGCGCAGCCGGGCGTGCGACTCGCCGACCTGGAGCGGCTGGTCGCGGGCAAGGGCCAGATGCTGGCGTTCGAGCCCCCGGCGTGGACGCGGCTGCTGGGCGCGCGTGGCGAGCCGACGCTGGGCGGGGTGCTGGGCGCGAACCTGTCGGGGCCGCGGCGCATCCGGGCCGGGGCGGCGCGCGACCACTTCCTGGGCTTCGAGGCGGTGTCGGGCCGCGGGGAGGCGTTCAAGGCCGGCGGGCGGGTGGTGAAGAACGTCACCGGCTACGACCTGATGAAGCTGGTGGCCGGCTCGTGGGGCACGCTCGCGGTGCTGACGCAGGCGACGATCAAGGTGCTGCCGGCGCCGCGCACCGAGACGACGCTGCTGCTGTTCGGCCTGCCGGACGTGCGGGCCAGCGAGGCGATGACCGCGGCGCTGAACGGGCCGTACGAGGTTTCGGGCGCCGCGCACCTGCCGTCGTTCGCGGCCAGGGCGCGGCCGCTGAAGGCCGAGATGCCGGTGACGGCGCTCCGGCTCGAGGGCTTCGAGGCCTCGGTCGCGGCGCGGGCCGAGGCGCTGTACGCGGCGTTGAAGGGCTTCGGCCGGATCGACGAACTCGGCGCCGAGCACAGCCGCGACTTCTGGGCCCAGGTCCGCGAGGTCGAGGCGTTCGCGGGCGACCCGCGGCCGCTCTGGCGGCTCTCGCTGCCGCCGGCCTCGGGCTGGAAGGGGCCGCACGCGCTCCCCGGCGATGCGCTCTACGACTGGGGGGGCGGCCAGGCCTGGCTGCTGAGCGAGGAGCCGGCGGCCAAGGTGCGCGGCGTCGTGCGCGGGCTGGGCGGCCATGCGCTCAGGCTGCGCGGCGGCGAGGCGTTCGGGCCG
>JAHCJV010000032.1 GCA_026126105.1 Enhydrobacter sp.
GTGCCGCCGTCCAGGATATCCGCGCCGATCCTGCCCATCAGCACGTCGTTGCCGCCCAAGCCCATGAGCTTGTTGACGCCGCTGTCGCCCATCAGCGTATCGGCGGCGGCCGATCCCGTCAGGTTCTCGATCGAGACGAACCGGTCCCAGGTCTGCCATCCGGTCAGGGCGAGATCCTTGATCACGCCGTAACCACGCCAGCTGTAGTCCACCGTGTCGCTACCGGTACCGCCGTCGAACGTATCGTATCCGATACCGCCGCGCAGGATGTCGTTGCCGCCCATGCCGTTCAGGAAGTCGTCGCCGTTGCGCGAGAACAGGATGTTGGCCGCACTATTGCCCGTGAGCGTGTCGTTGCTGTTGGTGCCGGTCAGGTTCTCGACCGAGACATAGGTGTCTCCCGCCGCCTCGCCCGTGTTGCTTGCGGGCACGGAAAGGCTGGCGACGACCCCCGCCGTCGAGGTCGTCGGGATCAGCAGCGAGTAGTCGACTGTATCGGTGCCGGTGCCGCCGTTCATCGCGTCCCCGCCCGGGCCGCCTGCGAGGATGTCGTTGCCCGCCAGTCCGTTCAGCTTGTTGTCCCCGTCATCGCCGCCCAATGTGTCGGCGTGAGCCGAGCCGGTCAGATTCTCGATCGAGACATAGGCATCAGCGCTGGCGTCGCCCTCCCCCAGCCCGAACCCCCAAACGGCCAGAAAAGCCGTAACCGCCGCAGCGGCATTGACGTAGGTGGCGGTGTCATTCCCGTCGCCGCCGTCCAGCATCTCGTAGTTGAAACTGAAGATGCTGCTGCTGCCGCCGCCACGGCTTTCGAGGACGTCATCGCCGCCGAGGCCGGAGAGCTTGTTGGCGCTACCGTCGCCGACCAGCACATCGTTGAACGCTGAGCCGATCAGGTTCTCCACGTCCACGTAGCTGTCGCCGGCGGCCTCGCCGGTATTCGAGGCCGGCACGGCGATGCTGGCGACGACGGCTGCGGTCGCATCGGCATAGCTCGCGGCATCCTTGCCGGCGCCGCCGTCCAGAACGTCGGCGCCCCCGCGGCCCTGCAGGATGTCGTTGCCCGCCAGCCCGGACAGGACGTTGACGCCGAAGCCGCTGACCGACGGGTTGGTGCCGGTCAGCGTGTCGCCAAAGGCAGAGCCGGTCAGGTTCTCGATCGAGTCGTAGATGTCGCCGGCGGCCTCGCCGGTATTGGTGCCGGGTGCGATCAGGCTCGCGACGACGGCACCCGTGGCCGCGGAATAGCTCGCCGTGTCGCTGCCGTCCTTGCCGCTCAGCAGGTCGGCGCCGGCACGGCCCTGCAGCACGTCGTCGCCCTGCAGGCCGAACAGCCCATTGCTGCCGGCATCGCCAACCAACGTGTCGGCGAAGACGCTGCCGCTCAGGTTCTCGATCGAGGTATAGGTGTCGCCGGCCGCTTCGCCGGTGTTCGAGGCCGGTAGCGTGAGGCTGGCGACGACGCCCGCCGTTGCGTTGCCGTAGGCCGCCGTGTCGGTACCGCCCTGCCCGTTCAGCGCGTCACCGCCCTCGCCGCCTGTCAGCACGTTGCCCTGGCCGTTGCCCGACAGGGCGTCGGCGAACGCCGAGCCCGTAAGGTTCTCGATGGATATGTAGGTGTCGCCCGCCGCATCGCCGGTATTGCCGGCGGGCGAGGCGAGGCTTGCGATCACGCCGGCCGCCGCGTCGGCGTAGCTGCCGGTGTCGCTGCCGTTGCCGCCGTCCAGCACGTCGGCGCCGCCGCGGCCCTCCAAGATGTCATTGCCGTCGAGGCCTGACAGCCTGTTGATGCCGGCACCGCCGACGGACGGATCCGAACCGGTCAGCACGTCGTTGAAGCCGGAACCGGTAAGGTTCTCGATTGACAGATAGCTGTCCCCTGCAGCGTCGCCCGTGTTGCCGCCCGGCGCGGCGAGGCTCGCGGCGATTCCGGACGCGGCGCTGGCGTAGCTCGCGGTGTCGATGCCGCCGAACCCGTTCAGCGTGTCGGCGCCTTCGCCGCCGGTCAGGACATTGGCGGAATCGTTGCCCGCCAGCACGTCGTCGTGGCGCGAGCCGCTCAGGTTCTCGATCGACTTGTAGGTGTCGCCTGCGGCCGCGCCAGTATTCGAGCCCGGCGCGGCGAGGCTGGCTGTCACGCCGGTCCCCGCCCCGGCGTAGCTGGCGGTGTCGTTGCCGCCGCTGCCGTTCAGCAAATCCGGCCCGTCGCCTCCGATGAGCGTGTCGTTGCCGGTCAGGCCGTTGATCGAATCGGCGACGGCGGTGCCGATAAGCAGGTCATCGTTCGACGTGCCCGTGATGATTGGCATGCATCCCCACTGCTTCCCGCCGGCTCATTGACGCTCGAGGGACGTCGGCACCCTCCAGCGGCGCGAACCGAAAACCCCAAACGAAGCGACATCCCCAATGCAGACAACGCTAACACGGCGTAAAGGCGAGTGTCCAAGAGCGGGACGCGCGCCGCGAGAGGTGCTGCCGTGCCGATGAAGGAGTCGACCTTGCTGCCTGAGCGTTTCGAGCTTCCAATCCGAATCGTCGCCGTGGACCCGGTTCCAGGGCTCGTGATCGTCCTCCAGAAGGGACAGGCCGCCAGGATCGAGCTCATCCCGCCCACAAGCCAATCGAAGGACGCCGTCGTCTTCGACGTGGAGGTGACGGTCGACGGCCGTCTCGCGGACGGCCGGCCTCGCCTGCTGGGTCCTGTTGTCCAAGGCCCGCCCAAGGCGCGCTTCGTCTATCTGGCGGTGGGCACGTATGCGGGCCAGACGGCGTCCCAATGGGGAGGCCGGGTCAAGTTCCCGTTGAGCGGCCTGTCCTGGGACCAGGTGGAGACGCTTGCGCCGGGTCACCGCCTCGTCGCGCGAATTGCAGGTCGCTCGCCGAAGGGCGGACCTGCCCTGGCATCCGTGTCGCTTCTGGAGCCCGGTTGGCACGTGGACGCTCCGAAGCGGGGCAGGTGACGAAATCAGGAACTCGCCGATCCGCGGGCTGAAGAACGGCTCGCTGCTGTCGGCTGGCCCTTCCAGCGCTGCGCCCAGAACAGCAGCTCGTCGAGCGCGGGGCAGAGCTCCTCGCCCCCCGGCGTCAGCCGGTATTCGACCTTGGGCGGCACGACGGGGTAGACGGTTCGCGCCACGATGCCGTCGCGCTCGAGGTCGCGCAGCTGCTGGATCAGCATCTTCTGCGTGATCGCCGGGATCGCCCGTTCCAGCTCGCTGAAACGCAGCGTCCTCCGTCCGAAGAGCTCGAACAGGATCGTGAGCTTCCATCGCCCTTCGAGCACCTTCAGCGCCGCCTGCACGCCCGCCGACGCGATCCCGGGCGTGATGCCTGGATAGACGCTCTTCTGCGAACGCTTCTTCGACCTGACCGTAGCCATCGAACCGGCCTTACTTTTTGGTGAGTACACTACTTTTTTGTCTGTTCTTGTCGTCTGGGGTGTTTGGCGCCATCTAGCCGAGGGTTCAACTCCGCGCTGCTGGAGACCAGGCCATGACATTCGACCTCGCTCTCACCGACCGTCGGGCGCTCGTCACGGGCGGCACCAAGGGCGTCGGCGCCGCCGTCGTCCAGGCCTTGCTCGATGTTGGCGTGGCGGTGATGGCGACGGCCCGCGCGGTCCCCGCTCCCGCGCCGCACGGCGCGCACTACGTCGCCGCGGACCTCACGACGGCGCCCGGGTGCCAGGCGGCGGTGCGCGCCACCATCGACCGGCTAGGCGGCGTCGACATCCTCGTCAACGTGCTGGGCGGCTCGAGTGCGCCAGCCGGCGGCTTTGCTACTCTCGACGACGATACGTGGCGGCGCGAGCTTGACCAGAACCTGATGGCCGCCGTCCGCCTCGATCGTGCCTTGCTGCCCGCCATGATCGCGCAGGGCAGCGGAGTCATCGTCCACGTCACCTCGATTCAGCACCGGCTTCCCTTGCCGGAATCGACTACTGCCTATGCCGCGGCCAAAGCGGCGTTGTCGACCTACAGCAAGAGCCTCTCGAAGGAGGTAGCGCCCAAGGGGATCCGCGTCGTGCGCGTCGCGCCGGGTTGGGTCGAGACTGAAGCTGCCGTCGGCCTGGCCGAACGTCTGGCCGCCGAGGCCGGCACCGATTACGAAGGCGGCAAGCGGATCATCATGCACTCGCTTGGCGGCATCCCCCTCGGCCGGCCAGCCAAACCCCGCGAAGTCGCGGACCTCATTGCCTTCCTCGTCTCGCCGCGCGCCGGCGCGATCACCGGAAGCGAGCATGTGATCGACGGCGGCACCGTTCCGACGGCGTGAGGCCCTAGAGGTTTCCGCCGGCGATCATGCTGAAGCGCGTGCGTATCTCGTCCACGGTCGGCGCATGGTCCGCCACCACCTCGGGATATTCGCGGGCCACTTCCGCACGATCCAGCTCGTCGAGATGCGCGTCGGCCGCGAGGTGGTCGTCCGGCAGCGCACCAAGCGCCTTGTGCAGGTGAACCGCCTTCCAGTGCCTCACTCCTGCCTCGGCTTCGGATTCGAGCTTCACCAGCCGCTCCTCGAAGCGGCGTAGCACGTCAGCCAACGCGTTCGACATGTCTGATCTCCCCAGTGATTTCGTTAGTTCCTGTATTCACCTGCCTGATGTAATGCGCCGCTGGCAGCGGCAAGTCGAGCGTCGTGGTGCGGCGCATCTCGCGGCGGTGGTTCTGGTCGTCGAACGGCCGGGCACGATGCATGGTGCAACGATTGTCCCAGATCACGAAATCATGCGGCCGCCAGACGTGACGATAGATGAATTGCGGCTGCGTGGCGTGATCGCTCAGGTCGCGCAGCAGCAGCCGGCCTTCCGGCACCGGCCGGTCGACGACGTGTTCCGCGTGCGAGGCGAGATAGAGCGCGCGGCGCCCGGAGCCCGGGATCGTACGCACCAGCGGATGGTCGGCCCCCGGCAGCTTGGCCTTCTCCTCGTCGCTGAAGTCGAAGCCCAGGACGTGACGCGAATAGACGATCGTATGGTGGACGCGCAGTCCCTCGATCGAAGCGCGGGTCTCCTCGTCGAGCGCATCGTAGGCGGCACGCATGTCGGCGAACTCGGTATCGGCCCGCACCGGCGGCACCACGCGCGCCGACAGCATCGAGTAGCGGCCCGGCGGATCGACGAACGAGGCATCGGTGTGCCACAGCCGGTTGGCGACCGAGGAGGCGCGCATGCGGTTGTTGGCGTCCCGGATCTTGCCGTCCTTGTCGACGTTGGACACGTCGGCCAGCGCCTCGTTACCGAAGCGGTTCTTGCCGATTGCCGAAGAGGACGTGCGGGCATGCAGCGTGCCGTCGAAGCGCTCCGCGAAGTCCAGCTGCTCCTGGTCGGTGAACCTCTGGTCCCGGAAAACCAGTACGGCGTACTTGTCCATGCCGGCCCGGAGCGCCTCGAGCGATTCGCGATCATGCACCTGGCGCAGGTCGATGGATCCTACTTCGCCGGCGAAGGCGGACGTGAGCGGCGTGATGGTGACGGTCATGCGGTGCTCCCTTCCTGTGGACGGGATTTCATCCTGATCCAAATCCGGCCCGTGACCAACCGGTTTTGGTCCGGCTTCAGACTGAAAACGACTTCACCATGTAGACCCTGATGTGAGGGTCCAGCCCGTCGTCGATCGGGCCGCGGCTCACGATCTTGAAGCCGTGCCGCTGGTAGAGCCGAATGTTGGCCGCTGCCATCTCGGCGGTCATGAGCGAAAGGCCGCCTAATCCGCGCCCTCGCGCCACCTCGGCGATTCTCTCCAACAGCCAACTCCCGACGCCGGTCCCCTGCTTCGCCGGATCAACTGCGATCTGGTCGATATACAGCTCTTTTCCCTCGCGATTCGTTCGGACAGCACCGACGACGCGCTCTCCGTCGAGAGCGAGGTACACGTCACCGCGCGCGACTTCAGCCGCAAGGCGCTCCCGCTGTTCAGCAAACTGAACAGATCCGTCAACAGGAAACTCACGCCCCAGTGTCCGGAAGTAGGGCGTGAAGGCTGCGCGTATGACGCGCACGACCTCGTCGCACTCCGAAATCACGGCCGTTCTGAAAGTCAGCACCATGGACGCATGAACACACAGTTCAGGAGACACCCTTTATCTCTTGCCGGATCATGCGAGACGGCCTTTCCGCTTTGCGACCGCTTCGGCGAGCAGGCAGAGGATCTCCCACATCATGGTGACACCCACGAGGGCCGTGTTGCCGCTCATGTCGAAAGGCGGCGAGACCTCGACGACGTCGCCCCCGACCAGGTTGAGCCCACGCAGGCCGCGCAGCATGCGCTGCGCCTCGTGCGGGGTGTAGCCGCCGATCTCGGGCGTGCCGGTGCCCGGCGCATACGCGGGATCGAGACCGTCGACGTCGAAGCTGACATAGGTCGGGCCGTCGCCGACGACGCGGCGCGCCTCGGCGATCACCTTCTCCACGCCGAGGTCGAAATACTCTTCGATATAGATCACCCGCATGCCCTGTTCGACCGCCCAATCGTTGTCGTCGCTCTTGTAGAGCGAACCGCGAATGCCGATCTGGATTACCCGCTTCGGGTCGAGCAGCCCCTCCTCCACCGCGCGGCGGAAGGGCGTGCCGTGGGTATACTTGAAGCCGCCGAAGTAGGTGTCCCAGGTGTCGCTGTGAGCATCGAAGTGGACCATGCCGAGCGGCGCTTGCCCCTTCGCGATGCCGCGCATGATCGGCAATGTGATCAGGTGGTCGCCGCCGGCCGACAGCGGGATCGCGCCTGCGTCATGGATCTTGGCATAGAAGTGCTCGATCCGCGCCAGCGAGTCGTCGAGGCTGGCCGGATTCACCGGCGCGTCGCCGAGATCGCCGCATTTGGCGAGCTCGTAGGGCGCGATGCGGGTGACGTGATGGATGCGCCGCATCATGGTCGACAGGTCGCGCATCTGGCGCGGACCGTGCCGGGCGCCGGGCCGGTTGGTCGTGCCGCCGTCCCACGGCACGCCGATCATGGCGATCTCGAGATCGGCCGGATTGCGCTGCAGCGGCAGCCGCATGAAGGTCGCGATGTCGCCGAAGCGCGGGACGACAGTGCCAGCAACGGGTTGGGGGAAGTTCCGGGGAACGTCGTTCATGCGCTGCCCTTTGTCATTCTGAGCGCACCGAAGGATCCAGGCGAACGACCAGCGATCCTGGTGCCGGCGTGAGGTCCTTCACTGCGCTCGGAACGACAGAAGCCCATCACGTCAGCAACGCCTTGCGCGCTTCGACGAATTCCTCGACCGCCGCCACGAAGCGATCGGCCTCGGCGTCGCCGATCATGATGTTGAGCGCCACGAAGCCGCGCCGCGCGATCCAGATGCCGGCAGCCACCATGTCGAAATAGAACAGCTCCTTGATGTCCTGGTTGGAGGTGGCGATATCTGCCGCCGTCCGGATAGGCCGGGTCGTGGCGTGGGCTGTCATCATCGATCCGATGCCGGAGAATTGGAGCGCCACGCCCGCCTTCTGGCAGATCGCGTTGAGCCGCTCGCGAATCGTCTCGCCGCGGGCGTTCAGCGCGAGAGCCGCTTCGGGCGTGTAAACCTCGCCGTAGCCCGCGACGCCGGCCGCCATCGTCAGCACGTTGTTGTTGAACGTGCCGGCATGCGGCAGATGGTCGGGCTTCGTAGGGTCGAACAGCTCCATGATCTCGCGCTTGCCGCCGAAGGCGCCGAACGACATGCCGCCGCCGATATACTTGCCGAGCGTGGTCATGTCGGGAATGACGCCGAGCTTGGCCTGCAGCCCGCCCGGCGACAGGCGCGAGGTCATCACCTCGTCGAAAATCAGCGTGATGTCGTGGCTCCAGGTTTCCTTGCGAAGCATGTGGAGGAACTCGGGATCGCCCGGCAGGCAGCCATGGCTGCCCTGCATCGGCTCGACCAGCACGGCGAAGATCTCCTGCGCGTGCTTGCGCAGCAGCTCGCGCGTTCGCTCAGTGTCGTTGTACGGCGCGACGACGTACTCGTAGGGCATGTTCACCGGCGAGCCGCCCGACACGAAATAGAGCACGCCACCATGGTAACCGCCGTGGAACACCATGACCTTTGTCGCCGCCTTGCGGCCTTTGCGCTGGGCGAAGACGCGGGCGCCGGCCAGCGCCATCACGTTGCCTTCGGTGCCCGAGTTGGTGAATCGCACCAGGTCGATCGACGGCATGCGATCGACGATCAGCTTCGCGAGCCTGGCCTCGTTCTCGTTGCGGCCGGCGAAGTTCCAGCCGTGGTCGAGTGCCTTGTCGATCGCCTTGCGGATCACCGGATGGGAGTGGCCGTAGATTCCCGCCGTGTATTCGCCCAGCACGTCGATGTACTCGTGCCCGTCGACATCCCACAGTCGGCAGCCCTCGCCCTTCACGACCGTCAGCGGAAACGGCGCGTTGTGCAGCGTGGTGCGGGTGTTGCCGCCGGGCATCGCCTCCATCGCTTCCTGCTGGCGGGCAAAGCTCCTGGGATTGCGGTCGATATAGGCCTGCCGCGCCTCGGTGAGCGCGGATTGCAGGTCTGAATTTACGAGCGGCTGATCGGGCACGGTTGACTCCTTCGGAACGAGCAAGTCTATCACACTTCGCCTGGCCCCTTGGGACGAGGTCGGGCTCGTCCGCCGACATGCTGTCGCAAGCGCTCAGGCTGACGCGGTTGCGGCCTGACCCGCCGTTTCGTCTTCCCGCAGGGCCGAGGCCGCGATCGCGGTCTTGCGGGCGGCGAGGAACGTCGCGGCGGCTCTCTCGCCCTCGGCCATCAGGCGACCGATATTGTCGGAGCCACGATCGATCTTGCCCTCGTAGTCCAGCAGGTCCTGCAGCTCGAGCGGCATCTCGATGCAGGGGATATGGTACGACCGGTCCGGATCGCTGGCGAACGACTTGGGGATGCGCACCGGCGCCTTGATGTCCAGCCGCGACAGAAACTCCGGTCTGAACGCGTCCATCTCGATCAGATCGTTCAGCAGGCCGATGTGGCTGAGCTGCTGGAACAGCGAGATATTGCCCTCGAGCTGATTGCGCCGGTCGATGATCTCGCCGGGCTTGACCGGCACGCGAGCGCGCGCCGTCGGGTTGATCTTGATCAGCCAGATCTCGTCGGGAATGTTCTCCTCGCCGACCGATCGGGGACGGATCAGCTCCTCGATCGGCGGATTGTCGGAGAAGAGGCCGTCCCAGTAGGCATCCGCGCCGATCTGGACGGCGGGAAAGATGGTGGGCACCGCGCACGACGCCAGGATGTGCTCGACACGGATCGTCTCGTTGCGCGAGACGAACTTGGCGAGCGCGCCGCTATTGACGTTGGCAGCGCCCAGGATCAGCACCGGCCGTCCGGTGTGCGGGCCCCACGAGGCGATCTCCTCGAAGTCTATATGGCTCTCGATCAGCCCGCGGAAGTCCATGAAGCCCTTTCGCTGGCCGGCAGTCATGAACTCGGTCATGGATTGCATGACCGGCGAAGACGGACTTATCTGAAAGGCCGGCAGCAGTCCGGAATTGACCATGCGGATGGAGTCGACGATGAAATGGTTGATCGCGTGCTCGATCGGCCCCTGCGCGGTGTTCTCGTTCCAGAACGCCATCATGCGCTTCCAGAGCGGATATTCTCCTTTCATGTAGGAGTACCACAGAAGCGTCGCGCACAGCGCGCCACCCGAGGTGCCGCTGATGCTGACGACCTCGAATTCCTCGCCGAGCTTCGCCTCGCAGAGAGCCTTCAACGCACCGGCCGTGAAAGCGGTCTGGCTGCCTCCCCCCTGGCAGGCAATCGCGATCTTGAGCTTGGCCATGAACATCCCCTGATACCAACGAGATGCTAACGCGGCGCGCCGCGCAAAGCCATGATGGACGTCGCCCTCAGACGACGTTGAGCTCCCGCACGGGCCGACCGGCAGAGATTCGCTCATAGCCGAAGTGCGACAGATCCAGCGTGCGGTAGCTGCCGTGCACGATCAGCTCGGCGACGGCGCGGCCCACCGCAGGCGACTGCTGGATGCCATGGCCGGAGAAGCCCGTGGCGAAGACGATGCCGTCGATTTCCGGATGGCGGCCGACGATGCCGTTCTGGTCGAAGGTGTTGTACTCGTAGTAGCCAGCCCAGGAACTCACCACCTTGGCTGCCTCGAAGGCCGGCACGCGGCGCGCCAGCGCAGGCCAGACCAAGTCGTCCCATTCGTGATGCTGTACCTCGAGCGGCGCGCCGGCCGGATCGTTGCCCGGCGCAGGCGTCGTGCCAGCAAGCCAGAATCGGCCCTCGGGTCGAAACCACACGCCCGACGGATCGATGGTCAGCGGCAGCAGCGGTAACGTCTCGCGGCAATCGAAGACGAAGACTGAGCGACGGCGAGGCTCGACCGGCAGAGCGATCCCGGCCATCGCCGCGACCTCGCCCGACCACGGGCCGGCAGCGATGACGATGGTGTGCGCTTCGACGATGCGGCCGGAGCGCAGCGTCACTCTATGCGGCTCGAGCCCGACCACCTCGTCCTCGACATAGTCGACGCCCCGCTCCCGCGCCTTGCGCCGGAAACCCTGCATCAAGGCCGGTCCATCGAACCAGCCTTCGTTCGCCGTGCCATGCGAGGCAAGTGCCACGCCCTCGGCCGAGATCGCCGGAAACCGGCCGACCAGCGCCGCCGGATCGAGGAGCTCGACGGCGCAGCCCTCGCTTCTCTGGATCGCGTTGTTGGCGCGCAGCACTGCCTCGCCCGCGGAGCTCACGAGGAACAGATAACCCGGCTCGCGCAGCCCGAGGTCGACGTCGAGAAGTATTCTGGCCTGCCGCAGGAATCCGATGCCATGGCGCGACAGTTGAATGTTGAGCGGCGTCGAGAACTGCTGCCGGATCGAGCTGGCCGACAACGCGGACGACGCGCGCGTGTAGGTCGCGTCGCGCTCGATTACCGTGACCGATCCCTCGAAGCCGGGATCGCCGGAAAGGTGCCAAGCAATCGACGACCCGATTACGCCGCCGCCGACAATGACGATATCACTCAAGCTCTCTCCCCTCAGAGTTTTGTGAATGTTCGGACAAAAGCCACGAATGCGCCGCTTATCCTCTACTGTCTCTACCCTCACTTCACGCGGATACATGCGATAGTTTCGCCGCAGCCATTGTCATGCCTTTTGCCGCCATTCGAGCCCGGTGCTTTGGCGTGGTCCTCACGGACATTCGGTGTGTAGCAATCGTGCCAACAAATTCACAAGCTCTGAGGCGGGATTCAATATTCGAGGCCTCGAAGCTCGGGCCGCAGCAAATGCGCACGAAAGGACGAGCATCGCTTTCCGTGGGATCGAAACCGGGGTAGAAGGCCGCAGCGAGTTGCTTATGAGTTCCGGTCAGCGACGCGGTTCGTCGGCTGAGCCCTGTGGCGTCCAGCATAAGCGTGGTCCCCCCCGAACACCGAACTCGGGGCTTGCGTAAAAAATGGAGGAATGCACTCGATCAGGGAGGAAGACTGATGAACAGGTTCGTGTTGGGACTTGCGGCACTGGCCGTGTCGGCGACGATAACGTCGACCGTGCACGCCCAGGCACAACCTGCGGCGGCGCAGCCACAGGCGCAGAAGACGTTGAAGATCCAGACCAGTTGGCCGGCTTCCGGTGCGGCCTTCGACCAGATGCAGACCTTCGGCAAGCGACTGGAGGTCGTCACAGGCGGGCGCATCAAGATGGAAGCCTTGCCTGGCGGGCAGATCGTGCCGCCGTTCGAGGTGCTGGACGCCACCAACAAGAAGGTGATCGACGGCGCCCATACCTGGCCCGGCTATTGGGTGGGCCGCAACAAGGCAGCGATCCTGTTCACGGGGGGACCGGCCGGCCCGTGGGGCATGGACCACATCGATTTCATGAGCTGGATGTGGCACGGCGGCGGCTTCGAGATGATGCAGAAGTTCTACCGCGAAACACTGAAGATGAACGTCATCTCGATCCCGATGCACACGCAGAGCCCGCAGGCGCTCGGCTGGTTCAAGAAGAAGATCGACAACGTGGCCGACTTCAAGGGCATGCGCTGCCGCGAGACCGGCATCGCGCAGGAAGTCTTCAACGAGATGGGGATGCGCACCGTCAATATGCCGGGCGGCGAGATCATGCCGGCTGCAGAGCGCGGCGTGATCGACTGCGCCGAGTGGGTCGGCGGCGTCGACGACCTGAAGTTCGGCTTCCATACGATCTGGAAGTGGCACTACGCGCCGTCGCTGCACGAGCCCGTGTCGATCGGCGAGTTGATGATCAACCTCGACGTCTGGAACGGTTTCAGCCAGGCCGATCAGGAACTGATCAAGAGCGTCGCCTGGGAGACCCTGTTCTGGCATTGGGCCAAGTGGCAGCGCCAGAATGCCGAGGCGGTCGAGGAGTTCAAGACCAAGCACGGCGTCAACGTCATGCACACGCCGCCCGATATCCTGAAGGAATTCCTCGCCGCCTGGGACCGCGTCGCGGCGCGGGAGTCCGAGAAGAACCCGGTGTTCAGGGAGATCTACGAATCGCAGAAGAAGTGGGCGTCGGTCACCGTGCCGATGAAGAAGGTCTACTTCCCGCCCTACGCGATCGCCGCCGACCACTACTGGCCGGACAAGAAGTAGAAACCACCGCCAAAGCCCGCTTCGCGCCCGCGGAGCGGGTTTTGCTTTGCCGTTCGAAAGTTTGCCGACATTGGGAGGGGAGCCCATGGCGACGCCGACACCGGCCTATCTCGCGACGATACGCGGGATCGACAAGTTCACCGAGTACACCGCGTACGTCTTCTGCCTTCTTAACATTCCGCTGATCGGCGCCAATACCTTCGAGGTGATTTCGCGTTATGGCTTCGGCGAGCCGACCGAGTGGGCGCTGGACACCACTACCCAGTCGTTCGGCGCGATGTTCATGCTGGGCGCAGCCTATGCCCTCTCGAAGGGCGCGCATGTGCGCACCGACATGCTGTGGGAGAACTTCTCCGACCGCACCAAGGGCCTGATCGACGCCGGCGGCTACATCCTGTTCTTCCTGCCAACGATGATCGTGCTGTTCTGGATCAGCATCGACGACTTCTTCTACTCGATGTCGATCAACGAACGCTCGAACACCACCTCCTGGCAGCCGATTCTCTGGCCTCTGCGCGGCGTCGTCCCGCTGGCCTGCCTGTTGCTGTTCATCCAGGGCATCTCCGAGCTGATGAAGAGCCTGTGGGCGGCTCGAACCGGCCAGTTCCTGGTCCATCAGGAGAAGCTCGACCTATGACCGGCGACCAGATCCTCGGCCTGGTCATGCTGTTCGGCATGATCACGGTCATCTTCGTGGGCTTCCCCATCTCCTTCACCCTGCTGTTCCTGGGCCTTGTGTTCGGCTGCATCGGGTTGGGGGCCGACCTCACCTTCAACCTCGCGTACCTGCAGATCTGGGGGACGATGAAGGACGAGGTGTTTCCCGCGGTTCCACTGTTCATTTTCATGGGCTTCATGACCGAGCAGGCCGGGTTGATGGAGCGGCTGTTCGCCGCTCTGCGCAACCTGCTGGCGCCGGTGCGTGGCTCGCTGTACCTGGCGGTAATCCTGACCGCCACGATCTTCGCCATGGCGACAGGCGTCGTCGGCGCGGCAGTGACCGTGCTCGGCATCATGGCTGCGCCGATGATGATCAAGGCGGGGTACGATGCCCGGCTGTCCTCGGGTGCGATCGCCGCCGGCGGAACCTTGGGCATCCTCGTTCCGCCGTCGGTCATGCTGGTGGTGATGGGTCCGACCATGGGTGTGCCGGTGAACCTGCTATACTCAGCTGCCTTCGGTCCCGGCTTCCTGCTGGCGGGCATGTATATCGTCTATACGCTGGGCCGGAGCTTCATCAATCCCAGTCTCGGACCGCCGGTGCCGAAGGAAGATCGCATCACCGATCCGCTCGTGATCCTCAAGGAGGTCATCGTCGGCGTCATGCCCCTGGCGCTCCTGATCGGCTTCACCCTCGGTACGATTCTGGCCGGCATGGCGACGCCCACCGAGGCGGCGGCCTGCGGCGCCAGCGGCGCCACCTTGCTGGCGCTGTGCTACGGCAAGCTGTCGTTCAAGGTGCTGAGAAATGCCGCCGTCATGACCCTGATGACAGCCGGCGTGGTCATCCTGCTGGCGGTCGCCTCCAACGTGTTCGGCGCGGTCTTCACCAAGCTCGGCACGGCGCAGGTCATCACCCAGGCTTTGGCGGCGATCCCGCTGCCCGACATCTGGAAACTGGTCGTCATCATGATCGCCATCTTCCTGCTCGGGTGGCCGTTCGAATGGCCGGCGATCGTGCTGGTTTTCCTGCCGATCGTCCTGCCCGTGGTCGAGACGTTGCAGCTCGGCATGAGCAAGCTCGACATGCTGCTCTGGTTCGGGGCGCTGACGGCGGTGAACCTGCAGACGGCCTTCCTGTCGCCTCCCGTCGCCATGTCGGCATACTATCTGCGCAACGTCGTCCCGCAATGGAGCCTCGGCCTGATCTACCGCGGCATGGGCGACTTCATGATCATCCAGGTGATCTGCCTGGTCCTGGTTCTCTTCTTTCCCGACATCGTGCTCTGGCTGCCGCGGTCGCTGAAGTAGGCAGTCCCGACTACGGCCGGCGCGCAACGAGCCGGACACCGCCGAGACTGCCGCTGTCGTAGAGGCGGGCGATGACGGTGTAGAAGAGTTCCTGAGCCATGTAGGCACCCTCGCCATGCACTCGGGCATAGGCGGCGTGGTTCTGGCGCCACGCGGCCAGGCGCTCGGCGGCGAAGGGCGCCCAATCGGGTGTCAGATCGGTGACCGTCACGTCCGAGAATCCCGCCCCTGTCAGGTCCCGCGCGTAGTCGGCCTGGCTGGTCAACGAATTGGCATAGACGATCCGCCCGGCGTCATCCAGGTCGCGGGGCGCGAAGGGCGCCCGCATGCAGAGATCCTCGATGTAGCAACCGCCACCCGACCGCAGCGCGCGGACGAGCCGATCGAAGAGGCGCGGCCGATCGGGAATGTGGACGATCGCCAGAAAGCTTACGACGGCATCGAAGC
The DNA here is from genome assembly GCA_026126105.1 of Enhydrobacter sp. GTDB lineage: Bacteria > Pseudomonadota > Alphaproteobacteria > Reyranellales > Reyranellaceae > Reyranella. Next base: position 14,972 of record JAHCJV010000032.1, read on the forward strand.
TTGCGGCCGGCAGCGGCTCAACGAGCGCGTCTCCGCAGAGGTGGGTCACGCGGTCGGCAAGGCCGGACCGGCGCGTGAGATCAACGCCGATCGCATGAAGCTCGGGCTGCAGCTCGAGCGCCGTCACGTGGCAACCGATGGTGTGCGCAAGATAGCGCGCCGGCCCGCCGACACCCGCGCCGATATCGAGAACGCGGCTCCGCGACCCGAGACCGAGCGCGCGCGCCGCGGCCGCGATCGCGTCCGTCCCGTGATAGTGCCACTGGTCGAGCGCGAAGAGCTGCTCCGGACGGATCGGCTCGTGCGGACCGATGCCTTGTGCTGCCAAACCCCGTTCGATGCGATCGAGATGCGTGTAGAGCGGCATCGCAGAGAGGCGTGGCGGGTCTGTGTCAAGCATATGCCGACCCTAGCCCACGGCAGCACCCGCAGCAGCGCAAATTCTGTCGGCTTCCACCGGCAGCGATGCAGCATTCACGTTCGAGCGTGGTCCAGTAGGTGGATTGATAGACTGGTGTATTATGAGGCCTGCGGTCGCAACGCAAAGAAGCAGTCGTCGCTCGAGAACCGGTCTTCCGATGGACTTTCCGCTGCCGCCTCTCCGATTACCGCCGGACGCGTCGATTGTCGCAATCCGGCAGACCGAACGCTGCCTTCCCTCGTGCTCTTCCGCGACGACGCGCCGCTGTTCTTCGCCAACGCAGAACTGTTCGAAGAGCGGGTGCTGCGGGCCGTCGCCGCCTCGCCGAGCCCGGTCCGACAGGGTCATCGTTGCGGCCGAGCCGGTGACCGGCATCGACGTCACGTCAGCCGATATCCCCGCCGACCGGGGCGACAAGCTACAGGTGCGCAAGGTTGCACAACGCCTCGCCGCGACGATTGCGCTTGGGACGGAGTCGCTACCATGAACTGGCTTCTCGTCTTCATACCGATCACCTTGGCATTGGAGCACTGGGCGCCTCAGCAGAAGCTCGCGATCTTCGCCACATCGGGGATCGCGATCCTCCCGCTGGCTGCATGGATGGGCCGCGCCACCGAACATCTCGCCGAACGGACCGGCGAAGGGGTCGGCGGACTCCTCAACGCGACCTTCGGCAATGCGGCCGAGCTCATCATCGCCATAGCGGCTCTGCGCAACGGTCTTCACGATATCGTCAAGGCGTCGATCGCCGGCTCCATCATCGGGAACATTCTTCTGGTGCTGGGTGCCGCGATGGCTGCCGGCGGCGCTCTTCATCGCGAGCAGGCCTTCAACTCTCACGCGGCGCGGGCCCAAGCCACCATGCTGACGCTCGCGGGCATTACCCTGATCCTGCCCGCTGCGTACAAAGTGGCGGCGCAAGAGCGGGCGGAGATCGGACTGGTGCCGCTGAGCATTGCCCTCTCGATCGTGCTGCTGGCGGTGTACGTGCTCTTCCTCGCTTTCAGTCTCAAGACGCACTCCGATCTCTTCAGGGGCACTGAACCGGCAGCCGAGGAAGACAAGGAGGCATGGAGCGTCCGTCGCTCGGCGACGGTTCTGGCGGCGAGCACGATCGCTATCGCCTGGATGAGCGAGATTCTTGTCGGCGCGATCGAGCCGGCCGCCAAGGCCCTGGGATTGGGCAACGCGTTCGTCGCGATCTTCGTCGTCGCCGTGCTCGGCAACGCAGCCGAACATTCCACCGCGATCACGGTCGCGATGAAGAACCGCATGGACCTTGCCCTGTCGATTGCCATCGGGTCGAGCGTCCAGGTGGCGCTGTTCGTGGCGCCGGTCCTGGTCCTGCTCAGTCTGGTGATTGGTCCGCACCCGATGGATCTCGCCTTCCCCGGCGGCCTCGTGCTCATCGTTCTGCTGGCGATCCTGATCACCGGCCAGGTGGCAGCCGACGGGCGCTCCGACTGGCTCAAGGGCGCCCAACTTCTGGCCGTCTACGGCGTGCTCGGACTCACGGTGTACTTCCTCGCCGTCTGACCGAAGGTTGCTCGCGCCATGATGGATGGAGGAATTCTGGTTCAGCTTGGGGTTGGTCTGGTTGCGAGCTCTGCGAACATCGTGATTCATTCGCTGCTCATGGCCTCGTTGATCCGGGTTGCCCGGACTCATGCTGCCGGCCTGTACGCTTCCAGCTGGAAGCTTGCGGGGCTCATGGCTCCGGTCGTTTGCCTCCTCATGGCGGCTCATCTTGCAGAAGTAGCGCTGTGGGCGCTCACGTACGCGTGGGTGGGCGCAGTTCCCGCCGGTGCCGATATTCTTTACTTCGCTTTCGTGAACTACACGACGCTGGGCTACGGCGATGTGGTCCCCGTCGAGCGCTGGAGGCTTCTCGGTCCGTTTACCGCCATGAACGGCGTGCTGCTCTTCGGCTGGTCGACGGCCGTCATTTTCGAGGTACTGCGGCGCGCCCTGACGCGTGTGGATCGAAGGTTGAACGAAACCGATCGTAAGCCATAGGCGTTCGTGAGGTCAGCGCCGTCGCCAGGCCTGCAGCCGGCCGAGCAGGAAGCGGTCGGCCAGCAGGTGCAGCGCCTTGACTGCCGCGGAGGTGACCACGATCACGACGCAAAGAGCCGTCGCTGCGGCGGTCGTGCCGGCCTCCTCGATGTTCACCGCCGCCACCGAGGCGAGCTTGGTGTCGGGCGCATAGAGGAAGATCACGGAAGAAACGGTCGTCATCGCGTTGACGAACATGTAGATCGCGACGTCGAGGATCGAGGGCAGGCAGATCGGCACGGTCACCCGTCCGAAGGTGCGCCAGATCGGCACTTTCAGCGAGGCCGACACGGCCTCGAATTCCGGATCGATCTGCTTCAGCGCCGTGGTCGCGGTGAGGTGCCCGACCGTATAGAAGTGCGCGACCGTGTTGATCACCAGGATCGCCATCGTCGCGTAGAGGAAGTTCAGCGGGTTGTTGAGCGCGTTGAAGAAGAAGATGTAGCCCAGCCCCAGCACCAGTCCGGGCACCGCCATCGGCAGGAAGGCGAGCAGACGCACCAGGTCGCGCAGCAGGTAGAAGCCCTTGGTCTTCTCGGCGAGCCACGCGCCGGTGAAGGTGAGGGTGGTGCCAAGTACCGCCGCGCCCGCCGCCATGATCAGGGAATTGTAATAGGAGTCCCAGCCGTTGGCGTCGAACGCCTCGAACCTGTAGTTCGCCCAGGTGAGCGAGAGGTTGTAGGGCCAGTACTGGATTAAAGAGCCCCATACCGCCATGCCCAGGATCGTCAGGATTCCGGCCGCCACCAGCGTGCAGAACAGCGTGTAGAAGATGTCCCGTCCTGCCTTTGGCCGCGGCACCAGCGGCACGGCGCGGGCGGTGAGCAGCGCGACCTGCTTGCGCTGCACGAAGCGGTCCACCGCAAAGGCGAGCGCGGCGGGCGCCAGCAGCACCATGCCGACCACGGCACCCATCGAGAAGTTCTGCTGTCCGATCACCTGCTTGTAGACGTCGGTCGCCAGCACATTGAAGTTGCCGCCGATCACCTTGGCGATGCCGAAATCGGTGATCACAAGTGTGAATACGACGAGGGCCGCGCTGATCACGCCGTACTTCGCGCCAGGCAAGGTGACTGTGAAGAACACGCGGACCTTCGAGGCGCCCAGCACGTCGGCGGCCTCGTAGAGCCGGGCGTCGGCCGTGGCGAGCGCCGTCACCAGGATCATCATGGCATGCGGCAGGCAGTAGAAGACCTGGGCGATGACGATGCCTTCGAAGCCGTAGATCTGGCCGCCGCCCAGCCACGACTTGAAGAAGCCCTGGGTGCCGAACAGGTAGATCAACGCCAGGCCTGGCAGCAGCGACGGCGCGAAGATCGGGATCAGCGCCACGCCCTGGAACAGCCAGCGCAGCGGCAGCACGGCGCGGGTCAGCGCATAGGCGTAGAGAAAGGCGATCGGCACCACGAGCAGGGTGCAGACGGCCGCGACCTGGAAGCTGTTCAGCGCCGAGTTGAACAGCGCGGGTGTCGAGAAATACGAGATGTAGTTGGCGAGACCGACGAACCTGCCGTCCCGGTCCTCGAAGCCCTTTACCAGCAACGACCACAACGGCAGCCCGACCATCAGCAGGAGCAAGACGGCGAACAGCGCGACGCCCGCTCGCATCAGCAGGTCGTCGCGTGACAGGCGCACCCGTAGCCTGGGCGCGGAAACGCTCACGCGGCGAACACCCTGACCCGGTCCGGCGGCAGCGCGACGTCGAGCTTCTTGCCGGCGGCGACGCCGAGGTCGCGCATCAGGTTGCTGGAGAAATCCGCGACAAGCGCGATCTCCCCCGCCCGCAAGGTGGCGCGACAGAACGAGCCGACGAAATCGAGCTCGCCGACCTCGACGGTCAGGCGGTTCAGGAAGTCGGCCGGCAGCTCGCGCACACGTACATCTTCGGGCCGGATGCACAGGCGGACCTTGCTGCCCGCCGGCAGGCCGTCCTGCGGCAGGCACGCGAAGGAGATGGTGCCGACCTTGACCTGGTCGGGAGCCGCGAGCGTCCCATCGAGAAAGTTCATGGCGCCCACGAAATCGGCCACGAAGGCCGTCGACGGCGTGCGATAGACCTCCTGCGGGCCGCCGACCTGCTCGATTGCGCCCTGGTTCATGACCACGATGCGATCGGCCATGGTGAGCGCCTCCTCCTGGTCATGCGTCACCATGATGGTGGTTACGCCGAGCCGGCGCTGCAGCGCCTTGATCTCGTGGCGCAGCCGCACCCGCACCCGGGCATCGAGGGCGGACAGCGGCTCGTCGAGCAACAGAAGACCAGGGGAGGTCGCTAGCGCTCGCGCCAGCGCCACCCGCTGCTGCTGGCCGCCCGAGAGCTGGGCGGGATATTTCGGTCCGGCATCGGGCAGCCCGACCATCGTCAGCAGCTCGCCAACCCGGCGCACGATCTCGGCGCGCGTCTGGCGGCGGCTGACCAGACCATAGCCGACATTGTCGGTGACTGTCAGGTTGGGGAACAGCGCATACGACTGGAAGACGATGCCGAAGTCGCGCTGCGCCGGAGGCAGCGCGGAGACGTCCCGGCCCTTCTGCCGGATCGTGCCCGAACTCTGCGGATCGAGCCCGGCGATTGCCCGCAGCAGGGTCGTCTTGCCGCACCCCGACGGCCCCAGGAAGCAGACGAACTCCCCCTCGGCGATGTCGAGCGAGACGTCGCCGAGGGCCGTGAAGTCGCCGAACCGCTTGCTGAGGTTTCGGACCTCGAGGTAGGTCTTCACTTGGCTTTCGGAGCCGACTTCCCGTCGTAGCGCTTGGTCCACTCGGCCAGGATGCGGTCACGGTTCTTCGACATCCATTCGACGTCGTTCTTCACCATCGCCTTCTCGATGTCGGCGGGATAGTTCGGCGGCAGGTTGGTCACGCCGGGATAGGCCACGATCGGATAGGTCTTGGCGTAGAGCTCGTTGGCCTTCTTGGTCGTGGCCCAGTCGGCGAGCTTCTTGGCGGCGTCGAGGTTCTTGGTGCCCTTGACGATCGCCGTCACCTCCATCTCCGAGCCCAGCCCCTCCTTGGGCAGGATCAGCTCGAGCGGCGCGCCCTTGGTCTTCTCCGAGGCGCCGCGCGTGTCGAGCCCTATGCCGATCAGCCGCTCGCCCTTGGCCGCCTGCACGCAAGGCGCGGAGCCCGAATGAATGTACTGTGCGATGTTCTGGTGCAGCGCGTCCATGAACTTCCAGCCCGCTTCCTCGCCCATGGTCTGCAGCCAGGCCGCGACGGTCAGATAGCCTGTGCCCGACGAGGCCGGGTTCGGCATCACGATCGAATCCTTGTACTCGGGCTTGGTCAGATCGGCCCAGCTCGCGGGCTTGGACTTCTTGCCCTTGGCAGCTTCGGCGGTGTTGAAACACACGACGGAAAGGTAGGCGTCCATGCCGACCCAGGTGTCGGGCGTCTTGCCGCTCCTGAAGGCCGGCTTCAGCGCCGCCGCACCGGCCGGTGTGTAGGGCTCGAGCATTCCCATCGCCGCCATCGCACCGACGTTGGAGGCGGCGAGGCCCCAGATGATGTCGGCACGAGGATTATCCTTCTCGGCGATCAGCTTGGCCGCCACGACACCGGTCGAATCGCGCACCCAGGCGATCTCGATGGTCGGATTGTCGGCCTCGAACGCCTTCTTGAAGGGATCGAGCTGGTCGTTCTCGAGCGCGGTGTAGACCGTGAGCTTCGTCTTCTGCGCAAAGGCCGGTGTCGCGGCCAGCGCGATCGCGGCAGCGCCCGCCAGGGTAGCGCGGCGGATCAGTGTCCCAATTGTCATTTCTTCCCCCATTCAACTCGCCAAAACTCTAGCGGCGTCAGCGACCGTCCGCCAGTTTCTCCGCCACGGCACTCAGCCAGCGCCGCACCAGGCGCTCCTCGTCCGAGCCCAGAAGCCCCGCCAGCTCCGTCTCGACCTCGGCCACCCGCCCGCGGCACCGCTTCAGCAGCGCCTGCCCCCTTGCTGTCGCGTGCAGGCGCAGGATGCGGCCATGCGTGGCGTGGGCCGTCTTCTCGATCGCGCCGTCGCGCTCCAGATTGCGCACGATGACGTTGATCGTCTGAGGCGTCAGGAACGTGAGCCGTGCAAGGTCCGCGCCAGAAACCCCAGGGTAGGCGGCGATCATGGTAAGCACGGAAAATTGCGGTGTTGTTACACCCATTTCGGAAAGCGCAGCGTCCATCGCTGCGCGAAGCGCCACACTCGCCTGGCGCAGAAGATAGCCGAGATGGCCTTGCGGTCCGCGCTTGCCTTCGCCCGGACGCGGGATCGGCGGCTTGAGATTCATATCAGAATTCTTATATGTTGACAGAACTCGATCATAGCACGGGCAGACCGCCATGAACCCCGACCTTGCCGCCCTCGTCCGCCGACACCTCGAAGCGGAGAATGCGCACGACCTGCCGGGGACCCTGGCGACGCTTCATCCGGAGTGCCGGTTCGAGGATTTTGCTACCGGCCAGCGCTGGCGAGGGCACGATGGTGCGGCCGCGCACTACGGCCAATGGTGGAGCACCTTCGATGTCGAGGTCCGCCGCGGTCCCGGCCAGCGCGCCTACGTGACCACGGACGAGTTCTACGTCGCCGAGGCGACCTGGCACGGCCGGCACGTCGGCCCGTTCCTCGGCCTCGCCGCCAGCGGCCGCGAGATCGTACAGCCGTTCGTCGTCATCCTGAGCTTTCGCGACGGCCTGATGTCGGGCGAGCGCTTCCACTACGATCTCGCCTCGCTGTTGCGCCAGATCGGCGCCGACCCGATCCCGGCGCTGGCCTCGCTGCCGCACCGTATTACGCCTTGAAGACTGCCTTCAGCTCGCCGCTCGACATCGTGTCGTTCATCCAGGTGAAACCGCCCTTCTCCTTCATCTCGCGGGCGCCCCTCATGAAGGCGGCGAGCGCGAGCCGTGACAGCGCGCCTCCGACACTGAGCCGCTTCACGCCAACTGCCGCCATCTCAGCAGCCGTCAGAGCCGGATCGGCGGAACTCATCACTACGTTGAGCGGCTTGCCGACCGACGAGGCGACCAGCTTCATCGTCGCGAGGTCGCGCAGTCCTGGCGCATAGAGCACATCGGCGCCCGCTTTCTCGAAGGCCTGCAGGCGCTTGATTGTATCGTCGAGATTCGGCCGGCCGCGGATCAGGTTCTCGGCGCGCGCGACGAAGGTGAAGGGCACGGGCAGCGAGCGGGCCATCTCCGCGCCGGCGGCGACACGTTCGACCGCGTGGTTGAAGTCGTAGATCATCTCCCCGCTCCAATCCTCGATCGAGCCGCCGACGATGCCGACCGCCGCGGCATCGCGCAGGATCGTGGCCGCCTCCTTCGGATCGTCGGCATAGCCGTTCTCGAGGTCGGCATTGACCGGCAGGTCGGTCGCCGCCGCGATCACGCGGCAGTTCTCCAGCAGCTCAGCCCTGCTCACGGCACCCTCGCCATCGGCGCGGCCAAGCGCATTGGACATGCCGAGGCTGGTCGTCGCCAGCGCCTCGAACCCGAGCGACTGCAGCAGCTTAGCGGTGCCCGCGTCCCACGGATTGGGCAGGATCAGGATGCCGGGCCTGGCATGCCGCTCCTTGAACAGGCGGCCTTTCTCGGCTTGCGTCGGCATGGTCTTGCCCTCCCTTTCTGCTAAGGGAACATGCATGGACATCGCCGCGCAATGGGAACTCGCCCGTCTCCTCGCCGCCCTTCGTCGCGACGGCCGCCAGCAAAGCGGCCTTGTTGCCAGGCTCGTGCCGCCGGACAACGCGACGGCCTATCGCGTCGCCGGCCTCGTTGCCGAAGAGCTTGGCTGGCCCGTGCTCGGCTGGAAGATCGCCGCCATGAAGGAGGAGATGCAGAGGGCGCTGCGCACCGATCAGCCGATCTACGGCCGGGTCTTCTTCGCGCGCGAGACGCCCGCCAGCTTCGTGCACGCCCGGCTCGCCAGCCCGATTCCCGAGGTCGAGTACCAGGCCCGGCTCGGTGCCGACCTCCCGCCACGCGACAGGCCCTACAGCCAGGAGGAAGTGACGGACGCGGTCGGCTCTCTGCATCCCGGGCTCGAGCTGGCGGAATGCCGGTTCATTCACGACTCTGCCTTCCCGCCGCTGCCCGCGATCCTGGCCGACGGCGCAGGCTCGGGCACGATCGTCTACGGTCCCGCCATCACGGACTGGAAAACCCGAGACATCGCCGGCCAGGAGGCCACGCTGTCCACGAACGGCAGGCTGCGCCGAAAGGGCACGGCCGCCGCGGCGCTCGACCACCCCATGGTGCCGCTCACCTGGCTGGCCAACGAGCTGTCGCGCACCGGCGTCGGCATGAAGGCAGGCCAGATGATCAGCACCGGCACGCTGACCGGCATGCTGGCGCCGAAACCCGGCGAAGAATACGTTGCCGACTTCGGCCCGTTCGGATCGGTAAGCGTGATCTTCACCTGAGAGGCGTCGCCGGTCTCCAGCCGCCCCGTCATTCGAGCCGGAGATTGAGGTCCTTCACGATGGTGGTCCACACCTGGAGCTGATCCTTCTGGTACTGTACTGCGTGCTGACGCGTCGACGGAATCGGCACGATGCCGCTCTTCAGGATCTTCGTCCTTGTCGGCTCGGAGTCCAGAATTCCAACGACGTCCTTGTTCAGCCGGTCGAGAATCTCCCCCGGCGTGCCGGCGGGTGCCACGAGGGCCCACCATCCGTCCATGTTGGGAGGTGTCGCAAGTCCGCTTTCCTCGAAGGTCGGGACGTCGGGCAACAGCACGTACCGCTTGGCGGCGGGCACGCCGATTGGCCGAACCTTTCCGGCGCGGATCATGGCCAGCGATGCCGGCACATCGGCCACCATGATCTGAACGTGCCCGCTGATCAGGTCGGCAAGTGCCGGTGGCGTCGACTTGTAGGGCACGTGCGTCATGTCGAGCTTGTGGGCGTTCTTGAAGTAGCCGCCATAGGCGATCCCGCCGGTGTTGCCGCTCGCGTAGTTGTACTTCCCCGGATGAGCCTTGATCAGGCTCACGAGGTCGGCCGCAGTCCTGGCATCAACGTCATTGTTGACGAGCAGCACGTAGTTGACCGAGCCGACCATGGTTATGTAGCTCAGGTCCTTCGCCGGATCGTAACGCACGCCGCTCGTCAGTCCGGCGGGACTCGCAGCCAGACCGGAATTGGTCAGCAGCCCAAGCGTGTATCCGTCCGGCGGCGCTGCCACGACGATCTCGGTCCCCAGGGTCGTATTGTTTCCCGGCTTGTTCTCGATGACGATCGGCTGTCCGAGCGTCTGTGACAGCGGCTCGGAAACGATGCGGGCAAGGATATCGCTACCGGATCCTGCGCCGAACGGCACGATCAGTCGGATCGGCTTGCTCGGATAAGACTGCGCCGAGGCCGGCACGCCCGCAAGCACGCCTAGCGCCAGGCCGAGGCCGGCGAGCCAGCACGCGATCTTCATACTCCCTCCCTCCGGGACTGCTCTGATTTCTTCTTTCCTGGGCCGACGCTCCCATAGCGCAGCGCCGGGTGCAATGCGCACGGCCCGCACTCAGGGCTTGAAGCCAAGCTCACGCATGATGATGTTCTTCTGGATCTCGCTGGTGCCTTCGCCGATCACATAGACCAGCGCGTCGCGGTGGATGCGGCCTACCGGGTATTCGCGCATGATCCCCGCTCCGCCATGGATGCGAATTGCCTGCTCGCTGACGGCGACCGCCGTTTCGCTCGCGACCAGCTTCACGCGGGCGGCCGTCGCGGCGTCGAGCGTGTTCTGGTCGACCCGCCAGGCGCCGTAATAGACGAGCCACCTTGCAGCCTCGATCTGGGCCGACATTTCAGCGAGCTTGTGCCCGATCGCCTGATAGTCGCCGATCCGGCGTCCGGCCACCAGGCGGGTCTGCGCATACGCCGACGCCGCATCGAAGGCGGCCCGCGCCATGCCGAGCGCATTCGCGGCCACGCCCACACGGTTCTCGCTCAGCGACTCGAGGATCACGGGATAGGTTCCGAGGCGTTCGCCGAGGACGCAGTCGTCGGGCACAAAGACATCCTCGATATGGAGCAGGCCGGTCTCGGAGGCGCGGATGCCCTCCTTGCGGAGCTTGTCGACGACCAGCCCCCGAGCCGGCAGCTCGACGATGAAAAGGCTGATCGCCTCGCCCCGGAGCTCTGGTGCGGTACGGGCGGCGAGCAGGAGAAAATCGGCAATCGGCGCGTTGGTGATGTAGAGCTTGCTGCCGTTGAGCTTCCATCCCCCATCGCACCGCTGCGCACGGGTCTTGAGGGCACGGATGTTCGAGCCGCCATCGGGCTCGCTGAGAGCGAAACCGGCGATCTTCCGTCCCTGTACGGCGGGCCGGAAGAAGCGTCTGCGCTGCTCGTCGGTGCCGGCCTTCCAGATCGGCCAGATGCCCAGATGGCTGTGCGCGGACCAACTCGACGCGAATCCCTGGCTCATGTAGCTCAGTTCCTCGCGCACGATGCAGTCGCTGACCTTGTCGAGCCCGCTGCCCCCGTCGCTTTCAGGGTAGCGAACGCCCAGCAGGCCGAGCTCGCCCCATCGCGCGAACACTTCCCTCGGCAATGATTCATTCTCTTCCGCGGGCCCTACGAGATGCTGGTGCTCGCGGCACAGGCGCCTGACGGTGTCGCGCACGGCGACCTGCTGCTCGGAGAACGAGAAATCCATGATCCTGCTCTGGTATGGACGACGACGTGCGGCGCCCGCCTATCTCGAAAAGACCATGGCAGCGTCGCGCAGCCTGCCGAAGCGCAGGTTGAGCAGGTCGAGCAGGTAGTTTTGGTAGAGCTTCCACGGCCGCTTCGAGCCCTGTTTGGGCTGCTGCGCCAGCGCGCGCTGGATGTAGCCCGAGGAGAAGCTGACCCAGGGCTCTTCGCGCAGCGACGGATCGCTGTTGTGCGGCGTGCACCGGCGGAAGCCCTTGCGGTCCATGTGATTCAGCAGGCGACAGACATACTCGCAGACCAGGTCGGCCTTCAGCGTCCACGAGGCATTGGTGTAGCCGAAAACCGACGCGAGGTTCGGCACGTCGGAATACATCATCCCCTTGTAGATGTAGCGCTTCGAGAGATCGACCGGCGCGCCGTCGACCGTGAGCGTCGCCCCGCCGAGCGGCACCACCACAAGGCCGGTCGCAGTCACGACGAGGTCCGCCTCCAGCTCATCGCCGGACTTCAGCCTGATGCCGGTCTCGGTGAAGGTATCGATATGGTCGGTGACGACCGACACCTTGCCCTGCCGGATGGCGCGGAAGAAATCCGCGTCGGGCACGAGGCAGAGCCGCTGGTCCCACGGATTGTAACGCGGCGTGAAATGCTTGCCGACGTCATAGTCCGGCCCGAGCATCTGGCGCACATAGCCCACCAGCGCGTTCTTCACCTTCTCTGGCTGGCGCTTGCAAAGCTGATAGATGTACATGCCGTACAGCACGTTCTTCCAGCGCGTGACGGCGTAGGCAAGCTTGAGCGGCAACCGCTTGCGCATCTTCGTCGCGAACGGGTCTTGCGACGGCCGCACCGCCATGTAGGTCGGCGAGCGCTGCAGCATGGTGACGTGCGCGGCCCCGCCGTCGGCCATGGCCGGGACCAGCGTCACCGCCGTGGCGCCGCTGCCGATCACCACGACCTTCTTGCCGGTATAGACTATGTCGTCGGTCCATTTCTGCGGATGGACGATCCTGCCCTTGAAGCGTTCTATTCCGGGGAATTCAGGCATATATCCGGAGTCGATGCGATAATAGCCGCTGCACATCCAGAGGAAATTGCAGGAAAAGCGTGCCGGTTGTCGCGCCTCGCCGCGCTCGACCTCGACAGTCCAGCGCGAATTGGCCGTCGACCACGAAGCGGCGACGACGCGGTGACGATAGCGAATCTTCCCGTCGATCCCATGATCGCTCGCGACCGCGCGTATGTACTCAAGGATCGACGGACCGTCTGCTATCGCCTTGGCCTCCTTCCAGGGGCGGAAGCGGTAGCCGAGCGTGTACATGTCGGAATCCGAGCGGACGCCGGGATAGCGGAACAGATCCCACGTCCCACCGCTCGCCTCGCGCCCCTCGAGGATGGCGTAGCTCTTGCCCGGGCAGCGATCCTGCAGATGCCAGGCCGCGCCAACGCCGGACAGGCCGGCGCCGACGATCAGGACATCGAAATGCTCAATGGTGTCGCGCGTTTCGACGGACGGACGAACAAGGGTATCCATGTCGGCTTGATGACGGAACGCAGCGATGGATGCAACTCGCCTTTCGCTCTGCGCACGATGCCCGAGTCTGCAGCCGTAATTGGGTGGCTCACGCGGCCGATCGGCTGCAGGGCTCAGGTCCGGCTCGCGAGGCGCCCGCCCGTGAACATGACAATGCAGGCAGCAAGGGTCAGGGCCGAGGCGATGGCGAGGCCCGGCCGATAGCCGCCGAAAGTGTCGCGCAGCACGCCGATTGCCGCAGGCCCGAAGGCCGAGGTGAGCTGGATTGCGCTCGCGGCGAGGCCGTACGTCGCGCCGAATGAGGCGGCACCGAACTCACGTCGAACCACGATCGGACCGAGCGTCGTGATGTGACCGATGCCATAGCCATAGACCAGCGACGCTCCTATCAGCACCGGTGTCGTAGGCCAGAGCGCCAGCGACAGCAGCGCGCCAGCCTGCGCGATCATCACCAGGCAGGCGAGATTACGCACCGCCACGCCGTCGACGATGCGCGCCAGGATCAGACGCCCGATGAAGGCCGAGCCGCCGGTCGCGCTCACCAGGAAACCCGCGCCCTCTATGCCGAGCAGCGGTTCGGCCAGAGTCACATGATGCGTGATGAAGCCGATCTGCATCGACAGGCCAAGCGCGAAGGACGCCGCGGCGCTCCACAGCAGGATCGGGCGATTGGCTGCCGTCGCGATCGGCGCAAAATCGGGAACCGGCGCCGGCGCGTCGAGCGCCGCATGGCCGTCACGATGCAGGCCGATCTCCTCCGGCCGCCGGAATCGCAGGACGCGGGCGATCAACGGCAGCAACAGCACGGCGCCGACAGCGCCGACGACCAGCATCCCTCGCTCGAGGCCGAAGTACCGGATCGCGAGTTGCAGCGCCGGCACCCCGACTATGGCGCCGACACTGGCTCCCATGATGGCCAGGGCCATCGACCGGCCCTGATGGCGTTCGAACCAGGGGGCGACCGTCGCTGCGATGCCGGTGGTCGACAGCGCCGCCCAGCCGAGGCCGATCAGGACGAAACACGGATAGAGCTGCCAACGTGCTGTCACCTGGCCGATCGCGGCGACGCCCACCGTCATCGAAACGGCGCCGACCAGGAGCACCGGCCGCGACCCCCAGCGGTCGATGCCGCGGCCGACCGATCCCTGCGTGAAGGCGCTGACCAGGTAGAACAGCGTGATGGCGAAGGCGACGTCGGCGATCGGCCAGCCGTGAGCTGCGGTTACTGCTTGAAGATAGACGCTCGCGCCGAATGTCCCAAGGCCCCAGGCGACCGCGGCGATGACGAAGCACGCCGTCACCACCCGCCAGCCGTGGAACACGGGCTATTCCTTCATGAAGGCATTCAGCTCGGGCGTCGGCATCGAGCGGTCGAGATAGCCGAAGGTGCCCTGCTCCTGCACTTCCTTCGCGGCCTCGAGCAGGCCGGTCATGGCGGCGCGATAGAGCGAGGTTGCGAGGCTGATACGCTTCACGCCGGCGGCTTCGAGCTCGGCCTTGCTGAACGATTTCCCCTTGATGCCGACCATGAAGTTGAACGGCTTCTTCAACGAGCCGGTGACCTTCCTGACGGCATCGAGGTCGGGCAGGCCGGGCGCCATCAGCACGTCGGCGCCGGCGGATTCGAACGCCTGCAGTCGCCTGATGACATCGTCAAGGTCGGGCTTGCCACGCAGAAAGCCTTCCGCGCGCGCCGTCAGCACGAACGGGAACGAGAGCGCGTGTGCCGCATGGGCCGCCGCCTTCACCCGCACGGCCGCGGTTTCGAGGTCGAATAGCGGCGCATCCTTGTTGCCCGTGGCGTCCTCGATTGAGCCGCCCACGAGGCCGACTCCTGCCGCCTGCCGGATCGTCTCGGCCGCCGCCTCGGCCGAATCGCCGAAACCCTTCTCGAGGTCGCCGATCACCGGCAGGTCGACGGATTCGGCGATGGCGCGGGCATTGGCCAGCGCCTCCTCGCGCGTGATTTTGCCATCGCGCTTGCCCAGCACCCCCGCCTTCGCGCCGCTCGACGTCGCGAGCGCCTGGAAGCCAACACCGGCCAGCAGCCGCGCCGAGCCGGCATCCCACGGATTGGCGACCACGAATGCGCCGGGCGCCTCTTGCAGCGCGCGCAACTTCCTCGCCTTGTCGGCCTGACTGACGCTCATGCTGTCTCCTCCTCGGTCCGACCGCTATCGGCCGCGACCGTCGATCTGCTTTGGCGTGAGCTTAGCGACATCGACGCCGTCGACACAACGGAGGTTAATGCCGACCATCTCCGACCCGTCCGGCCCCTTGCCGTCGGCGTAGCTCTCGATGCCGCAGCTCGGGCAGAAACGGTGATGCAGCACATGCTTGTTGAACTGGTAATCGCCCGTCTTGCCCTCGCCCTTCGTGAGCTTGAACATCGCCTTGGGTGCGAAGGTCCAGACCGCGCCCAGCCGCGAGCAGATCGAGCAGTTGCAGGTCATCGCCGCCTCGGGGTCGGCCTCGACCGTGTAGGCGACCGCGCCGCAGTGGCAGCTTCCGCTCAACGTCCGTGCCGCCATGGTTTACCTCCCGTCGAGCAGCACTTCCGCGCAATAGGAGTGCCGACTGATTGAAGCCGAACGAGCCTAGCGAGGTCGAGGGTGCCAAGCGAGCAATCTTGGTCGCCGCCCCGAGGTAGCGATGTCCTTTATACGCCGCTGGGTCTCGTCATTGGCAGACCATAGCGCCTCGTGCCCCAACGACCTCGGCGTCGCCACTTCGACCTTCGCCTCTCTGCACCGACCCTTGCGCTAGCCGTTGCGCCGACGAGCGACGTAGCCGCGGATGGCAGCGCGGCCGAGCTCGGGGTGGGTCTCGATCCGGTGCGCCAGACCGCCGATCACCCACTCGTCGACGATGTCGTAGCCCAGCGCATCAAGTGCCGCCGGCACCTCGCCGACGGGCCGGATCTGGTACGGCACGTCGGCGATGCGGAAATTCTCCAAGGTGACGAGCAGCGGGCCCTCGCGTGTCGCGACCTTGTTGAGCACGATGTGGCGCGGCGGCGTGCGCAAGCGCCGGACCAGCTCGGTCAACGGACGGTCGAGGTAAGGCATCAGGCCCGATGCCAGCAGAAGATCGGCCTCCGGCGCGTCCTCGAGGCGGTCAACGAAGGAGAGCGTGCGGTCCTTGGGCCCGGCCAGCGCCCGACCTGCGCGTACCAACGCGGGCAGGTCGTAGACCACCCAATCGACGCGCTCTAGGTCGAGGTACGGACGAAACGCCTTGTATTTCACACCCGTATGGCCGCCGGCATCGACGATGCGCCGGAGGTCGGGTGCCAGGCGGCACAGCCAGTAGAGCACCGGATAGTCCCAAACCGGTACCTGCTCCATCCAAACACGTGAGACTTCGGTGACGCTGTCATGATCGTAGCCGGGCAGCTTACCCGGCCGGACATGCTCCATCGCCTCGTTGTACGAGGCGTAGGCGCCCCGGAATCTCAAGCGTGACGACCTCAGCCGATTGATCCTGCCCAGCGACAGCAACACGGCGTACTTTGCGAGCGAACGGAGGTCCTTCAAGTCCGGGCCAATCCTACCCCGGCCAGGGCAGCGACCAGGTCTTGACGTTGGTGAAGCTTTTCATCGCTTCCAGCACGCCTTCCTTGTAACCCAGGCCGGAATCCTTGATGCCGCCGAACGGCGACATCTCGATGCGATAGCCGGGGACCTCCCAGACATTGACGGTGCCGACCTGCAGCTCGTCGACGAAGCGGGTTATATAGTCGAGACGGTCCGTGCAGACGCCGGACGACAGGCCGTAGGCCGTGCCGTTCGACACCTGGATGGCATGGTCGATGTCCGTCACTCGGATTATCGGGATCGCCGGGCCGAAGGTCTCCTCGCGCACCAGCTCGCAGCTCGGATCGACATGGTCGACGACGGTGGGCGGAAACAGCGCGCCCCGCCGGTCGTTGCCGTGCAGGAGCGTCGCCCCGTGCTTCGCCACCGCCTCGCAGACGCGATTCTGGAACAGCGTCGCCGCGCGCTCATGGATTACCGTGCCGACATCGGTCTCGGGATCGAGCGGATCGCCCGCCTTCAGCTTCTTCGCCTTGGCGAGCACCCTCTCGACGAAGGCGTCGGCGACCTTGTCGACGACGATGATGCGCTTCACCGCCGTGCAGCGCTGGCCGGAGTTCTTCGTAGCGCCAGCGACCGCGAGGTCGGCCGCCTTGTCGAGATCGGCATCCTCCATGACGATCAGCGGATCGTTGCCGCCGAGCTCGAGCACGATGCGTTTATAACCCGCCTTTTCGGCGATGTACTTGCCGACCCGTACCGAGCCGGTGAAGGTGATCAGGTCGGCGCGCGGATCGACGATCATCGCGTCGCCGATGTCGGACGGATTGCCGGTGATCACCGACAGCATCTCGGGCGGCAGACCGGCCTCGTAGAGCGTGTCGGCCAGGAACAGCGCGGTGAGCGGCGTGAGCTCGGTCGGCTTCAGCACGACGCAGTTGTTGGTGGCGATGGCGGGCGCCAGCTTGTGCGCCACCATGTTGAGCGGATGGTTGAACGGCGTGATCGCCGAGATCGCGTTCAACGGCTGGCGCAGGGTGAAGATCTTGCGCGGCTTGCCGTGCGGGGTGAGATCACAGGAGAAAGTCTGGCCGTCGTCCATCAGGCAGAGCTGGCCCGCGAACGTGAACACGTCGTAGGCGCGGCCGACCTCGTAGAGCGAGTCCTTCAGGCACAGGCCGGACTCGAGCGTGATCAGGCGCGACAGCTCCTCCTTGCGAGAGACCAGCAGCTCGGCGGTCTTGAGCAGGATCTTCTGGCGCTGATAGCGCGTCAGCTTCGGCTTGTAGTCGGAGGCGATCTGGAACGCCTCGGCGACGAGTTCCGGCGTGGCGCGCGGCACCGTGCCGACCAGCCGGTTGTCCCACGGATAACGCACTTCGAGCCGCGCGCCGGTCTCGACCTTCCGACCGGCGATGCGCAGATGCTCGTGGCGCACGTCGGCGCGGATCAGCGTGTCCATGAGACGGTCTTTCCTAGGTGACGAGATTGAGGGCGAGGTCGAAGGCGTCGAAGTTGCGCCACTGTCGGCCATCAGCCGGAGCCGCGAGCGTGCGATTGCAGATCAGCGGCACTTGCTGCTCGGAGATGCCGCCATGGCTGCGCAGGGGCTCGGTCAGGCCGGAGAGGTCGTGCCGCGCCGCCGAGGTGCCCAGCACCTTGTTCTTGGTCGACACAACCACGAGATCGCCGAGCCGATCGGCCGGCAGCTCGAAGCGCTTCGCCGCTTCTTCCTTGCCCAGCGCCGCCTCGATGCCCGGCATCGCCTTCAGTTTGGCGGCCCATTCCTCCGGCCGCTCGCAGTAAACCACCGCGTAGGAGCCGAGCGCGCCGTGGTGCACGACGTAGGGATCGGTGATCGGCAGGATGACCCGCGCCTTGTCCTTGCCGACCCAGCCGTCGAACACGTCCTGCAAGTAGATCACGTCGGGCTGGCCGTCGGCGCCGAACTTGGCGTTCATTCCATGGTCGGCAGTCAGCACGATGGTGCAGCCCATCGCATCGAGCTTCGCCATGTAGCCGTCCATCATGGCGTAGAAGTCGTTGGCCACCGGCGTGCCGGGCGCGTGCTTGTGCTGGATGTAGTCGGTGGTCGAGAGATACATGATCTCCGGGCGTTCGCGCTCCATCAGCCTGACACCCGCCGCGAACACGAACTCCGACAGGCCGGCGCTGTAGACGTCCGGGACCGGCAGGCCGACGAGCGTATTGACGTTCTCGATCCCGTTCTCGGCGAGGCTGGCCTTGTCCGACTTCTCCGACGAGAAGCTGCAGGCCTTGCCCGGCATCAACTCGAGCCCCTTGCCCAGCAGGCCGCGCAACTTGTCTTTGGCGGTGATCACGGCGATTCGGCAGCCGGCCCGCTGGAATGCCGGGAACAGCGTCTCGACCCGCAGGAACTTCGGGTCGTTCATCATTACTTCCTTGCCAGTGTCGGGATCGAGGAAGTAGTTGCCGCTGATGCCGTGCACCGCCGGCGGCCGGCCGGTGACGATCGAGAGGTTGTTTGGGTTGGTGAAGGACGGCACTACGCAGTCGGCGATCAGGCTGGTGCCGCTCTTCAGCACCTTCGTGAACCACGGCGCGCGACCGGCGTCGACAGCCGCCTCGATGTAGCCCGGCTCCGAACCGTCGATGCAGACCACGATCGTGGGCCGCCGGGGAAGCCGATAAGAACGGCCATTGACCGTCACGTCGCCGAGCGAGCTGATCGTGTCCATGGTGCTTACTCCGCTGCCAACGCAGGACCGCCGTTGCTGACCCGCATGTCTTCCAGAACGTCGCGCACCGCGTCCAGCGCGCCCTTCATGTCCGTCGGATAGAGCCGACCGATGCAGCCCATGCGGAAGGAGTCCGCCACCGTGAGCTTGCCGGGATAGATCACATAACCGCGATCCTTCAGCCCATCATAGAAGCGCTGGAAGACGAACTTCGGATCGCTCGGCATGTGGAAGGTGACGATGATGGGCGCCTGGAGTGTCTCGCCCAGCAGGGTGCGGAAGCCCATGGCGCGCATGCCGTCGATCAGCACCTTCGCGTTGTCGCGATAGCGCTTGCCGCGTCCCGCCACGCCGCCCTCGGCGGCATGTTCCTCGATCGCCTTGCCCAGCGCCACGATGACGTGGATCGGCGGGGTGAAGCGATACTGGCCTGTCCTGGCGAAGCCTTCGGCCTGGTCGAACAGGTCCAGCACCAGCGTCGTAGCGTTGCCCTTGCACTCGGCCAGGGCCGTCTTGCGGCAGACCACGAAGCCGAGCCCCGGCACGCCCTCGAGGCACTTGTTCGAGGAAGCAGCGAGCGCATCGTACTGGATCCTGCGCGCATCGATCTCGAGCGCCCCGAAGGCGCTCATGGAATCGACCAGCAGCCGGCGCCCGTGTCGCGCCACCAGGCCCGCGACATCCTCGATCGGGTTCAGGATGCCCGAAGTGGTCTCGCAATGAACCGCGAAGACGTGGGTGATGGCCAAATCGCCCGACAGAAGCGCATCAATGGCGACAAGGTCGGGCGGCCGGTCTTCCGGAGTCTCGTGGACGACCACGGCGCGGCCGGCGATCTCCGCGATCTTTCTCGCGCGCTGGCCGTAGGCGCCGTTGATCAGCACGAGCAGCTTGCCGCTCTTCGGGACGAAAGTGGTGATCATCGCTTCGACGGCGAAGGTGCCCGAGCCCTGCACCGGCACGGTGACGTGGGTGCCTTCGGCGCCGGCCAGCTCGACGATCTTGTCCAGCACCATCCTGTTGATGGCGATGAAGCCCGCGTCGCGCGAGCCCCAGTCATGGACCATCGCCTGCTTTACACTGGCCGAGGTGGTGAGCGGACCCGGGGTCAGCAGCAGCGGATCGCCGGTTTCGGAATAGGCAACTTTGGTAGCAGGCATAAGCAAAATGATCGGCTCGCCTCGTCTATCCGTCCAGTATATAATTTGGATGTTAATTATCGGTTTCATTTATATGACGCCCAGCCAGCTCCGTGCCTTCCACCTCGTCGCCGAAGCGGGGTCCTTTTCCGCGGCGGCGCGGGATTCGGGCTTGAGCCAGCCCAACCTTTCAGGCCAGGTCACGGCGCTGGAGAAGGCCTACGGAATTCGCCTGTTCGACCGGCGCGGCCGCACGGTGGTGCCGACCGAGACCGGACGCCAGCTCCAAGGCATCACCGCCCGCCTGTTCGCGGCCGAGGAGGAGGCAAGAGCGCTTCTCGAGGGCGAGCAAACCCTGATGCGCGGTCATCTGCGGATCGCCGCCGACTCCGCCCACCACGTCGTCCCGATCATGGCCGCCCTGAAGGAGCGTGCCGGCTCGCTCACCTTCTCCTTGTCGATCGACAACTCCGCCATCGTGCTCGAGCGGCTGCTCCGCCACGAGGCCGACGTCGCCGTAATGGCGAAGTCGGTCTCCGATCCGAGGCTCAATGCCATTCGCCTGCGAGCCGACCGTATCGTGCTGTTCATACCGAAGAACCATCCTCTGGCGAAACGGCAAAGCACGCCGCTCGCGGCGTTGGCCGATCAGGAACTTGTGCTGCGGGAGCGCGGCTCGATCACGCGCGAAGTCCTTGAACAGGCGATGGCGGCTGCCGATATCCGTCCGCTGTCGATCGTCGACGTGCAGACCCGTGAGGGCGTGCGCGAGGCGGTGGCTGCAGGGTTCGGCATCGGGGCCATCTTCGCGAGCGAATTGGGAGATGACCGGCGCTTCCGGCCGGTTGCCGTCGCCGATGCCGATCTCGCGGTCGCAGAGTATGCCGTGTGCCTGCAGGAACGGAGACGGACCACGCTGGTGCGGGCGTTCATGGAAGAGGCCGCCCGGGCTGCATTGTAACAAAACTGTAAAAATCATTTTCTCATTTATCAGTGAAGCGTAGGTTCTGGGCATGCATGGCGTCGACACCATCCTGAACGTCGTCGGCAGCGTCGCCCTACTGCTGTGGGGCGTGCGTATGGTCCGCACCGGCCTGACGCGCGCCTTCGGCGCCTCGTTGCGCCGGGCGATCGGAGCCTGCTCGAAGAACCGCTTTACCGCGTTCGCCGGCGGACTGGGGCTCACGGGCCTGCTGCAGTCGAGTACGGCAACGGCTCTCTTGCTCGCCTCCTTTGCCGGGCGCGGGCTGATCTCGCTGTCGATGGCGCTCGCCGTCATGCTGGGCGCCAATGTCGGCACAACCCTAACGTCGCAGGTCCTGTCGTTCGACCTGAGTTGGCTCTCGCCGCTGATGATCGCCGCCGGCGTGATCTCCTTCCTGTCGACCGACCAGGACAAGCCGCGCCATCTCGGCCGGGTCGCGATCGGGCTCGGTCTGATGCTGCTATCGCTCCAGCTGCTGACGGCCGGCACCGAGCCTTTGCGCACCGCGCCGTCCTTCGTCGCGGCCCTCGGCGGCATGCAGGACGAGTACGTGATCGCCGTGCTGTTCGGCGCACTCGCAACCTGGGTTGTGCATTCCAGCCTGTCGACCGTGCTGCTGGTAATGTCGTTCGCCACCAGCGGCATCATCCATCCGCCGCTCGCTCTTGCACTCGTCATCGGCGCCAATATCGGCGGCGCACTGGCGCCCTATATGGACCAGTCCTCGGCAAATCCGGCCGCGCGGCGAGTCCCGCTCGCCAACCTGATCACGCGCGTCGCGATTGGCGCCGCCTTCCTGCCCTTCATCGGACCGCTGGTGCATTGGCTGTCCCTGATCGATCCGGCGCCGGCACGCCTCGCGGTCAACTTCCATTCCCTGTTCAGCCTCGCGGCGGCAGTCGTCTTCCTGCCGCTGGTCGATCCGATGGCGGCACTCTGCCGCCGTCTGCTGCCTGCCAAGCCCTCGACGGACGAGCTCAGCCTGCCGCGCCACCTCGATCCTAACGTCCTCGACACGCCTGCCGAGGCGCTGGGCTGCGCGATGCGCGAGACGCTCTATCTTGGCGACCGGGTGTCCGACATGCTGCGCCAGACCATGGAGGTCTTCGAGAAGAACGATCAGAAGGGCGCGCGTGCGATCGAAGCCGCCGACAACGCGGTCGATCACCTCTACGAGGCGATCAAGCTCTACCTCGTGCAGGTCTCCCGCACCGAACTCGGCGAGGACGAGAGCCGGCGCTACATCGAGATCCTGACCTTCACGACGAACCTCGAGCATATCGGCGACATCATCGACAAGAACCTGATGGAGCTCGCCGTCAAGAAAGCCAAGAACCAGCTGACCTTCTCGCCCGAGGGCCTGGCCGAGCTGAAGGCCTTCCATGCACGTGTCCTGGAGAACCTGCGTCTGGCGCTCAACGTCTTCACCACGCGCGACCTGGCGCTGGCGAGGCGGCTGGTGGCGGAGAAGGCAGCGATACGCGATTTCGAAGCCAAGGCGTCCGACAGCCACTTCGCGCGACTGCGCGAGGGCCGGCCGGAATCGATAGAAACCAGCACCATCCACATCGACGTGATCCGCGACCTCAAGCGCATAAATGGCCACCTGACGTCGGTCGCCTATCCGATCCTCGAAGCCGCCGGCGAGCTCGCCCATACCCGGCTCAAGGACGTCGATCCCTTCGCGTCTGCCCATGCCGGATAGTGGTAGGCAGAGGGGTCGCGCCTACCCTCTCTGCGAACCGCGAACTTGCAGGTCGCCCGCATCCGAAGAAGAGCGTCTCGGCCGGGTTCCGTAGCGAGATCGGTGGCGGCCGGACTGGCAAGAACTCCCGCCGCCTGGCGCTGGGTGCGGTACGATGGGGAAATGAGCAGGTCTGGAGCGCTGCGGTCCCAGCAGAGGTGCCTCCCCGCCCATTCGATCAAAACACTCATAAGCTTCAGGACGAAGTCGTCGTACGACCCATGGCGAAGCAGCGGGCAGGATTGGGCGACCTACCCAACCACTTCGTAGTGCGCCTCGGTCGGCTTGCCGGCTTCGCCGTTGATGGGAAGGATGTCCTGCGGGCAGGCGGACATGGCGACGATGCAGTCGAGCTCGGCGCGCAGGGTCACGTAGTCGCCGGGCTTGGTGGTCGGCGGATCGAACGAGAGCGTGCCGGTCGGCGTCCACGGGATGTTCATGAACAGGTTGAGCGGGCTGGGGCATTCCGGCGGTGTCAGGCCGAGCCCCTGCATCGCGGCGAACAGGTTGTCGGTGCAATTGTCGTGGTACTCCTTCACGCCCAGCAGGATGTAGCGCTCGCTGTCGCACGCCGCGATCAGCGTGTCGTGATCGCCGCGGCTGGTGTCCTCGGTCATCGTCAGGATCTTGCGGCGGCGGTTGGTGTAGAGCCCGTCGCCGACCCGGGGGATCATCTTCGTCAAAGTAGCGCGGGTGTGCTCCATCGACATGAACTCGGTCAGCATGCCGGCGGTGAAGGCCCAGGTGTCGACCACCTGGCTGCCATGGGTGTTGACGATGCGGATCGACTGGCCCTGCTTCAGGTAGGTCGCCTTGCCGCGGCGGGCGGGAATGGTTTCCATCGATCGTTCCTCAGCCGGTGATCTCCACGCCGATCGGCGTGGGATTGAAGTTGTTGCAGGGATTGTTGATCTGCGGGCAGTTCGAGATCACCGCCAGCGCATCCATCTCCGCGCGAAGCGCCACCTGGCAGCCGGGCGGCGAGACGCCCGGTGCAATCGCCGCGCCACCGTCGGTCGACACCGGCACGCGCATGAACCAGTTGACGTTGGGCACGATGTCCTTGCGGCCGAGCCCGTGCGCGGCCAGCGCGGTCAGGAAGTTCTCGCGGCAGCCCGGGCAGTTCTCCACGCCGTAGAGCATCCGGTTGGACGGCGCGCTGCAGCAGCCGCCGATCGTGTCGTGGCCGCCGAACCAGTCCTCGACGATGGTGAAGATCGGCCGGGCGATGTCGGAGTAGAGCACGTGACCCGTGGTCAGGAAGATCGTGCCCGCTGCCTTCATCGTGTTCGGCGCGTGGTAGCGCTCCTGCGGATCGGCCGCATTGTAGCAGAGGAAGTCGACGGCCTGCTGGCCCTCGAGATCGGTGATGCGCAGCAGCTGGCCGCGACGGACGATGCCCGACCATGGCGCGCCGGCGGGAACGATCGTGTTCACAGGATGTGGAACACCTCGTAGACCGGCCCGGCCGGGTCGCGCCGGCCTGTGGCGACGCAGACGATGCGATTCAGGAAGCGGTATTTCTCCGACGCCGTCTCGAACCACGGCGTGGTGCGCATGTAGTACTGGTTGGGGTCGACCTTCTCGCCCCTGTTGAGCTGCTCGATCACCCAGGCAGGGCCGTGCCGCATGCCCTCGTAGCGCATGTAGATCAGGTGCCCGTCGTCGGTCTCGAGCGTCAGCCGCACATTGAGCATCAGGATGCCGTCGCGGCGCAGCAGCAGCCAGTCGCCGCCCGGCGCCGGCAGCACCCTGCCCTTGATCTCCTCGCCGGTGAAGCTGCCGCCGGTGACGGTGGCGATGCGGCGGCGGCCGTACGGCGTCTCGCCGATGTCGGTCGCTGCATGGTCGACCGTGAGCGACATGGTGAAGAGATGGTTCGTGCGAAGTGTCGGTGCCGCCATAATGTCCTCAGATCCTGGCGCTGCGTCCGGCCCAATAGGGCTCGCGCAGCTCGCGCTTCATGATCTTGCCGATGGTGCTGCGCGGCAGCGACTCCCGGAACTCGACGGCGACCAGCCGCTGCGTCTTGCTGAGCTGCGCATTGGCCCAGTCTCTCACCTCGGCCTCGCCGACCGCGACGCCGTCGCGCCGGACGCACAGCGCCATCGGCGATTCGCCCCACTGCTCGCTCGGGACACCGATGACGGCAACGTCGACGATGTCAGGATGCTTGAGCAGTAGCACCTCGATGTCGGCGGCATAGATGTTGAAGCCGCCGGAGATGATCATGTCCTTCTTGCGATCGAGCAGGACGACGAAGCCGTCCTCGTCGATCCGGCCCATGTCGCCCGACTTGAAGAACAGCCGGCCCTGCGGATCGTGCCAGAACAGATCGCGCGTCTTGTCGTCCTGCTTGTAGTAGCCCTTCATCATGGCCTGGGCGCGTCCGGCAAGCTCGCCGACCTCGCCCTGCGGCAGCACCTTGCCCTGCTCGTCCAGCACCACGATCTCGCCGTCGAGACCCGGCTTGCCGACGGTATGGAGCTTGTCGGGATGGAGGTTCGCCTCGAGCATGCAGGCGCCGCCGCCTTCGGTCAGGCCGTAGATCTCGATCAGCCGGCCGGGCCAGCGCTTCACCGCATCCGCCTTGATGTGGGCCCGCAGCGGCGCGCTCGTCGAGAGCTTGCACTTGAAGGCGCTCAGGTCGTAGCGGTCGAACTCCGGATGGGCCAAGAGGCGCTGGTACTGCACCGGCACCAGCATCGCGTGGGTCACTCGTTCCCGCTGCGCGATCTCGAGGAACCTCACCACGTCGAATTTCGGCATCAGGATCGTCGTGCCGCCGACGCCGAGCGTCGCCAGCACCGCGACCAGGGTGGTGTTCGAGTAGAGCGGCGTCGAGGCGAGCGAGATCGTGTCCGGCCCGTAGTCGAAGGTGGGGAAGCGCACTGGCAGCAGGTCGCGCAGGACGTGGCTATGCAGGATCCCCTTGGGCAGGCCCGTGGTGCCCGACGAATAGATGATGTTGAAGTCGTCGAGCGGCTCGAGCGGCAGCTCGAACGGCAGGTCGCTCGCATCGGCGAGCCAATGCTCGAAATCGTGCCAGCCGGGGCGCTCGAAATCGTAGGCGAGGCGGCCGCCCGGGATCAGCTTGCCCAGCCGCTCGTCATAGGGCTCGACCAGGCCGCGATACCGGTCCGACAGGAACAGCACCTTGGCGTCGCAATCGTCGAGCATCTTCTCCAGCGCATCGGCCGCCGCCATGGTCGACAGCGGCACGACGCAGGCGCCGGCCCGCAGCCCGCCCATGAAGGTCTCGAGATACTCGACCGAGTTCGCCGCCAGGATCGCGATCTTGTCGCCCTTGCCGATTCCCATTCCCGCCAGGGTGCGGGCAATGCGGTTCACCCGCCGGTCGAATTCGCGCCAGGTCCGCGCCCTGCCCTCGCACACCACGGCGCGCTTGTCGGGAAACGCCTTGGCATGCTGCGCGATGCGGATCGGGATCGAGACGAACTCGGGAAAATCTTCCGGCGTCGGCTGCGGCACCAACAACGCGTCGGGCGCACTCATGGCCGCTACTTCTTCGGCTCGACCTTGGCGACCGGGCCGCCGGCTTTCTTCCAGGCGCTCAGGCCGCCTTCCAGGTGAGCGACCGGCATCAGGCCCATGTCCTGCGCGGTCTTGGTCGCCAGCGCCGAGCGCCAGGCGCCGGCGCAGAAGAAGATGAACTTGTTGCCGCTCTGGAAGTAGTCCTTGGCGTATGGGCTCTCCGGATCGATCCACATCTCGAGCATGCCGCGCGTGACGTTGATCGCGCCCGGGATACTGCCGTCGCGCCACAGCTCGCGCGGATCGCGGATGTCGATGAAGGTGACGCCCGGCTGGCCGACCAGCTTGATCGCCTCCTCCGTCGGCACGGTCTCGATCTGGCTGCTGGCCTCGTCGACCATCTGCTGCACGGTCTTCTTCATCTTGAGCGGCATCGGCTCGTTCCTCCCGATGCTGTCTTGTATCATGCGGGAGAGAGGCGACAACCTCGTCATCCTGAGCGCAGCGAAGGATCTCACCGCACGGTCAGGCACGGGCCGCGGAGCTTGCGTGAGGTCCTTCGCTGCGCTCAGGACGACAGAGGCTAGAGCCGGCCAATCTCGAACTCCGTACAGGAGAGGCCGAACTGCGCCAGGCCTTCCTCGAGATAGTCGCCGAGCAGCGGCTCGCCCATCAGATAGGCCGCCACGTTGCCGGCATGCTCCCTGAATCCCTCGGACCGCATGTCATCCCACTCGTCGATCGTGCCATCGGCACGGCCGAGCCGCACCAGGCCGATCAGGTCGGCTTTCTCCTCGTCGTCCATCTCGGCGATGAAGATGCGGATCTCCTGCTCCACCGGATTGTCGGAACTTTCCTCCAGGACGTCGATCATGCGATCGTCGCTCGCGTTCGCGCCGTCCTCGAGTTCGGTGTCGACATCCTGCACGTCGAATTCACGAGCCTTGACGATCAGGAAGCAGACTTTCTCGGATGAAATCGACAGTTCGGGCACGGTCGTCTCCTCACTTGGTGGGAACGGACGCCTTCAGTTCCGCGAGCCAGATGTCGGGACTGCCATCCGAAGGCGCACGCCAATCGCCGCGCGGCGATAGCGAGCCGCCCGACGAAATCTTCGGTCCGTTGGGCAACGCCGACCGTTTGAACTGGTTGCCAAAGAAGCGCCGGAGGAACAATTCCAGCCAGCGGTGGATCTCCTCCATCGAATAGGCGCGCATGCCGGCGGGAGGCACGTTCGCGGGCCACTTGCCCTTCTTCCCGTCGTGCCATGCGTGCCAGGCGAGGAAGGCGATCTTAGACGGCCGGTAGCCGAGGCGGGTGAGGTAGAAGAGGTTGAAGTCCTGCAGCGCGTAGGGACCGACGAAGCTTTCCGTCGCCTGCACCGCGCCGTTGTCGCCGGGAATGAGCTCGGGTGAGATTTCGGTGCTCAGGATGTCGTGCAGGATGGCGGCGGTGTTCGCATCCACATCGCCCGACGCCGCGACGAAGCGGATCAGATGCTGGATCAGCGTCTTGGAGACCGAGCCGTTCGGATTGTAGTGCGACATGTGATCGCCGACGCCGTAGGTGCACCAGCCCAGCCCCAGCTCCGACAGGTCGCCGGTGCCGACGACCAGCCCGCGATGCTGGTTGGCGAGGCGGAACAGATAGTCGGTGCGCAGCCCGGCCTGCACGTTCTCGAAGGTGACGTCGTAGACCTTCTCGCCCGTGCCGAACGGATGGCCGATGTCGGCCAGCATCTGGCGCGCCGCCGGCTTGATGTCGATCTCGCCCGCGGTGACGCCCAGCGCCCGCATCAGCTTCCAGGCGTTGTCGTAAGTTTTGTCCGAGGTGCCGAAGCCCGGCATCGTGAACGCCTTGATGTTGGACCGCGGCAGCCCGAGCTGGTCCATCGCGCGGCAGATCACGATCAGCGCATGGGTCGAATCGAGGCCGCCGGAGACGCCGATGATCGCGTTCTCGACACGGCTCGACTGCAGGCGCTGCGCCAGGCCCTGGACCTGAATGTTGTAGGCCTCGTAGCAATTGTCGCGCAGCTTGGCGGGATCGGACGGGACATAGGGGAAGCGTTCGACCGGCCGATCGAGCGCCACGCTCTCGGCCGGCGCATCGAACGCGAAGGTCACGGTCCGGAAGCGCGAGACCCTGGCGCCTTCGAGCTGGGCGCATTCGGCGAAGCCGCCGTTGCGCAGGCGCTCCTGCCGGATGCGGCCGAGATCGACATCGGCGGTAACGATCGTGGAATCCTTCTCAAAGCGCGCCGATTCGACGAGCTGGTCGCCGCATTCGTAGATCGCGGCATGGCCGTCCCAAGCGAGATCGGTGGTCGATTCGCCGGGTCCCGATGCGGAATAGGCATAGGCCGCGCTGGCGCGCGCCGACTGGCTACCGCACAGCAGGCGCCGCAGCTCGGCCTTGCCGATCGTGATGTTGCTGGCCGACAGGTTCAGCAGCACCTCGGCGCCGGCGAGCGCGGCGTGGCTCGACGGCGGCACAGGCATCCAGATGTCTTCGCAGATCTCGACATGGAAGGTCACGCCGAGCGAGCCCTCCGACCGGAACAGCATGTCGGCGCCGAACGGCGCGACCTGGCCGGCGAGCTCGATCCGGTCGGTGATGGTGTTCGCCCCCGAAACGAAATGGCGCTTCTCGTAGAACTCGCGGTAGTTGGGCAGGAAGGTCTTGGGCACCACGCCGAGGATCTTGCCGCGATGGATGACGATGGCGGTGTTGTAGAGCCGGTTGGTCACCCGCATCGGCGCGCCGACCACCAGCACCGGGAACAGCGCCTTCGACGCTTCGACGACCTTTGCGATCGAGTCCTCGACCTCGTCGAGCAGCGCGTCCTGCAGCAGCAGATCCTCGATTGCGTAGGACGACAGTCCCAGCTCCGGAAAGACCATTATCGCCGTGCGCGTCTTGTCGCCCTCGGCGGCGAGCCGCAGCGTCTGGCCGAGATTGTAGGCTGCGTCTGCCACCCTCGTGCGCGGCACGCAGCAGGCGATCCGCACGAATTCGTGGGAGTAGAGCGAGTAGAAATTGGAGATCAAGGGATTGTATCTGCCCGGATGGAGGATGCCGCCCGGATTGAACCCGCGCCCGCGAGCGTGTCAAGGCGAGCCGGCGCTTGCGACGCTTGGTCATGAAGCGCGTGCCGTCTATGCTCGACGGCTAATTAGGGGAGACGACAGATGGCTTTCTACGAGCTTCGCCAGTACTTCGTGCGGCCTGGCAAGATGGACGAGTGGGTGAAGATGATGGAGGAGGAGATTATCCCGTTCCAAGTCTCCAAGGGCATGGTGATCTGCGGCAGCTTCCGCGGCGAGACCGACGACTCCGCCTATATCTGGATCCGCCGCTTCGACAGCGAGGCCGAACGCGAGGCGCTGTACAAGGCGGTCTACGAGACCGACCATTGGAAGACCAAGATTTCGCCGCGCGTGCCCGAATGCCTGGACCGCGAAAAGATGCACATTCAGCGCATCGTGCCGACCTCGCGCTCGACGATGCAGTAGCATTCTTCGATATGTTGTGAGGATTCCAGCGATGGTGGGCGCGACAGGGATCGAACCTGTGGCCACTGCCATGTCAAGACAGTGCTCTACCGCTGAGCTACGCGCCCATCGCTTGAAGGCGGTCGTCCTACATCGGACGTTCCGCCTTGGCAAGTGACGGCCTCACCGGCGCACGTTATTACAGTTCCCATGAGTTTGCTGCCGGTGCTGTCCAATCACGAGTCCATCGACTGCCGCCTGCCCCAGCGCCAGTCCGTCCCGATGGTGGTAGCATCCCCGCACAGCGGCTCGCTCTACCCCCCAAGCTTCCTCGCCGAGGCGGCGGTGCCCCTTACGGTGCTGCGGCGTGCCGAGGATGCCTTCGTGGACGAGTTGTTTGCCCGCGCGCCCGCCCTCGGCGTCCCGTTCCTCGCCGCCCGCTTCCCCCGTTCCTATGTCGACGCGAACCGTGAACCGTATGAGCTCGATCCCGGGATGTTCGAGGGGCCCTTGCCCCGGGCACTAAATCACCGCACCACGCGGGTCGCCGCAGGATTAGGCATGATTCCGCGGGTTGCCGCCAGTGGCGAGGCGATCTATCGCGGCCGGGTCCCGGCCACAGAGATCGAGTGTCGCTTGGAGAGTTGCTGGCGGCCCTATCATCTCACCCTGTCCATGCTCGTCGAGCGGACCTTCGCCACCTTCGGCGGCTCGATTCTGATCGACGCCCATTCGATGCCCTCCTCGGCGTCGGGGATTGGCTTGCGGGAGCGCGATCATCGCGTCGACATCGTCCTTGGCGACAATCATGGCGAGGCCTGTACGCCGGCCCTGATCGACGCCGTCGACCGCTGGATGACCGCCCAGGGCCTTCGGGTGCGGCGCAACCAGCCCTACGCGGGCGGTTTCACGACCCAGCGCTACGGCCGTCCAGGCATCGCCCGCCACGTCCTGCAGATAGAGATCAATCGCGCCCTGTATATGGACGAGGCCCGCCACACCAAGCTCGCGACCTTCGGTGCCGTCGTGCAGTTGATGACAGGGTTGCTTGACGCAATTGGCTCCCAGACGGACGATATCCTGTTGCCGCGCGCTCTGGCGGCAGAATAGCCGACGGAGCACCGGGGGTCCCGTGCCCATCCAGGCAAAAAAGGGGCCGTGACAAGCACGGCCCGAGTTTAGGGAGGAAACGCCCAAGACGGGCATACAGCAAACAAAGAGGCCACCGAGGTGACGTTTGCTGCACACAGATAATGGTGCACCTGCGAAGAGAATGCAAGCACGAAAAAGAGCCTTTAGTTCACATGCTTATCGGATTTGGCGAACCTGCAGCCGGTGTGGCTTTTCTGCAACGCAACAAGAAACCGGGAAGCTGGTTTGCATCGCACGCAACTCTACGACGGCTTCGCCGCTCGAAGTTCTGTAATGTAGTCAAAGAGTTAATGGTTGGGGGAAGGTACAATGGCGAAGAAGTTCGTGGTTGCGATGATGATGCACGAGACGAATACGTTCTCGCCGCTCCCCACGCCGATCGAATCCTTCGCCCGCTCCGGCGAACTGGCCGGTCCGGGCGCGATAAAGGAGTCTGAAGGGACTAACACCTCGCTCGGCGGCTTCATCGAGGTGGCCCGCAAGGCGGGAGCGGAATTCACCGTCCCAATGGCGGCATCCGCCAATCCCTCGGGCCTCGTCACCGAGGCCGCCTACGAGCAGATGACCACGGCGATCGTCGACGAGGTCAGGAAGGGCTGCGACGCTGTTCTCCTCGCCCTGCACGGCGCCATGGTCGCCGAGCACTACGACGACGGCGAAGGCGAGCTGCTGAACCGCATCCGCAAGATCGCCCCGGACGTGCCGATTGCGGTCGCGCTCGATTTCCATACCCAGATGACCGACGCCATGATCAAAGGCGCGTCGATCATGACCGGCTACCGGACCTACCCCCACATCGACATGGCCGACACCGCGCGCCGCGCCGGCCGCACCCTGATGCGGATGCTGGCCGGCGAGGTCGAGCCCAGGATGGTGTGGGGCAACCGGCCGATCATGAGCAGCTCGCTGGTTCACACCCCCTCGCGCGAGCCGATGAAGACCCTGATGGGCATGGCCAACCAGGCCGAGGACACCGGCCAGGTGCTGAACGCCTCGGTGTTCGGCGGCTTCCCGCAGGCCGACATCCCTCACCTCGCTCTGTCGTCCGTCATCGTCTGCGACAAGCGCACCGCCGAGGGCGAGATCCTGCTGAACAAGATCCTCGATACGGCATGGGAGAAACGCGAAGGCTTCCTGTTCCATCCCGAACCCCTGTCCGTGCAGGTTGCCCGCGCCAAGGGCCTCGACGGCGGGCCGGTCGTCATGGCCGATCACGGCGACAACACCGCCTCGGGCGGCACCCAGGACGTCATGAGCGTGATCGAGGAGGCGATGAAGCAGGGCCTCGAGGACGCCTGCGCCGGCCCGATCTGCGATCCCGGCTGCGTCGAGCAGATGATCGAGGCCGGCGTCGGCAGCGAGGTCACGCTCGAGCTCGGCGGCAAGATCGACATGCCGGCGATGGGGCTGAAGGGCAAGCCGCTCACGGTGACCGGCAAGGTGAAAGCGATCACCGACGGCCAGTTCGTCGTCACCGGCCCGATGGCGACTGGAACCACGATCCGCATGGGCCGCACCGCCGTGCTGGACACCGGCAAGATGCAGATCGTCGTGTCGGAGAAGCGCAGCGAGCCGTTCGATCTCGGCGTCTTCACCCATTGCGGCATCGATCCGCGGCGCAAGAAATACGTGCTGATCAAGTCTCGCCAGCATTTCCGCGCCGGGTTCGAGCCGATCGCCAAGCATATCGTGATGTGCGACGGCGACGGCTGCACCGCCTCGGACCTGAAGCTCTTCAAGTACGAAAAGATCAAGCGGCCGCTCTATCCGTTCGATCCCGACATGCGGCTCGGCCGCAACGAAGGATAATTCAAGTCGTCCTGAGCGAAGCGAAGGACCTAGCGCCAGCCCCACGGCCCTTGTCTGATCGTTCGGCGAGATCCTTCGCTGCGCTCAGGATGACAGCGGCCTTTCCAGAAGGAGCACAACATCATGGCCGCACACGATATCGTCATCCGCAACGGCCAGGTGGCCGACGGCACCGGCCGGAAGCTGTTCGCCGCCGACGTGGCGCTGAAAGGCGACCGCATCGCCGCGGTCGAGGCGCCGGGCACGCTCAAGGGCGACAATGAGATCGACGCCAAAGGCAAGGTCGTGGCGCCGGGCTTCATCGACGTGCACACCCATGACGACACCGCGCTGATCGACAACCCGACCATGGCGATGAAGGCGAGCCAGGGCGTCACCACGGTCGTGTGCGGCAATTGCGGCGTCTCGGCCGCACCCTATCTCAACGACGATGTCGGCCACTGGATGTCGCTGATCATCAAGAAGAAGGCCAACGCGGCCAAGACCTTCGCCGAGTTCGCGGGCAAGGTCGACGCGGCAAAGCCGGCGATCAACGGCGCCTTCCTGATCGGCCACGGCACCCTGCGCATGAACGCCATGGGCGACGACCTCAATCGCGTGGCCACCGCGCCCGAGATCAGGCAGATGCGCGAGCTGCTCGACCAGAGCCTCGAGCAGGGCGCGATAGGCATGTCGAGCGGCCTGTTCTATGCGGTGTCCAACGCCGCCTCGACCGACGAGGTGGCCGAGGTCGCCCAGCCGCTCGGCAAGTGGGGCGGCGTCTACACCGCCCACATGCGCGACGAGGGCGACCACATCCTGAAGGCGATGGACGAGACCTTCGAGATCGGCCGCCGTGCCGGCGCGGAGATCATCGTCTCGCACCACAAATGCTCGGGCCGCAGCAACTTCGGCCGCATGACCGAGACCCTGCCCAAGTTCACCGAAGCGATGAAGCAGCAGCAGATCGCCTTCGATGTCTATCCCTATATCGCCGGCTCGACGATCCTGCGCACCGACATGCTGGAGCGCGCCGACAAGGTGCTGATCACCTGGTCGGACAAGGTGCCGGGCCTGAGCGGCCGCGATCTCGCGGACATCGCGCGCGAGATGGGTTGCTCGATGAAGGAGGCAGGCGACCGCATCCAGCCGGCCGGCGCGATCTACTTCATGATGGACGAGAAGGACGTGCAGGCGGCGATGAGCCATCCCGGCGCGATGATCGGCTCGGACGGCATCCCGTTCGATACCCATCCCCATCCACGGCTGTGGGGCACCTTCCCGCGCGTGCTCGGCCACTACGCGCGCGACCTCAAGCTGTTCCCGCTCGAAGATGCCGTGCGCCGCATGACGTCGTACTCCGCGCAGCGCTTCCATCTCACCGCGCGCGGCGAGGTCAAGCCCGGCTATTACGCCGATCTTTGCATCTTCGATCCCGCGACGGTGATCGACACCGCGACCTTCGAGAAGCCGATGACGCCGGCCGCCGGTATCGACACGGTGCTATGCAACGGCGCGATCGTCTGGCGCGACGGCAAGCCCGGCGGCGGCCGCGCCGGCCGCGCCCTCAACCGCCAGCAGATGCAGGACGAAGCCAAGGCTTCGTAACGTTCATTACTTTCCGAACAACGAGCGGGTCGCTCGCGGTCCGGATGACTCAAAATACTTGTCCGAAAACGCGCGTCACCGCGCATGGCAGGCGCCACAGGCATGGAGCGAGACTCGACCAAATCGTGGCGATGGACAGCCTTTTGGGCCGCGGTGGTCGTTACCGGCCTCGGCACGGGGCTCGCCACCGCAGCGCTGATGAACCTGCTGTACGCCGTGCAGCACACGCTGTGGCCCGGCTCCGGACTGGATCTGCTTGACGCCGCGGCACGAGCGGATTGGAAGCATCACCTCCTCGTGCTGCTGGGCGCGGGTCTCGTGGCCGCCGGCGGTCAGGCCCTTTTGGGACATCTGCCGAACGGCAATGGTATCGACGTCGTCACGGCGATCTCGTTGTACAGCGGGCGGGTGCCTGCTTGGCGCACGCTGGGAAGCGCGGTCCTCTCGGTGGTCGTCGTCGGCATGGGCGCCGCGCTCGGACGGGAAGGCGCGCCCAAGCAGGCCGGCGCGGTTCTCGCCAATGCCGCGGCAGACAGAGCAGGCCTTTCGGATGACGACCGGCGGCTGCTGGTCGCCTGCGGTGCCGGTGCCGGCCTCGCTGCGGCGTACGGCGTTCCCCTCGGGGGTGCACTTTTTGCGCTGGAAGTGCTCCGCGGGCGGCTCGCGTTGCGTTTCGTGCTGCCGGCTCTGGTCACCACATCGACAGCCACCGGGATGGCCTGGTGCTTCCTGCCTGACGCACCGACCTACGCGATCCCGGCCTATGCCGGCTCACTGTCGATCGCCGCTTGGGCGGTAGTCGCCGGTGCGATTGCAGGCCTCGTTTCCACACTCTTCGTCCGCGCCGTGGCGTGGACCAGCCATCATCGCCCGCAGGGATGGCGGCGCGGCGCGGCGCCGGTGGTCGCGCTCTCGGTGCTGGGCGCGACGTCAATCGCCTTTCCGCAACTGCTGGGCAACGGGCGCGACATTGCAGCCCTGGCCTTCTCCGGCCAGGTTCCCCTGCTGCTGCTGGTGGTCCTGCTGCTGCTCAGGCCGGCGGCCACCCTCCTCTGCCTGAGCAGCGGCGTGCCGGGCGGCCTGCTCACGCCGTCACTGGCGCTGGGTGCCTTGCTCGGCGGCGTGCTGGGCTATCCGTGCTCGTTGTTGTGGCCTGACATGCCTTCAGGTCTTTTCGCGGTGCTGGGGGCCGCCGCGGTGCTGGCAGCGACGACACAGGGACCGCTCTCGACTGTCGTGTTGATCATCGAGCTTACCGGACAGGCACGATCCTTCATCCTTCCACTCCTGATCGTCGTTGCCGTCGCGACGCTGGTCGCGCGCCGCTTCGAGTCCCGCTCCATCTACGATGCGCGGCTGAGCGATGCGGAAGCGAAGGAACGACACAGGCGCCGTGAGCTCGGGACGTAAAGCGCGTCCAGCGGAGAGCACCGGCCTTGACCGACCGGCAGCGCCCGTCGATGGAATGACGCGCCCTCGCGTGAGGCGCACCCCAGCCAAAGAAAAGGCCCGCATGAAGCGGGCCTGTTCAATTCCTCAGTCGGCGCCTTCGTCGCGGCGCGTGCGTTCCATCCGTTCGTGGCGCTCCTGCGCCTCGACCGAGAGTGTCGCGATCGGGCGGGCTTCGAGGCGCTTCAGCGCGATCGGCTCGCCGGTCTCCTCGCAATAGCCGTAGGTCCCCTCCTCGATCGACTTCAGCGCCGACTCGATCTTCGAGATCAGCTTGCGGAAGCGATCGCGGGTCCTGAGCTCCAGGGAGCGATCGGTCTCGGCCGTGGCACGATCGGCGAGATCGGGCTGGGCAAGGCTCTCTTCCTGCATGTTCTGCAAGGTCTGGTTGGATTCCTCGACCAGCTCTGCTTTCCACTTCAGGAGCTTCTGACGGAAGTACTCCTGCTGCATCGCATTCATGAAGGGTTCGCGGTCCGTCGGCCGATAATTCTGCGGCAACGTAATCGACATCGTTGGCAACTCCACTCCCCAGCGACCACACTCTGTCCGCCTTGAGCGAGGCGGACCTCCGAAGGCGCGCGAGGTATAGGGACCGTCCATGACTCTCGCAAGGTGGATCGTGACTCTTCGCCGTGAGTTGTAGTGCGGTGCAGCATAAGCGCCGATGGGATTCTTGCAGCGATGTGAAGCCCTACCCGAATGCAAGGCGATATTGTATTGCACCGCACCCAAACTGGAATTTGCCCTTTTCATGCGTGAACAATCCCACAACGCGCTTCTCTCCCCGGGCGACTTCGTGCGTCATCTCGGCCGGCCCGACTGGGGGCTGGGGCAAATTCAGTCCATGATCGGCACGCGGATCACGGTAAATTTCGAGAACGCCGGCAAGCTCCTCATCGACGGGAGAGTGGTCGAACTCGAGCCAGTCGAGCTTCCGCGGCGCTGAGTTCCTCCGGCGTATTGACGTTCATGAACGGCGCCGCATTTCCGGGCCACCTCAGCTCGGCCACGACGTGGCGCTCGGCGAACTGCCCGACGCGCCGGATTCCCTCGTCGAGGATCGCCCGCCGCAGGTCGCCCGAGAGCTTGACGGACCACAGCCCGAGAGTCGGTTGGCGATGGCGGCCATGGCGCACCACCAGCACGTCGGGCTCGGGCACATGCATATGGCCGCACAACCTCACCGTCAGGTCGAGGGGCAGAAAAGGCACATCGGCCGGTGCCGCAAGGATCCAGCCGGCATGGGGATGGTGCTTCAGCGCCCATTCCATCCCGGCGAGAATGCCCGCCAAAGGTCCCAACCGCCGGCCCTCCTGCTCGGCAGCGCGCTGGATCTCTGGCGGATCGGCGATCACCGGCACCTCGAGCCCGGCGAAGGCCGGCTCGGGATCGTTGGCAACCACGACGAGGTCCATGACCTGCGGCTGCAGCCTTTCGACGACATGGGCCACCATCGGCTTGCCACCGAGCGGCCGCAGCGGCTTCTTCACACCCTCGCCCATGCGCCGTCCCTCGCCGCCCGCGAGGACGACCCCGACCACGGCGCCGGACCGGACCGGACTGAATGGACCACGCGCGTTGACCGCCATGACGCACTATGCGAAGCGCTGACGCAGACACAAGGGGGAGGAATCAATGGCTTTCAGCATCGCCAAGGCCGCCAACTGGCTGCACCAGGTCGACAAGGCACGCGCCGTCGTCGGCTGGTGGCCGGCGCAGTTCGTCACAGACGACGAGCGGACGGCGTACAAGGTCCAGGACGCGTTCCTCAAGAAGCAGGTCGTCAAGCAGGGCCCGCTGGCCGGCTACAAGATCGCGCTGACCTCGCCGCAGATCCTGGCGCAGACCGGCCTCAAGGGCCCCTGCTACGGCCCGATCCGCAAGAAGCGTGTGTTCGAGCACAAGGCTGTCGTCCGCGCCGATCGTTGGACGCGGCTCGGCGTCGAGCTCGAGGTTGTCTTCATTGTCGGCAGCGATGTGCCCAAGCCGAAGGGCACGGCATACGACAAGGACTCGATCGCCGAATACGTCGGCGAGACGCGTGCCGGCTTCGAGCTGATCGAGGATCGCGGCGCCGACTATAGCCGGCTGGCCGTCAATCCGCTGATCATGGATGCGGGCTGGAACGGCGGCTCGCTGATTGCCAAGCCGAACAGAAACTGGCGGGCGCTCGCCATCGACAAGCTCGACGGCTCGATCTCTTTCGACGGCGTTGAGATGCGCACCGGCCATTCCGGCGACGTGCTGGGTCATCCGCTCAATGCGCTGGCCTGGCTCGCCAACAAGCTCGGCGAGCACGGCAAGACGCTGAAGAAGGGCATGATCGTCTCGAGCGGCAGCATGGTCGCCTGCCAGTTCGTGCCGCCCGGCAGCACCGCCGTCGGCAGGATCGAGGGGCTGGGCGAAGTCACCCTGAAGTACGAGCTGCCGAAGTAACGCCAGAGCTTGTGTTCCTGCTGGGAGCCCGGGTCTCCAGACCCGTGCTCATAAGCGCTAACTTTGATCGACAGACCAACATGACCTCATCCTGAGGAACGCAGCGAAGCGGAGTGTCTCGAAGGATGGGAACCCGAAGGACGGAGCTGCCTCGATCATGAGGTGCATCGGCACCGCGCCTGTTGCCACCCTTCGAGACACTCCGCTTCGCTGCGTTCCTCAGGGTGAGGTGGCGGGTGTAGCCAAGTTAGCGCCATGAGACCCGCGCTCCCGGCAAGGCAATGAGCGGCTTCC
Organism: Enhydrobacter sp.; assembly: GCA_026126105.1. Lineage (GTDB taxonomy): Bacteria > Pseudomonadota > Alphaproteobacteria > Reyranellales > Reyranellaceae > Reyranella. Next base: position 53,455 of record JAHCJV010000032.1, read on the forward strand.
AAAGCTCTTGCTTGAGCCTACCTTACCTCCCGCACCCACGCTGTCGAGGCGAGCGACGGGTCGGGTCGAAGCTGGCGCCACGACAGGCGGCGTACGGCGTCGCGACCGACGACCAGGGCGTCATAGTCCGACGGGAAGAGTTGTGCGATCGCCGGGTCGAGCGCATTGAGGCCGCCGGCATAGGCTCCGAAGGCCGGCAGGATCACCCGCTGCCCGTCAGTCAGGAAGCAGCGCCGGCGGAAGCCGCGCCCCTGAATCGAGAGCGCTGCAACGGGATGGTAGTGTCCGGAGATCTCGCCCGCGGCAGGGCCAAACATCGCCTCGTGACGGAACACCAGCGGGGTGTCGGCGATCTCGACCGCGACGTGGCCCCAGCCGGCGGGCGGCGGCGCGGGATCGTGATTGCCCGCGATCCAGATGAAACGCGCGCGCCGGGTGAGGCGCTCGATCTCGGCGCGCTCGACGGGCAGCAGGCGCTCGATCGCCGTGCGGTCGTGAAACGAATCGCCGAGGCACACGACCGTCTCCGGCTTCAACGCATCGATCAGCGACGACAGCATCGAGAGAGTCTGCCGCGTGTCGTGGCGCGGCAAGAGCTTCAGCGCATTGACGGCGTAAGACGAGCCCTTCTCGAGATGAAGGTCAGCGACCGCGAGCAGCCTGCGGGCGGGCCAGTGCAGTGCGCCCGCCGGCAGCGCCTCGAGCCGCTCGCCGGCGCACAGGAACTCGAAGGGACTCATGGACGAATCAAGATATGCCTGCCGATTGAACGATCGACCATATCCGATCTCGCGAATCGCCGCGTCGGTCACCGCGACGCAGCTTGCCGTCGGTCCGTAAGGTGCCATACGCGCGCCATGAAGCGCGGTAAAGTCGCCGGTGCCGGCGATTGATCCCACCTACCCCCGTGCGCAAGGTCCCTCAATGCGAAAGCTCGTGTGTTTTCTTGGCGTGGTGTCGGCGCTGTGCCCGCAATTGGCGGCCGCCGAGATGCTGCCGCATCGCGCAGAATATGTCCTTCGCCTGGGACCGGCGGCCAATGCACCGCGCATCGGCAGCGCCATCCAGGACCTGACGCAGGATTGCGGCGGCTGGCACCTCAAGCGCGACATCAACACCGAGATCGCGATCACGCCGTCCTGGAAGATGTCCGTTTCGTCCAAGCTCGACAGCGAGGAACTGCGCAGCGGCAACGGGCTGCGTTTCCGAACGGTCCAAGTCCAGAACGGGAACGAGCGCGAGACGCGCGGTAAGGTCCAGCGCGCGGCCAAGGAGCTTCGTGCCGAGATCGTCTCGCCCAATGGGCCAAAACAGTTCGTCCTGCCGCCACCCACCTTCATGCCGGTCGGTGCGATCGGCCATATGATCGAGCGCTTGGGCGCCGGCGCGGCGTCCTTCCCCGCGCTCGCCTTCGACGCCGAGGTCATCGGCGATGCCTTCTTGGTCGATGTCACCGAGATCGATCCCGGGGTGCTGCGCGGTTCCCGGCCGGGCGACCGGACGGTCACCGTCCCCGGCAAATCGTGGCCGGTGTTCATGAGCTTCACACGCGGCCGCGAGCAGCAGCAGAAGCCACTGTTCACGCTGAAGACGCAAGTCTTCGAATCGGGCGTGCTCGACCGGCTGACGGTCGAGACCGGGCTGGTGGTCGTGACCGCCGACCTGACCAAGCTCGAGATGCGCAAGCCGGCGGTCTGCCCGCGCTCCTGACGCAGTCATCCGTCCTCCCCGTCCCCGCGTATCTGGAGCAGGGACATGGGTGAATCTTGCCGGCCACTATCGTCTGGTTTCGCAACGACCTCCGACTGGCCGACAATCCCGCATTGATCGCGGGGCTGGGCTCCGGTCGGCCCGTGATACCCGTTTTCGTGCTCGACGAGGAAACTCCGGGCATCCGCCCGCGCGGCGCAGCGTCGCGCTGGTGGCTTCATCACAGCGTGCGCGCGCTCGAAGCGTCTTTGCGCTCGCTCGGATCTCGGCTGATCCTGCGGCGCGGCGCTGCCGAGCAGGTGATCGGCGATCTCGCACGCGAATGCGACGCAACTACCGTCTACTGGAACCGCGCCTACGATCCCGGCACGCGTGAGCGCGACGCGCGCCTCGAGCAGAGCTTGGGCGCACGCGGCGTGGCCGCCGAAGGGCTGAAGGCCAACCTGTTGTTCGAGCCGTGGGAGGTCCGGACCGCGAGCGGCAGTCCCTATAAGGTGTTCACCGCCTTCTGGCGCGCCTGTCGAGCGATCAAGACTCCGGCAGCGCCGCTGCCTGCCCCCCGCAAGCTGCCCGCACCGGGCGTCTGGCCAGCGAGCGACGATGTCGCCGCCTGGCGTTTGCTGCCGACGGCGCCCGATTGGTCTGGCGGTCTCGGCGCGACCTGGAAACCGGGCGAGGCGACCGCGGTCACACGTCTCGCCGATTTCCTTGACGACGCCCTCCTGGACTACCGCAAAGGGCGTGACGTGCCGTCGAAAAGCGCGACATCGCGCCTGTCGCCCCATCTTGCCTTCGGCGAGATCGGCCCGCGGCAGATCTGGCACGCCACCACGAGCCGCGGCGACTCGCCGGCAGGCGAGAAGTTCCTCGCCGAGCTCGGCTGGCGCGAATTTGCCTACAGCCTCCTGTTCCACTCGGACAACCTGGCGCAGCGCAATTTCCGGCCGGAGTTCGACCGTTTCCCTTGGCTGGCCGAGGACGTTTCCCTGGACGCATGGCGGCGCGGCCGCACCGGCTACCCGATCGTCGACGCCGGCATGCGCGAGCTCTGGACGACCGGCTGGATGCACAATCGCGTACGCATGATCGCCGCCTCGTTCCTGACCAAGGACCTTCTGATCGATTGGCGCGTCGGCGAGCGCTGGTTCTGGGACACGCTGGTCGACGCCGATGCGGCCAACAACCCTATGGGCTGGCAGTGGGTCGCGGGCTGCGGCGCGGATGCCGCCCCCTACTTCCGAGTCTTCAATCCCGTGCTGCAAGGTGAGAGGTTCGATCCGAACGGCGACTATGTGCGTAGATGGATACCCGAGCTCGCGTCGCTGCCGGCCGACTTGATCCACCGCCCGTGGGACGCCGATCCGGCCATTCCACCAGATATCTACCCGGCGCCGATCGTTGACCACGCGGCGGCGCGACAGCGGGCTTTGGAGGCTTTTGGTAAGGTGAAGGGAACAGGATGAGGATTGCCATAATAGGAGCGGGTGTCGCCGGACTCGGCGCTGCCTGGTCCCTGTGTCGGGACCACGAGGTCGTCCTCTTCGAGCGCGAGAGGCGATTGGGTGGCCATGCCTGCACGATCGACGTCGCGACACCGCGCGGGCCGCAGCCCGTCGACATGGGCTTCATCGTCTACAACGAGCGCAACTATCCGAACCTGGTGGCGCTGTTCGATCATCTCGGTGTGCCGACCGAGGAGTCCGACATGTCGTTCGCCGTCAGCCTCGACGAGGGGGCGTTCGAATACGGCAGCTCCTTCGCCAGCTATTTCGCGCAGCGCGCCAACCTGGCGCGGCCCTCCTTCCTTCGCATGACGCACGACATACTGCGCTTCAACCGGCTTGCGCCGCGACTCCTGCAGCTTGCCGAGAATCTCGAATTCACCCTCGGCGATTTCATCGCCGAAGCCCGTTTTGGCCGTGCGTTTCGCGATCGCTATCTGGTGCCGATGGCGGCCTGCATCTGGTCATCGCCACTCAACCAGATGCTCGATTATCCAGCGCAGCCCTTCGTTCGTTTCTTTCACAATCACGGCCTGCTGTCGGTCGGGCGGCAGTTGCGATGGCGCACGGTGAGCGGCGGCAGCCGATCCTACGTCGACCGCCTCGCGGCGCCGCTGCTCGAGCACGCTACGACCGCACCGGAGGCGCTTTGGGTCCGCCGCTCCAAAGACGGTGTCTGGATCAAGGACGCCGATGGGCACTTGGCCCGGTTCGACAAGGTCGTCATCGCCTGCCATGCCGATCAGGCGCTCCGTCTGCTGGTCGATCCCGATCAGCGCGAAGGCACTCTGCTCGGCAGCTTCGCCTATTCGTCAAACACGGTTTGGCTCCATGGCGATAAGAGACTCATGCCCCGGCGGCGCGACGTCTGGTCGAGCTGGAACTATGTCGCGGACAGCCGGCCGACAGAGTGCAAGGCGAGCGTGACCTACTGGATGAACCGGCTGCAGAACTTGTCCGATGACGTGCCGCTGTTCGTCTCGGTGAATCCGGTCCGCCCGCCCGAAAGCGGAAAGGTTCATGCCCGGCAGGTCTTCGAGCATCCCATGTTCGATCCCACTGCGATCCGCGCCCAGCGCCACCTGCACGAGATACAGGGCGTGCGCGACACATACTTCTGTGGCAGCTATTGCGGTTACGGCTTTCACGAGGACGCCCTGTCGGCCGGGCTCGACATCGCCGAGCAGCTCGGCGCTCGTCGTCCCTGGGCAAGGCCGGCCGAGCACCGCCTGATCGGCGCCCCCCCGCGGGTGGTCGCCGAACGCCCGCGCCGACCGCCTCTCGCCCTGCCCGTAGCCGCTCGCGTCTCATGACCGACACGCCCCACGCCATCGTCGACGCCGTCGTGGTGCATCGACGGATGCGGCCGCGCAACAACGCGTTCCGCTACCGAGTCGCCTACCTGTGCCTCGATCTCTCGGCACTCGAGCGCGCTTCCGGACGCTGGCTGAAGATCGACCGACCCGGGCTGGCATCCTTCCGGCGCGCCGACCACGGCGCGCGCGATGGCGGCGATCTTCGCGCCTGGCTGAGCGGCATACTCGCCACGCACCACCTCGCGACAATCTGCGACGGCGAGCCGGTGCTGATGACCATGCCGCGCCTGCTCGGCTATGTCTTCAATCCGGTCAGCTTCTGGTTCTGCCGCGACCGTTCCGGCGCCCTGCGCGCCGTGCTGTGTGCGGTCAACAACACCTTTGGCGAGAACCATTGCTACCTGGTTCATCACGCGGACTACCGGCCACTACAGCCCGACGAATGGCTCGACGGCCGCAAGGTTTTCCATGTCTCGCCGTTCCTTCCGGTCGACGGCAGTTATCGCTTCCGCTTCCGGCTGGACGAGCGGCATGCCCATGTCGATGTCAACTATCACGACGCCCAGGGCCTGATGCTGGCG
>JAHCJV010000033.1 GCA_026126105.1 Enhydrobacter sp.
TCCGGGGACTGGGCCGCGAAGTCACGATCCCTGGCTGCGGCGCTCTTGCCAGAGCGGAGCCGGTCGATGTGCAGGTTGTGCACGATGGAGAGGAGCCAGCCCCTGAGATTTCCCGCCGGATTGTAGGTGGCGCTGCGCTCCATGGCCCGCACCAGCGCGTCATGCACGAGGTCTTCGGCATCGACCGGATGGCGCGTCAGGCTCAGCGCATAGCGGCGCAGAGCCGGAAGCTCGTTCATGACGTCGATCTTGCCGATCTTGCGCGGGACCATGGCCTAGATACCCCAGCACTGGCGGCGCGTTGCCAGAGCCCTGTTGTCCGGCGTCAGGCCGGGAGCGCCTGGCGCGCCGGGGCCGGGCTGCAGACGCCGCGCTCGAACAGGTCCAGCAACTGGCCCGCATAGAGATCGAGATCGAGCGTTTCGTCATGGGCCCATTGCAGCAGCCCGCCCTCAAGCGCGCCGGAAATGGCGGTGGCGACGGCCAGGGGATCAAAGGCCTGGAACGTGCCGCGATGCTGCCCGGCGGTCAGCGTGTCCACCAGCCAGGCGCGCTGGTCGCGCCAGATGGCCAGGTGATCGGACATGTGCGAGCCGCCGGCACGGGTCGAGGACAGATGGCGCAGAGCCAGCAATTCGCTGCGATGATTGCGGGCGTAGTTCAGGTGTCCGCCGACAAAGGCCGAGATGCGGCGCCATTCATCGTCGATGGCATTGGCGTCGGCGACCAGCGCCGCGATCATGCGCTCGCCGACGCTGGCCAGGACCGCATCGTAAAGGCCTTCCTTGCTGCCGAAGTAATAGCAGATGATCCCCTTGGCGACCTTGGCCTCGGTGGCAATGCGCGACAGCGAGGTTTCCGCCACGCCATCGCGCACCAGGACGGCAATGGTGCAATCGATGATGTGCCGGCGCCGTATGTCTTCGAGGGCAGTCATCGTGCAAACGCCTTTCCGGTTCAGGCAACCCGAGAAATATCGGGCACCGCGTCGAGCAGCATCCTTGTGTAATCGGCCTGCGGATTGTCGAAGATCGCGTCGGTCGGTCCCTTTTCCACCAGGACGCCATTGTGCAGCACGCCGACTGCCGTCGACATCTGCCGCACTACGGCCAGGTTGTGGCTGATCAACAGGTAAGTCAGCCCGAATTCGGACTGCAATTCGCTCATCAGCTCCAGCACCTGCTTCTGCACCGAGACGTCGAGCGCGGAGACCGCCTCGTCGGCGATCAGCAGCTCGGGCTCCATGGCGAGCGCGCGGGCGATGCAGATGCGCTGGCGCTGGCCGCCCGAGAATTGATGCGGGTAGCGGTCGAGCGCGTTGGGATCGAGCCGCACGGTCTCCATCAGCTTGCGGGCGCGGGCAAGCGCCTCGTCGCGCGGCAGGCCGAAGTTCATCGGCCCCTCGATGATCGACTCGCCGATCGTAATGCGCGGATTCATCGAGCGATAGGGGTCCTGGAAGACGATCTGGACCTTGCGGCGGTGCGGCCGGAGCCTGCTCGCCGACATGGTGGCGATCTCGGTGTCGCCGAGATAGACCTTGCCCTCGCTCGGATCGATCAGGCGCGCGATGCAGCGCGCGACGGTCGACTTGCCGGAGCCGGACTCGCCCACGATTCCCAGAGTCTCGCCGCGGCGGATGTCGAGGTCGACGTCGATCGCAGCCTTGACGACGCGTGCTTTCTGGAAGAACGACTTGCCGCTGTAGGTCTTGCCGAGCTTCTCGGTGCGCAGCACGGTCTTGCCCTCGAGCCGCACGCCGCGGTGCACTGGATGGATCGACGGCACCGAGGAGATCAGCATCCGGGTGTAGCCCGCCACAGGTCGTGACAGGATCTGCTCGGTCGGGCCCATCTCGACCAGCTCGCCCCAGCGCAGCACGGCGACCTTGTGGGCGATCTCGGCGACCACGCCGAAATCGTGGGTGATGAACAGCACACCGGTGCCCTCGGTCTCCTGCAGCTCGGCAATCAGCTTCAGGATCTCGGCCTGGGTGGTGACGTCGAGCGCGGTCGTCGGCTCGTCGGCAATCAGCAGCACGGGATCGAGCACCAGCGCCATGGCGATCATGATGCGCTGGCGTTGCCCGCCGGAGAGCTGGTGTGGATAGGAAGCGTAGATCCGCTCCGGCTCGGGGAGCTTCACCCGGCTCAGGATCTTGATGATCTTTGCCTTGCGGGTCGCATTGTCCAGATTGGTGTGGGTGCGCAGCACCTCGTCGATCTGCTCGCCGCAGCTCATGACCGGATTGAGGGCAGTCATCGGCTCCTGGAAGATCATCGACATGCGCGTGCAGCGCAGCTCGCGCAGCCGCTCCTCGCTCGCGGCGAGCACGTTCTCGCCTTCGAGCAGGATTTCGCCGCCGGTGGGCTTCAGCGCCTTCGCCAGCAGGCCCATCACCGTGAACGCGATCACCGATTTGCCGGAACCCGACTCGCCGACGAGGCAGACGATCTCGCCGGAGTTGACGGTAAAGCTCACCTTCTGAACGGCATTGGCGCGGTCGGCACCGCCCGGCAGCGCCACCGTCAGATTGCGGACTTCGAGGACGGGCTTCTTGTCAGCCATCTGGCGTCAAACCTTCTTGCTCATCTTCGGATCGAGCGTGTCGCGCAGGCCGTCGCCCATGATGTTGATGGCCAGCACTGTCAAAGCGAGGAAGATGCCGGGATAGAGGATGTTGTGCGGGAACACGCGGAACAGGGTGCGGCCCTCGGCCATGATGTTGCCCCAGCTCGGTATCTCGGGCGGGATGCCGATGCCGAGGAAGGAGAGGGCAGCTTCCGCGAGGATCGCGGCGGCAGCGAGGAAGGTGCCTTGCACGATCAGCGGCGCGACCGTGTTGGGCAGGATGTGGCGGAACAGCAGGACCCAGGTCGGAGTGCCGACCGAGATTGCGCCCTCGACATAAGGCTCCTCGCGCACGGTGAGCACGATCGAACGCACCAGGCGCACGACGCGCGGAACGTCGGGCACGACAATGGCGAAGATGACGGTGATCAAGCCGGCGCGCCAGATCGAGACCAGGGCGATGGCGAGCAATATTCCCGGAATGGCCATAAGCCCGTCCATGATTCGCATGATGATGCCGTCGGCCCAGCGCACGTAGCCGGAGACGAGGCCGATCACCACGCCGATGGCGATGGCGCAGAGCGCAACGCTGACGCCGACTGCGAGCGACACGCGTGTGCCGTACAGCACACGGCTGTAGACGTCGCGGCCCAGGCTGTCGGTGCCCATCAGCACGGTGCGTTTGGCTGTCGTGCCGTCCTCTAGCCGGAAGGTGATCTCGGTTCCCGGCTTCTTGTTGCGCGCCGCCGGGTCGATACGCGTCGGATCGACGGTGCCCAAGAACGGCGCAAAGATCGCGATCGCGACCATGACCAGCAGGATCACGCCACCGAAGATGACGTTCGGGTTGCGGATGGCAAGCTGCCACAGCGGCTTGCGCTTGGTCGACGCCGCCGCGATCGAGGCGGAGTCGACAACGTCTTCAGGGGTTATCGCGCTCAATAGCGGATCCTCGGGTCGAAGAGAGTGTAGCTGATGTCGATCAGGAGATTGATGACGACATAGACCACCGAGAACAGCAGGATGACTGTCTGGATGGTCGGGAAATCGCGGCTCAGTACCGCCTCGACGGTGAGGCGGCCGAGGCCGGGCAGGCCGAACACGCTCTCGGTGACGACCGCGCCGCCCATCAGGATGGCGATGCCGAGGCCGATTACGGTCAAGATCGGCACGGCGGCGTTACGCAGCGCATGGCGCATCAGCACGACCCGATTGGACAGGCCCTTGGCGCGAGCGGTGCGGATATAATCCTCGTTCAGCACTTCGAGCACGGAGGCACGGGTGATGCGCGCAATCAGGGCGATGAAGCCGACCGATAGCGTGAGCGAAGGCAGCACCATCCGCTCGGCGAAGCGGCCGAAATCGACGCCGATGCGGACATAGCCCTGGACCGGCAGCCAGCCGAGCTCGATCGCGAAGATGTAGATCAGGCAGTAACCGATCACGAAGCCCGGCACGGAGAAGCCCAGCACCGAGAAGGCCATCACCGCCTTGTCGAAGACTGAGCCCTGTCGATAGGCTGCGAGCACGCCGATCGGCACGGCAAGGCAGACCGCGAAGACCAGGGTGCAGAGCGCCAGCGCGAGCGTCGGCTCCACTCGCTGGGCAATCAGCTCGGCGACCGTCTTCTTGAAGAAGAAGCTCTCGCCGAAATTGCCCTGCAGGATATTGCCGATCCAGATGCCGAACTGCTGCCAGATCGGCTGGTTTAGGCCGAGCTTCTCGCGGATGTCGGCAATCTGGTCGGAGGTCGCGTTGTCGCCGGCGATCACGGCCGCAGGATCTCCCGGCGTGAGTCGCAGCATGAGAAAGACGAACACCGCCACAACCGCGAGAACGGGGACGATGGCGACGAGACGGCGGGCGATGAAATCGAACATGTGTCTACCTTTGAGTCCCCCTCCCTAGCCCTCCCCCTTCGGGGGAGGGAACTCGAGCATCCTCCCTCCCCCGAAGGGGGAGCGCCGAGGAGGGGGCCATCATCACTTCTTCTCGACGTTCCACATCACCGGCACGGGCGCCTTCAGCCAGCCGCTGACATTGGCGCGCATCGCACCCGGTCCGTACCACTGTCCGATCCAGCCATATTGTGCCGTCTCGAGCGCGCGGGCCTGCACGGCGGCCGCGAGAGCTTTGCCCTTGGCCGGGTCGGTTTCCTTGGCGTAGGCGTCGCGGATCTTTTCCATCTCCGGATCGGTGGGCCAGCCGAACCACGACTTGTCGCCCTGCGCCACCATGTAGGAGGTGGAGATCGGGTTGAGAATATCGGCGGCGACAGAGAAGGTGTGGAACACGTTCCAGCCGCCCTTGTCCGGCGCGTCCTTCTTGGTGCGGCGGGTGACCAGCGTCTGCCAGTCCATCGACTGCATGTCGACCTTGAAGCCGCCCTGCTCGAGCAGTTGCTTGGTGACCGGCGCGACGTTGGTCAGCACCGGTAGCGTGGTCGACTGCATCAGCACGATCGGCGTGCCATCGTAGCCGGCCTCCTTGAGAAGCGCCCTGGACTTCTCGAAGTCCGGCTTGACCAGCATGCCGTTGGGCGCGTCGACCGCGTTGGGCGTGCCGCAGACGAATGCGGCGGAGCAGACCTTGTAGTATTCGGGTTCACCCACCGTCGCCTTGAGGTAATCCTCCTGACGCATCGAATAGAGCGCGGCCAGCCGGATTTTCGGATTGTTGAACGGCGGCTGGAGGTGGTTGAAGCGGATGATGAACTGGTGGCCGAGCGGGTTCCAGTCGAACAGCTTGACGCTCTTTTCCTTCTTCAGGATCGGGATCAGGTCGTGCGGCGGCTGCTCGATCAGGTCGATCTCGCCGGCGATGAGCGCGTTCACCTGCTGCTGCGGGTCCGGCATCTCGACGATCTCTACCTTGTCGACCTTGGCAACCTTGCCGCCCGCCAGGCCCGAGGCCGGCTCGGAGCGCGGCTTGTATTTCGGGTTCTTGAGGTAGACGTGCTTCTCGCCGGGCTTGGACTCGGCATTGACGTAGATGAACGGGCCCGAGCCGATCTGGCTGTCGATCTGCTTGAACGGGTCGGTTTCGGCGACCTTCTTGGGCATCATGAACGGCACTTGCGAGCTCGGCTTGCCGAGCGAGTCGAGCACCAGGCCGTAGGGCTCCTTCAGCACCATCTGGAAAGTCTTGGCGTCGACTTCCTTGAATTCCTTCACGAAGTCCATGAGCTTGAGCCCCATCGCGTCGCGTGCGCCCCAGCGCTTGATCGAGGCGATGCAGTCGGCGGAGGTGACGGGCGTGCCGTCATGCCATTCCAGCCCGTCGCGGAGGGTGAAGGTCCACACGGTCTTATCGGCCGAGACGTCGTACTTGTCGACCATCTGCGGCTTCACCTCGTTCTTCTCGTCCGAAGCAAACAGTGTGTCGTAGATAAGGTATCCGTGATTGCGCGTGACGTAGGCGGTCGTCCAGATCGGATCGAGGATCGTCAGGTTGCCGTTCTGCACGAATTTAAGCACCTTGCCCTGGGCCAGCGCCGGCGCCGAAAGGCCGGCCACCATCGCGCCGGCGGCCAGCGCCGCGAACGTGCGTCGCACCATGGTCTTCTTCTTCACTGGATTCCCCTCATCTGTCGTCCCATCGAGAAGGGCAGACCCCCGCCTGCCCTCGTCGATGGGCGCGGGGCCGAAGCCCCGCGCGCACGGTCTCACTTCTTCGAAACGTTCCAGAATACCGGTGCAGGCGCCACCATCATGCCTTCCACCGTGGTGCGCATTGCCATCGGCGCATACCATTGGCCGACGTTGATGTGCGTCGGCGCTTCGACCCAGCGCTTCTGCAGCGCCATGGCGATCTCCTTCTGCTTGGCTGGATCAGTTTCCTTCGAAAAGGCGTCGCGCAGCTTCTCGATCTGCTCGTCGCACGGCCAGCCGAACATCGCCTTGTCGCACGACGCGTTGAAGAAGCCGGCCATCACCGGATTGAGGATGTCGGCAGCGACCCAGGAGGTCAGGAAGGCGTTCCAGCCGCCCTTGTCCGGCGGATCCTTCTTGGCACGGCGGCCGACCAGCGTCTGCCAGTCCATCGACTGCATGTCGACCTTGAAGCCCGCAGCCTCCATCTGTGCCTTGGCCACCGGCGCGAGGTTGGTCAGCACCTGCAGGTCGGTCGACTGCATCAGCACGACCGGTGTGCCGTCATAGCCTGCCTCCTTGAGAAGTTCCTTGGCCTTGGCGGCGTTCTGGTTCAGGACGTCCGCCATGCCTGCATCGGAGGCGAGCGGTGTGCCGCACACGAACGGTGCCTTGCAGACCTTGTACCATTTCGGATCGCCGATCGTGGCCTTGAGGAAGTCCTCCTGCCCGAAGGCGACCATCACGGCGTGGCGGATCTTCGGATTGTCGAACGGCTTGAACAGCGAGTTGAAGCGGAAGGCGTACTGGTTGCCCAGCGGATTGGCGCTGAACAGCTTGATATCCTTGTTCTTGGCCAGCAGCGGCAGCAAGTCGTGGCCGGGCGACTCGATCATGTCGATCTCGCCGTTCTCGAGGGCAGCGACCTGGGTCTGCACGTCGGGCATGGCGATCCACTCGACGCGGTCGAGCTTTACCACCTTGCCGCCGGCCAGGCCCGAGGCCGGCTCGCTGCGCGGCTTGTACTTGGTGTTCTTCAGGAAAACGATCTTCTCGCCCGGCTTCCATTCGTCGGCCTTGAAGGTGAACGGGCCAGAGCCGATCACGTCCTCGACCTTGATCTGCTGCATCGGGTCGGTTTCAGCCGTCTTCTTCGGCATCATGAACGGCACGTTCGACGACGGCTTGCCAAGCGATTCAAGAACCAGGCCGTAAGGTTCCTTCATCTTCATCTTGAAGGTCTTGGCGTCGACCGCCTCGAAGCCCGCGACGGAGGCCATCATCTTCTGGCCCATCGAATCGCGTGCCGCCCAGCGCTTGATCGAGGCGATACAATCTTCGCCAGTGACCGGCGAGCCGTTGCTCCAGACCAGCCCGTCGCGCAAGGTGAAGGTCCAGGTCAGTTTGTCGGCCGACACGTCGTACTTCTCGACCATCTGCGGCTTCGACGCGAATTTCTCGTCGTACGCAAACAGCGTGTCCCACACCATGTAGCCGAAGTTTCGCTGGATGTAGGCAGTGGTCCAGATCGGATCGAGAATCTTCACATCCGAATGCATGACGACCTTGAGGGTCTGAGCCTGCGCCCCCGCAGGTATCGCACCCAACAGGCCGCCGACGCTCGCGGCCGTCACCAGCGCCGCGACCGACTTCCTGAAATCGTACATCAATTGCCCCTCCCTTAACTGCGGCTGTCGCTGCAAGAATCGAGCCGCTTGCTTGACAGTAGCAGCCTGAGGCCCCCCTGTGACAAGACGTTTCGAGCTTTGCCGCTTTCGCCACTATTGTTTGCCGAGCGCTTTCTCCAGCAGATCCAGAACGCCTTCCACGGCCGCCTGCGCGACGATGTCGCCGAACCCTGCCCAAGAGCCGCGCGCGGCTGCCAGCGGCACAGGATTCGACTGTTCCACCTTGCCCACTTCCTTGCCAGCCGGGTCTCTCAGGAACCAGATGATGTCGAGCTGGCCTCGGGTGTCGTCGACGGGTGTAAGCTTCACCTTGCCGGCGACCGTGAAGGTGTCGCTTCCACCTGAATCGGCCACGACGATCTTGCTTGAGCCCAGCGCGCGGCGCATGCCGGAGAAGAGCTGGCGGTTGCCGTCCGACGGCGCGCCTTCGACTGGCGCCACCCTCACCTTGATCTGTCGCTGACTGTTCGCAGCCGGTTGGGGAGCGGCGGCCGGGGGCGGTGGTGGCGATGCCGACGCAGCCGGCGTGGCGGCGGTCGCCGGCTGCATGGGCCCCTCGACCTCGGCTGGTGGGATATAGGCGCCGGCGGCAATCTGACCGGGCGAGCGGGCCTCGAAGGTCGGCGGCTTGCCCATCAAGGTGGCGATGCGCGGCGCGGCCCGCTGCGCGATGCGCGACACCAAGCGGTCACTGGCCTCGGCGAAATCCTGCGCCTGCGTCACCGTCCGGCTGATTGCCGGGCCTTCGATGCCGCTGCCCCTGCCATTCACGAACCATTCGATCTCGATTTCGATGCCGGCGCCCATGGCGGCGTCGCGGGTTCTCATGGCGCTGGTGATCCTGAGCGGTGCCTCGCTCGGCTGGACCGCAGCGACGATGCCGTAGGATTGCAGTTCCACGGCCAGCGCCGCCACCACGCGGTCGGCCATCTGTGGCGGCATGTTGGCCGGCCGACCGACCGACACTTCCGGCGGGTCACGTTTGGCGCGGAAGGGAGCGTCGTCTCCTGACGCGTGCTCGAAGGGTCTCGGTGTACCGAAGCAGCCTGCCAGCAGCAGACAGGCCAGCACGATCACAGCATTGCGCATGTCGCGATCATCCCGACCAGGCAGCAGACCATCAGCAGCATCAGGTACGGCATTTCAGCTCTCGAGCGCGATTGCCGAGAGCCCCCGTCCGTAGTCACGCACGCCCTGCAGGGTGTTGCGGCGGTAGCTGAAAAAATCCTCCGGCGCGGCCAGTGTGTCGTGGCCGGTTGCCTCGACCGCGACGCCCGCCTGGCCGATGCGGTGTGTCAGGTAGCCTGCGAGGTCGAACATGAAATGGCCGTCACGCGAGGCCGCGCGGAAGAACGCCGCGTTGGCGTCGTCTTGCGCGAGGAACAAGGCGGGAAACTCCGGGCCGACCTCGTAGGAGTCGCGGCCGATGCAGGGACCGACGGCTGCACGGATCTGGTCGCGCTTGGCGCCGAGCTTTTCCATCGCGAGAATCGTCGCCTCGGTGACCCCGTTCAGCGCGCCTTTCCAGCCGGCGTGGGCCGCGCCGACCACGCCGGCGGCCGGATCGGCGAGGAGCACCGGCGCGCAGTCGGCCGCCATTGCCGCCAGGACGACATCGGGCCGGTCGGTGACCAGCCCGTCTGCCCTGGGCGCACCGGGCGAGGTCCAGCGTTCGGTCCCCACCGTAATCACTTCCGTCGAATGGATCTGGTGCAAGGATAGAAGATCGGGCTCGGCTCGACCGAAAATCTCCGCCACCCGGCGGCGGTTCTCGCGCACATTGTCGGGACTGTCGCCGGACCCGTAGCCGCAGTTCAGCGACGAATAGAGCCCGCCACTTACGCCGCCCCGCCGGGTGAAGAAGCGATGCGATACGCCGCTGAGAGCGGCAAGCGAGGGAGCTTCGATCATTCTGCTTCCGAAAAACCGGCCGGTGCTGTGCTTCTGCCGTCACCCACGGCCAGGACGCGGAACAAGGTGCCCATTTGGCGGGGATCGATCAAGCGCGCCAACGCCGCGTCGATTGCGGTGCGTTGAAATTCGCTGGCGCGCGTCTTCAGGCTTTGCGCGCGCTGCCGGATTCCGAGGCGGCACAGGAAGCTGCCTTGTGAGACCGGCCCGAAGGCCGGTGCCCTTGTCGCTGCCGCGAGCGCCGCGAAGTCGACATGCGCGCTGAGGTCGGTCTCGCCCGGACGGTCGAGGATGCGGGCGCCCTGGTGACCGCGTACGGCCTGCAGGGATGTGCCTGCGCCACGGTCGTAGCCATAGTCCACGATCAGTGCCCAACCGCCGTCACGCAGAAGACGCTCGCCGATCGCCGCTGCGAGGTCGCGGCCAGCTTCCCCTATTTCGGCCTCCGCGCCCTCGGCGGCGACGGGCAGATAGCGCGCGTATGGTGTCACGCCCGGCGCCAGCGCGAGGACGAGGGTCTCGCCGTCAGCCGCAAGGCCGACCATGCGCTCGCGCCAACCCTGCGACGTCCTCCGGAATTGGCGCACCGGCAGGGCGTCGAAGAACTCGTTTGCGACAACGAGCGCCGGACCCGGAGGGACGGCGTCGAAGCGCTCGTGCCAGACCGGCGCGAAAACGCCCAGCGCCCGGTGTTGCTCGGCGCGCAACGGCGCATTGGTCTCGACGAGATGAAGCCGGAGCGCTGCATGGAAGCCCGAAACACTGCGTGTCGCCCGCAACGCATCCGCCATCAGTGTGCCCCGGCCGGGCCCCAGCTCGACGAGGTGCACGGGCGAGGGTGTCCCGATCGCGATCCAGCGCTCCGCAAGCCACGCGCCGATCAATTCGCCGAACATCTGCGAGATCTCGGGTGCAGTGATGAAGTCGCCCCCGGCGCCGACCGGCAGCGCCCGCCGGTAATAGCCGAGGCGGGGATGGCCGAGCGCTTCGGCCATGAAGTCGGCGATCGAGATCGGTCCGGTGAGCGCGATCCGCCGCGCGATCAGGCGGCCAAGTTCCGTGGTCACGCTGCGGTCGTCATGCCGCCTGGGGCTCGTTGCGGTAGGCGCGGATCGTCAGCCAGCCGCCGAACGCCAGCACTGGCAACGACAGGACCATGCCCATCGTGAACCAGTCCGTGCCGAGCAGAAATCCCATGAACGAGTCGGGCTCACGAAAAATCTCGCCGACGATGCGCGCAACCGCATAGCCCATGCAGAACACTCCCGTCAGCAGGCCTGGCCGGCGGCGACCGTCGGTCCATTTCCAGACCGCGAGCAGGAGGACGAACAGGATGATGCCCTCGAACGCCGCCTGGTAAAGCTGGCTGGGATGGCGTGGGAACGGGCCACCGCGGGGGAAAATCATCGCCCATGGCACGTCGCTTGGCCGACCCCACAACTCGCCGTTAATGAAGTTGGCGAGGCGTCCGAAGAACAGGCCGATCGGCGTCACCAGGGCAACCAGATCCGACAGCCGGAAGGGCGAGATGCCGTTCTTGAACGAGAAGGCGAGAATGGCGACGACGACGCCGAGCAGGCCGCCATGGAACGACATGCCGCCCTCCCAAAGGGTGAGGACCTGCAGCGGGTTCTGCAGGAAAAAGGCGGGTTTGTAAAACAGCACGTAGCCCAGCCGGCCGCCCAGGATCACACCAAGTGCGGCCCACAGAAGGAAGTCGTCGATCTTTTCGGGCGAGAGGACCTTGGGCGGTCGCGTGCAGACCCGGCGCATGATCTGCCAGCCGATCACCAGGCCGGCAATATAGGCCAGCGCATACCAGCGCACGGCGAACGGACCGATGGAGAAGATCTCGGGCCTGATGTCGGGGTACGGCAGCAGCAGTTCGATCATGCGGCGCCCTTATAAAACTGTCCGGGCGAGAACCCAAAATGGTCGCGGCGCCGGCCTGAGGGGGGCCGACGCCGCTGGGACTTCCAACTCGTGAACTTTTTCTTCTTAAGAGGGAGCGTCGGAGGTCCTTTTCGCTCAGGCTTCGCCGACCGTCTCGAGAATCGAGGCGGTCAACGCGTCGGCGGGCGTCTTGCCGGCCCATACGACATACTGAAAGGCAGGGTAGAAGCGCTCGCTCTCGCTGATCGCCACTTCCACCAGATCATTGAGCTGCTCTGCCTTGAGGCCTTCGGTGCCGCGCAGCGGGATGGCGTGGCGGAACATCGGCAGACCCTCCTCCGACCACAGGTCGAAGTGGCCAAGCCACATCTTCTCGTTGATCAGGGCGAGCAGCCCGTGAATGTCGCTGTGACGCTCGGACGGGATGCGGACATCGTAGGCGCAGGTGAAGTGCAACGCTTCCACGTCGTCCCGCCAGGAGAAGAACATGCGATAATCGCACCACCTTCCGGCGACCTCCACGGCGATTTCCCGATCGGAGGTCCGGTCGAACGGCCAGTCATTGGCCGACACCACGGTCTCGATCATTTCGAGGGGATTGATATCCGCCTTATGCTTGGTCCGTTCGTGCCGCGATAACGCCATCGACCCACTCCCCAACCATTCCGCCATATGCTCGTCAGGAGCCAATCCTTGGGCGGGTGGCGACATGTCGTGCTGGGCACCCAACAACCCATGCACAACAGCGTAGCATGACGAGCGATTCTCGCAATCAGGAAAGAGTCAGCGATTCCATAAATTTAATCCCCAGTCCTCAGGTAATGATCCTTAAATGTTCTCATTTCTGCCGCGAGATGAGGTTTCCAAGCGGCCGTGTCCGAACTGTAAATGTTCGGGCTCAGGGAGGGTGACGCCTTGCGCGAGGCGCTGCATCGCCTCAGGATTGTTGACAATCGACGATGCCTTTTTCTGATCTCCTCGACCCGGTACCCAGGAGCACGTTGCGCGCTCACATCGTCGAGCGGCTGAGGACTTCGATTCTCGCCGGCGATATTCCGCCCGGCGCACCGCTGGTCGAGACGGTGTTGTCGGAGCGCTTCGACGTCAGTCGCGGCCCGTTGCGCGAGGCGCTGCGGCAGCTGATCGAGGAGGGGCTGGTCGTCACCGTCCCCTACACGGGCACGCACGTTGCCCCGCTCTCGGTCGAGGATGTGCGCGAAATCTATTCGCTGCGCACTGCGCTCGAGATCTTCGCGTTCGAGCAGGTCTGGGAACGGCGCGACGACCGGTTCCGCGCCGAGCTGGTCCGGCGCAACGATGCGCTGGTCGCCACGATCGATGGCGGCGATGATCGTGCCAGCATCCTGACCGAACTCGCGTTCCACGGGTTCGTCTACGAAGCATGCGGCCATCGTCTGCTCCAGCGCGCCTGGCACGGGCTGCGCGGTCGTCTTCAGCTCTACTGGGCCGCGCACCATCGCGCGCACGGCCGACGCGGACCCCGCCGCGACAGCCACGACAGCTACATCGCTGCCGTGCTGGGCAACGATCTTGCGGCGATGCGCCACGAGCTTGCCGACCATATGCGTCGCGGCGCGGCCATCACCGAGGACTTTCTGCATACGGCGCAACAGCATTTGTCCAGTAAGTCGAAACGGGGAGACAAGTCATGACAATCACACGACGTTCGATAATGGTCGGCCTTGCCGGCTCGGCTCTGTTCGGCCTGCCGATCGCTGCGCGCGCCGAAGGCACGCTTGAAGCGACGAAGAAGCGCGGCACCTTTCGCGTCGGCGTGACGCAGGCGCCGCCGTGGTTCTCCAAGGACCCGAAGAGCGGCGAGTGGACGTCGGGCCTGGGCATCTCGATGGGCAAGGCGATGGCACAGGCGCTCGGCGTCAAGATGGAGACCGTCGAGGTGAGCTGGGGCAACTCGATCGCGGCCCTGCAGGGAGACAAGATCGACATCATGTTCACCATCGACGCCACGCCGGAGCGCAAGCAGGCGGTCGATTTCCCCGAATCGCCGTTGCTCTACTATTCGCTCGCCGTGTTGGCGAAGGACGACCTCGCGGTGAAAAGCTGGGAAGACCTCAACAAGGCCGGCGTGCGCATCGCCGTGCCGCAGGCCTCGTCGATGGACCGTTTCGTCACCGAGCACACGCCCAAGGCCGACATCCAGCGTTTCCCCGACAATGCGGCGGCAATCGCCGCTTTCCAGTCGGGCCGGGTCGAAGCGGTGTGCCTGTTCCATCCGCCGCTACTTGCTGCCCGCCAGCGGCTCGGCAAGGGCAAGATCGTCGTGCCGACCCCGGCCGTGACCCAGGCCTCGAGCACGGCGGTGCGCAAGGGCGACACCGAGTTCGTCGCCTGGGTGGATAAGCAACTCGCGGAGTACTACAAGAGCGGCCAGACACAGAAGTGGTACGAGCAGGCGCTCGCCGACTTCGGCCTGGACCCGAGCCTCGCGCCGCCGATCATGAAAGAGATGATCAAGTAGAGCAGACTCATGCTCTCCCGGACCGCGAGTCTCTGGCCTGCTCATGAGCTCGAGCGCGCGGGACGCTCGCGGGCCGGCAGGCGAAGACAATGACGTACACGTGGGACTTCGCGCCGGTCGTCGCCAACTGGGATTTGTTGGCGGAGGGGCTGCTCAATACGCTGAAGGTGACAGGGACGGCGCTGTCCTGCGGCCTCGCGCTCGGACTCGTGCTGGCCTTGATGCGCCTGTCGCGCCACCGGCTGACATCGTGGCCGGCCGGCTTCGTGATCGAGGTGTTCCGCACCACCCCGCCTCTCGTCCAGCTCTTCTGGTTCTTCTTCGCCCTGCCGCTGCTGGTCGGCATCGAGATGACGCCGTTCATGGCGGCCGCGGTCACCTTCTCGATCCAGTCGGCGGCATTCTTTGCCGAGGTCTTCCGCGCCGGCATCCAGTCGGTCGAGCGCGGTCAGTGGGACGGCGCGCGGGCGATCGGCATGACCTACGCGCAGGCGATGCAGCGCATCGTTCTGCCTCAAGCCGTGAAGCGCATGATCCCGGCCTTCATGGAGCGCGCCATCGAGCTGATGAAGACGACGACACTGGTAGCGACGATCTCGTATGCCGACCTGCTGTTCGCCGCCAACGAGATTTCGCAGAAGACCTTCAGGCCGCTCGAGACCTACACCGTCGTGGCGCTCGTCTATTTCGTCCTGATTTTCCTCGCCAGCCTGCTTGCCCGGCAGCTCGAACTTCGCCTTGCCCGCAGCGGCGAGAGCACGGTGCGTTGATGCGTTGGGACTTCGCCTCCGTCTTCGACAATACCGACGCCTTGCTGGTCGGCGCGGCCGGCACCTTGCGCATCTTCGCGATCTGCCTGGTGCTCGGTCTTAGCCTCGGCCTGGTCGTCGGGCTCGGCCGCTACGCGCGTAGCCGCTGGGCTTACGTGCCGGCAACGATCTTCGTCGAGTTCTTCCGCAACACGCCGGTCCTCGTCCAGATCCTGTGGTTCTACTTCGCGCTGCCGATCCTGCTGCCGTTCTCGATCAGCCCGTTGGCGGCGGCATCGCTCGGCATCTCGCTCAACTCGGCGGCTTTCTCGGCCGAAATCTATCGCGGTGGTATCCAGTCAATCGATCGCGGCCAATGGGACGGCGCCCGCGCGATCGGCATGAGCTGGGCGCAGGCGATGCGGCGCATCATCCTGCCCCAGGCGCTGAAACGCATGACGCCCGCTTTGACCAACCGCGCCATCGAAATCTTCAAGATGTCGACGCTCGCCTCGGCCGTGGCCTATGTCGAGTTGCTGCAGCAGGGCAAGCTGATCGCGTCGCTGAACTTCAATCCGATCGAGGCCTACACGGCGGTGGCCGTGATCTTCTTCGTGTTCCTCTGGCCGCTGGTGCAGTTCACCTACCTGCTCGAGCGGCGGCTGCGGAGGGACGAGTGACCCTGCTCAGGGTCGAGGGCCTCACCAAACGCTACGGCGCCACGGATGTGCTGCGCGGCGTCGACCTCGACGTCGACCACGGCGAGCGCATCGCCATCCTGGGTGCCTCGGGTTCCGGCAAGAGCACGCTACTGCGCTGCCTAAACTTCATGGAGATGCCGGATGCCGGCACGGTGACGCTCGACGGCCAGGCGATCGGCCGGCGAGAGAGCGAGCTGGTGAAGCTGCGCCAGCGCATCGGCATGGTGTTCCAGCAGTTCAATCTCTTCCCGCACATGACGGCGATCGGCAACGTGATGGAGGGGCTGCGCACGGTGCGCCGATTCGGCAAGGCCAAAGCACGCGCCCGCGCCGAGACGGAGCTGGCGCGGGTCGGCCTCGCCGACAAGGCCGAGACCTATCCCGCCCATTTGAGCGGGGGACAGAAGCAGAGGGTCGCCATCGCCCGCGCGCTCGCCATGGACCCCGAGCTGCTGCTGTTCGACGAACCCACCTCGGCGCTCGATCCCGAGCTGGTGGGCGAGGTGCTGACCGTGATCCGCTCGCTCGCCGAGGAGGGCCGCACCATGCTGCTGGTCACCCACGAGCTGGGCTTCGCCTACCACGTCGCCACGCGCGTGATCTTCCTCGCCGATGGCACCATCCACGAGCAGGGCACGCCAGACGAGGTGCTGAAACGCCCCAGGAAGGAGCGCACGCAGTCGTTCCTCGCGCGGCACAAGGAATTCAGTCTCTAGTGATATCCACCCACCAACCTCATCCTGAGGAGCGAGCGCAGCGAGCGTCTCGAAGGATGGCAACAGGCGCGGTGCTTGTGCCCACCCTTCGAGACGCGGCTCTGGGGGCCGCTCCTCAGGGTGAGGTGGGATTGAAAGGCAAGAAGCGACAATGACAACCGAACAGGCGAGTGCGCAGGCTTACAAGGCCGATGCGCGTAACGACGAAGTGCTGGTCTACGTGAACGGCGACTTCTTCCCGCGCGACAAGGCGGTGGTGTCGGTCTTCGATTCGGGCTTCGCGCTCGGCGACGGTGTTTGGGAGGGACTGCGTCTTGTGAAGGGCAAGCTGATCAGCCTCGATGCGCACATGGATCGCCTGTTCGAGGGCGCACGCGCGATCGATCTCGACATCGGCCTCGACCGCGCCGGAATCGTGAGGGCCGTACAGGACACGCTCGACCGCAACGGCATGACCGACGGTGCCCACATCCGCCTGATGATCACGCGCGGCTTGAAGAGAACGCCGAACCAGGATCCGCGCTTCGTGATCGGCAAGGCGACGATCGTGATCGTTGCCGAATACAAGACGCCGCTGCCCGAGGCGAAGGCGAAAGGCTACGCGCTGTTCACCTCGACCTTCCGCACCACCGGGCCCGACCAGTTCGACCTCCGTCTCAATTCGCACTCGCGGCTGAACCTGATCCAGGCGCTGATCCAGGCGATCAAGGCCGGCGCCGACGAGGCGCTGATGCTCGACCCGCGCGGCTTCGTCGCCTCCTGCAACTCGACCAACTTCTTCATCGTGCGCGGCCGCGAGCTTTGGACCTCGACCAGCCTCTACAGCTTCAAGGGCATCACGCAGCAGAACGTGATCGACGCCTGGCGCGCGGCCGGCAACGTCGCGAGGGAATGCGACTTCACCCTGGCGCAGGTCTATTCGGCCGACGAGGCGTTCGTTACCGGCACGCTGGGCGGCGTGACGCCCGTCACCAAGGTCGACGGCCGCCTGATAGCCGATGGCAAGGCCGGCAAGGTGACGAAGGAAGCGAGCGACCTCTATTTGAAGTCGGTAAGCGCCACTTAGAGCGGCCTTTACTCTGCCGCCAGCTTACGCGCCGCCCTCGGATCGCGCGTGAGCAGCCCGTCGGCGAGGTCACGGTCTATCATTGAATCGGGGCGCTCGGAGACGCGGCCGAAGCCGGCGCCGCCGCCGACGAACATCTCGACGATGTCGCCCTTGGCGAGATCGACCGCGGCCTTGCTGCGCAGTTCCTCGATCGTGCCGTCGGCGCGGAAGATGCGGCAGTAGCCGCGCTGGCCGGGTTCGCCGCCCAGCAGGCCCTCGGGCGCGAGGCGGAAGCGGTCGGAGTAGATCGCGAGCTGCACGTCGTCGCGCAGGATCTCGCAGCGGCGCGTGAAGCCCGCGCCGCCGCGGCGCGCGCCCAGGCCGAAGGAGTCGGGCGCCAGCTCGTAGCCGACGATGCGGAAGAAATCGTAGTCGATGTCGAGCGATTCGACCGGCGCGTTGGAGCAGTTGCTGAGCGGCGAATCGACGGCGTCGCAGCCGTCGGCGCCGCGTGAGGCGCCGTAGCCGCCGCCGAAGATCTCCAGATAGACGCTGTAGCCCTTCTCGCCGAGGCTGGAGAGGCAGAACGCCGTCGTGCAGTCGAAGCCGGTGGCGATCGCCTTGTCGGGGAGCGCCTGCGCCATCGCCTTCATCACCGCGTTGAACACGCGGTAGGCCGGGATCATGCGCGCGCGCACCGGCGCCGGCGGGCGCGGGTTGAGCAGCGAGCCATACGGCACCTTGATGCGGATCGGCCGCGCCATGCCCTCGTTGTAGGGGATGTCGGGGCTGGTCAGGACCGACTTCACACAGGACAGCGCGGCCGACAGCGTGCTCGAGTAGGGGCAGTTGAGGTTTCGCTTGACCTGGCCGCAGGTGCCTTCGAAGTCGATCTCGACCGAGTCGTCGGCGATCGTCACCTTGGCCTTGATCACCAGAGGATCGTCGCTGAGGCCATCGTCGTCGATCGCGTCCTCGCCGTAGAAGGTGCCCTTGGGCGCCTGCGCGATGGCGGCGCGCACGCGGCGCTCGGAATAATCCTGCATCTCCTTCATCGCGGCCTCGACCTTGTCGACGCCGTAGCGTTCGCAGAGCTGCTTTACCCGTAGCACGCCGATGGCGTTGGCCGCGAACTGCGCGTTGAAGTCGCCGATCGTGAGATCGGGCACGCGCACGTTGGCCGTCACCAGCCGCTCGAAGCTGCCGCCATTCCAGTCCTTCTGGAAGCTGTAGCGGCTGGGCGGAAAGCGGATGCCCTCCTGATAGACGTCGCTCGCATGGATGTTGAGGCCCGGCGCGCCGCCGCCGAGGTCGAGATGGTGTGCGACCGACGCGCCGAAACCGACTACCCGGCCGGCAACGAAGATCGGCGTGAAGATGAAGACGTCGGGAATGTGTTGGCCGCCCTCGAACGGGTCGTTGTTGATCAGGAAGTCGCCTTCCTCGAGCGTGTCGACCGGATGGCGCCTGAGGCAGGCGCGCAGGGTCTCGCCGATCGGCCCGAGCTGCATGGGGATGAGCTCGGCCTGCGCCACCGTGTTGCCGTGGCGGTCCATCAGGCCGGCCGACCCGTCGCGCGCCTCGCGCAGGATGGTCGAGTAGGCCGAACGGATCAGCTTCACGCCCATCTCGCGGGCGCCGGCGATCAGCGCCTGGCTGATGACCGCGTAATCGAGGGGACTGAGCGTCGTCATGCCGTACTCCGCAATATCAGTTTTTGATCGTGACCGGATGCCCGTCCATCGTTCGACCCTTTGGATCGTACGATGGATCGGCCATCAGGCTCTCGACCGTGGTCTTCAGGCAGGTGTCCGAGGCGGGCGACCCGGGGCAGGCATAGAGCGCCCGCAGGAAGAGGCGGTCCATGAGCTGCCGGCGGTCAACGCTCTGGTGCCGGGGCCGATCCGTGAGCAGCGTCAGGAAGCTGCCGGCGCCCAGCAGGACGCGCAGCGACGTGGTGTGCCAAACCGATTCACGGCAGGCCTCTTCCGAGTAGGCGTCGGCTCCGATGCCATCTTCCGTCCATGCGTAAGCATAGGTGATGCGAGCGTCGTTGACGCCGTAGCCTTCCCCAAAGGAACGCACCACTTGGGTGCTCCTGCCGAGGTGATGCGGCTCGGCGCGGAGATCGGCGATCTGGGCATATGTCGAGATCGCCTGCTCGATCGCCGGTGTCCTGGACTCGAGGCCGATCAGCAACGGTGCGTCAACCGCTTCCCGCGGCGGCCAGTCGATCAGCTCGGGATCTTCCAGGTTCCGCAACTCGGGGACGAACTCTCGGATCGCGCGAATCTGTCCGCGCAGCTTTGAAAACGTGACGTCGACGCAATCGCCTTCCTGCCCGCCGGTCACGATCAACGGTTTGATCGGTGCGCCGCGGGCCCACTTGTACGAGGGGAATGCGGGACCGTCGGGGGACGCGGACGGCAACTGGTCGATATCGGCTATCGAAGGCTTCTGGGCACCGGCAGGTGCTGTGGCGAGACTGGCCACGACGGCGACCAGAAGCGCGACATAGCGTGCGTGCCGATTGATGCTCATGCCAGTCGACGCAGGATGAGATTGTCCGAAGGGTCGAGCGTCGCCCTCC
This sequence comes from Enhydrobacter sp., assembly GCA_026126105.1. GTDB lineage: Bacteria > Pseudomonadota > Alphaproteobacteria > Reyranellales > Reyranellaceae > Reyranella. Next base: position 19,958 of record JAHCJV010000033.1, read on the forward strand.
ATCCGGGTGGCACCCAGGTGGTCGCCGTATGCCCCTCGATCACGGCCGGACCGTCGATTTTCTGGCTCACGACGAGCGCTTCTGCGGCGTGACGGGCACAGTCGATCCAGGCGTCGTCGTGGAAGATGCGTGTGCTCTCCGCTACACCGGACGGTACCGTCTCGCGGTCGAGCTTGGGCGCGGTACCGATCGGCAAGGTCGCGCCGACCCGTAGCGTCACGATCTCCACCGGCCGGTCGAGCTTGGCGCCGTGCATGAAGGTGCGGTGATGGGCCGACGCGAACAGCTCAGCGATGAAACTGGCGTCGAGCGCGGCGAGCCTGTCGGCGGGGATCTCGACGCCGACCTCGAAGGCCTGGCCTACGAAGCGCATGTCGAGCGTGTGGGTGTAGACCAGCTCTCCGGGGAGATGCATGTCGGCGAACTGAGCAGCGAGCCGTCGGCGCATTTCCTCGAAGGTCCGGCCGGCGTCCTTGGCGGCGGACTCGTCGAGCTTCATCTTGCGCGTCACGGCGTCGAACTTGGTGTAGTCCGAGGCGACCAGGCCGTAGGCCGAGATCACGCCGGCATTGGGCGGCACGACAATGGTCGAGATGCCGAGCTCTTCTGCGATCCGCGCGGCGTGCAGGGGGCCGGCGCCGCCGAACGGCACCAATGCGTAGTCGCGCGGATCGCGGCCGCGCTCGGTCGAGACGAGCTGGATGGCGCGCACGATGTTGGCGTCGGCGAGCTGCAGGGCAGAGGAGGCGGCCTGTTCGACCGACAGGCCAAAACGCTCGGCGATCGGCTTGAACGCATCGCGCGCGGCATCGGCATCGAGAGTCATGCGTCCACCGAGGAAGGCGGTAGGCCGGATCGTGCCCATGACGATATGCGCGTCGGTCGTGGCGGGCTCCGTGCCGCCTTTGCCGTAGCAGGCCGGACCGGGATCGGCCCCGGCGCTTTGCGGGCCGACTCTCAGCATGCCGCCGTCATCGACCCAAGCGATCGAGCCGCCGCCGGCGCCGACCGAGACGATGTCGAGCACCGGGGTGCGGATCGGGAGGCCGTCGATCTCGCTTTCGGAGGCGAGGGAGGGGCGGCCGTCCTGCACCAGGCAGACGTCGGTCGAGGTGCCGCCCATGTCGAAGGTGATCAGGTCCCTGTAGTCCGAGCGCGCGGCTTGCCGCGTGGCGCCGACCACGCCGGCGGCGGGGCCGGAATAGAGCGCGGTGATCGCGCTGGCCCGCATTGCTTCGGCGGGCAGGCGGCCACCATTGCTCTGCATCACCGTGAAGCGACCTGTAAAGCCCGCCTCGGCCAGCTTGCTCTCGAAGCGATGCAGGTAGCCGTCGATCACCGGCTGAACATAGGCCGACAGCAGCGTTGTGGAGGCGCGCTCGAACTCGCGGAACTCGCGCGCCACCTGATGGCTGCAGGTCACCAGCAGGCCGGGCAGCGCCGCGGTGATCAGTGCCGCAAGACGTTGTTCATGCGCGGGGCTGGCGTAGGCGTTCAGCAGGCAGATGGCCACAGCGCGGTAGCCCCCGGCTCCTAGCGCTGGGATCAGCCCGGTGCGGACCTCCGCTTCGTCGAGTGGCGTCTCGGGGGAGCCGTCGGCGCGCAGCCGCTCGGTGACCTCGAAGCAGTCCTTACGGCGCACCGGCGGCGCGGGCTTGGCGTAGAACAGGTCGTAGATGTTGCGGCGGTCATGGCGCTGCATGAAAAGGAGGTCGCGAAAGCCGGCAGTGGTGACGAAGGCGACGGAGGCTCCCTTCCGTTCCAGCACCGCGTTGGTTGCGACCGTCGAGCCATGGCCCAGGTCTTCAATGCGCGCGACGTCGATGCCCGAAGCGGTCAGCGCCGCGAAGGCGCCGATGTCCGGAGAGCGGGGCGTGCTCGGCACCTTGGTCACGACGACCCTGCCCTTCTCGACAGCGACCAGGTCAGTGAAGGTCCCGCCGACCTCGACGCCTACGCGCATTCAAATGCCTCCTTTGCTGGGAGCGCGGCTCTCCAGAGCCGCTCTTCTGCGGATTGCCACATCCCATGAGCGGCTCTGGAGAGCCGCGCTCCCGGCAAAGGCATGATTACGGCCCCGTGTTCAGCAGCCGGGCCTGCAGGTCGGCGATCTGCTTCCTGAGTTCCTCGTTCTCCTCGCGCGCCTTGGCGGCCATCGCCTTGACCGCCTCGAACTCGTCTCGGCGCGGGATGTCCATTCCGTCGAGAATCTTGGCGATCTGGTCGCGGACACGGGCCTCGACCTCGTCCTTGACGCCCGACAGGGCGCCCATGGCGCCATTTGCCATCTTCGTAAGGTCGTCGATGAAGGGATTGCGGGTCTGCATGGCATTGACTCCTGATGCGGCAAGTATGGGGGGCTGATACCCTGTCAGCAAGAACGCTGGAGGGAAGCAAAAGTGGGCCTGGTCAAAGTCGAGTCGAGCGAAGGTATCACCACCATCACCATGGCGCGTGCCGAGAAGCGCAACGCGCTGACACAGGAGCTGTGCGACGGGCTGTACGAGGCCTACCGCGCCTTCGAGCATGGCGACGACCAGGTCGCCATCCTGCAGGCCGACGGCCCTGCGTTCTGCGTCGGCGCCGACCTCAAGGACCCGCCCGCCGCGATGTGGAAGGCGGTGCCCGACGTCTCCTACAAGCTCTCCAAGCCGGTCGTCGCCGCGACACAGGGCTGGGTGATCGGGGGCGGCATTTGCCTGGTCATGACGTGCGATCTGATGGTCTCTGCCGACACCACCAAATTCATGTATCCCGAGGCCAAGGTCGGCGTGTTCGGCGGGCTGATGCCGGGCATCGTCTCGCGCATGCCGCACAAGGTCGCCATGGAGCTGCTGTTGCTGGGCGAGGAGATTTCGGCCAAGCGGGCCTACGACGTGGGCTTCATCAACAAGGTCGTGCCGCTCGGCGAGGAGCGCAAGGAGGCGCGCCGCATGGCTAGCGTGATCGCCCAGTCGGCGCCGCTGGTGATCCGAACCCTGCGGGATTTCGCCAACCAGACACTGCCCAAGGGGCCGGCCGAAATCTTCGTGCCCGAGCGCTACAAGCTCGAGAAGATCGCCGGCAGCGAGGATCGCAAGGAAGGCGCCGCCGCCTTCCGCGAGAAGCGGCCCGCCAAGTTCAAGGGCCGCTGACGATGGCTGACAAGAAGGGGGGCAAGTTGCTGCTGGTCGGCTGCGGCAAGATGGGCGGCGCCATGCTGGAAGGCTGGCTGGCGCGCGGGCTGGCGGCTGCCGATGTGATCGTTGCCGAGCCGGTCGAGGCGCTGAGGCCGAGCAGTGACGGGCTGCGCTGCGTCGCGTCCAGCAGCGAAATCCGGGAGACGCCGGGGATCGTCGTCCTCGCGGTCAAGCCGCAGTCCATGGACAGCGTGCTGCCGGACTTGCGCCGCTTCGCGGATGCCGGCGCTGTATTCCTGTCGATCGCGGCCGGGAAGACGTTGAAGTACTTCGCCAGCCATCTCGGGGCAACGGCCAAGGTCGTGCGCTCCATGCCCAACACCCCGGCGGCGGTGCGTCAGGGCATTACCGTCGCCTGTGCGGCGCCGGATGTCTCCGATGCCGAAAAGACGCGCTGCCAGGAGCTGCTCGAGGCAGTCGGCCAAGCGCTGTGGGTCGACGACGAGGCGCTGATTGATCCCGTAACGGCGCTGTCGGGCAGCGGACCCGCCTATGTCTTCCTGCTGGTCGAGGCGATGGCAGCGGCCGGGGCCAAGCTCGGCCTGTCGCCCGATATGGCCATGCAGCTCGCGCGGGCTACCGTCGCTGGCAGCGGCGAACTGCTGCGGCAGTCGAGCGAACCAGCGTCCCAATTGCGCGTTAACGTCACCAGCCCCGGCGGCACCACCGCTGAAGCGTTGAAGGTTCTCATGGCTGCGGACGGCATTCAGCCCGTCTTCGACAGGGCACTCGCCGCAGCGTCCAGGCGTTCTAAGGAGCTTGCGGGATGACCGCATCGGCAGAAACGGTTCTCGATGCGTTTATCAGGTTGCTTTCGGAGCGCAGCTTCGTCGACGTCACGCTGCGTGACGTCGCATCCGCCGCAGACCTCGGCTTGGCGGATCTCTACCGGCTTTATCCGGACAAGATCGCCTTGGCGGCGGCCTTCATGGCGCGCATCGATGCCGCCGTGCTCGCCGGTACGCCGCGCCAGAGAGATCCCGAGGAGACGGCTCGTGACCGGCTTTTCGACGTCATGATGCGGCGCTACGACGCGCTGAGGCCTTACCGTGCGGCCTTGGCGGCCATCCGCCGGGCGGGTGTCCGAGATCCTCTCCTGGCATTGGCGCTGGGCCCCCCGCTGCGGCGGTCGATGGCTGCGATGCTGGAAGCCGCCGCCCTGCCAAGTGATGGATTGCGCGGTGCAGCGCGGCAAAGTGGCCTGCTGGCGATCCACTATGCGGTGGCGCGGGTGTTCGACCGCGACGATACGGTTGACCTTTCGAAGACCATGGCGGCGCTGGACAGCCGCCTCAAGATGGCGGAGAGGTGGTCGCAACTGCTTGATAAATATACAGTTTGTCGGCCAACGAGTGAGAGCCACTCGCGCCCAGCGTGAGAATTTGGTGCGCTGCACAAAAACTCCCTTGACTCGGGAACGTTCACACATCAATTAGCTATTGTTGTGCACCGCAACATAGCGGGGCAGCCGAAGAGTTTCAGCACGTCCCCAAAGCCCCAGTCATTGCTTCTCAGGAGCCTCCCATGTACGCCAATACTGCTTTCAAGAACCCGTTCGCCGACTTCGACTTCAGCAAGGTCGCCGGTGAGTTCAAGTTCCCCATGGTCAACGTCGAGTCTGTCGTCGAGACCGGCCGCAAGAACTTTGCCGCCGTGACGACCGCTTCGACCGCTGCCGTCGAGTCGATGAAGACCATCGCGACCCGCCAGGGCGACATGTTCCGCGCGGCCATGGAAGATTTTTCCAAGCATGGCAGCGACGTGCTTTCGGCCGCCACCGTCGAAGAGAAGATCGCCAAGCAGATCGACTTCGCAAAGAAGAGCTACGATGCGGCCATCACCAACGGCAAGGAGCTTGCCGAGCTCTACGCCAAGGGCCAGACCGAAGCGTTCGAGACCCTAAGCGCCCGCGTCGCCGACCTCACCGAAGAGGTCAAGGCCGCAATCGCCGCCAAGAAGTAAGACCGAACGGCGCTTTTTGCGCTGGACGGCGAGAAGGGGCTGCCTGAAAGGGCAGCCCCTTTTCTTCGTCTGCTATGCTGTCGCCATGGATCAGATCGTCTATGCCGACTTCGAGAAGGTCGACATCCGCGTCGGCACCATCCGTGCCGCCCAGCCGCTCGAGGGCGCGCGCAAGCCGGCCATCCGGCTGGAAATCGATTTCGGGCCGGATATCGGCGTCAAGAAATCGTCCGCCCAGCTCACCGTGCATTACCTGCCCGAGGCGCTGGTCGGGCGTCAGGTAGCGGCCGTCGTGAACTTCCCGCCGCGCCAGATCGGCAAGTTCATGTCTGAGGTCCTGACGCTCGGCTTTCCGGACAGCAGTGGGGCCGTAGTCCTCGTCGTGCCCGACAAATCCGTGCCGAACGGCGGCAAGCTCTTCTGAAGGCCTACTCCGCCGCCTGCCTCGTCGCGGGTTCCCGGAACTGGGTGCGATATCGGTCCCATTCTGCGGCGCCGTTCAGATTGAATCCCTGCTGTGGCGTGATGTCGGACGTCGGCACCGGATGGCGCCCCTTGGCCTTCAGCTCGGCGAGCGCGGCATCGCACGCTCCTACGATCGTGCGCGTGAGCATGCCGGGCAGGATCATCAGGGCGTAGTTCATCGCCGTGGCTTCGTCGATCGACAGGTCTGGCGTCTTGCCACGCCAAACCATGTTGAGCAGGCAAGGGCCCTTTACCAGCTTCGGTACGTTGGCCGTCTCCTCGAACGTCTGCGGCGCCTCGACGAAGGCCATGTCGGCACCGGCCTCGATCGCGGCATTGGCGCGGCGGATCGCTTCCTCGTATCCCAGCACCGCGCGCGAATCGGTTCGGGCGATGATCAGGAAATCCGGATCGGCCTTGGCGCTCACCGCGGCGCGGATCTTGGCGACATAGTCGTCGAGAGGGATGATCACCTTGCCTTCCAGATGACCGCACTTCTTGGGGAAGTCCTGGTCCTCGATATGGATGCCGGCGACGCCGCGCATCTCGTATTCGCGCACGGTGCGGATCACGTTCAGCTCGTTGCCGTAGCCGGTGTCGGCATCGGCGATCACCGGCAGCTTGATGGCGCGTGCGATGCGGCCGGCATTCTCGGCCATCTCGGTCATCGTGACGATGCCGTAGTCGGGATATCCGAGGCTGGCCGCAGTGCCGGCGCCCGTCATGTAGACGGCGTCGAAACCGGCACGCTCGATCGCGCGGGCGCCGACGCAGTCATAGCAGCCCGGAGCGGCCACCATGCCGCGCTTCATGGCCTCGCGGAAGATCTTGCCTTTGGACATGTCTACTCTCCCTAAGCTGCGTTGCGCATGCCGAGCGCGGCCGCTTGGCGGGCGTCGAAGGCGCGGCGGATGTCGTCGTACTGATGACCCTTCATGCCACCCCGTACGGAACCGGGGTCGGTCGTGCCATAGAACACCTCCCAGCTCGCCGGCAACCGGCGTGAATCGGGACGTGCCAGCCACAGACGATAAAGGGTTCGCTTCTTCTCGTCCTCGGCATGGTCCTCGAAGCCGGTGCGAGAATGCAGCATCGTCTGGTTGCACAGTATCTGGAGATCGCCCGGCTCGAGATGCATGCAGAACATGTTCTCGGGCCGTCGTAGCACCGCGTCGAAATACTCCATCGCCTCGCGCTGCAGGTCAGTGAGCTGAGGCACGCCCTCGATCTTCTGCGCGTTGTTGATTCGGTTGCGGTTCCATTTGCAGAACACCCGGCCGTCCTCGACGGTGCAGACCGGAGCTGCGTACCAGGGCTCCTCGCCCTCCGACTGCTCGCCGTTGCGGCTGAAGCTGTAGTCTGTCGCGAGCGCCGTGGCGTAATCGGGCCGCTCGGCCTTGACGATCTCGTAGGCCGTCGAGGCGCTGGCGCACATGCTCATGCCGCCGACCGGCGCCTGATTGTAGCAGCTGAGCAGCACCACGTCGGAGCCGTCGACGTGGAAGTCGAGCTCGGCCTTGGAGTTGTAGCCGCGGCCGGTCGGGCTGCGGTAGGCGTGGCCAGCATCCTTGACCTCGGTGATGTAGTCGCTGGTGCGGTTTTGCGGACGGGCGACGCCGAAATGCAGACCGATCGCCCAGGTCATCAACCTGAACTCGGCCGGCGCGACGCCCTCGCGGGGCAGGTTCTTGACCAGCGCCATGCCGCGGCCGTCGCGCACTTCGCGAAAGGCGGCCGCCAGCGTGGCAATCGAGTCCTTCAGGGGGAAGTCGTCGCGGCGCCAGTCCAGGATCGGTCTGGCCGGGTCGCCGGCGCGGCGCACCGCGTCGAGCAGCTCGGCGCCCTCGGCGGCCGAAAGACGATAGATCCAGCCCTTGTCCGCCTCGACCTCGGCGACCGTCCAGGATGCGGGTGAAATCGTTGCCATCATGCCCTTCTCAGTCCACGCTCATGCCGAGCCGGCGGATCGTCTCGCCCGACTCCTTGATGTCGCGCTGGAAGCGCGCGGAGAATTCGGCCGGTGTCGGACCGCCCGGAAGCGAGCCCAGCTCGACCAGCTTGGCTTGAGTTTCGGGCATCGCCAGCACCTTGGCGATATCCTGCTGGATGGCGGAGACGATCTCCGGCGGCGTTCCGGCCGGCGCGAACAAGCCGGCCCACGAGTTCTCGTCGAGGCCCTGGAAGCCCTGCTCCTTGAAGGTCGCGACGTTGGGCAGGGCGGGAATGCGCTTTGTGCCCATGATGCCGAGCGACTTCAGCTTGCCGGCGTTGATCAACGCCAGCCCGGAAGTCACGCTCGCGAGGCCGGTATCGACCCGGCCGGCCGAGATGTCGCCGACGAACGAGGCAGCGCCCTTGTAGGGGATGTTCATCAGCTTGATGCCGGCCTTGTCGAAGATGCGCTCGGCAATCAATCGGCTGCCCGGGTCGGGACTTGCGAACGTCCGTTTGTCCGGCCCTTCCTTCTTCACCAGCGTGACGAGTTCCTTGAGGTCGTTGGCAGGGAGGGTCGGCGACGCGAGCAGGGTCGCGACGGGATAAGAAACCGCGGTGACCGGTGCGAACGCGGTCGGCGTGTCGTAGGGAAGCTTCATGAGATGGCCGTTGATCGCGATGCCCGACACGGCGAGGACCATGGTATGGCCGTCGGGCGGGGAGCGCGCGACAATGGCGGCGCCCACCGAGCCGCTGCCGCCGGTCTTGTTGTCGATGATGACGGTCTGGCCCCACATCTCTTCCAGAGACTTGGCGACCAGGCGACCCACCACGTCGGTTCCGCCGCCGGGGCTGTAGGGCACGATGATCGTGACCGTCTTGGTCGGATGGAAGGCCGACTTCTGCGGCTGGCCGAGCGCCTGCCCGGCCAGGGCGAGGGTCGCTGCGACGGCTGCGATCGCAACCAGGACCTTTCTCACTGTTTCCTCTCCTCTTATTGGTATAATTTTATTACAACATGTCCAACAATGCCGCACAAGCCAGCCCCAGGGAGGCCGTTTCAGTCCGCAAAATGACGGAAAAGGGCGGCAAACTGACCGCAAAAGGCACGGCGCTCCATCGTCAGCTCTATGTCCTGCTCAAGGAGCAGATCACGAGCGGCCGCTATGGGTTTGGCGACCTGCTGCCGACGCAGGAAGTGCTCTGCCGGGAGTTCTCGATCTCACGCATTACAGTGCGCCGCGCGCTGAACGACCTCGTCGAGGAAGGTTTCGTGCGCAACCGGCAGGGCGTCGGCGCCTTCGTCGCGGTCGACATCGGGAAAGCCCGCCAGGGACCCGACTTCAGCTTCATCGGCGATATGCGCCGGACGCTGAAGGAGACGACAATGCAGATTCTCCTGCTGGAGACTGCCCGCTGCCCGCGGGCGACCGGTGCCCACCTCGGCCTGGCCGACGACGAGCCGGCGCTGCATCTCGTGCGAACGCGATCGATTGCCGGCAAGCCGGTCACGCTGCTCGACGGCTGGATCCCGCTCCGCTTCGCCAAGGCGGTGACGGCGCTAAACCTGCAGACCAAATCCCTTCACGAGCTGATCGCGGGCAGCTTTGAGCAATTGGGAGGGGTGGCGCAGGAGGTCAATGCGGCGCTTGCCGGTCCGAGGGTGGCGCAGGCGCTCGATATCGAGATCAACTCGCCGACGCTCAAGATCGACCGCCTGGTGCACAATCGCGGGGGTGCGCCGGTTCATTACCTCACGGTCTGGACAACGCCGCTCCGCACGCGCCTCGTCATGGAGGTCGGCGCCGACGACATCGACGGCTACAATGTCGGGCGGCTATTGCACGACGTGCAGCGGTAAACCCCGCCATCCTGATCGAATTAGAGGCTCCAGCCCGGATGACTGGCGATGGTGGAAGCGCTTAGCCGCTCGCGGGCGTCCGCCAACCTTCCAGCCAGATCGAAGCCTTTGGCGTCTTTCGCTACGAGGTCGTCACGGTATCGATCAAGCAGCGTGTCGAGGTGAGACATCGCCGCATCACGTCCGACTGCGGCAGCCAACAGGTTTGCATAGGAAAGGTCGAGATTCATCTGTACGTCGGGACGAAGGCCTGGATGCTTCCATTGACGGTGAAAACGCAAACAAAGATCGGCAGGGAGATTTGGATAAGGCTCCAGTTCCGCAAGGTCATTGGGCACAGGCCGCGTGAAGCGGAAGATTGCATCGAGACCGACTTGCCCAAGCCACTCAAACGAACCACCGAGGTACGCCATCAGCACCTTCGCGTAAAAGCTCTCATGCCGGTAGAATCCTGTTTGGACGACGATCGTCTCGCCGACGATGAAGTGGCGCAAAAGCTGTCGGAAGCTGCTCTGGAACGGACGATCATTGCCGTCGCTGTTGACCAAGCACAGCTCGATCGGCTTGGAGGCAAGCCAGCGGAGCTTCGATAGCTCGCCGACGTGCGGCTTGATGAACAATTGGGGGTCGGAAGCGTCGCTGGCGTGGGCGCATAGGTCGAACCGTTCGACGATGCTGTGCTTGCTTTGCCGAAAGGATGCGGCGATGGACTCTATTGCCGGATTTGCGGCCATGCCCGAGACAAGTCCCGCCAGAGCGAAAGACGGCAGACCCAGATCGACAATGGACCCATTGCCGGCGAATCTGCGGCCGCAGGCCTCCAGAAGCAACTGCAACTCCCCCAACGCGGAGTCGCTGAGACTGGAGCGATCGCTCACGGGTTTGCGGTCCACCAGCAGGAAATCGCGATGAGCATAGGCATTGGGCGTCGCGATGAAGTGTTCCGTCTCCGTCGTCGATCGCTCGAACGGCCAGGAAGCTTCAGGCATGCCTGGAGCGGACTCGCCGATGTCGATATTACGCGCATCCATGATGGCGGCCGGGCTTCGCCCGAGGATCTGCATGACTCCCGGCACGTGCGCCTCGATCGACTTGGCCAGATTCTTGTCGAACTGGTCTCCATGCCAGCCGAGGTATCGGCCGAGCAGAAGCTTCGCAAAGTGGCCTTGAGGTCCGGATCGTCGCCTCGTGCAAACCTCGCAACTCCTCGTGGGATAGCTGGTCTGCGCAATGGCGGTGCGCGTCACTTCGAAACCGGCCCCTCGCCAGATGGACAGCGCATCGTCCTGCTTGGCGTCGCCGAAATGCCAGCTTTGCGGATTCGAAAAGCAGCAGGGTCTGGCGGCGCCATTGCGCGTCAGATAAAGCGTCTTGAAAGGTTCCATGCAGTGGAAAGCGCCGGCCGCGCCGCCGCCCCCCTCAAGTGGCTGCACCTTCAGCAGAGCTCGAGCTACTTCGGGAGGTGAATCGAGCGAAAGGACCCGCGGGGCGGCCCGCGTGACGTCCGGGTCGCGAACTGGTTCGAGCTCTTCGGCAAGTGCGGCGAATCGCGAGACCGGATTCGAGCCGAACCTGCGGCCAGTCTCGCCAAACATCTTTATGGCGCTGGCCTTCAACGCTTCGACTTGGCGGTCGTACTCCTCCTCGGTCGCCGGCGCGTTCCGAACATACAGGCTAGCGTTCACCTCGACGCCACGCTGCCTGCCGATCTTGATCGCGCGCGCGACGATCTCGCCTTCCTTGTCAGGCCGCATGAGCGATACGTGCTCGTAGAGCTCCGGGATCGTCTTTTCTGGCCGCAATGGTTTCAGCAGAACGGTGTCGACGCCGTGGTCGGCCATCAAGGAGACGAATCCGTCGAACTGGGCGACATGATCGTGGAAGCCCAAGGAATTCACCTCGATGATCGGGAAGCGTGAGCCCCGTGCCTTCTTGAGATCGGCGACGCGTTTGATGCCGCCCAACACCCGTTCGAAATTCCCACCCAGATAGATGCTCTCGTAGACCTCCTTGGTCGCCCCGGAGAAGCTGACGGTGATCTGGTACACGCGACGGTCGACAAGAAACCGGCAAAACTCCTCATCCAGGTGCATGCCATTGGTGAAGAAGTCGATCATCACCTCATAACGGGAGATGAGATCCAAGAACGATCGGAAAGTCGGATGGATGGTCGGCTCGCCATATCCGAAACAGTGGACCAGAAACGCATGGCGTAGCGCCTCCTCGATATTCTCCGATATTTCGCCTTGATCCATGAAGCCACGCGCCGTGCGCTTGATCTGGCTCAACCGTTGCGCATTGAGTGCCGAGAACTGAACACACATCGCGCATTTCAGATCGCAGATATTGCTGATCTCGAGAAATATCTCCAGCGGATACGCTGGAGAAGTCCCCGTGCGGCAGAAGTCGGCATAAGAACGGATGGATTCGATCTTGTCGCCAGCGAACTGCGCAGAGCGCTTCGCAGACTTCGCGAAGACGCGGCCGCCTGCATGATCGAGATACCGCGAAAGACGGTCTACCAATCCGACCATGCTCAAGCTACCTTCGGTTGAGAGGAAACTAGAAGACCTTGTGGATCCACTTGTGCGGGTCGGGCGCGCGGCAGCGCTGGATGTCGACCAGTGCCGATTTCAGCTCTTCGGTGCGGGTGCCCGAGCCACCGTTGCCGATCTTGAACTCGCCCTCGGGCGCGCGAACCGTGCCGATCGGCGTCACCACCGCAGCGGTGCCGCAGGCGAACGCCTCGCGCAGGCGGCCGGTGCCGGCATCGGTCTTCCATTCGTCGTAGGAATAGCGTTCCTCACGCACCGCGATGCCTTTGTCCCTGGCGAGCGTGATCAGCGAGGAGCGCGTGACGCCGGGCAGGATCGTGCCGCCCAGCGGTGGGGTCGAGATCGAGCCGTCGTTGAAGACGAAGAACACGTTCATACCTCCGAGTTCCTCGATCCACTTGCGCTCGACGGCATCGAGGAACACGACCTGGTCGCAGCCGTGCCGAGTCGCTTCCGCTTGGGCGAGCAGGCTGGCCGCATAGTTGCCGCCGCACTTGACGGCGCCGGTTCCGCCCGGGGCGGCGCGGGTGTATTCCTGCGAAACCCAGACCGAGACGGCGTCGGCGGCCGACTTGAAGTAGGAGCCGACCGCCGAGGCGATCACGCAGAACAGGTAGTTCGACGACGGCTTCACGCCGAGGAAGATCTCGTTGGCGAACATGAAGGGCCGGAGATAGAGGCTGCCGTCCCCGTCCGGGATCCAGGCCCGGTCGATGCTGACGAGCTGGTCGACGGCCTCGAGAAAAAGTTCTTCCGGCAGGACAGGCATGGCGAGCCGCTCGGCCGACTGCTGGAACCGGCGGGCATTTTCGCGCGGCCGGAACAGGGTCGCGCCGTCACCGGCCTTGTAGGCCTTCAGTCCCTCGAATATCTCCTGTGCGTAGTGCAGGACGGCGGCGGCCGGATCCATCGGAATCGGGCCGCGCGGCTCGACCTTCGCATCGTGCCAGCCGTCGGCCTCGCTGTAGCGGATGGTGACCATGTGGTCGCTGAACACGCGGCCGAAGCCCGGATTTGCCAGCAGCTCGGCGCGCTTTGCAGCGGGAACGGGTGACGGGTTGGGGTGATGGGCGAACTGAAGGGACTGCGTCTTGGACATGGCTCTCTCTGATTTTGCGCCACTCTAGCTCAGACGGGGAGCCGCACAACCACGCGCAATCCGCCAAGCGGAGAGGCGCCGAGCGTTACGTCGCCGCCATGGCTGCGGGCGATGTCGCGGGCAATGGTGAGGCCCAGACCCGAGCCGCCAGTGTCGACATTGCGCGATTCGTCGAGCCGCACGAAGGGGCGAAAGACGTCCTCGTGCCGGTCCGGTGGAATTCCCGGGCCGTCATCGTCGACGGCAATCTCGACCGACGTCCTGCCACGCACCGCGCGAATTTCCGCGCGGGTGCCATGGCGCAACGCGTTGGAGACGAGGTTGGTGATGCAACGCTTGATCGCGAGCGGGCGCAGCTCGACGTTCATGTCGCCCTGCCAGCTGACCGAGATATCGGCGTTGTCGCGGCGCGCCCCGGCCGCGACGTCTTCCAGGATTTCGGAAAGGTCCGACGGGATGGGATCCTCGTCGCCCTCGCCGCGCGCGAAGGCGAGATAGCCTTCGATCATGCGCTGCATGTCGGCCACGTCATCGTCCAATTCCTTGGTCTCAGGCGAGTCCGGCAACATCGCCAGCGACAGCTTCATGCGGGTGAGCGGCGTGCGCAGGTCGTGGCTGACGCCGGCCAGCATCTCGGTGCGCTGCTGGATCGAGCGCTGCAGCCGGATCCGCATGGTCTGGAAGGCGGTGGCGGCGTTGCGCACCTCGCGGGTGCCGCCGGAGAAAGCGAAGTCGGGCACGTCGCGGCCCTTGCCCAGGGCGTCGGCAGCGACCCCGAGATGCTCGATCGGCACCAGCTCGCGGCGCATGAACCAGATGGCGAGACCGAACAGCACCAAGCCAAGGCCGACCTGGGCCAGCACGTAGGCGAAGCTCGATCCGAACGTGAGCCGCAGGTAGGGCACGTAGACTTGCATCACGTCGCCGTCGTTCAGCTGAATCTCGATCATCAGCTGGTTGCCGCCGACGGTATTGTCGATGAAGTAGGGCCGTTTGAGGTCGGCATCGAGCGCGCCCTGGACCTCACGTGCCACGATGTCGAAATAGGCGGGGCTCTGGAAAGGCGGGACAATCCCCTTGCGAAAGCGGACCGTGATGAACAGGTCCTCGCGCGCGCGCTCGACGATCCAGGCCTGGTGCGCGGCATCGGGAAAGTCGGCACGCAGCGCGATCAGCGCGCGCAGGTCGCGCACCAGCAGGAGCGCCAGCCGGTTAGTCACATTGTCGCCGCGCTGGTCGTAGAACCACCAGGCCGACAACGCCTGCAAGAGCAGCATCGGCACCACGATGATGATCAGCGCGCGCGCGAACAGCGTCTGCGGCGAATGTCGGTCGGCCCAGCCTGCGATCCGCTCGAACCAGTCGCGTGTGCGGCTCGCGCTCATGCGTCCACGAGCCGATAGCCCTGGCCGCGTACGGTGCGGAGATAGCGCGGGAATCCGGGGTCGGGCTCGATCTTGCGGCGCAGACGGGTGACCTGCACGTCGATCGCGCGCTCGTTTGTGCCGCCGCCCACGGTCTTGCATAACGCCTCGCGGCTCAGCACTTCGCCAAAATGGCTGCCGAGCGCCCTCAGCAAGGCGATCTCTGCGTCCGTAAGGGGCACACGCTTGCCCTTGTGGGTGAGCTCGCCCAAAGCAAGGTCGAACTGCATCGGCCCGAAGGACACGCGGTTCGGTGCTTCCGCGGTCGTCACCGGCCGACGACGGCGCAACACGCTCTGGATACGCAGGAGCAGCTCGCGCGGCTCGAACGGCTTGCCGAGATAATCGTCCACTCCCTTCTCGAGCCCGGCGATACGGTCCTCGGGATCGCCCATGGCCGTCAGCATCAGGATCGGCACATTGCTGGTCTTGCGCAGCTCCCCAGCGAATTCGAGGCCCGTCTGGCCCGGCATCATCACGTCGAGCACGATCAGGTCGAAATCGAGCGCCTCGAGCTGCTGCTGCGCCGCGGCCGCGTTGCCGGCCGTGCTGACACGGAAGCCGTTGCGATTGAGGAAGGACTTCAGCAGCTCGCGCAGGCGCGTGTCGTCGTCGACCACCAGGACATGCGGCTTGTCGGCCGTCGAATCGACGATGCTCAGCGGCCGCTCCTGCGAATCCGTTTGTCGACCTCGAGGCGCTCTACCGGGTCGAGCAGCCCGAGTAGCACCTTGCGAAAGCCCTCGACCGCGTCGGCCCCGGTCTCGCGATAGGCTCGGGCGAAGCGCTGGCTCTGCCGGTCGGTCAGCTCGCGCTCGAGCTTCACGCCTTTCTCGGTGAGCCACAGCCGCCGCTCGCGCCGGTCGCGCGGGCCGCTCTTCTGCTCGACATATTCCTGCTCGAGCAGGTCCTTCAGCACCCGACTGATCGACTGCTTCGTCACTTTCAGGATCGACAGCAAGTGACCCACCGTCTGGCCGGGATGGCGGCCGATGAAATAGAGCGCGCGGTGATGTGCCCGGCCGAGCTGATAGTGCCTGAGCTGCTGATCGGACTCGAAGGTGAAATCGCGGTAGGCGTAGAACATCAGCTCGATGCCCTGGCGAAGTTCCTCATCGCGCAGAAACAGCGGGTTCGCGGGAGATCTCGTTTCGACCATTGCAAACCAACCAATGGATGATCCGCGCCGAAACGCAACTGTCGTGTAGTGGGCGTTGCGTTGACACTTCGGGAACGCCGATGTTACGGCCAACGGTCGGAGGGTCAATGCCCATGCTGACGGTCCATCATCTCGGCAAGTCACAGTCGGAGCGGATCGTCTGGCTTTGCGAGGAGCTCGGGATTGCTTACGAGCTCAAGATCTATGATCGAGATCCGGCGACCCAGCTTGCCCCGCCGGAATACAAGGCCCTCCATCCAATGGGCACGGCACCCGTCATCGAAGACGGCGGCGTGGTCCTGGCGGAGTCCGGGGCGATCGTCGAGTATCTCGTCACCAAGTACGGCAACCGCCGCCTCGTGTTGGGTCCGGATCATCCCGATTACCCGCACTTCGTCTACTGGTTCCACTTCGCCAACGGCACGCTGCAGCCGGCCACCGGGCGGAACATGATCCTGACCCGTCTCGACCTGCCGCACGACAACCCGATGCTGCGCGCCATGAACGCGCGGCTCGACCTGGCGCTCGGCCACGTGCAGGCGCGACTCGCCAAGGTCGACTACTTCGCCGGCAGCGAGTTCACGACGGCCGACATCATGATCGTCTTCACCCTCACGACCATGCGCCTGTTCCTGCCTTTCGGCCTTGCACCCTATCCCGCGATCCTGGGCTATCTGCAGCGTATCGGCCGGCGCGAGGGCTATCAGCGTGCTCTGCGCAAGGGCGACCCCGGCCTGACGCCGCTCCTGCACTGACCGCCGTCATGGCATCGTACGATGCGATCATCGTCGGTGCGCGTTGCGCCGGCGCGTCGCTGGGCATGCTTCTGGCTCGCCGCGGTCGGCACGTGCTCGTGCTCGATCGTGCGCGCTTCCCCAGCGACACGATTTCGACGCATTTCCTGTGGCCGCGCAGCACGGCTGCCTTGGCGCGCTGGGATTGCTCGACGCGCTTGCCGCGACCGGCTGCCCGCCAATCGAGACGGTCATCATGCATGCGGGGCCGGTCTCGTTGCGCGGGCGCCCCGAAGCGGTCGACGGTACGGCGGTGATGTACTGCCCGCGCCGCACTGTGCTCGACATGCTGCTGGTCGATGCGGCACGCGCGGCCGGCGCCGAGGTGAGGGAAGCGACGCTGGTGCGCGAAGTCATCCGTGCCGGTGACCGTATCGTCGGGGTGCGCGCGATCGCTGCCACGGGCGAGACCATCGAAGCGAAGTCGTCTCTCGTGATCGGTGCCGATGGCTTGAACTCCAGCGTCGCCGCCATGGTGGGGTGCCGGCATGGCCCGGTCTCATCCGTCGCTGACCTGCGGCTTCTATGCCTATTGGAGCGGGGTGCCGGTCGATGGCGTCGAGTTCTTCCTGCGCGAAGGCCGCGATATCCTGGGCTTCCCGACGCATGACGGCCTGACCTGCCTTTGGGTCGGCCGAAGCAACAGTGATCGGTCGACCTATCGCGCCGATATCGAGGCGAGCTATCTCGCGGCACTCGATCCTGTGTTGCTGGAGCGCGTGAAGCGCGGTCGGCGCGAGACCCCGTTCAAGGGCACGCATCGGCTGCCCAACTTCTATCGCGACTGCGCCGGTCCGGGCTGGGCGCTGGTCGGCGACGCGGCCTATCACCGCGATCCGCTGACCGGCATGGGGATCGTCGATGCCTTCCTCGGCGCAGAACTCCTGGCCCATGCGATTCACGAAGGCCTTCTGGGCGATCTCGACAGTGCCCTCGCCGGATATCGTGAGGCGCTTCGCGACAAGACCGGCGCGGTCTTCGAGTACACGCTCATGTCGCCGCGCTGAAGGATCCGCAGCCGCAGGAAGCGCTCTACCGCGCAATCGCCGCGCGGCCGGAGATGATTCAGACCCTGATGAACATTCTGGGGGGCACCGCATCGTTCAAGAGCCTGTTCAACCTCCGGGCGATGGGCGCGCTATTGAGACAGGTTCCTTGACAAAGACAGTAATGCTGTCCTATCTATGGCGAATATTGCGCTTTTACAGTTCCAAACGACCTGTTTGGAATCATTCGAAAGGAACCCCCGCAATGTCCGCTAACATGGAAGACCGCGACGGCTTCATCTGGTTCGACGGAGAGCTGCTGCCATGGCGCGAGGTCAAGGCCCATGTCCTGACCCATGCGCTTCATTACGGCTCGGCCGTCTTCGAGGGCGAGCGGATCTACGACGGCAGGGTGTTCCGCCTCGCTGCCCATTGCGCCCGCCTCAAGAACTCGGCCCGGCTGCTCGACTACGACCTGCCTTGGTCGCGCACGGAGATCGAGGAGGCGACGCGCGCCGTCGTGAAGGCCAACAACCTGACATCGGGCTACATCCGCCCGATCGCGTGGCGCGGCTCGGAGGTTCTGGGCGTGTCGGCGATCGGCACGACGGTACATCTCGCCATCGCGCCGTGGGCGCAGGAGGGCCGCCTCTCGGTGCAGGTGAAGCCCGGCGGCATCAACGTCACCATGGCCAGGTACCGGCGGCCGGGGCCCGACTCTGCGCCCGGCGGTGCCAAGGTGGCGGGTCTCTACGTCATCTGCGGCATCGAGAAGGACCGCGCGCTCAAGGCAGGCTTCGACGACGCGCTGATGCTCGACTGGGAGGGGCGGCTGGCCGAGTCGACCGGCGCCAACATCTTCCTGGCGATGGGCGGCAAGCTGGTTACGCCGAAGGTCGAGAACTTTCTCGACGGCATCACCCGGCGCGCGGTGATGGGCATGGCGGACAAGCGCGGCTGGGCCGTCGAAGAGCGGGCGGTGACGCCGGAGGAGCTCGACGAGGCGAGCGAAGTGTTTCTCTGCGGTACCGCCGCCGAGCTCGTGCCAGTCGGCGCGATCGATGATCGCCGCTATCAGGTCGGCCCGATGACGCGCGCGCTGATGGAGGATTTCCAGACGCTGGTGCGCCAGCCCGACAGCGAGGGTTTCGGCGAGTCGGTCCACTTCGCAACAATCGATTGACGAGGCCCTGGGTTCGCTTGACTCGGCCCTTGGGGCAGGCCCGATAAGGAGGCGGACGACCAAACGAGAGGGAGATCATGAACTCTTCTGCTCCGTTCCTGAGCGTATCCGAAGCCGCCAGCCAGCTCGGCGTGTCGGCCAAGGCGCTGCGGCTGTACGAGCAACGAGGCCTGCTCGCGCCGATCCGCAGTGCGGCTGGATGGCGGGCCTATGGCCCCGACGATATGGGGCGTGCCCGCGAGATAGCCGCTCTGCGTCGCCTCGGCTTCAGCCTTGCCCAGGTATCACGGGTCCTGAAGGGCGACTCCACCGGCCTCGAAGCGGCGCTCGCCGCACACCAGGCCGTCCTCGAAGACCGCCTGCGCCAGCTCGTCGAAATGATCGAGACGGTCGCAAGCTTGAGGGGCGGCCTGGCGCGCGGCGACACTCCGACGATCGCGAACCTCGCCGGTCTGGCGGTACGGAGCCCCGAGGTGTCGGTCGCCTTCGACCTTCCCCATCCGTGGGGTGGCGAGCGGTTCGAGCTGGGATGGGTGCGGCCATTGAACTACATCGTCGGCCCGCTCGGCAGCGGCAAGACGCGGCTGGCCCACCGGATTGTCGAAACCGTACCCAACGCGGCCTTTCTAGGTCTCGACCGTTCGGCAAGCAGCGCCGTCGACATAAACGTCGAGCGGACACTGGCTTGGCTGGTGGAGGATGGGGCGACCCCATCGAGCGCGCTCGTGGCGCTGATTGCTGGCCTGGAGGCGGTGGGGCCGTCCGTCCTGGTCATCGACATGATCGAGCAGGGGCTCGATCAGGCGACCCAAGAGGCGACGATTGCTCATCTCAGGCGCCGTGGACCGGGTGGCCGGCCGGTTTTCATGCTCACCCGTTCCAACGCGATCCTGGACCTGGAGGCCGTCGGCAGCGACGAAGCCATCATTTTCTGTCCCGCCAACCATAGCCCTCCGACGTATGTCGCCCCATATCCGGGGACGCCGGGCTACGAAGCCGTCGCCACCTGCCTGGCCTCGCCGGACGTGCGGGCCAGGACGGAGGGTGTCATCGCCTGGCGGCCGCAGGCCGCTTGACAGCGGGCCCTGTCGGCAGTTTGTTTTGTCGACGTCCGAGGGGTGTCCGGTTCCGCAGGAGCCGGTCTGAGACAGCCGGTGGGGCTGAACCCTTTGAACCTGATCCGGGTCATGCCGGCGAAGGAACGGGAGCAGCACGTTGAGACGATGGAAAGTCACTGTTGTCGGAGCAGGCGTCGCGGGCCTTGCCACGGCGCTCGAGTTCAGCGAACGCGGCTTCGTCGTGGAGGTCATCGAGCGCGGCCGAGCGCTCGGCGACGGCGCTTGCTCCTGGATGGCCGGCGGCATGCTGGCGCCGTGGTGCGAGCGGGCGATGACCGACGAGGCGGTGCTTACGATGGGCGCGCCGTCGATCGACTGGTGGGCGCGGCGCTTCCCGGGCACGACCCATAACGGCAGCCTGGTCCTGGCGCTGCCGCGTGACGCGACCGAGTTGGCGCGTTTCGCCGAGCGCACCCGAAACTATCAATGGCTCGACGAGGCCGGCATCGGCGCGCTTGAACCCGATCTCGCCGGCCGCTTCCGGCGCGCCCTGTTCTTTCCGCAGGAGGCACATATCGATCCGCGTCGCGCGCTGCCGGCGCTGGCCGATTTGCTGAAGCGGCAGAAGGTGGCGATCCGTTTCGGCGTCGACATGCAGGCGATAGCACGCGAGGCCGACCTGATCGTCGACTGCCGCGGGCTCGCGGCGCGCGACGTGTTGCCCGACCTGCGCGGCGTGCGCGGCGAGATGGTTGTCATCCGGTCGCGCGAGGTGTCGCTGTCACGCCCGGTGCGCCTGCTACATCCGCGCATCCCGCTCTATATCGTGCCGCGCGGCGGTGGTGTCTTCATGATCGGCGCCACCACCATTGAGAGCGAAACACGCGGCGGGGCGAGCGTGCGCTCGACCGTCGAGCTCCTGAACGCGGCCTACGCGCTGCATCCGGCGTTCGGTGAAGCCGAGATCCTCGAGCTGGGTGCGGACCTGCGACCCGCCTTTCCCGATAATCTGCCGGCCGTGCGACGCACCTCGCGATCGTTGCACGTGAATGGCCTCTATCGCCACGGCTACCTGCTGGGACCGGCGATGGCGCGGCAGGCGGCGGAGATGGCATTGGAAATGGAGCTGGAGAGACCCGATGCGGATCTTCGTGAATGGCGATCAGCATGACATCGAGCCTGCCACCCTGGCGCTGGCGCTGGATGCGCTGGGCTATGGTGGCAAGAAGATCGCGACGGCGGTGAACGGCCGGTTCGTGGCCGCGCCCGCGCGTCCGAAAGTCGAACTGAACGACGGCGACAAGATCGAGGTCGTGGCGCCGATGCAGGGAGGTTGACCATGTCATTCTACGGCGTCGAGCTATCCTCGCGCCTGCTGCTGGGGACCGCGCGCTATCCGTCGCCCAAGGTGCTGGTCGATGCGATCAAGGCGTCGGAAGCCCAGGTGGTGACGGTGTCGCTGCGCCGCGAGGCTGGCAGCGAGCGAAGCGGGCAGGGATTCTGGTCGATCATCCGCTCGCTCGGCGTGCGCGTGCTGCCCAATACTGCCGGCTGCCACACCGCTAAAGAGGCCGTGACCACCGCGCACATGGCACGCGAGCTGTTCGACACGCCCTGGATCAAGCTCGAGGTCATTCGCGACGACGAGACCCTGCAGCCCGACGTGTTCGGGCTGGTCGAAGCGGCGAAGGTGCTGAACGAGGATGGCTTCGAGGTCTTCCCTTACACGACCGAGGATCTCTCGGTAGCCGACCGGCTGGTCGAGGCAGGCTGCCGGGTGCTGATGCCATGGGGCGCGCCGATCGGTTCGGCGCGCGGCCTGAACAATGCTTATGGACTCAAGGCCATGCGTGCGCATTTCCCGGACATTCCGCTGGTGGTCGATGCCGGGCTCGGCGTGCCGTCGCATGCCGCGGCGGCGATGGAGCTGGGCTACGACGCCGTGCTTCTCAATACGGCAGTGGCCGAAGCGGGCGATCCGGTCGCGATGGCCAAGGCCTTCGCCCTGGCGATCGAGGCGGGCCGCATGGCATTCGCCGCGCGCCCGCTCGAGCCGCGCGACATGGCGGCGCCGTCCACACCGGTGTTCGGCATGGCCGCGCTGGGAGGCTGACCATGATTGATCCCTTCTATCCCGTCGTCCCCGATTCGAGCTGGGTCGCGCGTCTGGCGCCAGCGGGCGCCAGGTTCGTGCAGCTTCGGATCAAGGATCAGCCGGATGCCGACTTGCGCCGCCAGGTGCGCGAGGCACAGGCGGTCTGCGCGCGGCACGGCGCCGATCTCATCGTCAACGATTACTGGCAGATCGCGATCGACGAGGGCTGCAGCTGGGTCCATCTCGGCCAAGAGGATCTCGTCGATGCCGATGTGAAGGCGATCCGCCGCGCGGGCATCAAGCTCGGTGTCAGCACGCACGATCATGCCGAGCTGGAGAAGGGCCTCGCCGTCGATCCCGATTATGTGGCGCTCGGACCGATCTGGCCGACGGCCCTGAAGAAGATGCCGTGGGCACCGCAGGGACTGGAGCGGCTTGGCGAATGGAAGAGACTGATCGGCGACCGGCCACTGGTCGCGATCGGCGGGCTCACCCTGGAACGCGCGCTGCTCTGCCTGAAGGCCGGCGCCGATTCGGCCGCAGTGGTCGGCGACATCGTGAACAACCCCGATCCGGTCGCGCAGGCAAGAACCTGGATCGCCGCGACGCGAGTGGCCGCATGACCGATCGTTATGCGCGCCAGACGGTCTTGGGCGAGATCGGTCCGGCGGGACAGGCGCGGCTTGCGGCGGCGTCGGTGCTGGTGGTCGGGGCGGGCGGATTGGGCTGCCCCGTGCTGCAATACCTCGCCGGCGCCGGTGTCGGGCGAATTGCCATCATCGATCATGACACGGTCGAGGAGACCAACCTTCATCGCCAGCCGCTGTACGCGATGGGCGACATCGGCAATGCCAAAGCCGAAGCGGCCCGGGCGACGCTGCTCGGCTTCAACCCGCAGGTCGCGATCGAGGCCGTCGTCGAGCGCCTGACGCCCCAGAATGCAACCCGCCTGGTCGCGGCAGCCGACGTGATTGTCGACGCCGCAGACAGCTTCGCCGTGAGCTACATCCTGAGCGATGCCTGTCAGGCGGCGAGGAAGCCTTTGGTCTCCGCCTCGGTGATCGGGCTGACGGGGTATGCTGGCGCCTTCTGCGGCGGCGGACCAAGCTATCGCGCAGTGTTTCCCGAGGTGTCGATCGACGGGGGGACGTGTGCGACGGTCGGCGTGCTGGGCACGGCCGTCGCAATCCTGGGCAGCCTGCAGGCGCATCTCGTGCTGCATCTTCTGTTGGGCCTCGAGCCGACCGTGCTCGGCCGGGTCGTGACATTCGATGCAAAGCGCCTCGCGTTTGGCGGCTTCGGCTTCGAGGGCAGTCCCGAGCCGGATGCGGCGGTGCCGTTCATCGCCCCATCGGCGCTCCTGCCGGGCGACGTCGTGATCGATCTGCGCGGTGTCGAGGAGGCGCCCCGTCCTTACGCGGACGGTCGCAGGGTCGACGTTTCCGATATTGAGGAAATTGCCGAGGAACTTCCCGCGTCGCGTCGCATTGTCCTTTGTTGCCGTAGCGGGCAGCGGGCCCTGATGGCAGCCGACCGACTGCGGGACAAGGGGTTGGATATCGCCCTCGTTGCATTGGGCTGAGGAGCTTCATGATGGCGCATACGACGGATCAGACCGTGCTCAAGCACATCGAAGAACTCGTTGGCGAAGAGAAGACGCTCTATCACAAGGGCGAAATATCCGATGCCGAGAAGACACGGCTTGCCGCGATCAACGTCGAGCTGGATCGCTACTGGGACCTGCTCCGCCAGCGCCGCGCCTTGCGCGAGTTCGGCAAGAATCCGGATGATGCCGAAGTGCGGCCGGCGAGGACCGTCGAGAACTATTCCGGCTGAACGGGTGCCTTTGCCATGACCCTCGCAGGCGCCGCTTAGTTGAGAAGGGCAGGACGGGTCTTGGCGAGCATGGCGGCATCCGCCTCGATCCACACGCGATGGCATGGCCGATCCGAGGCCTGGTGGAAGACCGCCGGCTCGACCGTGAAGCCGAGGCCTTGCAGCAACGACACGGCGCGCAGGTTCTGCGCATCGACGATGCTTTCGAGCCGCGTGTAGGACGCCAGCATCTCCGGCAGCACGATGATCGACAGGGTCGCCAGGTCGTGCGGCGAGGTTTCGACTTCCTCGCACGTCAACAGCCAGAAGCGGCCCACTTCGAAATCCTGCGAAGTCGGTCCGACCCCCCATAACGCGCAGGGCTGGCCTTCGCGATTGTGCGCGGCCCAGACCTCGGTGCTCGAGAGGAACGCGTTCAACAGATGGTCGAGGGCTTTTTGCTCGCCGTTGCGGTCGAATTCGACGTCGCCCGCATCCTCGTCTTCCATGGCGAGGGCAAGCATTGCTACATCTTTCGCGGTTGCCGGTTGAACACAGTAGCGCATCGCGGTCTCCATCTGTGTGGCCCGAGGGACTCAACAGCTGGGATGCAAATCCGTTCCGTCCGAAAATTCCTACTTCTTCTCCCAGCGCGCTGCTGCCTGGTCATCGGCGGCATGCGCTCCGACCCATTTCTCGCCCGTAGGGGTCTCCTCGAGTTTCCAGAATGGAGCCTTGGTCTTCAGCCAGTCGACGAGGAATTCACAGGCCTCGAAGGCGGCCTCGCGATGCGGCGAGCCGACTGCCACCAGCACGATCCGTTCGCCTGCTTCCATGCGTCCGTAGCGGTGCACGATCAGCGTTGCTTCCAGCGGCCAGCGGCGCCGTGCCTCGGCTTCGATCTCTTCGAGGGCAGTCTCCGTCATGCCGGGATAGTGCTCGAGCGTGAGCGCGTCGACCCGATCGCGATGGTAGCCCTCGCGCACATGTATCTCGCGCACCAGTCCGACGAATACCGCGAGCCCGCCAATGCGCTTATTGCCGCTGCTCAGGCGGTCGAGTTCGGTACCGATGTCGAAATCCGCCTCCTGGACACGTATCGTCATGGCGTCAGCCCCCGGTAAAGGGCGGAAAGAACGCGACCTCGCGTGCGCCCGCAATTCCGACATCGAAGGTCGCGGTGCGTTTGTCGACAGCCGCACCGAAAGCAGCGCCTTCGGCGAGCGCCTCGGCGTGGCCGTCGCTTCGCGCGCGCAGCCAAGTCACGAGATCGCCCACGGTGCGCACCTCGGCGGGCGGGTCGATCTCTTCCTCGGCCACGCCCACGGTGCGCTTCATCCAGGCGAAGTATCGCACCTTCATTCGGCAGCTCCCGGGGGTGTGTCTTCCGCCATGTGGCGCAGGCCAGTACGCAGGTAATCGTAGCCCGTGATCAATGTGAGCCCTGCCGCGATCCAGATCGCCCAGAGGCCGAGTACGGTAACTAGCGGTGAGGCGGCGTCGCCGACCAGCAGCAAGGCGATCGCGATCATCTGCACCGCGGTCTTCCATTTGGCGAGCTGGCTTACCGGCAAGCCGACCCGCAGCTCGGCCAGGAATTCGCGCAATCCCGACACCAGAATTTCCCGCGCCAGAATGATCAGCGCGGCGAGCACATGAACGCCTTGCAGGGGGCCGAGATCCACCAGCATCAGCAGCGCCGCAGCCACCAGGAGCTTGTCCGCGATCGGGTCGAGGAATCGGCCGAGGCGCGAGATCTGATGGTAGCGGCGCGCGATGTAGCCGTCGAAGTAGTCCGTGATGCCTGCGGCGACGAACAGGCTCATCGACAGCCATTGCGACCAGCCGCGGTCGAGCCAGAAGCAGGCCACGACCAGCGGAATGGCGGCGATGCGCGACAGCGTGAGGATATTGGCGGTGTTCAGCATGCGAGGCCGGCACCTTACGGCGCGTCGTTACGCATTGTCACCCGTAGCGGGAATGCCCTACCGGCCGCCCCGGAAATGATCGTGTATCTTCTGTGCCAGCGCATCGGAAATGCCGGCCACTGCCTTGATGTCTTCAAGGGTCGCCGCACCCACCGCGCGAGCACTGCCGAAATGATGCAGCAGCGCGCGCTTGCGGGAGGCGCCGATGCCCGGCACCTCATCGAGTGTGGAGCGCGTGAGGTCACCGGCGCGGCGCGTGCGATGCGTGCCAATGGCAAACCGGTGTGCTTCGTCGCGCAGCCGCTGGAGGAAGTAGAGCACCGGATCGCGGGGCTCGAGCGTAAAGGGCGGCTTGCCCGGTATGAAGAAGCGCTCGCGCCCGGCGTCCCGGTCCGGTCCCTTGGCGATGCCGACGATGGCGATATCCTCCAGGCCGAGCTCGGTCAGCACCTGGCGCGCGACTTCGAGCTGGCCCTGGCCGCCGTCGATCAGCACGAGATCCGGCCAGTGCTCCTCGTCGCGTTCGGGATTCTCCTTGAGCGCACGGCCGAAGCGGCGCGACAGCACCTCGCGCATCATGGCGAAGTCGTCGCCGGCCGCGCCCTCGGTCTTGATATTGAACTTGCGGTAGCTGTTCTTGATGAAGCCCTCGGGTCCAGCCACGATCATCGCACCGATCGGCGCCGCGCCCTGGATATGGCTGTTGTCGTAGACCTCGACCCGTTCGGGCGGCGCATCGAGGTTGAACACGCGCGCCACGCCCTCGAGAAGCTGGCGCTGGGTGCCGCGCTCGGCCAGACGGCGTGCCAACGCCTCGCGCGCGTTGTTCACGGCCTGGTCGAGCGCGTCCTTCTGGTCGCCGCGCCTGGGGGTCCGAATCTCGACCTTGTGCTCTGCCCGGATCGCCAGTGCGCTTTCCATCAGTTCGCGCTCGTCGAGATCGTGGCTGGTCAGGATCAGCTTCGGCGCCGGGCGTGCCTCGTAGAACTGGCCGATGAACGCGGTCAGGACGGCGGGCGGATCGAGTTCCTTGGCATGGCTGGGAAAGTAGGCACGATTGCCGAGGTTCTGGCCTGCGCGCAGGAAAAAGACCTGGATGCAGACTTGGCCGCTGTCGGCATGAGCGGCGAATATATCCGCCTCGTCGATCGAATGGAGGCTGATCGACTGATGCGATTGTATATGGGCCAAGGCGCGAATGCGGTCGCGGAGAACGGCCGCCTGCTCGAAATGCAGGTCGTTCGACGCCGCTTCCATTCGCTCGGAAAGCGCCTGCTGGACCTCGCGGTTGCGCCCGCCGAGGAAGTCGCGCACCTCGTTCACGATGGTGCCGTACTCCGGCGTGTCGATCCGTCCGACGCATGGCGCCGTGCAGCGCTTGATCTGGTACTGCAGGCAGGGTCTGGTGCGGGTCGAAAACACTCCATCAGAGCAGGATCGCAGCGGAAAGGCGCGCTGGAGCGCGTAGAGCGTTCGATTGACGGCCGTGGCCGAGGCAAAGGGGCCGAAATATTCGTTGGCCGGCTCGCGAGTTCCGCGATGCTTGGCGAGCTGCGGCCATTCCGTATCCCGGCGAATGACGATGTAGGGGAAAGACTTGTCGTCGCGCAGCAGAACATTGAAGCGCGGCCGAAAGCGCTTGATGAGGTTGTTTTCGAGTAGCAAGGCCTCGGCCTCGCTGTCGGTGACGACGAATTCCATGTTGCGGGTGCTGGAAACCATCCGCAGCAGGCGGTTCTCGAGCCGGGTCGGCTGGGTGTACGCGGCGACGCGACTGCGCAGGGAGCGGGCCTTGCCGACATAGAGCACCTCTCCGTCGGCCCCGATCATCCGGTAGACCCCCGGCTTCCTGGGCAGAGTGCGCACGAATTCGCCGATTGTCCGCATTCCGTCGGCGAGCGTCCCGCCCCCGGGGAGCGAGTCCTCGCTCGGCTTGATGTCAGCGTTGGCTTCGTGGGTCACGACGGGGATGTGGGGAAGTCTGTGAAAAAGCCCAAGGGGCGCCTGCCGTTACACGGACGTCACCATATTGACTCAATGTATACAGGGTGGCAGTCGCCTGCCACCCTGGATGTAACATATTGATCGCGCTGCATTATTCGATGCCACGGAAGGGCAAACAAATCGCGTGCGATCCAAAATGTTCCGCATTTGATCCATTCCGCCGGAACGCTCGGATCTGTGGATAAATCTGGGGACTCAGAGCACCGAGAGCATCCTCCCCACCAGCGGATGACGTACCACATCCATATCGGCAAGTCGCACGACCGCGACGTCCTCGAAGCCTTCGAGGCGCTGGGCAATGGAGGCCAGCCCCGACAATTCTGGCAGCAGGTCGGTCTGGTCGGGATCCCCCGTCATGACCATGGTGGAATGCCACCCCAGACGCGTCAGCAGCATCTTGAGCTGTCCGTAAGTGCAGTTCTGCGCCTCGTCGATCAGAACGAAGCTGTTGTTCAGGGTGCGACCCCGCATGAAGGCAACCGGCGCGATCTCAATCAGTCCATCGTCCAGGTGCTGACGCAGTCGCTTGGCGCCCAGCCGGTCGTTGAGCGCATCCCATAGGGGCCGCAGATACGGATCGAGCTTCTCGCGCATGTCACCGGGGAGGAACCCCAGATTCTCGCCGGCCTCCACGGCGGGGCGGCTCAGCACGATGCGTGAGACTGTGCCGGCGTCCAGAGCCTCGACAGCGGCGGAAATTGCCAGGTAGGTCTTGCCCGTGCCGGCAGGGCCGACCGCTATGGTCAGCGGCTTGGTCTCTATCGCTTCCATCAAGAGACGCTGGTTGTCGCTGCGCGGGCGGATTTTGCGCAGATAGCTCTGCTCGCGATCGTTGGCCGGAGTCTGCTCGAAGACGAGATTGTGAATGCGGGCGCCTTCGATGGCGTGAAGCTTGGCGCGGCGGGTGGCGCGTTTGGCCATATTCCTACTCCGGTGTCAGAGGCTGCAGAACGGGAGCGGTCGCCCACAACAAAAACGCCTCCGTGGGACGGAGGCGCGGACGATCGGCAGGGGAGCTGAGGGTGAAGTTCACAAGCCACGCGGTGGATCGACCACCGGTGATCTGGACTCCGTCGGGGTACGTCGACCTCGAACGGATGGGCACCTCCTTCAGCTAGAGTCAAAACTTAGCTCGAATGCCACAAGCGGGCTACAATATTTATGGTAGCAACCGAATGTTCACATCGGAAGGCACCATCCGTTTGGAGACGCACCGGTGACGATGCGCAGCGCAATCGCCGCCAATTGACAGCGAGCGGCGCAAGAATTCACCCTTCGCGCACGAATCCAGGCAACCTTCCCAATTCGCAAACGTTTGGCCGCGTCGGTCCGGAGTGGAGACTTATGGCAGACACAGGATCAGGACGAGCGCCGGTCCATAGCGAGCGGCTCTTCCTGGGTCAGAGCGAACTCGCCGGATTGATGCGTACGCTCGATTGGGCGGCGACACCGCTGGGGCCACCCGCCGGCTGGCCGGATGCTTTGAAGACTGCCGTTCGCATCATGCTCACCTCCCGCCAGCCGATCTGGATCGGCTGGGGCCGCGAGCTCACTTACCTTTACAACGACCCTTACAAGTCCATCATCGGCGGCAAACATCCAAGAGCTTTGGGCCGGCCTACATCCGAGGTCTGGCGCGAGATCTGGAGCGATATCAGCCCGATGCTCGCCACGGCGATGGCCGGCGACGCCGGCACATACGTCGAGGAGCAGCTCCTCATCATGGAGCGCAATGGCTACCCGGAGGAAACCTACTACACATTTTCGTACAGCCCCATTCCGACGGACGACGGCACGGTTGGCGGGATCATTTGCGCCAACACCGACGACACGCAGCGGGTGGTCGGCGAGCGACAGATCGCACTGCTTCGGGAATTGGCCGCGCGGGCTGGGGAGGCACGCTCGTGGCAGCAAGCCTGCGACCGGAGCATCGAGGCGCTCGCGAGCAACACCCGCGACGTGACGTTTGCGGCGCTCTACATGATAGAACCCGGCGGCGACTCGGCCGCGCTCGCGAGCGCCACGGGTCTACGGCGGGACGACCGGTCGCTGCCGCCATCCCTATCACTCGCTTCGTCGCACCCGTGGCCGATCGCCGAGCTGATGCGCGAGCCCAAGGCCAGGCATGTTGTCGACCTGGAGAAGATTCTCGGTGACGGTCGGCCGAAGGGCGCATGGCAACGACCCTCGACCAGCGCTGCCGTTCTCCCCATCGCGGCAAGCGGCGAGACCGGACGTACCGGCGTCCTGATTGTCGGGCTAAGTCCTGTCCGCCTTTACGACGACAATTATGCCGGCTTCCTCGACCTGGTTGCAGGTCAGATCGCGGCCGTGATCGCCAATGCCGACGCTTACGACCAGGAAAGGCGGCGGGCCGAGGCCTTGGCCGAAATCGACCGGGCGAAGACGGCGTTCTTCTCCAACATTAGCCACGAATTCCGGACGCCCCTTACGCTTATGCTCGGTCCCCTCGAAGAAGTCCTGGCGAGGCCTGCCAACGCGCTGCCGCCGCCGGATCGAGCGTTGGTTTCGACCGCGCATCGCAACGGTGTCCGCCTCCTGAGGATGGTCAATTCGCTGCTCGATTATTCGCGGCTCGAAGCGGGAAAAGCCCAGGCGCGCTACGAACCGATCGATCTCGCTGCCTTCTCGGCCGAACTCGCCTCGACCTTCCGATCGGCTATCGATCGCGCCGGCCTGGCGCTGCATCTCGACGTGCATTCGCTGTCGCATCCGACCTATGTCGATCGGGACATGTGGGAAAAGGTGGTGCTCAACCTCCTGTCCAATGCACTGAAATTCACCTTCGAAGGCGAAATCTCGGTCGCGCTGCGCGCCAGTGCCGACGACAGCGCAGCCGAGCTGGTCGTACGCGACACCGGCACCGGCATTCCCGCCTCCGAGCTGCCGCATCTCTTCGAGCGCTTCCACCGCGTCGAAGGCGCCCGGGGCCGCAGCATCGAAGGCAGCGGCATCGGGCTCGCGCTGGTGCAGGAGCTGGTCAGGCTGCATGGCGGCGTGATCACGGTCGAAAGCGCCGTCGGCGAGGGCAGCACCTTTACGGTTCGGATTCCCTTTGGAGCCGGGCATCTGCCGGCCGATCGGCTGTTGCAAAC
The DNA here is from genome assembly GCA_026126105.1 of Enhydrobacter sp. Lineage (GTDB taxonomy): Bacteria > Pseudomonadota > Alphaproteobacteria > Reyranellales > Reyranellaceae > Reyranella. Next base: position 50,576 of record JAHCJV010000033.1, read on the forward strand.
GCGCGACCACCCGCAGCCATCTCCCGTGCGGGCCGAGGCCTATGTCCAGGAAGCCGTGGGCTGGCTGGACGGTGAAGCGCCGGCGGTCGAAGCGCCAGCGGCCTCCGGAGCGCAGGACCTCGTGGCCGCACCGACTGCGGCTGCCGGGCAGGGACGCCTCGTCCTGCTTGCTGACGACAATCTCGACATGCGTCGCTATGTCGAGCGCCTGCTCGGCGCCGCGGGATATCGCGTGCATATGGTGGCGGACGGCCAGGCCGCGGTCGAGATGGCGCACAAGCTAAAGCCCGATCTCATCCTGTCCGACGTGATGATGCCGCGGCTCGACGGCTACGGCCTGCTGACGGCGGTGCGCAGGGACCCGGCGCTCAAGGATATCCCCGTCATCCTGCTGTCGGCGCGTGCCGGGGAGGAAGCGAAAGTCGACGGGCTGCGCGCCGGTGCGGACGACTATCTCACCAAGCCGTTCTCGGCGCGCGAGCTGCTGGCGCGGGTAGAGACCAATCTCAACATGGCACGCTCGCGCCGGGAAACGGCGCGAGTCCTGCAGGAGGAGAAGCAGGTCCTCGAGCTTCTTAACGAGGTGGGCACGGCCGTTGCCGCAGAACTCGATCTCGAACGGGCGGTACAAGTCGTGACCGATGCGGCGACGCGGCTGTCGGGCGCCGCCTTTGGCGCATTCTTCTACAACGTGATCGACGATTCGGGTGAATCCTATACGCTCTACACGCTGTCAGGCGCCAAGCGTGAGGCCTTCTCGAAGTTTCCGATGCCGCGGAACACCCAGGTCTTCGCGCCGACGTTCAAGGGCGAAGGCATCGTGCGGTCCGGCGACATCACCAGGGATCCCCGTTTCGGCAAGAACCCGCCGTATCACGGCCAACCCAAGGGCCATCTCCCGGTCGCCAGCTATCTTGCCGTCCCGGTCGTGTCGCGCACGGGCGAAGTGCTGGGCGGCTTGTTCTTCGGTCATCCGAAGCCCGACGTCTTCGACGCGCGGGCAGAGCGAATCGTGGCGGCGATCGCCGTGCAGTCCGCAATCGCGATCGACAAGGCAAAGCTCTACCGTGCCGCACAGGACGAGATACGGCGCCGTCGCGCGGTCGAGGAAGCCTTGCGCGATAACGAGCGGACCCTCGAGACCAGGGTCGCCGAGCGCACGGCGGAGCTTGCCGACGCGAACGCGCAGCTGATCCGGGAAGCCGAGGAGCGCGCCCGTGCCGAGGGGCGATTCCAACATCTCGTCGAGGGTGTCGCCGACCATGCGCTGTACATGCTCGACCCGAAAGGATTCGTGAGCAACTGGAACACTGGAGCCGCCCGCATCAAGGGCTATCTCGCGTCGGAGATCGTCGGACGACATTTCGAGACTTTCTACACGCAGGAGGATCGTGCCGCCGGCATGCCGGAACGTGCCCTGAAGACTGCCGTGCGAGAGGGCAAATTCGAGGCCGAGGGCTACCGGGTTCGCAAGGACGGCTCGACCTTCTGGGCGAGCGTCGTGATCAACCCGATACGCGACGAATCGGGGACACTTATCGGCTTTGCGAAGATAACGCGTGATATCACCGAGCGGCGCGACGCGCAGCAGGCCCTTCAACGCGCACAGGAGCAGCTCGCCCAAGCCCAGAAAATGGAAGGGATCGGCCAGCTTACCGGTGGCGTGGCGCATGACTTCAACAACCTGCTGACGGTCATCATCGGCAATCTCGAATCGATGCAGCGCGCGGTCAGCTCCGGAGGCGCGCTCGATTCCGTCAGGCTTGCGCGCTCGATCGACTTTGCAATGCGCGGGGCGGAGCGCGCGGCTTCGCTCACTCAACGCCTTCTGGCCTTCTCGCGCCGCCAGCCGCTCGATCCCAAAACGGTCGATGTCGGCCGTCTGGTGACCGGGATGTCGGAGCTGCTGCGTCGCACGCTCGGAGAGCAGGTCGCGATCGAGACGGTGTTGGCCGGCGGCCTGTGGCGCGTGCTGGTCGACCCCAACCAGCTCGAAGTTTCGATCCTGAATCTCGCGGTGAATGCGCGAGACGCCATGCCGGACGGCGGCAAGCTCACGATCGAGACGGCCAACACCCTGCTGGACGAGGCCTATGCAGCCCTGCATTCGGAGGTCGCTCCCGGACAGTATGTCGTGATCTCCATCACCGACTCCGGAATCGGGATGTCGCGCGACGTGCAGGCTCGTGCCTTCGAGCCGTTCTACACGACCAAGGATATCGGCCATGGCACCGGACTGGGCCTCAGCCAGGTCTATGGTTTCGTCAAGCAGTCGGGCGGTCACGTGAAGCTCTACAGCGAAGAGGGTATGGGCACGACGGTGAAGCTCTACCTGCCGCGCCAGCTCGCCGACGTCGAAGTGGCGCCAGAGCCTTCGGTCGGCGACGTTGCGCTCCGCAGTCAGAGCGGCGAATGCATCCTGGTGGTCGAGGACGACGACGACGTGCGCGCGCATTCGACCGGCATCTTGCGCGAGCTGGGCTATACCGTGCTCGAGGCCAATGTTGCGGCGGCCGGGCTGCACCTGCTGGAGCGCCATCCGGAGGTCCGCCTGCTGTTCACCGATGTTGGCCTGCCGGGCGGCATGAACGGCCGCCAGCTCGCCGACGCTGCGCGCGAGATGCGACCCGGTCTCAAGGTGCTGTTCACGACCGGCTACGCCCGCAACGCCATCGTGCACGACGGCAGGCTCGATCCCGGGGTCGCGCTGATCACCAAACCCTTCACCTTCGCAGCCCTCGCGGCGAAGCTCGGCGACATGCTCGACGCGCACGATGCGGCGCCGCGCGTGCTGCTGGTCGAGGACGAGGTGCTGGTCCAGATGGTGGCGGCGGAGCAGCTCCGCGAGCTGGGCTATCGAGTCGAGACCGCAGGTTCGGCCATGGAGGCGATGAACAAGATCAAGCTGCTGGGGGCCGACATAGGTCTCGCGATCGTCGATATCGGTCTGCCCGACCGCAAGGGCGACGCGCTGGTGGGCGAGTTGCGTGCGCTCCGTCCCCACCTCCCGATCGTCATCGCCACGGGCTACGATTCCACCGAACTTGCTCGGCGCTTCGCGGCCGACTCGAAGGTGGCATTTATCCGCAAACCCTATACCGGGGTCGATCTGAAGATGGTCGCGAGCCGCCTTAAGCCAATCTGAACCAAGCCGTTGTTTGCCTGCCGGCAGTTCCGCTACAACGGTGCGGGGAGATGGAAGGAAACGATGGCGGGGCGGCTCGGCGCGGTGTTGATCGTCGGCATGGCGATGTGGTCGCCGGCGGCAACGGCACAAGGAGTGGGTTTCCTTACCGAGCACGAGCGGCTTTCGAGCTACTGCGCCGGCGTTTTCGATGCGCGGATCCGCGACATTAACGAATTCCTGAAGAGCCAGTGCACGAACTCGAAACGTCGCGATTGCCGCGAGGCGGCCGAGGAGCTCGAGAAGGCGAAGGTGCGCGATCGCCGCCTTTGGGACTATCTCACCCGGCAGATCATTACCTCGCGTGAGCAGGGAAAGCGTGAGAGGACGCTGTCGACGGCCGCGATCGCAAAGGGCGGCAGCGATTGGCTGGCCTGCAAGCAGAGGGATGTCCGCAAGCCGGCCGAGGAACTCCTGGCGTGCCGCGAAGTTCAGATCTGTCTGATCGAGGCGCACTTCGACTTCCTCGATCAGTAGAGCTCAAGGTGGCCCCTCGGCGACGGGTGGGGCTTGCCCGCCGACCGACGCTGGGCGCTCCGCAACGAAATCGAAGCAGGTACCGTTGATCAGAAGGAGTTGACGGAGAAAGCCATGCCTCGCACGCAAGATCCCCCCGATCACGAATACGAGCGCCTCAATCCTGGGGCCAGCGCCGACCCTCCCCAACCGCATCCCGTTGGCAAGGCCAAGCCGACAAAGAGTTCCGCCACTCTGCCGGGTAGCCAGAACGCGGACCTCAAGGGCGTCAAGCGAGACCGCAGGCCGCGTGGCATGAGCACTTGACGCTCGTGTGGTTGCCCGCGAGATCGGCGCGCAAGCGCCCTTGCGATGCGTCCGCTTATCGTCCGTGCTTCATTTCTGTTCGCCGGCGCCCTGTGTGTGGCATCGTGCGCCGCGTTGCCTGGGAGTATCGGCGGGACCGATTATGCGCCGCAGTATGATTTCAGTGAGTTCTATGCGGCAGCCAATGGCAAGACATTCCGGGTGGTTCTCGAGGGCAATCCATTCCTCGCGCTGACGCAGCAGGAATCCCAACGGCGCTTGTTGCCCGTGATGCAGGCGAACCGGCCCCGGCCGCGACTGACCTTCACGTACGAGGTTCCATCCGAGCTGCCCCGCCCCGACTACCGCCTGGTGCTCGTAGTCGATGCGGCGATCGACCTGACTGCATCGCGTGTCTGCGCCGGCGAGGTGCGGCACCAGCCGCGCCCGGCCGAGGATGTGGGGCGCCTTTCGGTTTTCGCCGTCTATTGCCGTAACGATCTTGCGCTGTCGCAATCCACGGCATGGACGCTGGCGACGGGTCCGGAGGACCCTCGAGTAGCCCGGCTTTTGTCGCAGCTCTTCCTGGTTCTCTTCACCGACGCACCCTTGCTGGGTCGGCCGCGCTTCGCGTTCCCACGCTTCTGAAGCAGGCACGGCGTCTGGCCGCCTGCGCCACACAAGGAAAGGGCCCTGCGATCGCTCGCCGGGCCCTTGATCGATCTTGCCGAAGCCGGAGGGCGACAGCAGTGAGGCTGGCTTCAAGCCTTTAGGTTGACGGCCGCGTCCTTGCCACGGTCCTGCTGGACCTCGTAGCTGATCTTCTGTCCTTCATTGAGTCCGTTGAGACCGGCGCGTTCGACGGCGCTGATATGAACGAAGACATCCTTGCCGCCGTTGTCGGGCTGAATGAAGCCGAAACCTTTGGTGGCATTGAACCACTTAACTGTACCTGAAGCCATGGTCTTTGATCCTGTAAGTATGTCCGAGAGCGAGGGTCGCGTAAGCCAACAGGGCGGCGGCGGTATGCCATAGCCCACAGCGTCAGCCATTTTCTTGTATCGTATTGCCGCCCAGCGCTTCTTCATATGGGCACTTCCCGGCAGGTCCGCAACAAATAAGGGAGCGGGGCGGGAGAAGGACATCAAGTTGCTTCAAGGCGGCTCCTGTCGCAGGTCGTCGCGAACCTTCTTGAAATTCAGCATGCGGGCGATGATGCGATCGAGCCAGCGGTCCGGGAGGACGCGTGGGGCGAGCCAGTATTTGAACCGCTGATCGGGAACGGCATAGCGTGCCCTGGGCTTCTTGTGCTCGAGCGCCGCGACGATCGCGCGTGTCACCACCGCAACAGGCAATGCGCTGCGGCGCGTGGCATGCAGATCGATACCCGCCAGGACCGAGCCGTAGTCCGATTCCCGGTACCCGGACCGTATGTGCGCGGCCTTGTCCCAGATTGGCGTGTCGATCGCGCCCGGCTGTATCACGATCACGTCCACGCCATAGATCAGCAATTCGCGGCGCAGCGAATCGGAGAGCGCCTCCAGGGCGTGCTTCGATGCCGCATAGGACCCCATGAAAGGGTAGGCGATCCGCCCGCTGACCGAACTGATGTTGACGATCCGCCCGGGACGTGCCGCCGCCCCTTTGCGCCGGAGCAATGGCAGGAAAGCCTGGACCGTGTGCACCGCGCCGAGCACGTTGACCTCGAGATGCTGCCTGACGATTTCCGGCGACTGCACGCTCAGCGGACCGGGGTTGGAGATGCCGGCGTTGTTGATCAGACCGTAAAGGCCGTTGTCGCCGATCGCGACTTTCACTTGCGCCGCGGCCGCTTTGACCGCGCCTGCGTCGGTTACATCGAACAGCAGGGGCGTGAAGAGCACTCCGAAATCCTGCAGGAGCCTGCGTGCCTGATCGTCATTGCGCACGCTGCCGAAAACCCGATACCCCCGTCGGCACAGCTCGCCCGCGGCAGCGTACCCAATTCCGGTCGAAACACCGGTGATGACGACGGATCGCATGTAGCCTGCCCGGTCGCTCCTCTAGCAGTCTATCGGTCCCTGGTTGCCGCCGCACGCCGGCGGTGCCGCAAAGTCAAAGGGCTTAGCAGTTTCCTGCTAAGCCCTTGTACGGTTGGTGGAGCCAGACGGGATCGAACCGTCGACCTCTACAATGCCATTGTAAATAGGACCCGTTTTCCCGAGTGTCCCCGAGCTTTCCCATCGCAGTAGAAAGCCCGAGAATCCTTAATTTATAGCCATCGCGGGCCTGTAGTGGTAAACAATGGAAATGGCGGGCAATTCCCGCTGTGTGTGTCCCCGGTGTGTCCCCGGCCAAGCGGACCCATCGGGGCGGCTCTTTGCGGGAGGCTGCCTTGCCCAAGCTCACGAAGCGGTTTGTTGACGCCCTGAAACCGGTGGAGCGGGACACGCTCTTTCGGGATACCGACCTCAAGGGCTTCGGCTTGCGGGTGAAGCCCTCCGGAGTCCGTACGTGGGTATGCACATATCGCAATGCGGCCGGTAGGACGCGCAAGCTCGCGCTGGGCAAGGTCGGGGTGGTCACGCCCGAGGAAGCGCGCCAGCGGGCACGGGAAGCCCTTGGTGGCGTGGCAAAGGGAGCGGACCCTTCAGCGGACCGGCACGCCAAGCGGGCCGACATGACCATTTCCGACTTAGTCGAGCGCTACCTGCAGGACGGACCGGCTGACAAGCCGGCCAAAAAGGCGTCGAGCTGGGTTACTGACGCCAGCAACCTGAACCGGCACGTCGTCCCGATCTTGGGGAGCAAGTCCCTGTCGTCCCTGACCCCCGCCGACGTGCAGCGCTTTCAGCGTGACGTAACGGCCGGCAAGACTCGCGCCGATGGGAAAGGGGAGCGCAAGCGCGGCCGGCTGCGGGTCCGTGGCGGCGCCGGGACGGCATGG
>JAHCJV010000034.1 GCA_026126105.1 Enhydrobacter sp.
TTGCGACCGGTAGCGACGAAGAAGCGGCATACGATCGCGGACTGGGCCGGTGTCTTGAAGTACAAGGGGCCACCACATTCGATCGAAGAGATGAACGCCGCCATCGTCGAAGAGGTCAGGCGGCGTCATGCGCGCGGTCGATACTAACCTCGTCGTTCGGCTCTTCGCTCAGGACGACGCCGAGCAGGTCAAGGCTGCGCGACAGGCATTGGCATCGGATACGGTTTTCATCCCCAAGAGCGTGATCCTCGAATTCGAATGGGTCATGCGGGGCGTTTATCGGCAGTCCGCGGCGGCGATTGCGTCGGCGATCGAGACGATTCTGGCCACTGGGAACGTCGAGGTCGAGGACGCGGCGACCTTAGCAATTGCACTCGCCAGCAAAAGCCACTGCATCCATAGCGCAGACGAAGATCAAAACTCTTAACTACGCCACGCCGATTGGTTTGTCACTTTCGACGCCGCTATGCGCCGTCGAGCGACGGCATTGAAGGCGAAGCCTGAGGTGATCGCTCCCTGATCGCCCCGCGCGCACGTCGCGTGGTCGCGACATCTCCGCCGCCTGCGGCCAGCTCAAGAGCCCCAGCCTGCGCCAGCGCGGCGAGCGCGCTGGGTTGTCGCCCCCATTTCGACGAAAGAGCATCCAGCCGGGCGCGGCGACGATAGCGATGGGAATGGCGAGCACTAGCCACTGGATACCGACGGTTCCGATGGCAAGGAACGAAAAGAGCGTGACCGCAAAGCAGAGTGCAGCCCAAATTCGTAAAGGATAGCTGTGCGGTTCATGCGGTCCGCTCAAGCACCGTGACGCTCGATAAGAACGCCCGTTCCCGTTCGACCACCCCTAGAGTAGCCGTCGCGGCCCATTTCTCGAGGCTGCCGTTCGCATACTCGGCATAGTACGGCTCGTGGAAGTAGTGGGGGAAGAGGTCGAGCAGGCCGTCCCATGCCGGCTGGTCGCCCTTCTGGATCGAATCGACGATCACGACCAGGCCATCGGGCTTTATGACGCGGGCCATTTCCCTGAGGGCCGCGGCCCGGATGTCGGGCGGCAGCTCGTGCATCAGGAAAGACGAGACGACGAGGTCGAGGCTCGCATTCTCGAACGGCAGCGCCTCGGCGGCGCCTTCGACCAGCTTCACGCGCGCCGTCCGGCCGATCAGGCGGCGGGCCTCGGCGAGATAGGGCGGGCTGAGGTCGAGGCCGGTCAGCCGCATCCCGGGCCAGGCACGGTGCAGGAAGGCGAGCAGCCGGCCGGTGCCGCAGCCGACATCGAGGGCGCGGAGGTCCCGCTGGTTGCGGCCGACCATCCACTCGGCGATCGCCTTCATCGCGCGGCGGCGCATCACGTCGGCGGCGCCGGTGAACAGAACCTCTACCTGGGTGTCGTATATTGCGGCCGAATGCTCGCTGAGCCAGCCATCGCTTTGGAAATGGAAGTTCTGGCGGTAGTAGTCCGGTAGGCCGTCGCCCTGCTGGCCGGGTGGCATCTCGTCGTCGAGGTGGCCGTGGCGGCGGGCGTCGACCTGCGGCAGGTCGCGGAAATAGCGCAGGCTGCGACGCAGGAACTCGCCCGGTTCAGCGCCGAGCGGGCGGGGGGCGGGGAAAAGGCCTGCCTCGATGTCGCGCCATTCGCGGGTGAAGACCGAGCGCATGTCGGCGGTCAGCTCAGCCCGCGTTGGTGTCGGGCCGACCGGGAAATCCGGCTTGGGCATCGGCTTGAGGAGCCGGCGCCCGGCTACGTAGTGGCCGGCATACCAGGCGACCCGCGCGGTCTGCCGTGCGGCATAGCCGAGGCGATCTAAGGCTGAAACCATCTGTACCTCGCCATTACCATAGCGCGCTTGCCCCTAGAAAGCCGGTGGCTATAGTCGCGCGCTTTCCAACGCCGCCGAGGGCAGCCATGAGCGTCACTTATACGGGGCCCTACAAAAGGGGCGACATCAAGAAGGTCGTGTTGGCCTATTCAGGTGGCCTCGACACTTCTGTCATCCTGAAATGGCTGCAGACCGCCTATGGCTGCGAGGTGGTGACTTTCACCGCCGATCTCGGCCAGGGCGAGGAACTGTCGCCGGCGCGCAAGAAGGCCGAGATGCTGGGCATCAAGCCCGAGAACATCTTCATGGACGATGTCCGCGAGGAGTTTGTGCGCGACTTCGTCTTTCCGATGTTCCGCGCCAATGCGCTCTACGAGGGCCAGTACCTGCTCGGCACCTCGATCGCGCGGCCCTTGATCGCCAAGCGCCAGATCGAGATCGCCCGGGAGGTGGGTGCCGATGCGGTGGCGCACGGCGCGACCGGCAAGGGCAACGACCAGGTGCGCTTCGAGCTGACCTATTATGCATTGAAGCCGGACGTCAAGGTGATCGCGCCGTGGCGCGAATGGGAGCTGACCTCGCGCACGAAGCTGATCGAGTTTGCCGAAAAGCATCAGATCCCGATCGCCAAGGATAAGCGCGGCGAAGCGCCATTTTCGGTCGACGCCAACCTTCTGCACTCCTCGAGCGAGGGCAAGGTGCTGGAGGATCCTTGGGAGGAAGCTGACGAGATGGTCTATCAGCGCACCATCTCGCCCGAGAGCGCTCCGGACAAGCCGACCTACATCACGATCGACTTCAAGAGGGGCGACGCGGTCGCGATCGACGGCGTTGCCATGTCGCCGGCGGTCCTGCTCACCCGTCTGAACGAGCTGGGCAAGGCGAACGGCATCGGCCGACTCGACCTGGTCGAGAACCGCTTCGTCGGCATGAAGAGCCGCGGCGTCTACGAGACACCGGGCGGGACGATCCTCTACGCTGCCCATCGCGGCATCGAATCGATCACGCTCGACCGCGGCGCGGCGCATCTCAAGGACGAGCTGATGCCCAAGTACGCCGAGCTGATCTATTACGGCTTCTGGTACTCGCCCGAGCGCGAGATGCTGCAGGCGGCGATCGACCGGAGCCAGGAAAACGTGACGGGCACCGTGCGGCTCAAGCTCTACAAGGGCAACACCACGGTCGTCGGCCGCAAGTCGCCCAAGTCCCTCTACTCGATGCAGCACGTCACCTTCGAGGACGACCAGGGAGCCTACAACCAGCGCGACGCGGAAGGCTTCATCAAGCTGAATGCCCTTCGACTCCGGCTGCGCGGTCTTGGACAGGGCGGTCCCAAGAGCTGACCCTTGGCTCGCCGATATCCAGTGTCTTTACCCTGCGGCCTCGCTGGCCTCGTCCTCGTCGCGCCGTCGAATTCGGCTCGCCGACCTTCATCCGGGGTGCAGCGTTTCTCTCGCTGGGCACGCGGCGCCTGAAGCGCTAAGTCTCTCGCATGCCCTTCGACGACGTGAGACGCTCAGGCCCGGGACGCGGCGCCCATGAGCGGGCGATCAATCTGCCGCCCGCGCTGCTGTGGCTGATCGTGATCAATCTGGCGGTGCATCTGCTTCGCCAGACCCTGAGCGAGTCGGTCGATCAGGAACTCGTGACGCAGCTCGGCCTGGTGCCGGCAAACTATACCAGTGAACCGGGCGGCCCGTGGTGGTCGCTCCTGCTGGCGCCGATCACCTACCAGTTCCTGCATGGAGGGTGGGTCCATCTCGGCGTCAACATGATCACCCTGGCAGCGTTTGGCGCGCCGGTCGAGCGCCTGCTGGGCGTACGCCGCTTCGTGCTGTTCTACCTCTCGGCGGGTGTCGTGGCTGGATTCATCCACGTACTCTTCTACCCGGACTCGGTTGATCCGGTCATCGGCGCGTCGGGCGCGGTCAGTGGCGTTTTCGGGGGTGTGCTGATGGCCCTTTGGCAGGCTGGACGCATGCCATCGCTGCTGCCGGTTGCGGCCATCTGGATTGCGCTCAACGTCTTCTTCGGCATCTTCGGAGGCACGCCGGGAAGCGGGGGCGAACCGGTGGCATGGACCGCCCATATCGGCGGCTTCGTCTATGGCCTGATCGCGCTCAGGTTCTTCGTCCCGGCCGCGCTCCGGGTCCCTTCTCGGCCGCCGCCCGACGGCACAGGCTAGCGGGCAGCGGACATGGCCGACCAGCTGCTGCCGTTCCGCCGCTATTTGTCCGCCAACATCGTCGCATTGACACCATCCGGCGTTGCCCTGGGCGTACTGCACTGGACCGGTGAGCTGGCCGGCCCGCCAGCGCTGGTCGCCTTCCTCGGCATCGCCGCGGTCACCGTGGTCCTGGTGCAGCGCTATCTTCTCTCGCTGGGTCGCTTCGCACGCTTCGTCGGAGAGCTGTCGGGCGAGCGCGAGCCTGTCATGCCGCGTCTGTCCTTTGCCCCGGCCACCGAGGAGCTGGCGACGGCGGCGGCGATGCTGGCCACCGGCTGGCGCCGGCAGCGCGCCTCGATCGACAATCTCGCGGCCTCCGCCCAGGCAATCGTCGACGGCCTACCCGATCCGCTGATCGCGGTCGACCGCCAGCGCCGCATCGTGCGCACCAATCGCGCAGCCGTTGCGCTGCTCGGCACGATGGTGCCGGACCGCGACCTCTCGACCGCACTGCGCCATCCCGAGCTGCTCGCCGCGATCGACTCGCTGCTGGCGACGGCCGACGGCAACTTCACCGGACCCGATCAGCTGGCGGTACGTCTCGTGCTTTCGGGGGCACCAGAACTCGAAGTCGTGGCCCATGCCCGACGTTTGCCGCGGGCAGCTGCGGACGGATCACTTGCGCTGATCGTGCTGCACGACACCACGGCGCTGCGCCGGGCCGAACGCATGCGCGCCGACTTCGTTGCCAACGCGAGCCACGAGCTGAAGACGCCGATAGCCGGTATTATGGGCTTCATCGAGACGTTGCGCGGTCCTGCCCGTGAGGACGCGGGCGCTCGCGAGCGCTTCCTGGGGATCATGGCGGAGCAGGCTGACCGCATGCGACGGCTGGTGGACGATCTTCTGATGCTCTCGCGCATAGAACAGCACGAGCATGCCCGTCCCGCCGCCGCGGTCGACGTCACTCGCGTGCTCGGCGGCGTACGCGACCTGCTGCAGTTGAAGGCGGCCTCGCGCAAGGTGACCATCGAGCTTGCACTCGATCCATCGTTGCCGTCGGCAATCGGCGACTACGACGAGCTCACCATCGTGTTCCAGAACCTGATCGACAACGCCATAAAGTACTCGAAGTCCGGCACGACCGTGCGTGCCGCGGCACGTCCTCTTGGGATCGATTATGTGGAAGTTTCCATAGCCGACGAGGGCGACGGCATCCCCGCCGCACACCTGCCGCGCCTCACCGAGCGCTTCTACCGGGTCGACAACGCCCGCTCGCGCCAGCTCGGCGGCACCGGTCTTGGCCTAGCCATCGTCAAGCACGTCGTCAACCGCCACCGCGGCCGGCTCGAGATCCAGAGCACGCCCGGCAAGGGCTCGGTCTTCACTGTCACGCTGCCGGCTGCGTAACATCACCGGAAGGTCTCGAAGACTTTCATCCCGTGTGCTGTAACCAGAACGTCACATAACTGTCATACAAGAGAGACCAAGCCCTCCTACTCAGTCCGCGTTCGACTCGAACACAGGAGAGAACCCGTGAGAATTTCCAGAATAGCCTTGACCGCTGCCGCGCTCGTCGCGACGTCGTGGTCGGCCTTCGCTACCGATATTTCCGGCGCAGGCGCTACTTTCCCCTACCCGGTCTATGCCAAGTGGGCGGATGCCTACAAGAAGGAAACCGGCGTCGGCATGAACTACCAGTCGATCGGCTCAGGTGGCGGCATCAAGCAGATCAAGGCCAAAACCGTGACCTTCGGCGCGTCCGACGCGCCGCTCACAGGCAAGGACCTTGACGATTCGGGTCTCGTGCAGTTCCCGATGGTGATGGGTTCGGTGACCCCGGTCATCAATCTCGAGGGCGTCAAGCCGGGCGAACTGGTGCTCGACGGGCCGACGCTGGCGAATATCTATCTCGGCCAGATCAAAAGCTGGGATGATGCCGCGATCGCCAAGCTCAACCCTGGCCTCAAGCTGCCGAAGCAGGCCATCGTACCGGTGCGTCGTTCGGACGGGTCGGGCACGACCTACAACTTTGCCTACTATCTCGCCGAGGTCAGCCCGGAGTGGAAGACGAAGGTCGGCGTCAGCACGGCGTTGCAGTGGCCGGTGGGCATCGGCGCCAAGGGCAACGAAGGCGTGGCCGGCAACGTGGCGCAGACCAAGGGCTCGATCGGCTATGTCGAGTACGCCTACGCCAAAGAAAACAAGATGACCTTCACCAAGATGATCAACAAGGCGGGCAAGGCGGTCGCGCCGGGCTCGGACACGGTGCAGGCCGCCGCGGCGAGCGCCGACTGGAGTTCCAAGCCGGGCTTCGGCGTGATCCTCGCCAACCAGCCGGGCGACAAGTCCTGGCCGATGGCGGCCGCGACCTGGATCCTGATGTACAAGAAGCCGGAGAAGCCGGCCGAGTCGGCCGAGGCGCTGAAGTTCTTCGCCTGGGCCTACACCAAGGGCGACGCGATGGCCGACTCGCTCGACTACGTGCCGATGCCCCAGAACGTCGTCAACGACATCAAGAAGATGTGGCAGGCCGAGATCAAGGGCGCGGACGGCAAGCCGCTGTACTCGCCGACCAACTAAATCGCGACGGGGCGGGTGGAGACACCCGCCCCTCATTCTTGGGGGGCTTATGGCTTCGGGGGATCGGCACGTGAGTGAAGTTGCATTGAAGGGCGCAAGCGCACCGGCGGCGGCATCTGCCTCGCGGGCGGCGGTGCTTCGACGCCTGAGATTGACGGACTCCATATTCCATGGGCTGACGCGCGGCGCCTCGCTCGCCGTGCTCGCCTTGTTGAGCGGCGTCATCATCGCCCTCATATACGGCGCGGCTCCCGCGCTCGGCACGTTCGGATTCGGCTTCCTATTCGACGAATCGTGGAACCCGGTGACCGAGCGCTTCGGCGCCCTGGCACCGATCTTCGGCACCCTGGTCACGTCGTTCATCGCGATGCTGATCGCGGTTCCGGTCGGCCTGATGGTCGCGTTCTTCCTGACCGAGCTGTGCCCGAAGATGCTGCGCCGGCCGATCGGCATCGCCATCGAGCTGCTGGCCGGCATCCCCAGCATCATCTACGGCATCTGGGGCCTGTTCGTCTTCGCGCCGTTCATGCAGGAGCATGTGCAGCCGCTGTTCATCGATATCTTCGCCAATGTGCCGGTCCTCTCGACGATCTTCGCAGGCCCGCCTTACGGCATCGGCATGTTCACCGCCGGGCTCATCCTGGCGATCATGGTGCTGCCCTTCGTGACCTCGATCTCGCGCGACGTGTTCGATGCCGTCCCGCCGGTACTCAAGGAGGCAGCCTACGGCGTCGGCTGCACGACCTGGGAAGTGTTCCGCTACGTCGTCCTGCCGTTCACGCGGGTGGGCGTCATCGGCGGCTTCATGCTGGGACTGGGCCGCGCGCTGGGCGAGACGATGGCCGTCACCTTCGTGATCGGCAATGCCCATCACATCTCGGCCTCGCTGTTTGCGCCCGGCACGACGATTTCCGCCTCGATCGCCAACGAATTCACCGAAGCGGTGGGCGACCTCTACACGTCGTCGCTGGTCGCGCTCGGCCTCATCCTCTTCTTCATAACTTTCTGCGTGCTGGCGATCGCGCGCTACATGCTGATGCGCCTGCAGCGGCAGGGAGGCAAGTAGGACAATGGCCACAACCACATCCAAGACGGCCGCCCTGGACAGTCCGCTCTACGCGGGCCGCCGCCGCCGCAACAGCATCGCCAAGGGCTTGGCGTTCGCCGCCACCATCTTCGGCCTGGGCTGGCTGGTCCTGATTCTGGCCGTGCTGCTCTACAAGGGCATCGGCGGCCTCTCGCTCTCCGTGTTCACCGAGAACACGCCGCCGCCCGGCGCCGCGGGCGGCTTGCTCAACGCGATCACGGGCAGCATCGTGATGACCGTGCTGGCGGTGTTCATCGGCACGCCGATCGGCCTCCTGGCAGGCACCTACCTCGCCGAGTACGGCCGTCACGACAAGCTTTCGAGCGTCGTTCGCTTCATCAACGACATCCTGCTCAGCGCACCGTCGATCGTGATCGGCCTGTTCGTCTACGAGATCCTGGTCGCGCCTATGGGCCACTTCTCGGGATGGGCCGGTGCCGTCGCCCTGGCGGTCATCGTGATCCCCGTCGTCGTCCGCACGACCGAGGACATGCTGACCCTCGTGCCCGACACGCTGCGCGAGGCTGCCGCCTCGATCGGCCTGCCGCGCGCCCACATGATCGTCCGCATCGCGTACCGCGCGGCGCAGGCGGGCATCATCACCGGCATCCTGCTTGCCATTGCGCGCATCAGCGGCGAGACGGCCCCGCTCCTGTTCACCGCTCTGAACAACCAGTTCTTCAGCCTGAACATGGGCGCGCCGATGCCCAGCCTGCCGGTCGTCATCTTCCAGTTCGCCCTGTCGCCCTATGCCGAGTGGCAAAAGCTCGCCTGGACCGGCGCGCTGCTGATCACCGTCACCGTCCTGGGGCTCAGCATCCTGGCCCGTTCGCTTACCTCCGCGAGGAAATCCTGATGTCCATGCCATCCACCGACGCTCCCAGCGTCGCCGTTCCCGTCGCTGCGCACGCCAAGGTCGACGTCTCGAAGCTCACGGCCAAGATCTCGATCAAGAACCTCGAGTTCTTCTATGGCGACAGCCGGGCGCTGAAGGGAATCAACCTGTCGCTCTACGCGAACAAGGCGACGGCGTTCATCGGGCCCTCGGGCTGCGGCAAGTCCACCCTGTTGCGTATCCTGAACCGCATGTACGACCTCTATCCCGGCCAGCGCGCCACCGGCGAGGTCATGTTCGACGGCGACAATCTTCTGCGCGAAGACCAGGACATCAACCTGCTGCGCGCGCGCATCGGCATGGTGTTCCAGAAGCCGACGCCGTTCCCGATGACGATCTACGAGAACATCGCCTTCGGCATCCGTCTCTACGAGAACCTGCCCAAGTCGGAACTCGACGGCCGGGTCGAGCACGCCCTGCGCCGCGGCGCGCTGTGGGACGAGGTCAAGGACAAGCTGGGCGCCAGCGGCCTCAGCCTGTCGGGCGGCCAGCAGCAGCGGCTCTGCATCGCCCGCACGGTCGCGGTCAAGCCCGAGGTCATCCTGTTCGACGAGCCCTGCTCCGCGCTCGACCCGATCTCGACCTCCAAGATCGAGGAGCTGATCGACGAGCTGAAGCAGGACTACACGATCGTCATCGTGACCCATAACATGCAGCAGGCCGCACGCGTCTCGGACTTCACGACGTTCATGTACCTCGGCGAGATGATCGAGTTCGGCCCGACCGCGACGGTGTTCACGACCCCCACTGACAAGCGCACGCAGGCCTACATCACGGGCCGTTTCGGCTGACCGGCGCGCCTGAAGAAGGAAATAAACAATGCCGAGCGATCACATTCTCAAGCGCTTCGATGAAGAGCTGGAACGCCTCAACGCGACGATCAACGAGATGGGTGGCCTCACCGAGAGCCAATTCGCCAAGGCGCTGACCGCCGTGCGCGAGCGCGACACCCAGATCGCCGAGGAAGTTATCGTCGACGACGCCCGAGTCGATGCACTCGATACCGCGGTGCAGGAGCAGACGGTCAAGCTCCTCGCGTTGCGCCAGCCGATGGCGAACGATCTGCGCATGGTGCTGTCGTCGATCAAGGTCGCGGCAGCGCTCGAGCGCATCGCCGATTACGCCAAGAACACCGCCAAGCGCAGCATCGTCATGACGCAGGGCACCGCGCCGGCCTCCGCCGTGAGCGGCATCGATCGCCTGGGCAAGCTCGTCCGGACGGCGCTGAAGGACGTTCTGGACGCCTTTGCCGACGACGACGTTTCCAAGGCGTACGACGTGTGGAATCGCGACGAGGAGATCGACCAGGTCTATACGGGTCTTTTCCGAGAGCTCCTGACCTACATGATGGAAGATCCGCGCACCATTACGGCGTGCACGCATCTTCTGTTCATGGCCAAGAACATCGAGCGCGCCGGCGATCACGTCACCAACATCGCCGAGCTGGTGAGCTTCCGGAGTACCGGGCAGAACTTCGCCGAAGCGAGGCGCAAGGGCAGCGGCGAGCTCTACGCCACGGATGCGGCGCCATGACCATGGCCACCACCGCCCCCTCCCGCCGGGACACTCAGACTTCGTCCATGAAGCCGCGGGTGCTGATCGTCGAGGACGAGACCGCGTTGGTGGAGTTGCTGCGCTACAATCTGGAGCAGGCGGGTTTTGCCGTCGCCGTTGCCTATGACGGCGAGGAAGCCTTGACTGCGGTGCAGGAGGACACGCCCGACCTGATCCTGCTCGACTGGATGCTCCCGCTGATGTCCGGCATCGAGGTCTGCCGCCAGCTGCGGCGTCAGACGTCGACCGCCAACCTGCCGATCATCATGCTGACCGCGCGCGGCGAGGAGGGCGATCGCGTGCGCGGCCTCGATGCCGGCGCCGACGACTACGTGCCGAAGCCGTTCTCACCGACCGAGCTGGTGGCCCGTATCCGGGCCGTATTGCGGCGCATCCGGCCCGCATTGGCCGACGAAGCGCTGAGCTACGCCGACATCGTGATGGACCTCGTGGCGCATCGCGTCACGCGCGCCGGCAAGCCGGTCCACCTCGGGCCGACCGAGTTCCGCCTGCTGCGCCACTTCATGGAGCATCCCGGGCGCGTCTTTTCGCGCGAGCAGCTGCTCGATTCGGTGTGGGGCAAGGACGTCTATGTCGAGGCGCGCACGGTCGACGTGCACATCCGGCGCTTGCGCATTGCATTGAACGGCGACAACGAGGCCGACCTGATTCGCACCGTTCGCGCTGCCGGTTACGCGCTCGACGCGCAGGGATAGTTTTCCACATCTGCAGTCACGGGCCTGTAGCGGGTCGGCATTACACGGAATTCGCTCGTTCCGCCTTGGCATCCCACGCCCCGCACCGGAATGGGCAGGTTCCCCCCGGCACGGTCCATACCCCGTCCGTTGCCGGTAGCGACTACCCCTCCTTCGGCCCCGAAGGAGGGGTTTCTTTTTCGAAGTGGCGGCGAACGATGGCCGCCAGCACGAGCGCCGGCAGGCCGAGCAGCGCAGTGTAGACGAAGAAGATCGCGTAACCCCCGAACTTGTGTGTGGCGGAGAATTCTTCCTGCAGCCTGTCGACGACCCATCCGGAAGAGCCGCCGAGCAGCTTGCCGGGCAGCGTCATGATCGAGGTGAAGAGCGCGTACTGCGTCGCCGTGTAGGCCGTGTTGGTCAGTCCCGACAGGAAGGCGATGAAGATCGAACCGGACATGCCGCCAACCAGGTTGTCCACGCTGATGGCGATGCCCAGGATCAGCACGTCCGGCTGACCGACCCAGGCGAGCCACGAGAAGGTGAGATTGCTCGCCGCAATCAGGACCACCGCCGGCATCAGCAGCCGCGCCGCGCCGAGGCGGAAAACCAGCGCTCCGCCCAGCAGCGCGCCCAGGATCGTCATGGCGAACCCGTAGATCTTCGAGATATCGGCGATCTGGTCCTTGCTGAACCCCATGTCGATGTAGAACGGGTTGGCCATCACGCCCATCGCAATGTCCGACAACCTGAACAAGCCGATGAACAGCAGCAGAAGGACGGCCATCCAGCGGAAGCGCGCGAAGAAATCGACGAACGGGCAGACGATTGCACCGTACACGAAGATGAGCGCCTTGCGCGCCCAGCCGGGCATGTTCCGGAGACCTGCGGCGAAGACAGCAACCTTGCCTTCGAGCTCGGCCGTCGCGGCAGTCGTGCGGTGCTCGGGCTCCGAGATCAGAAGCGTCGTCACGATTCCGACGAGACCGAGCGCCGCCATCGTCTGGTAGGCCGCCGTCCAGGAGACGAATTGCGCCACGTAGAGGGCGCCCGCCCCGGCGGCTAGAACGGCGATGCGGTAACCGAGCTGGTAAGTCGCGGCTGTCGCGCCCTGGAGGCTCGCATCTGTCGCTTCGATGCGGCAGGCGTCGAGGGCGATGTCCTGCGTGGCCGAGGAGAAGGCGACCACCAGCGCGAACACGACCATCCACCACAGGTCGGTGCGCGGGTCGCAGAACGCCATGGCGAGCAGGCCGCCCGCGATCCCGCTCTGGGCCAGCAGCATCCAGCCGCGGCGCCGTCCCAGCCAGCGGGTCAGCAGCGGCAGGGGGACGCGATCGACGACAGGCGACCAGACGAACTTGAAGGAATAGGTAATGCCGATCCAGCTGATGAAGCCGATGGCTGTTCGGCTGATGCCGTACTCGCGCAGCCACGCCGACAGCGTCGAGAAGACAAGCAGGAACGGCAGCCCGGCCGAGAAGCCGAGAAACAGGAACTGGACGACGCGCGGATGGCGGTAGGTCGCGAGCGACTCCCGCCATCCCTTTGCAGGTGCGTCAGCGCTCAAATCAGGTCCTTGAGCGGCGTCTCTGGCCGCGCACCGACATGGGAGATGATCTCGGCTGCCGCGAGACCGCCGAGCCGGGCGCATTCGGCGAGCGGCTTGCCGCGGGTGAAGCCGAACAGGAAGCCGGAGGCATAGAGATCGCCCGCACCCGTCGTGTCGACAATCCTTGAAACGGGCGCGGCAGGCACGGCATAGGTCTCGCCGCCCTTGATCACGACCGAGCCCTTCTCGCTGCGGGTGAGGGCGGCAATCTTGGCTTCCTTGCGCGTCGCCTCGAGCGCCGCCTCGAAGGTGTCGACCTCGTAGAGGGAAGTGATCTCGGATTCGTTGCCGAACAGGATGTCGACCTTGTCACGAATCAAGGCGCGGAACTCGTCGCGATACCGGCCGACGCAGAACGAGTCCGACAGGGTGATCGAGACAAGCCGGCCGGCGGCATGCGCCGCATCGAACGCCTTGAGCACCGCCTTCTTCGCCTCCGGCGCATCCCACAGATAGCCTTCCACGTAGGTCACCTGCGCGGCACCGACGACGCCGGTGTCGATATCGTCGGGTCCGAGACCGGTGCAGGCGCCGAGATAGGTGTTCATCGTGCGTTGGGCGTCGGGCGTGACCATGATCAGGCAGCGTGCGGTCGACGGACCGCTGGTCGCCTGCGGGGTGTCGAACGACACGCCGATCGACTTCAGGTCGTGGCCGAACACGCTGCCGAGCTGGTCCTGCTTCACCTTGCCGATATAGGCGCCCTTGCCGCCGAACGATGCGACGCCGGCCATGGTGTTGCCGCACGAGCCGCCCGATACCTCGATGCCCGGCCCCATCGCGGCGTAGAGCGTCTCGGCGCGGGCCTCGTCGATCAGCATCATGCTGCCCTTGGTGAGCGCGTGCCGGGCGAGGAACGCGTCGTCGGCCCGGGTGATGACGTCGACGATGGCGTTGCCGATACCGAGCACGTCGAAAGCGGCAGATGTCATGAGATCTCCAGAAGATGCATGCCGGGTTTGGTTTCTTCGAGCAGAGTGATGATGCCGGCGATCGTGAAAGGAATGTCCGTGCGCAAGGACGCGCGATCGATATCGAGGGAACGCAGGCCCATCTCGCATACGATGAAGCGTGCGCCAAGCTCGATGCAGGCCTGCAGCAGCGTCTCGAAATCGCCGACGCCTCGTTGGCTGTTGAGCGCATCGTGGTCCCAGCCGTCGAGCGCGGGCTGGGACATGAGGGCGCGCAGGCCGTTCATGGTGAAGAACAGGATGGCCGACTGATTCACTGCGAGCGCGGCGCTGGCCATCGCCAGGGCGTAGTGCGCGTCCTCGTATCGTCCGGACCGCACGATGATCGATAGCCCGCATTGGGTCATGCGTGACCGCCCGCATCCCCGCAGGTAGGGCAGTCGGGGCGCTTGTCGACCGCCAGTTCCTCGAAGGAGCCGTCGAGCGCGTCATACGTCAGCAGCCGGCCCGAAAGCGAGCGGCCGACACCCAGGATCTCCTTCACCACTTCAGTCGCCTGCAGCGCCCCGAGCGTGCCGGCGAGCGATCCCAGGACCCCGGCCTGCGCGCAGCTCGGCACGGCGTCTTCCGACGGTGCTGCAGGAAAGATACAGCGCAAGCATGGATGAGCAGGGCCCTGCCACGCCTTGTAGGTGGAGATCTGGCCATCGAAACGCAGGATCGCCGCCGCGACGAGCGGCTTCCTGAGACGAAAGCAGACGTCGTTCAGCAGGTAGCGGGTGGCAAAGTTGTCGCTGCCGTCGGCCACGATGTCGTAGTCGGCAACCAGTCGCTCGGCATTCTCCGCCGTCAGACGCTGCCTGTATGCGCGAACGGTCACCTCGGGATTGATGTCCGAGAGCGCCCGCTCGGCGCTCGTCACCTTGGGCACGCCGATGTCGCGGGTGCGATGGATGATCTGGCGCTGCAGGTTCGAGAGATCGACCGTATCGTCGTCGACCACGCCCAAAGTGCCGATACCGGCCGCCGCTAGATATTGCAGGAGGGGCGCGCCGAGTCCGCCGGCGCCCAGCACCAGCACCTTCGCGGCAATCAGTCGCGACTGGCCGACGCCGCCGATTTCGGCCAGCACGATGTGCCGCGCGTATCGCCTGATCTGCATTTCCGTCATGTCGGGCGCCGTCATGGTCCGCTTATAGCATGAGTGCTACTGACGCCGATGACCACGACCGCCGAACCCGCCACCAAGATTCGCCCGACGCTGACGCCTGTCCTGCTGTCGTTGCTGGCGCTGCTGTCGGCGTTCACGCCCCTGTCGATCGACTTGTACCTGCCGGCCTTGCCGGTGATCGCCGTGGATTTGCACGGCACGGCCGGAGACATCCAGCTCACCCTCTCGGCTTTCATGCTTGCCTTTGGCTTTGGCCAGATCTTCTACGGCCCGGCTGGAGACCGGTTTGGCCGCCGCCCGGTCATTTTGGGCGGTCTCGCGATCTATGTGCTGACCAGTATCGGGTGTGCATTCGCGCTGGAAGCGAGCCATCTGGTGTTGGCGCGCTTCCTGCAGGGCCTCGCGGCCTGCGGCGGCGTGGTGCTGGCGCGCACCATGGTGCGTGACCTCGCCGAACGCGACCAGGCGGCCCGCGCCATGTCGCTGATGATGGCCTGCACCTCGATCGCGCCGATGATGGCACCGCTGATCGGCGGGCAGATCCTGTGGTTCCTCGGCTGGCGCGCGGTTTTCTGGACGCTGGCCCTCATCGGCGTGGTCGCCTTGGCCATGTCCTATTTCTGGCTGCCCGAGACCCTGCGCCCGGAATACCGCCAGCCGCTGGTCGTGTCGTCGATCCTCAAGCGCTTCGGCGAGTTGCTGCGCCATCGCGCCTTCATGGGATATGCCTTCACGACCTCGTTCATGTTTTCCGCATTGCTGTCGTTCATCTCGGGGTCGCCGTTCGTCTTCATCGAAAAATACGGCATCGCGCCTCGGAACTATGGGCTGATTTTCGGCGGCATGATCGTGTTCATGACCATCGGCAGCCTGCTCAACGCCCGCTTCGTGCGGCTTCTGGGGCCCGATAAGATCCTCCGCGTTGCCGTCTATGCGCCGCTGCTCTCGGGCATCTCGTCCATGGTGCTGGGCCAGGTCGAGGCGCGCTACGGTACCATCGGCATGTGGCCGATCGTGGCCTGCTTCGCGCCGCAGATCGCCACCATCAGCCTGATCGGCCCCAACGCGATGGCATTGGCGCTACAGCGCTACCCACACATGGCGGGTACCGCCTCCTCGCTTATGGGCGTCATGCAGTTCGGCCTCGGCGCCCTGTTCGGTGCGATCGTCGGCCAGACCTACGACGGCACGATCGGTCCGATGACCCTGGCCATGGGCGTCGCCGGCATCCTCTGTTTCCTGTCGAACCGCGTGCTGGTGGGAAACCGGAGTTAGCGGTAGCGATTGGCGACTTCGTCTCCCGTGTCCGCCCCCGGGCTCGACATGGTACAGCACAGACGACGATGGCTGCGACCGCGACCCGCCCGACACTGAAGCCGCTCCTGCTGGCGCTGCTCGCCCTGCTGTCAGCCTTCACGCCGCTGTCGATCGACATGTATCTGCCGGCGCTGCCGGTGATCGCGACCGATCTTCGCGGCACGGCGGGCGACATCCAGCTCACGCTTTCCGCGTTTCTGATCGCCTTCGGCTTCGGTCAGATTTTCTATGGACCGGCGGGCGACCGGTTCGGTCGCCGGCCGGTGATCCTGACCGGGCTCGCCACCTACGTCGTGGCCAGCATCGGCTGCGCCTTCGCAGCGGAAGCGGGCCATCTCGTGCTGCTGCGCCTGTTGCAAGGGCTGGCGGCGTGTGGCGGCGTGGTGCTGGCCCGCACCATGGTGCGCGACCTGGCGGAGAAGGACCAGGCGGCGCGGGCGATGTCGCTGATGCATGCCTGCTCCTCGATCGCCCCGATGCTGGCGCCGCTGATCGGCGGGCAAGTCCTGTGGTTCTTCGGCTGGCGCGCGATCTTCTGGGTGTTGGCCGGCATCGGCGTGCTGGCCTGGCTGGCAACCTGGCTGCGTCTTCCCGAGACCTTGCGGCCGGAGTATCGCCAGCCTCTTCATCTCGGCTCGGTAATGAAGCGCTACGGCGAGCTGGTGCGTCATCGCGCCTTCATGGGCTACGCGCTGACCGGTGCTTTCCAGTTCGGCGCGCTGTTCTCCTTCCTGTCGGGCTCGCCCTTCGTGTTCATCGAGCGCTACGGCATCGAGCCACGAATCTACGGACTGATCTTCGGCGCCCAGGTCATGTTCCTGACGATGGGCAGCCTGCTGAACGCGCGCTTCGTGCCCAGGGTGGGCGCCCACCGCATGCTGCGCTCCGCCGTCGTCGTGCCGGCGATCGTCGGCCCGGCCGTGCTGTTGCTGGGTCTTGTGGAAGCGCGCACCGGGGCGATCGGCCTGTGGCTGTTCCTGCCTCTGTTCGTCCTGCAAATCGCCTCCAACAGCTTTGTCGGCGCTAACGCCATGGCGATGGCCCTGCAGCGCTACCCGCATATGGCGGGGACGGCCTCGTCATTGATGGGCGTCATGCAGTTCGGGATTGGCGCCTTGTTTGGCGCGGTTGTCGGCCAGGCCTTCAACGGCACCATCGTTCCCATGACCGCGGCGATGGGGCTCGCCGGGATGTTGTGTTTCGCCAGCAATCGGCTGCTCGTCGGAAACCGGCCTTAGTTAGCTGGAGGCGACCGCAGGGACGCGCCCAGCGACTGAGGGCAAAGTGCGTAGAGGCGCAACGCCTGAGAGAGAGCCTCCTGCGAAAGGGGGCTGTCATCTCGAGCCACGGCGGCGACGTGGCCATCGGGTCTCACCAGGATCGCGCCGCCCCCGCGTACGAGGGAGGCGCCCGGCCAGGGGGGCTCGAACCGGATGCCGTCGTCGAGGGACACCCACTGAAGATCGGGCGTCGCATCGGACCAGGCCCGCCAGCTCGGACCGGCGGAAGCAGCCAGCACGGTGAACCGCGTGGGATCGAGCAGGTCGAGCATGGAGACCCGGCGTCCGTTTTTTTGGAACCAGGCATGCGGCAGCCGGGCGCCTGGCTCGATCGATGGATCGTAGCGCGTCGGATCGGCCGGCCCGCGGACCGGCGGTCCGTAGGAGAAGCCAAGCTGCAGACCGGCGCTGATGAAATGGTCGCGGTTCGCCTCGATCTCCTCGCGGATCTTCTTCATCGCATCGGGCCCGATGTCGCCGGACGCAAGCGACGTCGTTGCGTTGGCGAACAGTGGCACGAGGCGCGCGGCGTTGTGCAGGCTCTGTTCCGTGTTAATCGCGGCGACCGGCCGCCGCTCGCGCTCGTAGGTGTCGAGCAGCGTGCCGGCGGCGCGGCCGCGTTCGACGGCAGCGATTTTCCAGACCAGGTTGTGCGCGTCCTGCAGGCCGGTGTTGAGGCCGAGCCCGCCGGTCGGCGGGAATCGATGTGCCGCGTCGCCGGCCAGGAAGCAGTTGCCGCTGCGATAGGCGTTCGCGACCTGCGCGGCCATCGTCCACGGCACGACATGCCGGATGGCGACCGGCACGTCATCGACTCCGATCGCGCGGCGGATCAGGGCCCGGCAATGCTCGTCCGAATAGTCCGAGCGCACGAAGTCTGTCGGATGGAAGCGGGGCGAGTAGACCCAGGTCGAAGCGGGGTCGTAGGCGATGAAGGTGCCTGCGGCGTCGGGCGCCATGATCCAGTAGAGAAAGCCCAGCCGCTCCCCGAGAAGTGGCCGCAGGTTGGCTTCGAAGTGGATCGTGACTCTCTGGCGCACCGCGGGATCGCCGTCCATGCCGATGTCGAGGAAGTCGCGCACGGCGCTGTTCGCGCCGTCGGCGGCGACCAGGTATCGGCTGCGCGTGGTGAAAGCGCCTGCATCCCCTTCGAT
Source organism: Enhydrobacter sp. (assembly GCA_026126105.1). Taxonomy (GTDB): domain Bacteria; phylum Pseudomonadota; class Alphaproteobacteria; order Reyranellales; family Reyranellaceae; genus Reyranella. The sequence continues at coordinate 18,244 of JAHCJV010000034.1, forward strand.
GGTCGATTCGACCATTCCGTCGCCGATCCGGCAACCGGACCAAGTATGGCCACGTCGTATCTCCACACCGGAACAGCGGGCGGCTTCGCGGGCCAAGATGCCTTCGAGCCGCGGCTGGGCGAGGTTCAGCATCGGCGTCGGCGTAAGCGCATCCGTTCGCGGATCTGAGGTGGAGAGGACGCCGAGTTCGCGGCCCACCAACGTCTGCAGGAACCAGACATGACGGGTGGCATCCGGCGGCGAGCCCTGCGCATACATCTCATCGACGTCGAGGCCGGCCGACCGGAAGATTTCGAGGCTGCGCGGATTGACGACGTGCGCTTTCGGCGCACTATCCTGGCGCGGCCGGCGCCGCTCGACCACGAGACAGTCGATGCCCTGGCGTGATAGCAGGATGGCCGCCAGCAGCCCGACCGGCCCGGCGCCGACGATCAGGACTGTGGTGTCGGTGCGGGAAGCGGGGTACTTCGTGCGACGGCTCGCAGGTTGTGCGTTCTCGATCATGGAGCGCGAGGGGCGGCCTACGTGACTCTCAGCGCACGGTCAGCCCTCGTGGGCCGATGTCGGGTCGCTTCTTGAGCACGGCCTCCGGCTCGCCGGCCTGGAAGCGGGCCAGCAGTTCGTCTGGATCGAAGTCGACACCGATCGGATTCTCCTCGAAGGCGGGTGAGCGGATCCAGTCGTTCGCCTGTGCCATGGTCGCGAAGTTGTCGATCTGCAGCTCGACCCTATTGCCGTCCGGATCCTCGTAGTACATCGAGGTCGTCGGACCGTGATTGATGCAATAGCGCGGCACGATCCCGCGTTCCTTGAGGCGCGCGAACGTCGCGAGCAGGTCGCGAAGGCCGGCATAGGTGAAGGCGACATGGTGCAGGCCTGGTGCCAGCCCCTCGGACTTCTTCAAATCCGGCATCTGGATGACGGCGACGCGATGATGCTCGTCGTCGTAAGTCATGAAGCCAATGAATTCGTTCTCGAAGACGATGGCGCCGCCCAGCACCGCGACGTACCAGTCGAGAAGGGCCCGCTTGTCCGTGGTCCGCAGCACGATATGGGCGAGCTTGGTCGGCACGATCGTCGCCGCTTCGATGCCATGGGTGAGACTGCTGTCAGGCGCCATTGCGTCCTCCTTCCGTCATTTCTTTGCCGGTCGCGCCATGCTGGCGTCGATTACCTCGCCGAAAAGCTCGAACGTCTCGCCTGTGAAGCGTGCCAGCCGCGCCTGCTTGATCGGGTTGAAGTCGGTCGGGCTGGTGTTGACCTCGATGCCGGGCAGAAGCAGCGACAGCCGCAGCTGCTTCAGGTTGGCGGCCTCCTGCATGATGCGTTCGCGCGTAACGGTTCCGCCGCATTGCTGGATTACCTGCACGAGCGTCTGCGCCAGGCTGTAGGCGAAGGTGCCGAAGGCGTCGGCGGCATTGCCATTGGGATAGTACTTCTCCAGGAAGGCGCGGTACTCGCGCACACCGGGATCGTCTTTCCAGGCCGCGTCGGCCGGATCCTTCAGGAACTGCGTTACGATGATGCCCCTCCCGGCCTCGGCTCCCGCGGGCTTCAGGGCAGCGACCGAGGACGAGACGCTGCTGACGAATTGTGTCGGCCGCCAGCCCGCCTCATGAGCGCGCCGGATCGCCTGGGCGGCAAATTTGGGCGTTGCGAAGTTCATGAAGACGTTGGCGCCCGAGGCCTTGAGGTCGAAGACCTGCGAATCGACCGTCGGATCGGTGACTTCATAGGTCACTGCACGGACGATCAGGCGGTTCGCGGCATCACCCAGCCCTTCGCGCAAGCCGGCGACCATGTCCTTACCCGAATCGTCGTTCTGGGAGAGGATTGCGATCTTCGCGTCCTTGATGTTGTCGAGCACGTACTTGGCGAAGATGCGCGCTTCGGCGGGATAGGAGATCTGCCAGCCCATCGTCCAGGGAAACTTCTCCGGATCGGCCCATTGGCTGGCGCCGCTGGCGACGAAAAGCTGCGGCACTTTCCGGCCGTTGAGATACCGGTGCACGGCCGCACTGGTCGGCGTCCCGATGCTGGCGAAGATCAGCAGGGCATTGTCCCGCTCGACGAGTTGCCGCGTCATCTCGACGGTCTTGGGCGGGCTGTAGCCGTCGTCGAGGGAAAGCAGCCTGACCTTGCGGCCGGTGATGCCTCCCTGTTCGTTCAGCCGCGTGAAGAAAGCCTTGTGTGTATTGCCGACCACCGACAGGGCGGAGAGCGGGCCGCTATAGGGCGCCGTCTGGCCGATCACGATCTCTTCCTGGGCCGATGCGGCGCCGCAGGCCATGGTCATCGCCGCCAGAGCCGCTGCCGCCAGCCGGCCAACCGCCATCGAACCTCGCATCGTCTCCTCCAAGTCGCTCTCGGGCGAAGGTGAAGGGTGGTTGACTTCAAGTCAATGACTTCAAGTCGACAAATGTCATTCCTCCCGATAGGCTCGGAGCTGATGCGCGAAAGCGGAAAGATCGGCGTGCGGCAGGCGCGCGCGGGAGAGGCGCGGCAACGCCTGCTGCGGTCGGCGGCCAAGCTCTTTGCGCGCCGGCCGTACGAGACAGTGGAGGTCGACGACATCGTGGGCCGCGCCGGAATGGCGCACGGATCGCTCTTCCATCACTTCGGCAGCAAGCGCGGCATCTATCTCGCGGCGATGGAAGAGATTGCCGCGCACCTGCGCGCGCGCCGTGCCGACCGCCTCCGCGAGGGGGCGGAAGGCCCGATCGCCGACATGGAGGCGCAATACGCCTCAATCGCCGACAACCCGGCGTTCTTCGTCAGCCTGATGCGCGGCAGCATCGGCGCCGACGCCGACGTCCAGCAGATCTTCGAGCGGGACCGATGGACGGCGATCGAGGCCAAAGCACGGCAGCTCGGTCTCGAATCCACCCATCCGGCCGTGCGGATCGCGCTCCGCGGTTGGATCGCCAGCGCCGATCAGGCGGCGTTGACGTGGATAGAGCTCGATCGGCCGTTCGCCCTCTCGTGCCTCGTCGCGAGTTTCCTGCCCACCCTGTCGGCCGCACTCGATACGATCACGCGGCTCGATCCGTCGGTCGATCTCTCGGCGGCCCGCGCCTTTCTTGAGACGGAAAGCGCCAGGCTTGCTGTCGGGCAATAGCCTGGAAGGCATTATCGTTCCATCGCCCGATAGACGTGGCGCTGCGTTGGCATGGCGGTGGAATGTCGCCGCTGGTCGCGTCAGCGCCGCAGGTCAATCACCAGCATGTCGCCGTTCTCGTTGCCGGCAGCGAGGCGGAAGCCGTCGGGCGACCAGGTGAGAGCGCTGACCGGCGAGCCGTCGGACATCTTGAGCACCACCGAGCGGCGCATCTTGATGTCCCCGAGCTACAGCTCGCCCGAATCGTAGCCGCCGGCCACGTAGGCAGTGAACTTGCCGTCCGTGCTCCATCTCAGCGCGACACGGCTGCCGCGCCGAGCCCGGTCGCCCCGCTTGTGTACGGACCGAACTCGCGCACTTTGCCGCGTCCGGCGCTACTGTGCGTACGCTGGCCGGAAACAAACACACGGCAGCCACCCAGCGCAAAAGCAAGCAGCTCGAGCGCACCTGTCGCCATTGTCGTTGCCGGCCGATGGAGGGAGGCCTAGATTTGCCGTCCAGAGTCGGGGGACGGTCCCTCATGACGGTAAGAGGGTCGAGCGCTGCGCCGCCGATAGATTTCGACGCGCTGCCGATCGGGTCACGGATTGCCCGATACGAGGTCAAGGGAGTGCTGGGCCAAGGCGGTTTCGGCATTACCTACCTTGCGCTCGACGAGCAGCTGGGGCGCGAGGTCGCGATCAAGGAGTATCTGCCGTCTCTCCTCGCCATTCGGCGTCATGGGGCCGACGTGATGCCCCGGTCGGCCCAAATGGCAGATGAATTCAACTGGGGTCGCGAGCGGTTCGTCGCCGAGGCTCGCATCCTGGCCACGCTGTACGATGCCCCTGGGGTTGTGCGGGTGCACGACTTCCTGGAAGCCAACGGCACTGCCTACATGATCATGGAGTGCGTGCAAGGCCGGACGCTCGAGAAGGTGCTGGCCGAGCGCACGCGGCTTGGCCCCGGCGAGATCGCGACCATCCTGGAGCCTTTGCTGCTAGGGCTGGAGAGGGTTCATGCCGCGGGCTTCCTGCATCGCGACATCAAGCCTGCGAACATCCTGTTGCGGCCCGACGGCAGACCGACGCTGATCGACTTTGGCGCATCGCGCGCCGCAGCGGCCGGAATGGCGTCGGCCACGACTGCGATCTTCACGCCGGGCTATTCCGCGCCAGAACAGATCACGTCGGCCAACCAGGGACCGTGGACCGACATCTATTCCTTGGCAGCCACTCTGCATCGGGCGATCACCGGCGCCCTGCCGCCGAGCAGCTTCGAGCGCTTGCTCGACGACCAATACCAGCCGCTACTACGACGGGCTCCCGCAGGCTTCGAGCTGGCGCTGCTTGCCGGTGTTGACGCCGGTCTCGTCCTTCGTCCCGCCAGGCGTCCGCAAACCATCGCTGCTTGGCGCGATCTTTTTTTGCAGCAGCCGTCGCCGCCGAGGGTAAGCATGCCGGTCTCTACCGACCTGCACGCTGGTGACGACACACCGACGGTGGCGATGTTTCCATCGAGGGCGTCGCTTGCCCTCGGTACGGCATCGCGAACTCGTGGGGCGCGTCCCACGCGCTCGCTGCTTCAAGCTAGTCTGGGTGTCGGCCTCGCGGCTGCACTCGGTGGGGGCGCATGGCTCGTTCTCGAAGACCGCTCCCTGGAGGCGAAACGTGGAAGCGCTGCGATCGAGGTCGCCAGTCTTCACCAAGCCGCAGAGGATTCCCGTCGAAGCGCCGTCACTGAGGCCGAAGCACGGAGGCAGCCGGAGCAGGCCCTGGCCGGCAACAGCGGCGAGCGCCGCGCGGCGGAGGAGGAGAAACGGCGGCAGCTCGAGCTGAGGGCGGCGGCAGAACTCGAAGCGAGGAAGCGGGCGGAGGCTGCCGAGGCGGCCCTCGGCCTGATGCCTTCGGATCGCGCGCTGGTCCAGGTCGCTCTGGCCTCGCTCGGATTCGACGCGGGAGGCGTCGACGGCGCCTTTGGGTCGCGCAGCCGCGAGATGATCGCCGGCTGGCAGAAAGCCCGTAATCAGCCGCCGACCGGGTTCCTGACGGACAGCCAGAAGCCGGAGCTGCTGCGCGAGGCGGCCGCCGCTGTTCAGAAATTCGAGGAAGAGCAGAGGAAGAAGGCCGACGAGAGCGCTGCGCGCAAGGCCGGCGCCGGCTTGAACGCACCTGCCGCGACATCGTTGACACCCGGCACAGTGCAGCCGGTCCCCGTGGCCGCGTCGATCGACGGCAGTTACGCGGGCGCTCTGACGACCTCTACCGTCGGGGGGCCCTTGATTTCGATGTTGTTCAACGCGACGTTCACGCTGGCAAATGGGCGGGTGACCGGAGAGGTCAACGAGCGGCGCTGTGGGACCTTCAAGTTCTCTCTGCCGTCGACGCCTGCCGGCGAATTCGCAGGCCGCATCCGCTTTCCCGAGGATGCCAGTTGTTCGACGTCGAGCGCTGAAATCACCGGAAAGATCGCCGGCGACTTGCTGAAGGTCGATATCCGGGCACAGCGCGTGAAGGTATACGCCTCGTTGAAGAGGACGAGCTGACGGTCAGCGCCGCAGATCGATCACCAGCATGTCGCCGTTCTCGTTACCGGCCGCGAGACGGGTGCCGTCAGGCGACCAGGCCAGCGCGCTGACCGGCGCGCCGTCGGACATCTTGAGCACCACCGACCGACGGGTCTTGATGTCGCCGAGCTGCAGCTCCCCCGAATCGTAGCCGCCAGCCACGTACTCCGCGGTGGGATGGGCGGCAACTACAGTGAAGAGGCCTGCGCCTTCCTCGCCGAACTGCAGCGGTGGCTTGCCTTCGGGTCCCTTGCCGGCGAACGGCCAGGCGGTGAACACCGGCTGAGAAGAGGTGTAGAGCCAGCGCGCATCGGCTGACCACGACAGCGACTTCACCTTGGCCGGATAGCCCGCCATGCGCATGTCATTCGCCTGGGCGATGCGCCAGACATGGATGTCGTTTTCCTGCGTGCCGGTGGCGATGAACTTGCCGTCCGTGCTCCATTTCAGCGCGACATGGCTGCCGCGCCAGGCAAAGCGGCGCGGCGGCAGGACCACGTGGCCGATGCTCCAGATCGTGATGCCATCGTAGTGAGAGCAGGCGATGCGGCTGCCGTCCTTGCTGAAGTCGACCGCCGTTACCGTGCTCTGATGCGGGCCGAACTCGCGCACCTCGCCGGACTTGTCGACCACCAGCGCCATCTTGCCGGCCGAGGCAGCAACGGTGCCGTTGCCGCGATGGGCGGCGAGCTTGTCGATCCACTTGCCTTTGTGGTTGGCGATCTCCGTCGCTTTGCCGTCGAGGCCGATGCGCAGCAGGCGACCATCGTCGCCACCGCTAACGAAGCCGTCATTGAGCGGATCTGCGATCAGCGAGAGCACCGCGCCCTTGTGGACCGGGTCGGTCGCTGCACTCGGCGCTGCCGTGACGTCGGCCGCGATCAGGCGCACGCATCCGTCACCGAGCGCAAAAGCGGCGATCTTGCCGTCGCGACTGAAGGCACAGGCGGAGACGGGAGCATCCGCCGCGACCGAGCGGGAGGGCGGCAGCGTAGCGCGCCACGCCGGATTTCCGAGATCGAACTTCACCGGCTTACTTCAGGCAGTCTTCGAAACCGCGCTTCAGATTCTCGGCGTCGAGATTGCGGCCGATAAAGACCAGCTTGCTGGCGCGCTTCTCGCCATCCTTCCATAAAGAGCCCCAGTCGGCATCCATCATCATGTGCACGCCCTGGAAGACATAGCGCCTGGGCGCCCCGTCGATCGCCAGGATGCCCTTGCTGCGCAGGATGTCGCCGCCGCGCAGCTGAAGCAGCGCGCCCATCCACTTCTGGAACCTGTCGGGATCGACCGGCCTGTCGGCCGTGAAGGAGAGGCTCGCGACCTCGTCGCCGTGGTCGTGGTCGTGGCCGTGCTCGAGGAAATCGGGCTCGAACTCCAGGATACGCTTGAGATCGAACGCACCCTTGTCGAGTATCGCGGCGAGCTCGATCTGGCTCTTCTGCGTGCGGTGCAGCCGCGCATAGGGATTGATCGACTTGATCCTGGCCTCGACCTTGGCGAGATCCTCGGCGCTGACCAGGTCGGTCTTGTTGAGCAGGATCACGTCGGCGAAGGCGACCTGCTCCTCCGCCTCGTCGCCCTGCTCGAGCTGGCCGAGGAAGTGCTTGGCGTCGACCACGGTGACGATCGCATCCAGCCGCGTGCGGGCCTTCACGTCTTCGTCCGTAAAGAAGGTCTGGGCGACAGGGCCGGGATCGGCCAGGCCGGTCGTCTCGACCAGGATGCCGTCGAACTTCTCCTTGCGCTTCATCAGCCCTTCGATGATGCGGATCAGGTCGCCGCGCACGGTGCAGCAGATGCAGCCGTTGTTCATCTCGAATACTTCCTCGTCGGCATTGACCACCAGGTCGTTGTCGACGCCGAGCTCGCCGAACTCGTTGACGATCACGGCGTATTTCTTGCCGTGCTGCTCGCTCAATATACGGTTCAGCAGCGTGGTCTTGCCGGCGCCGAGATAGCCGGTGAGCACGGTCACGGGAACTTGTGCCTGAGCCATTGGAGTCCTCGAAATCTGGGCTTTGGAGATAGGAGCTTCGCCGGAAGGGCGCAACTCCAGTTACGCCGTCCGGTGCTTCGGCCCCGACCGAATCGTTCCCAGACCACGACGTGCTACCACACGACATGTCCCGGATGTTCTACGGCTGGCGGATCGTCGCGGTTTGCCTGGTGGCCTCGGTTTTCGCCAACGCGCTCGGCCTTTTCGGCGCGGGCGTCTATCTGCATGCGCTGGTCGAGCAGAAGGGATGGCCGACCGGCCTCGTCTCCGGCGCGATAACGCTCTTCTATGTCGTGAGTGCGCTGCTGCTGATCCCCGTCGGCGGCATCCTCGGCCGTTTCGGCCCGCAGCCGATCTTTGCACTCGGCATAACGGCACTAGCCGCAGGCGTCGCTGCGATCGGTCATCTCTCTGTACCCTGGCAGACCTACGCTGCCTTTCTCGTCATGGGAATCGGCTGGGCGTGCCTGTCGATGACGGCTGTAGCGACGACGCTCGCGCCGTGGTTCGAACGTCATCAGGGCCGCGCGGTGTCGATCGCTTCACTGGGGGCGAGTGTCGGCGGCCTGGCCGGCGTTCCGGTCTTGCTGTTCGGCATCGACCGGCTGGGACTTTCCGCGACCACGACGGTCGGGGCGGTGATTGCCTTGGCGGTGATGTTGCCTCCGGCGGTTTTCGTGCTGAAGCGCCGTCCTCAGGATATTGGCCTTCTGCCCGATGGCGCCGTCGTGGCATCTTCTGCCGCCGCGCCCCGGGGACCGGCATGGACCCGTCGTGACGCGCTGCGCACCGCGGCGCTGCGCAGCGTGATGGCGGGCTTCGGCATAGGCATGATGGTGCAGGTCGGCTTTGTCACTCACCAGGTGACCTTGCTGTCGCCCGTGCTCGGAACCGCCGGGACGTCGGTCGCGGTATCGCTGACGGCGATCGCGGCCCTCCTGAGCCGGCTGCTGCTCGCGCGGTTTGCCGATCAGATCAGCGCGCGCACGACCGCGGCGGCGATGATGATCGTGGCGGCGGGCGCGTTGTCCGCCATGGCGATCTGGTCCGTGCCGGCGATGCTCATCGCGGGCAGCGCGTTGATGGGCATGACCATCGGCAATGTCACGACGCTGGCGCCGATCATTGTCCGTCGTGAATTCGGCGCGGCGGCGTTCGGCGGCGTCTACGGCATCGCGTCGTGCGTCATTCAGCTTGCCATTGCGCTCGGCCCGAGCTTCTACGGATTGCTGCACGATGCGTCCGGGAACTACCGCCTGCCGCTCCTGCTGGCGGCAGCGATCGACGTCGGCGCCGCCCTCGTCGTCCTCGCCGGAAGTGCTAAGGCCGTTCGCCCCTGATCAGCTTGGGCAGGTCGCCGCCCAGTCCCATGGCGTGGCGGACGAAGAACTTGCGCAGCGACGGGATGCGATTGACGGTGGCCAGCCCGGCATCCCTCACCAGGCGCAACGGCTCGATGTCATTGGAGAACAGGCGGTTCAGCAGGTCGGTCGCCGCGACCATGGTGAAATTATCGGTACGCCGCCAGCGTGCATAGCGCTCCAGCGTATCGGCGGCGCCGATATCGAGCCCCAGGCGCTTGGCGTCGATCAGCACCTCGACCAGTGCAGCGATATCGCGCACTCCAAGATTGTAGCCTTGGCCGGCAATTGGATGGATGCCATGCGCGGCGTCGCCCACCAGCACCATTCGCTCGTCGACATAGCGCTCGGCATGGACCAGCCCAAGCGGGTACGACCAGCGCGGGCCGGCCGGCTCGACGTGCCCGAGAAAGTCGCCGAAGCGGCGGGCGAATTCGGCATTGAAGCGCGGCGCATCCAGTTCGAGCAGACGTCTCGCGATGCTCGCGCGCTCGGTCCACACGATCGACGAGCGATGTTCACCGGCTTCGCCGTCGCGCATCGGCAGGATGGCGAACGGCCCGCCGGGCAGGAACTTCTCCTGTGCCACGCCGCGGTGCGGCCGCTCATGGTGCGCCAGCAAGACGATCGCGATCTGGCCGTACGACCAGGCGCGTGCGCCGATGCCGGCGTCTTCACGCATGGTTCCGAAGCGGCCCTCGGCCGAGGCGACGAGCCGGGCGGCGAGCAGCCGTCCGCTCTTTAGCGCGATCTCGACCTTGTGCGCGTCCCGACGGGTGTCGAGTGCCTCGTCCGGCGCCACCAGTTCGACCGCGGGGCACGTCTGGAGCTGACGCAACAAGGCGGCGCGCAGGACGCGGTTCTCGACGATCCATCCCATCGGCTCGGCATCGCCCTCGGCAGCCTCCCGATGGTCGAAATGCAGGAACAGCGGGCTGGTGCGGCCGTCGTGTCCGGTATCTGAGATGCGGATATCGAGAATCGGCTCGGCGCGGCCTTCGAGCTCGTCCCAGATGCCGATCGCTTTGAATAAGCGCTGGCTGGTGTACGCGATTGCCGTCGTGCGGCCGTCGAATGCTGCCTCGGTCAACGAGGCAAGCGGCAGGCGATCTACCAGCGCCGTCCGCAGACCGGCCTGCCCGGCCGCAAAAGCCAGCAGGCTCCCGTTCAAGCCGGCGCCGATGACTGCCAAGTCGACGCGATCACTGTCCAGAAAGGGCGGCATGCCGCCCTACATGACAGCCGTGGGGTCGTGCGGCAACCCTGCCGCCCGGCCCGACGATGTTAGCTCGCAAGCCGCCTGATATCAGAACGTCTTGCTGATCGAGAAGATGACGCGGCCCTGGCAGTTCTGGGTGTTGAGGCAGCCCGCGACGTCGATGTTGGTGTCCGTATAGGCGACAGTGAGGTCGACGCCCCAGACGGTGGCGGTGGCGCCGAGCTGCCAGTCCCAGTAGTTGTCGGCGGGAATGCCGTAGCGGGTGTAGTACTGGACCGACTGATTGCCGATCGTGCCGAACAGCTTGAACGAGACATTCTCGTTGATGTTGATGAAGGGCAGCGGCACGGTCGCCTGGGCCCACTTGTACCAGGCGTTGCCCGAATTGGCGAAGAAGTTGGGACTGTAGCGGACGGCGCCGCTGAGCGCGACCGGTCCGAAGTCGTAGCCGACCACGAGGCCGATTTCGTTGAAGCCGAAGCCCAGCGTGTCGTCGACGCCCGGATAGTTGTAGCGGATGTAGCCCAGGTCGAAGGTCAGCTTGCTATCCATCGCCTTGGCGCGGACGCCGGCGATGATGTCGACCTCGGCGAAGGCGTTGGTGGGCGGGAAGTAGACGTTGCTGGCCCAGGCGCCGACATATCCGGAGACCGTGGCGAGGTCGCTGGTAACCGACGGGGTCTCATAGGTGATGAACGGCTGGAAGGCGACCTGGCGCTGGGTCTGCGAGATGCCGCGATATGAATAATCGGTCGCGAAGGTGCCGCCGACGGAGAATGTGCCGCCGAACGGGGCGCGCCACACCGGTTTTTCTTCCTCGGCAGGTGCTGCGGGTGGTGCGGGAGTAGCGGGCGGTACGGTCTGGGCTGGTGGTGCGGTCTGAGCGGTTGCTGCGGCCGCAGCACAAAAGGTGAGCAGGCCAATGCACGTCGCGGCAACTTTCTTAAGCATTCTTACTATCCCCCGAAGTCTCGTTTAGGTCCGCCGGCTGGTCAGACCGTTGGTTGCTCCGTCTACGAGAGCAGGAGCACGCAATTGCCGTGCCAATCTAAATTACAAAGGAGCGGTGGGTTTGGCATGGACATTGCAGATCCCCTGCCAGCCGTTGATGCGGTTTTGGTTTCGAGGGGGATGCTCGATGAAAATGGTGATGGCGATCTTCAAGCCGTTCAAGCTGGACGACGTGCGCGACGCGCTCACGGCGCTCGGCATCCAGGGCTTGACGGTGAGCGAAGTGAAGGGGTTTGGCCGGCAGAAGGGCCAGACCGAGATTTATCGCGGCGCCGAGTACGCCGTGAGTTTCTTGCCCAAGGTGAAGATCGAGGTGGTGGTCGACGATAGCCTCGTCGAGCGCGCGGTCGAGACCATCCGCAAGGCGGCGGGCACGGACAAGATCGGTGACGGCAAGATCTTCGTGTACGGAATCGAGCAGGCGATCCGCATCCGAACCGGCGAGTCCGGTATCGACGCGCTGTGATGATCCCGAGAATTAACTGATACCTGAGGTAAGAAAATGTTTCGCAAGTTCCGTGATACGGCGACCGGCCTTGGGGTGGCTGGCGCTGTTCTCCTGCCGATGGCCGCGTGGGCTCAGGACGAGAAGCCCAAGCTGGATACCGGCGACACCGCCTGGATGCTGACATCGACGGCGCTGGTCCTGATGATGACCATCCCCGGGCTGGCGCTGTTCTACGGCGGCATGGTGCGCAAGAAGAACGTGCTCGCCACGGTCATGCAGAGCTTCGCGGTGACCTGCCTGGCGACCGTCCTCTGGATGGTGATCACCTACAGCCTCGCTTTGACCAGCGGCAGCTCCGTCGTCGGTGGCGTGAGCCGTGTCTTCCTGTCGGGAATGGCGCTCGACTCGGTGCACGATCTCGCCAAGACGATCCCCGAATCGGTTTACATGTCCTTCCAGATGACCTTCGCCATCATCACGCCGGCCCTCATCGCTGGCGCCTTCGCGGAGCGCATGAAATTCTCGGCTATGATGTGGTTCATGGGGCTGTGGTCCATCGTGGTCTACGCGCCGATCGCGCATTGGGTCTGGGGCGGCGGGTTCCTTGGCGACTGGGGCGTGCTGGACTATGCAGGTGGCACCGTGGTGCACATCAATGCCGGCGTCGCCGGCCTGGTCTGCGCGCTGGTCCTCGGCAAGCGCAAGGGCTTCGGCGCGGACAACATGGCGCCGTACAACCTGGTCTACTCGGTGATCGGCGCGTCCCTGCTGTGGGTCGGCTGGTTCGGCTTCAACGCGGGTTCGGCGGTCTCCGCCGGCGTCAATGCCGGCATGGCCATGGCCGTCACCCAGATCGCCGCCGCTGCCGCAGCGCTCGCCTGGATGTTCGCGGAATGGATCACCCGCGGCAAGCCTTCGGTTCTCGGCATCATCTCGGGCGCTGTGGCCGGGCTCGTCGCCATCACACCCGCCTCGGGCTTCGTCAATCCGACCGGGGCGCTGGTGATCGGTCTCGTGGCCGGCGTGATCTGCTTCTGGGGCGCCACGGGCCTCAAGCATGCGATGGGCTACGATGACTCGCTCGACGCATTCGGCGTGCACGGGGTCGGCGGCTTCGTCGGCGCGATCCTGACCGGCGTGTTCGCCGTCGAGGCGATCGGCGGCGAGGGCAAGAAGGGCCTGATCGACGGCAACGCCGGCCAGGTCCTGACACAGCTCTGGGGTTCCCTCGTCTGCATCGCATGGTGCGCGGTCGCGACCTTCGTCATCCTCAAGATCGTCGATGTCGTCATCGGCCTGCGTGTCACGACCGAGGAAGAGGTCGAGGGTCTCGACATCAACCTCCACGGCGAAACGGTGCACTGAGCGCGGCGCGCGAGCGCCGTCTGCGGTATCGCGCGTCCCCCTGGCTTTCCGAACCGGCTTCCTCCCCGGTTCCTAACCGCCGCTTCCGTGTCGCGGCGGTTGCACCTCGGCCCGACGGGCTTCCGTCGGGCCATTTTCTTTGGCGTTTGGCGCCGTGCCTGCTAGATCACTGCGTGTCGTTCGCCGACAGAGTGAGGAGACAGTCCATGAAGCTGGTGTCCGCCATCATCAAGCCGTTCAAGCTCGACGAAGTGCGCGATTCGCTGACCGGTGTGGGTGTTTCGGGCCTGACGGTGAGCGAGGTGAAGGGTTTCGGGCGTCAGAAGGGCCAAACCGAGATCTATCGCGGTGCCGAATATCTCGTGAGCTTCCTGCCCAAGGTGAAGATAGAGATCGTGGTCGACGACAGCCAGGTCGAACGTGCCGTCGAGGCGATCCAGAAGGCGGCTCACACCGGCAAGATCGGCGACGGCAAGATTTTCGTTACTCCCGTCGAGCAAGCTCTTCGGATCCGCACCGGTGAGTCGGGCTCCAACGCATTGTAGCCCACGCGACTGCTAGGCTTGTAGTTACTATTTCCGCTATCGCGCGTTGGAACACTCTCCGGCCTCGGAGACGACGTGCCTCGATTCGGCGTTCCATTGCGCCCTTGTCCATCGCTGGAGAGAGCCGCGCCCCAGAGCCGCACAGGCTAGCCATAGAGTGTGCTGTTCCCAAGCGACCCCAGTAGTTGAAGAACGCCGCCTAGTTGTATGTTGTTATAGGGGAATCTCCTGCCTAAAATAAGCCGTTAGCTTGTCCGGCAAGATTCCCCTTCGCGTCGGCGCTTGAGACTACTACGGCCAATCTGGGCCCACTGGAAGGTTGGTGATGTTCAACCCTCGTCTGACCGAGACGTTGAGCGATTTCCCGTTTGCGCGGTTGAATTCGCTGCTGGCGCCGATCGCGCCGCCGGAAAACGTCACCCTGATCAACATGTCGGTCGGTGAGCCGCAAGGTGCGATGCCTGCGTTCGCACGCCAGATCGTCAACGACGAGATCGATGGCTGGAATCGCTATCCGCCCAACGGCGGATTGCCCGATCTGAACGCGGCGATCTGCGAGTGGCTTACGCGCCGGTATCGGCTGCCGTCCGGTCTGCTCGATCCCGCGCAGCATGTCCATCCGACAGCTGGCAGCAAGGAAGGCGTCTACATCATCGCCACCGTGGCGACGCCGCAGCAGAAGGGCGGCGCCAAACCCATCGTCGCGCTACCCAATCCCTTTTATCAAGCTTACTTCGGTGGCGCGGTGCTGTCGGGCGCCGAGCCGCTACTGGTCAATGCGCCCGCGTCGAACGGTTTCCTGCCCGATTACGAAAGCCTCGATGAAACAACCTGGCGGCGCCTGACGGTCGTCTATCTCTGCTCGCCGGCGAACCCTCAGGGCGCGATCGCCGACAAGGACTATCTCAAGACACTGCTGCGCCTCTGCCGTCGGCACGATGCAGTGCTTGCCGTCGACGAATGCTATGCGGAAATCTACACTGGCGATGCCCCACCGGGCGCGCTCGAGGCGGCGCTCGAGATCGATGAAACCGGCGGCAAGGATCCATTCCGCAATCTCGCGGTGTTCCATTCGCTCTCCAAGCGCTCGAATGCCGCCGGCCTTCGCTCCGGCTTCGTGGCGGGGGATCCCAAGCTGGTGGCGATGGTCCTGCGCTGGCGCACCTATGGCGGGCCGCAGATTCCCTTCGCCGTCCAGAAGGCCTCCGCTGCGCTGTGGCGCGAGGAGATCCATCCACTCGCGACGCGCGAATGGTATCGGCGGAACTTCAGGGTCGCCGAGCAGATCCTGCACAACCGATTTGGCTATTATACACCGGGCGGTGGTTTCTTCCTGTGGCTCGACGTGGGCGACGGCGTTGAGGCGACGCGCAAGCTTTGGCGCGAGGCGCACGTCAAGGTGCTGCCAGGAGCCTATGCGTGCCGCGAGACCGATGGCATCAATACTGCCGAGCGCTACATCCGGGTCGCGCTGGTGCATGACGAGCAGACCACGCGGGAAGGACTCTCCCGACTCGCCGCGGTGCTGTGATGGCCAACATCGGGATTGCTGGCACCCATCGGACGACGATTCTTCCCGAAGGCGGGCGCGATTTCCTGCGCCGTCGCCTGATGGAACTGGTCGGGGTAGGCTTGGCGGGCCTGGGCGTGGCGGTCCTGATATCGGTCTTTACCTTCAGCACGGCCGATCCGTCGCTGAATCACGCGACCGGCAATGCCCCTGTCAACCTGATGGGCGTGCCGGGTGCCTACGTCTCCGACGTGCTGCTGCAGACCTTCGGCCTAGCCATCGTGCTGGTGCCGGTGGCGCTGATCACCTGGGGCGTGCGCCTGCTGCGCACACACCATCTCGGCTTTTTCGGTCTGCGCCTTTCCTTGCTGCTGCTGGCCCTGTTGATGATGAGTGTTGCCTGCGTCGGGCTGGGTGATGTCGGTGGCGCCGCAACCCATGCCGGCCCTGGCGGGCTGGTCGGCTTGGCCCTGATCGGCCGCTTCCGCGATTTCGTGCTGACCCATTCGAGCGGCGGCAGCCTCACCCTGATCGAACCCGCGTGTGCCGCCCTTGCCTTCATTGCCATGGCGCCCGCGCTCGGCATGAATCGCACCGACCTGCCGCTTATCTTCCGCATTCTGCGCGCTCCCTTCGTATGGAGTTTGTGGCTGGTGCAGGCGTTCGTCGGCCTGTGGCGCGGCCGGACAGAATCGTTCGACGATCGGAACGACCCCCCTGCACCGGAAATCGGCTATGCCGAGATACCGGGCGAGATTGACGCCAGCCAGTACGATCCTGCCCATTTCGAGACCTCCGCGAAGTCGCGCTTCGAGCAGATCCCGATCGAGGGCGCGCCCTTGCCGCCGCGCGACTCGCTGCTGGTCGAAGCCCCTTACTCGCCGATCGAGCCTGCGGCGGCCGAGATTCCGCCCGCGCCCGCATCGATTCATGCCGGGCTGCCGCCCGTCAGCGACAGCCCCGCTCTCGCTGCGACAGTCGAGCGAGCGCTGTTCGATCGCCGCGCGGGCGGCGTCCGCATCGAGCCCGTCATGGGCCGTCCACGTCAGGGCGCCGCGTCGGTCGAGCCCCAGCGTGGAGCCATCGAACCGACGGCTTTCGCGACCCCCCCGGTGCCCGCGGCCGACGCGATCGCAGAACGCGGCGGTGTGGCCGCCAATGGCGAGGCGCTCGACAACGACGACAATCCGTTCACACCGGATCTGCTTCCCGCGGACTCACCTGACTCCGAGACACCGTCCGGATCGGCCGTGAAGATCGTGCCGCGCAAGCCGTCGGTAGCGCAGGGCAAGCGCGCCTCCAAGATCGGACAACGCGAACTCGACCTCGGCGGCGACTACCAGCTTCCGCCGCTCGACCTGCTGTCGCTTCCCTCGCGGGTCGCGGCGGAGACCAAGATCGACGAGGCGGCGCTCGAGCAGAATGCGCGCCTACTCGAGACGGTGCTCGACGATTTCGGTGTGAAAGGGCAGATCGTGAAGGTCCGGCCGGGCCCTGTCGTGACGCTCTACGAGCTGGAGCCGGCGCCCGGCACAAAGGCGAGCCGCGTGATCGGCCTCGCCGACGACATCGCCCGCTCGATGAGCGCGGTCTCGGCGCGCGTCGCCACCGTGCCGGGTCGGAACGTGATCGGCATCGAGCTGCCCAACGCACGGCGCGAGACGGTGTTCCTGCGCGAGATGTTCTCGGCGCGCCACTACGAGGACAACCGCCTCGCGCTGCCGCTCGCACTGGGCAAGGACATCGGCGGCGATCCGGTGATCGCCGACCTCGCGCGCATGCCGCATCTGCTGATCGGCGGCACTACCGGCTCGGGCAAATCGGTGGCGGTCAACACCATGATCCTGTCGCTGCTCTACCGGCTGCCGCCGGACAAGTGCCGCTTCATCATGATCGATCCCAAGATGCTGGAGCTCAGCGTCTATCAGGACATCCCCCATCTGCTGACGCCGGTCGTCACCGAACCTCGCAAGGCAATCGTCGCCTTGAAGTGGGTCGTGCGCGAGATGGAGGACCGCTATCGCGCGATGAGCGCGCAGGGCGTGCGCAATATCGCGGGCTATAACGAAAAGCTCGGCGAGGCGCGCAAGAAGGGCGTCCTGCTGACGCGGAAGGTGCAGACCGGCATCGATCCCGAGACGCGCCGTCCCACGTTCGAGGACGAGGAGATCGACCTTAACCCGTTGCCTTTCATCGTCGTGATCATCGACGAGATGGCCGACCTTATGCTGGTCGCCGGCAAGGAGATCGAGGCCGCCGTCCAGCGCCTGGCGCAGATGGCGCGCGCTGCCGGGATTCATGTCGTGATGGCGACGCAACGGCCGTCGGTCGACGTCATCACCGGTACCATCAAGGCGAACTTCCCGACCCGCATTTCCTTCCAGGTTACGTCGAAGATCGACAGCCGTACCATCCTGGGCGAACAGGGCGGCGAGCAGCTGCTCGGACAGGGCGACATGCTCTACATGGCCGGCGGCGGCAAGATCGCGCGCGTGCACGGCCCATTCGTGAGCGACGGCGAGGTCGAGGAGGTAGTGCGCCATCTGCGCGCGCAGGGCGCGCCGGACTACATCGAATCGGTCACGGACGATCCCGATGCCGAGGAAGGCGCCGCCCCGGGAGAGGGAAGCGAGGAGGGCGAGAGCGACCAGCTTTACGACCAGGCGATCGCTCTGGTCGCCCGCGAGCGCAAGTGCTCGACGAGCTTTATCCAGCGCTACCTGCAGATCGGCTACAACCGCGCCGCCCGCATCGTCGAGCGCATGGAGCGCGAGGGGGTGGTCACCGCCGCCAACCACGTCGGCAAGCGCGAGGTGCTCGCGCGGGACATCGACAACCGCGAGCGCTGACGATCATTGCCGGGAGAGCCGCGCTCCCAGCCCGAGCTCGACGTACTTGGCATCAGCCCGGCGCGGCGCCCTGCGTGCCGACAAAGAGCGCGTAGAGCGACTGGCTCGCCGCCATGAACAGGCGGTTGCGCTTGGGCCCCCCGAAGCAGACGTTGCCACACACCTCCGGCAGGCGAATCCGGCCGATCAGCATGCCGTCGGAATTCCATACCGTCACGCCGCTATAGCCAACGTTCCGTCCGGCGTTGCTCGAAGCCCACAGGTTGCCGTTGACGTCGCAGCGCAGGCCGTCCGGCCCGCATTTGATGCCGTCCACCACGCAATCCGAGAAGCGCCGGCCGTTGGCGGGCTTGTTGTCTTCGCCGACGTCGAATACCCAGATATCGCCCTTGCCGCCCGGCCCGGTATCGCCCGGTCCCTTGCCGGTGCTCGCGACGTAGAGACGCTTGTGGTCGGGCGAAAAGCAGAGCCCGTTGGGGTCGGGCACCTGCTCTTCGGTGATCACCAGGTCGACCCGACCGCTCGGATCGATACGATAGCAGTTGGTTGGCAGCTCGCGCCGGAAGTTGCCCATGCCCGGCGGCTGACCGAGCCTTGGATTCAGCCGTCCCTGCGCATTGCTCGGACCGCCCGCCGTGTCGGGCGTGCCCTCGTAGAGCTGGCCGCCATAGGGTGGGTCGGTGAACCAGTAGCTGCCGTCCGGGTGTGCCACCACGTCGTTCGGCGAGTTGAGACGCTTGCCCTGGTAGCTGTCGGCCAGCACGGAGACGGAGCCGTCGAGCTCGTAGCGCACGACACGGCGCGTCAGGTGCTCGCACGAAAGCTGCCGCCCCTGGAAATCGAAGCTGTTGCCATTGCTGTTGTTGGAGGGCAGGCGGAATACGCTCACCCTTCCGTCGTCCTCGAGCCAGCGCAGCTGACGATTGTTGGGGATATCGCTCCACAGCAGATAGCGACCCTGGGCGTTCCAGGCCGGGCCCTCCGCCCACAGCGCGCCGGACCACAGCCGAACGATAGAAGCGTTCGGTTGTGTGACCGCGTTGAACGAGGGATCGACCGTAAGAACGTCGGGATCGCGAAAATAGGTGGTGGGCGCCCCCCGCGGGCTGAAATCCCGTGGCGGATTGGTAATGGTCGTGGGTGGGCCGACCGGCGCCGGTGACGGAGTGGTCTGCGCCTGGGCAAGCAGGGGCAACGCGGCGGCGCCGACGCCGGCAACCGTGATCAGACCGCGCCGCGACAAGTCACGGGCGTTTGCTTCGTTTGTCATTCGGCTCCTCCCGAGAGCATTGTGGACTTTGGCATTCGGAACGCGGGCACGCGTAGAGAGCCCCACAAGCGTATTCCCCGGCCACCGGCCGGACAATCGACTGTCCTGCATATCCCGGCTTATCCACGAGTCGCTTTTCTGTAACCAAAACGTCGTCCGCGTGCAGCCTGCCCCGGCTACGCAGCTCCCGTGGGGCGTTGCGGAGTAGTGCATGCTGCGGCTGGACGGTGTGGTGAAGAAGTTCGGCGACAAGCGCGCCGTCGATGGCGTCTCCCTTGTCGTGCCGAAGGGCCAACTCGTCGGTGTCATCGGCCAGTCGGGTTCCGGAAAGTCCACCCTGCTGCGCATGATCAACCGGCTGAGCGACCCGAGCGAGGGCCGCATCTTCTTCGAAGGTATCGACGTCACGGCGCTGC
The DNA here is from genome assembly GCA_026126105.1 of Enhydrobacter sp. Classification (GTDB taxonomy): domain Bacteria; phylum Pseudomonadota; class Alphaproteobacteria; order Reyranellales; family Reyranellaceae; genus Reyranella. The sequence goes on from JAHCJV010000034.1 coordinate 37,900, forward strand.
AAGGCCGCGACCTGCGCGCGTGGCGCGCGCGTTGCGCCATGATCTTCCAGCAATTCAACCTCGCCGGCCGGCTCGACGTGCTGACCAACGTCATGATGGGCCGGTCCTTCCACGCGCCTCTGTGGCGCGCCCTTCTGAAGCTGTGGACCATGGACGAGAAGGCGATGGGTCTCTCCGCGCTCGAAGGCCTCGACATGGCGCGCGTGTCCGGCCAGCGCGCCGACACGCTGTCCGGCGGCCAGCAGCAGCGGGTGGCGATCGCCCGCGCGCTGGTCCAGGAGCCCGACATCATCCTGGCCGACGAGCCGATCGCCTCGCTCGATCCGCGCAATACGCAGGTGGTGATGGATGCCCTGCTGCACATCAACAAGCACTTCGGCATCACCGTGATGGTCAATCTCCACAGCCTCGAGGTGGCGCGCAAATACTGCGACCGGCTGGTCGGTCTCTCGTCGGGCCGCGTCGTGTTCGATGGCGTGCCGGCTCAGCTCACCGAAGGCGTGGCGCGCGACCTCTACGGGCTCGAAGCCGACGAGGTTGCTGCTGTCGATGCCCGCCCTGCTTTCGGCGCGGCGCCCGGCTTCGCTGTCGCGGGCCACTGATTCCTCTTCACAGCAAGGAGACATTGATGATCAACCGTCGACTGATGCTCGGCACGACGCTCGCTGCCGGCTCCACGATCCTGGCCGGCGGCGCCCGCGCGCAGGACTGGAAGTCCAAGTATCCCGAGCTGGTGCTGGCCGTCGTGCCGGCCGAGAACGCCTCCGGCGTGACCGACCGCTATGGTCCGTTCATCGATTATCTCGCCAAGGAACTGGGCACGAAGGTGACGCTGCGCGTTGCCAACGATTATGCTGCCGTTATCGAGGGCCAGCGCAACGGCTCCATCCACCTCGCGGGTTACGGACCCGCCGCCTACGCCCGCGCGGTCGTGACCGGCGTCAAGGTCGAGCCGTTCGGCACCACCGTGAACAACGACGGGACCCTCGGCTACTACTCGGTGTTCTACGTACGCAGTGACAGCCCGTACAAGACGATGGAAGACGTCAAGGGCAAGAATCTCGGCTTGGTCGACCCCAACTCGGCCTCGGGCAACAACGTTCCGCGTTTTCTGCTGAACAAGCTCAAGATCAATCCCGAGACCTACTTCGCGCACGTCACCTACACGGGCAGTCACGAAAACGCCGTCATCGCGCTGCAGCAGAAGACGGTCGACGTCGCCGCCAACTGGTGGAACTCAGATACCGACTCCAACCTGACCCGCATGGTGAACAAGGGGCTGGTGAAGAAGGAGGATTTCCGCATCCTCGTGAAGTCGGACCTGATCCCGAACTCGCCCTACGCCTATCTCGCCGACTTGCCGGCGGATCTGAAGGCGGCCATCTGGAAGGCCTTCCAGGAGTCCCCGACCAAGGCGAAGGCTGCCTTCGACAAGCTGTCGGACGGCAAGGATCGCGAGTTCAAGGCTGTCGATGCCAAGTACTACGAAGGCGTCGTCGAGCTGATCAGGTTCGTCGACAGCCTGCGCAAGCAGAAGAGCTGACGCCGCGTGGCGTCACCGGTCGCCCAACTCCCCGACGCCCAATTGGGGCCGCTGCTCGCGGCCTACGATGCGTCGGTTCGTGCCCGCCGCTGGAATACGTTGCTGGTGGCCGCCTGCATAGTGGTGGCTGTCGCCCTGTCGTCGGTGTCGGCCGAGGTTGACCTGGTCAAGTTCTTCGCAAATCTCGGTAACTTCACGAGCTATCTCGGCCGGCTTTTCTACCTCGATGGTGGTGCGCTGGTCTTCACCGATCCCGTCGAATGGTACTGGGGGCTGGCACGCTGGCTACGGCTGCTCGCCGAGACCCTGCTGATGGCCTATGTCGGCACGGCGCTGGGCGCGATCGGCGCCTTCTTCCTCTGCTTCCTGGCCGCGGCCAATGTCTCGCCGCGGCCGTGGCTGCGCATGCTGGTGCGGCGCTTCTGCGAGCTCTGCCGCACCGTTCCGGAACTGGTCTTCGCGCTGATGTTCGTGATCGCATTCGGATTAGGGCCGATGGCCGGCGTGCTGGCCGTCGCCATCCACTCGCTCGGGGCGCTCGGCAAGCTCTTCGCCGAGGTGGTCGAGAACATCGACATGAAGCCGGTCGAGGGCGTAACCGCGACGGGGGCGCATTGGACGACGGCGATGCGCTACGGTGCGCTGCCGCAGACCCTGTCGAACTTCGTCAGTTACACGCTGCTGCGTTTCGAGGTCAATGTGCGGGGCGCCACGGTCATGGGCTTCGTCGGCGCCGGCGGCATCGGCATGGACCTCGTCGAGGCGATCCGCAAGTTCTACTACTCCGACGTCTCGGCAATTCTTCTCCTGATCGTTGCCACCGTCATGGTGATCGACACGCTGACCGGCGTGGTCCGCCATCGGCTGATCGGCCTCGAGGAGCGTCGCTGATGGTCTCTCGCATTCCGGTCGACACGGCGGCGGTCCGCGCGCGCCATCCCCACCATTTCGGCGGATCGGACCGACGCCGCCGGTTCACGCTGGCGATGGGCGTCGCCGCTGCGGTGCTGTTGCTGTACGGCATGGCGCAGCTCGGCTTCTTCGACGGCAAGTTCATCGCGGGGCTGGGCAAGCTCGGCGAGATTGCCGGCCTCATGGTGCCGCCCAACCCCGGCGACTGGGCCCATGTCCGCATCTACCTCATGTCGCTAATCGAGACAGTGGCCATCGCGCTGCTCGGCACGCTGACCGCGGCGGTCCTCGCCGTGCCGCTCGCGCTGCTCGCGGCCAAGAACGTGACGACGGCGCGTATCCTGCACTTCCTGTCGCGCCGCTCGCTCGATACCATTCGCAGTGTCGATATCCTGATCTGGGCGCTGATCTGGATCAATGTGGTTGGACTTGGCCCCTTCGCGGGCGTGCTGGCGATCATGACCTCAGACATCGGCAATTTCGGCAAGCTGTTCTCCGAGGCAATCGAGGCCGTGGACCGCAAGCCGCGCGAAGGCATCATCTCGACGGGCGGCGGCGCCATCCTGGGCGTCCGGTTCGGCATCCTCCCCGAGGTCTTCCCCGTGCTGGCGAGCCAGGTACTCTACTTCTTCGAGTCGAACACCCGCTCGGCGACCATCATCGGCATCGTCGGCGCCGGCGGCATCGGACTGCACCTCGCCGAGGCAATCCGCACCCTGGAGCTGCAGCAGGCCTCGTTCATCATCCTGATGATCCTGATCGCTGTCGCCGCGATCGACATGGTTTCGAACCAGCTCCGCTTCGCGCTGATCGGCCGCCGGGCTCGGCTGGCATGAGCGAGGTTCTGCCGCGCTACGCGCTTTACTATGCGCCACGTCCCGAGGAAGCCCTTGCCGTCATCGCCAGCCAGTGGCTGGGCTGCGCGCCGGACGCCCGCATGCACCGGTTGCCGCTGTCGTCGGGACTCGATCCGCGACGCCTGGCGGAAATCACGGCGGAGCCGCGCCGCTACGGCTTTCACGGCACGCTGAAGGCACCGATGGCGCTGATCGAGGAGGTGTCGGAGATCGACTTTCTCGCGGCGGTCGGTCGCTTTGCGGCGGGCAGGCGCAGCTTCAACACGCCGCCGCTCGCGCTGGCCGAACTGTCGGGCTTCATGGCCCTGGTGCCGACCGCGCGCTCACCCGAGCTGCAGGATTTTGCCGACCATTGCGTCATCGAATTCGACGAATTCCGCCGACCCGCAGGCCAGGAAGAGTTGGCGCGGCGGCGCGCGGCCGGACTTTCGCCACGTCAGGACGAGCTCCTGTTGCGCTGGGGTTACCCCTACGTCCTCGAGGAATGGCGCTTCCATCTGACGCTCACCGGCCGGCTAGCCGATGCGGCCGAGCGGACGGTGGTGACCAACGCCCTGCGTCAGCGGTTTTCGCATCTGGTCGACCGTCCCCTGCCGGTGCGCGATCTCTGCGTCTTCAAGCAGGCCGCACCGGATCAGGCCTTTACCGTGCTGGAGCGCTTCAAGCTCGGCGTCGGACGGCCGACGAAGGTTGAAGTCTGGCGATCAAGCTGACGAAGGCGCGCGCCGCCGTTTCCAGGGCGCCGTCGTTCAGGATCGTGACCAGGCGCGGGTCTGTCATCTCGAAGGTCTCGCCTCGGCCCAAACGCGCGGCGGTGGCGCTCTCGCTTTCGCGCCGCCGCGCTGACAGGCGCTCGGCCAGCCGCTCGGGTGGCGCCGTGATCAGCACGGGATGGGTATCGTCATCGATCCCGCCCAGCTTCAGGTAATGCTCGCGCGATCCCGACACCACGACGGTGACACCGGCGTTGCGCCAGCCATGGATCTCGCGGCCGATGCCATAGTGATTGCCGTGGGCCTCCCAATGGAAGGCGAACAGCGCGCGCTGGCGGCGCAGGGCGAACTCGGCATGCGTCAACGCAATATGGTTCTCGCCGCCCGCATCGGCCGGACGGGTGATGTAGCGGTGCGCGAAGGCGACCGGCATGTCGGGGGGCAGCATTTCTCGCGCAAGGTTCATGACGGAGTCCTTGCCCGCTCCGGACGGTCCCATGACGTAGATGAGAGGCGTCATGTTCTTCCGGACCGCGAGCGTCCCGCTCGCTCATGAGCGAGCGGGACGCTCGCGGTCGGGAAGATATGAAAGGTCATCAGACGACCCGCTCGCCTTCGCGCCACACCGCGCGGACCATGGGGGCATCGCCCAGCATGCGCACCCGGACCAGATCGGCGCGCTTGTCTGGGGCGATCTCGCCGCGATCATTGAGGCCGACGGCGCGCGCGGGATTGACCGAGGCCAGCCGCACGGCGTCCGGCAGGTCGATGCCGGCGTCGGAGTCTGGCAGCTTGAACACGCCTTCCATCAGGCTCGCCGGCACGTAATCCGACGACAGGATGTCGGCCTGCCTGGCGCGGATCAGATCGATCGCGGCGATGTTGCCGGAATGCGATCCGCCGAGCACGAGATTCGGTGCGCCGACCAGCACCGCCAACCCGGCGTCGCGCGAAGCCTCGGCCGCTTCCCAGGTGGTCGGGAACTCGGCGATCGTCATGCCGTTGCGCACCGCTTCCTCGACGTGCTCGGCCGTGGCATCGTCGTGACTGGCGAGCGGCAGGGCGCGGGCCTGGGCGCGCGAGACGATCTCTTGGCGGTGCTTGACGGCGTTGCGATGGTGCAGCTCGAGCGAGCGCAGATGGAACTCCTCGAACTGCGCCTCGGTCATGGCGAACTTGCCCATGTAGTATTGCTTCAGCTTGGACGGATCGAGGAACTGGCGTTGGCCGGGCGTGTGGTCGTTGATCGAGATCAGCCCAACCAGCGGCAGGTCGATCCAGCGGTCGACGGCCTCGATCGCGTCGTCCGGCGTGATCTCGCAACGCAGGTGAAGGCGATGCTCGGCGCGGGTCATGCGCCGTTCGCTCGCCTCGCAGATCGCTTCGACCATGCGGGCGCGGTTCTGCACCCGGTCGGTATCGCCGCGCACGTCGCCCAGGGAGAGCGAGTCGAACACCGTCGTAATGCCGCCGGCGGCGACCTGCGTATCGTGCGCCATCACGGCCGGCACCGCCGGCCACTTTACGCCCGGCCGCGGCGAGAAGTGCTTCTCCAGATTGTCGGTGTGCAGCTCGATCAGTCCGGGTACCAGCGTGTCTCCCTCAAGGTCGATGGCGCTGGCGGCGCTGGATCGGCCGCGGCTCACCTCGACGATCTGGCCGCCCCGCACCACGACAGTACCCTCAAAGGCGGCGTCTGCGGTCACGACCAGGCCATTGGTCAGGATGATCTCCGCGCTCATGGCTGTGCTCCGGGCAAAGCGACGTTGTGAAGACGGGTGGCGACCGCATCGCGCACGGTCGTGTCGTGGAAGATGCCGACGATCGCCGTGCCTGCTTCGCGGCGTTGGCGAATGAGATCGATGACGCCGTCGCGATTGGCCGTGTCGAGCGACGCGGTCGGCTCGTCGAGCAGCAGGACCGGATAATCGGCAATCAGCGAGCGTGCGATGTTGACCCTCTGCTGCTCGCCGCCGGAAAACGTAGCGGGCGGCAGGGCCCACAGCCGCGCGGGAATGCCGAGCAGGCCAAGCAGGAACTCGGCCCGGCGGCGCGCCTCTTCCGCCGGAGCACCGCGCCGCACCATCGGCTCGGCCACGACGTCGACCGCGCCGATCCTCGGGATCACGCGCAGGAACTGGCTGACGAAGCCCATCGTGTGGCGACGCACGTCGAGCACGACTCGCGGCTCGGCGCCGACCAGCTCGACCCATTGGTCGCGATGACGGATCTGTATCGACCCGGACTGCGGGCGGTAGTTGCCGTAAAGCGAGCGCAGCAGGGTGCTCTTGCCCGCGCCGGAGGGGCCGACGAGGGCCAGGCACTCGCCCGGCGCCACGGAGAGGGCGACGTCCTGCAGCACGGGCAGGGCCAGGTCGCCCTGGGCGTGCATGACGAAAGCCTTGTTGAGGGCGGAGACGCGAAGGACGGGGAGCATTGTCGTCACACCGGCAGGATCGAGGCGACGAGCATCTGGGTGTAGGCATGCTGCGGATCGTCGAGCACCTGGTCGGTCAGACCGTCCTCCACGACCTTCCCGCCCTGCATGACCATCAGGCGATGGGTCAGCAGCCGCGCGACGCCGAGATCGTGCGTCACCAGAACGGCGGAGAGATGGAAGCGGTCGACCAGCCCGCGCAGCAGGTCGAGCAGGCGGGCCTGCACCGAAACGTCGAGGCCGCCGGTCGGCTCGTCCATGAATACCAGCCGCGGTTCGCTGACCAGGTTGCGGGCGATCTGCAGCCGTTGCCGCATGCCGCCGGAATAGGTCGTCGGCCGGTCGTCGAGCCGATCGAGGTCGATCTCGACCCGGGCCAGCCAGTCGCACGAGGTCTGGCGGATGGTGCCGTAATGGCGCGCGCCGATCGCCATCAGCCGCTCGCCGATATTGGCGCCGGCGCTCACGCCCATGCGCAGGCCCTCGCGCGCATCCTGGTTGACGAAGCCCCATTCGGTGCGGGCGAGCAGACGGCGGCGCGCTTCGCTCAAGCCGTGGACATCGACGGTGCCGGCCGCAGCCGATTCGTAGGTGACGGTGCCGCCGTCGGGCGTCAGGCGCCCGGCGAGGCAATTGAGCAGCGTCGTCTTGCCCGAGCCCGATTCGCCCACGATCCCGAGCACCTCTCCGGGCCACAGCTCGAAGCTCACGTCACGGCACGCGATTCGTTCGCCGAATCGCTTGGTGACACCGCGCGCCGAGAGCAGAGGGGCGCTCACGGGGCCTCCTTCCCTTGCGCCTGCGCGCCTTGGCGTTCCTGGCAGTAGTCGGTGTCGGAGCAGACGTAGAGCCGCTTGCCCTCGTCATCGACGATCATCTCGTCTAGGAACGACTCGCGCGAGCCGCACAGCGCGCAGCATTCGGTCCAGCGCTCGATCTCGAACGGATGATCGTCGAAGTCGAGGCTCTTCACCGGCGTGTAGGGCGGTACGGCATAGATGCGCTTCTCGCGGCCCGCGCCATAGAGCTGCAGCGCCGGATTGCGGTCGAGCTTGGGGTTGTCGAACTTCGGAATCGGCGACGGGCTCATCATGTAGCGCCCGTTGACCAGCACCGGATAGTTGTAGGTCTTGGCGATGCGGCCGTGCCGCGCGATGCTCTCGTACAGGCTGACCTGCATCACGCCGTATTCGGACAACGCGTGCAGTGTGCGCGTCTCGGTCTCGCGCGGCTCGAGCATGCGCAGCGGCTCGGGGATCGGCACCTGGAACACGAGGATCTGGCCTTCCTTGAGCGGTGTCTCGGGTACGCGATGGCGGGTCTGGATGACCGTCGCCTCCTCGGTGCGGGTCGTGGTCGCGACGTCGGCAACGCGAGCGAAGAAGCGGCGGATCGAGACGGCGTTGGTGGTGTCGTCGGCGCCCTGGTCGATCACCTTCAGCGTGTCGTCCCGGCCGATGATGGCGGCGGTCACCTGAATGCCGCCGGTGCCCCAGCCATAGGGCAGCGGCATCTCGCGTCCGCCGAACGGCACTTGATAGCCCGGCACCGCCACAGCCTTGAGAATGGCCCGGCGGATCATCCGCTTGGTCTGCTCGTCCAGGTAAGCGTAGTTGTAGGCGCCATCCGGCATGATCGATCTACTCCGCCGCCTGCTGCAGTCGCGCCTCGACTTCGGCACGCAGCGTGCGCACCACGACGAGTTCGGACTGGAAGTCGACGTAATGCGGCAGCTTGAGATGCTGCACGAAGCCGGAGGCCTCGACGCTGTCGGAGTGTGCCAGCACGAACTCCTCGTCCTGCGCCGGCGCAGTCGCGTTCTCGGACAGTTCCCCCGCGCGCAGCGAGCGGTCGACCAGCGCCATCGACATCGCCTTGCGCTCGGCGTGGCCAAAGGCCAACCCATAGCCGCGGGTGAATTGCGGCGGCACGTCGTGCGAGCCGGCAAACTGGTTGACCATGTCGCATTCGGTGACGTCGATCTCGGCGATCTCGATCGCGAAGCCCAGCTCCTCGGGCACGAACGACACCGGCACCGCGCCGAAGCGGATCTCGCCGACGAAGGGATGGTTGTTGCCGTAGCCGCGCTGGGTCGAGTAGGCGAGCGCGAGCAGGAAGCCCTCGTCGCCGCGCGCCAGGTTCTGCAGCCGCACCGGTCGCGACGCCGGAAGCGTGAGCGGTGTGCGGGTGATGTCCTGTGCCGGTGCGTCGTTTTCGGCGGACGGCGGCGGCTCGAGCATGCCTTCGCGCTCGAGGATGTCCCCGACGCGTGGCAGATCGTTCGTCGTATCGACTGGCGCCGTCGGCGCGGCAGGATGCTCCCCGTTCGCCATCAACGCGAAGTCGAGCAGGCGGTGGGTGTAGTCGAAGGTAGGTCCGAGCACCTGGCCGCCCGGCACGTCCTTGAAGGTCGAGGAAATGCGCCGCTCCGCCACCATGCGGGCGGTGTCGATCGGCAGCGTGTCGCCGAAGCGCGGCAGGGTGGTGCGGTAGGCGCGCAGCAGGAAGATCGCCTCGACCAGGTCGCCGCGCGCCTGCTTGATCGCGAGCGCGGCAAGCTCGCGGTCGTAGCACGAGCCCTCGGTCATCACGCGATCGACGGCGAGCGCGAGCTGCTCGTCGATCTGCCGCAGCGAGAGTTCCGGCACGTCGCGGTCGCCGCGCCGCCGGTCGGCGAGCAGCTCGAGCGAGTGCTCGATCGCCGTCTCGCCGCCCTTGACTGCCACATACATGCTCAGGCCTCCACGACGATGCTGCGCGGCAGCGCCAGCAGGCTGGCGCCGGAGGTGAAGACGACGTCGACGCCGCAGGGGAACAGCGCATGGTTGGCCGCCCATTCGGCCCAGAACGAGGCGGGCACCCCTGCGATGGAGATCTCGGCGCGCGTCTTGATCCCGGGCCCGCGAATTGTCCGCGTCTCGCCGCTCGTGAGCGTCGGCACCTCGATCACCAGAGTGGCGGAGCGATCGGGATAGGGATCGGTGCCAATGGCGAAGCCGTCGAGCAGAGGCGTGCGGCCGGGTGTCACCACGGCGAACAGCGCATCGGCTTCGCGCATCGCGATCCGGGCGCCGGTGTGAAAGCGCACGAAATCGCGGACGGCAGGGACGTCGAATGCAGGTTCCAGCCAGAGCGGCGTGTCGCGATCGACAAGAGTGAGCACGAAGGCGGTCGCTGCATGGCTGAGCGGTACGACGCCGGTCGGCGCTTCCGGCAACGTGACGATCCGGCCGGGATGGGAAAAGGCTTCGAGAATCGCGCGAAACAGGCGCTGGCTGTCGTGCGCCGGATCGGCGAGACCGGGGGCGATGTCGGTCATGTGCCGGCTTCCCGCGCGACGGTGAAGAAATCGACCTTGGTCGCGGCAGCCTTGGAGGCGCGCCTCCGGCGGCGCGCATCGGCATCCGCGGCGAGCGGCGCGACGACCTGGTCTTCGATCCGGCGCTGCCACTCGGGCATCTGGCCCATCGCATCGAGCGCCGCCACGATCTCGGCCTGACGCGGATGACGGCCGCCGACGTAGCCGATGCCGAGTTGCCCGGTCGTCAGGCGCACCGCCGCCCGGGTGACCGTCATCTCGCCAGCGGCGAACGACGCGCCCGATCCGGAGATACGCCCCTGCACCATGACGAGGCCGATCTCCGGCTGACGCAGCACGCTATAGGCCGGCGCGGGGCCCAGACGCTGCCAGAGAGTTGCGACCTGCTCGGCCGAAGCCTGGGCGAGAACGGAAAGCCAGCGCTGGCGCCGTTCCTGCGCCGCGTCGATCTGTGTCATGGAAGATGCGGGTACGCCTTTGAAGACGGCGCACCATGCGAAGATCAGGTTACGAATCTCTTTGGGCAATATGAACTTATGATGACCTGCCCCACCGCTTATCCCCGACCGTGCCGAGGGAGAGGCAGGCCATCGCGACCAGCTGAAAAGCCGCGCCCGCCGCATGCGAATATTCCCATCTCTGACGAAGCGCCTGCCAATCGTCGGGTCGCATGGTCCAGTTCGCCGTCGCGACATTGGCAGGGTAGGTGAAGGTCCAGAACAACACCTGTGCGCAGACGAGACAGCCGAGAGCGATTGACGCAAGCGCGCGCAGCCGGCGATCTTTCCATGCGGCGAGGACGACGCTTGCGATCGCGATGAGCTGGACGACGAGCACGCCGCCGAGCAGGCTCCAGCCGGCATAGATCCGCTGGACGATGAAATAGTCGTCCCTCGGCAGATCGATTTTGTTGGGCAGTTCGAGAAGGTGAGCGAGCGCAGGGCCGAGCGCGATGGCAGTCGCCATCAGCGCGACGAACAGCGCGATCCTAAGCAAAGGCGAGCCCGATCGTGATGGCCGCCTCGCGGCAGGCGCGCTCGCACTGTCGGCAGGTCTCGGCACAGACCCGGCAGTGCTCGTGATCGCCGGCGTGCTTTTCGCACTCCTCCGCACAAAGCAGGCAGGCTTCGGCGCAAGCGTCGATCAATCGGCGAACGACATCCTCGTTCGTGCCGGTGCGGCGCGACGCAACCGAGCCCGTGGCGTTGCAGATGTCGGCGCAGTCGAGGGCAAGGCGGATGCACTGGCGAAGATCGGCCACCGTCACTTCGGCGAGGCAGGCATCGGCGCAGGACACGCAGGTCTGTGCACAGTCGAAGCAGAAATCGATTAAGCGGACCAGGCTGCCGTCGACCTTTCCGTGGACATGCGGATGCGTGGCGATCATCGCGTGCGTGTGCATTCCGAGGCAACGCATGCGGCCGGCCGGAGTTTCAGGCGGTTACGGCTTCCAGCGCAGGAAGTTGCCGATCAGCCGCAGGCCGGTCGCCTGGCTCTTCTCCGGGTGAAACTGCGTGCCGGCGAGATTGTCGCGCCCGACGATCGCGGTGATCGCGCCGCCATACTCGGTGGTGGCGAGCAACGTCTCGGGCTTGGCCGTCGCGAGCTGGAAGGAGTGAACGAAATAGGCGTGGTCGTGCGGCGCGATACCCGCCAGCACCGGATGCGGCTTGATCTCCAGAAGCTCGTTCCAGCCCATATGCGGGATCTTGAGATGGTCCTTTCCCGGGGAGATCCGCACCACGTCGCCGGGGATCCAGTCGAGGCCGGCATGGACGCCGTACTCCACGCCGCGCGTGGCCATGAGCTGCATGCCGACGCAGATGCCGAGGAACGGCTTGCCGCGCTCGATCACCTCGCGCTGCAGGACATCGACCATGCCCGGCACGCCGTACAGGCCGGCGCGGCAGTCGGCGAAGGCGCCGACGCCGGGCAGCACGATGCGGTCGGCCGCGGCGACCTCGTTCGGGTCGGCAGTCACCAGCACGCGCTCGTGCGTGCCTGCTTCGCGCGCGGCGCGCTCGAAGGCCTTGGCGGCGGAGCGGAGGTTGCCCGAGCCGTAATCGACGATCGCGACGGTCATGCTGGATGCGTGCCTACAGCACACCCTTGGTGCTGGGCACCGCCGTCGCCTGACGCGGATCGACCTCGCAGGCGACGCGCAGCGCGCGCGCGAGACCCTTGAAGCAGCTCTCGACGATATGGTGGTTGTTCTCGCCGTACTGGTTCCAGACGTGCAGCGTGAGCCCGCCGAGCTGGGCGAAGGCCTGGAACCATTCCTTGAACAGCTCGGTGTCCATCGTGCCGAGCTTGGGCTTGGTGAAGGTCACCTTCCACACTAGGTACGGCCGGTTGGAGGCATCAAGCGCCACTTCGGTCAGCGTCTCGTCCATCGGGATCTTGGCGCTGCCGTAGCGGCGGATACCGGCGCGGTTGCCCAGCGCCCTGCTGAGGCACTCGCCGAGCACGATGCCTGAATCTTCCGTCGTGTGATGGTAGTCGATATGCAGGTCGCCCTCGGCGCGCAGGGTGATGTCGATCAGGCTGTGGCGGCTCAGCTGCTCCAGCATGTGGTCGAGGAAGCCGATGCCGGTCTTGATGTCGTACTGGCCGGTGCCGTCGAGATTGATCGCGGCGGCGATGCGGGTTTCCTTGGTCTGACGCGACACGAACGCCCGCCGCCCGCCGGTTCCGGGGGTGGTGAGCGTGTCGCCGATCGCCGTCCGAGGGACTTCTTGAACAGTGTTTTTCACGCGCTCCTTCTACCGAAGACGGGCCGCACGGTCGAGTGCGACTCGGGTCAGGACGACGCCCGCGAGCACGATCAGGCCTCCCAGCACGCGCGCCGGCGTCAGTGGATCGCCGAAGAACGCGGCGGCCAGCCCGACTCCGGCGACCGGGATCAGGTACATATAGAGCATCACGCGGCTGAGACCGAGCCGCTCAAGACCGGCCGCGATGCCGAGGAAGGCTACGCCGACCGGAAAGATGGCGGTGTAGAGCCAGTATGCCAGCAGCCGGTCGCCCAGGCGGACGAACTCGCTCGGGGAATCGACCGCGAGCGCCACGGCGAGCAGCACGACCGAGCCCATAAGGGTCGTCCAAGCCATGACGCGTAGCGCGCCGAGGCGCAGGTTGAACGGCACCGCACGGTCAACATAGACCGCCCAGGCGAGGGCCGCAGCGATCCAGATCGCCGCGCCGTCGAGATTTCCGAGCGAGAGCGTAACGGCCGTCAGGCTGTTGTTGACCACCAGCACCACGCCGGCGAAGGCGATGACGATGCCGCCCCAGCCAAGCGCCGAGAGACCATGGCCCTGCATCCAGGCGAGGATGGCCGCGAAGGCGGTCGTCGTGGTCATGACGATCGCGCCGACGCTGGGCGGCGTGCGCACCATGGCGAGCCCCCAGCAGGCCTGGAAAAGGCAGACGCCGACCAGCGACAGCAGCATCATCGGCAGCCAGTCGCGTCGCGGCAGCCTGATCGGCTGACGGCGCACGATCAGCACGGCGAACATGAACAGGCCGGCGACGACGTAGCGCGAGCTGCTGTAGAGCAGGGGGCTCATGACCGCGAGCACGTCCTTGGCGAAGGGATAGCTCGATCCCATCAGCATGGCCGTGCCGAGCATGATCAGATCGCCTGTCCAACGGCGGCTCATGTGTCCTCATTTCCGCCGATGGCCAGGGGCGCCACCGACAATACCGCCTCATGCGTCACTGTGCGTCGCAATGCTAGGCATTTGTCGTCGGCATAGCTCCTTCCCAAGCTGCCACACACCGCAAGCGGCGGTTAAACGACGCCGGCCGCGCGCAGCTCGGCCACCTGTTCGGCCGACATGCCGAGAACCGAGGAGAGAACGCGCTCGGTGTCCTCGCCGTAGCTGGGACCGGAGCGGCCGTGGGGTCCGCCCGCGTAGGCCGGGCTACCGTCGAGGTCCGCCGGAAAGCCTTTCACCGGCCAGGTGCCGAGCTCGGCTTGCGGTAATTCGACCAGCCACTCCAGATGGCGAAGCTGCGGGTCTCGTTCGTAGCGGTCCTCGGCGGTCTGGCACACACCCGCAGGGACACCGGCGGCTTGCAGACGGCGCATGAGGTCGGCCCCGCCGAGTTCGGTTGTGGCGCGGGAAACAAGGTCGTCCAGGGCATCTTCGTTTGCGCGTCGGTTCGGCAACCCGGCGAACCGTGGGTCGCCGAGCCACTCGGGGTGGCCGAGCTCGGTGGCGACCGCCCGCCACTGCTCGTCCGTGAAGGCGGCAATCGCGATCCAGCTGTCTTCGCCGCGTGTCCGGTAGGCGCCATGCGGCGCGGCCAGCCGCCAGGGCGAGCGGTTGCCGTAGCGCGACCAGCGGCGGCCATTGACCGAATGATCGAGGATGGCCGTTCCGGTCAGGAAGATGCCGACTTCCGCCTGCGAGGCGTCGACGTGGCAGCCGCGGCCCGTCGTCGCTCGCCGATAGAGCGCGGCGAGCGCCGCGGTCGCCATGTTGTAGGCGCCGAACCAGTCGAGATAAGAGTAGCCGATGCCGGCGGGCGGCCGGGGCTCGGGCAAGCCGGACATGTCGCTGATGCCGCTGAAGGCCTGCGCCGTGGGACCGAAGGCACGGGCCCGGCCGTAGACGCCGTGCTGGCCGAAGCCCGACTGCTGCAGATAGATGATGCCGGGATTGAGCTCGCGCAGGCGATCATAGCCCAGCCCCATCCGGTCCATCGTTCCGGGCGAATAGCCCTCGAGCACGATATCGGCGTTGCGGATGAGGTCCTCCAGGATCCGCCTGCCCTCGGGCTTCTTCAGGTCGAGCGATATCCCGAGCTTGCCCGCGTTGATCTCCATGAAGGAGCCGCTGCGGTTGAGCCCTTCGCGCGGCGGCGTCGGCATCGTGCCGGTGGCAGCGTCCCGCTCGGCGCGGCCGCCGAGCGGACAGGCCGCCGCGCCGAAGCGCATGCCGTCGGCGCGCGAATGATGCTCGACCTTGATCACCTCGGCGCCCATCGCCGCCAGGGAGCGTCCCGCGCCGGCACTGGCGAGCATCCAGCCGAGATCGACGACCCGGACTCCGGAAAGCGCGAAGGGCTTGCCGGTGGGGCCTGCCGCGGCCGGTCCGCGGGCCAGGCCGCAATCCGGCGACAGCGCGGGGACCTCGCGCGGCGCCGCCCACTCTTCGGCGACTGCAAGCGTATGCTCGCCCAGCCGGGGCGGCCGTTGTTCCGATACCGCCCAAGGAGCATCCGGACTGTACCAGCGCGCGGCAACATAGGTGTACGAAGCGCCACTCTCCGGGTGCGGCACACTGACGAAGGTGCCGCGCTGGATGTAGTGCGGATCGCGGGCATTCTCCTCGGGCCGCCGCACCGGCGCCCACGGCAGGCCGTTTTCCTGTCCCTCGCGCCACAGGTCGGCATCGAAGTCCAGGCTGGCCGCGAGGCGGTCGACCAGCGCGCCGACCTTGGCCTCTGTTTGCGCATCCAGCTCGCCTTGCTTGCCGAGGCCTTCGTCCATGCCATGCCTGGCGAGAACCGAGATGGTCCCGAGCAGCGCGTCCGAGGAGTAGGTCGCTGTGGCGCGAAGATAGGTCTTGTACGGCAGGAGATACCGTCCGTCGCGGGTCTGCGCGAGAGCCGGCAGGCTGGTCGACGGCATCGAATGCCGGCACGTCTGTCGGAAGTGGCGTTGCCGCAGGAATATCCAGTTCGGCAGGTCGACCTCGGTATTCATGCTGACCGCCTCGTGGATGCTGAGGGACACGCGCTGGCCCTCGCCGGTCCGCAGCCGGTGCGCGAGCGCGCCGAGCAACGCGATCACGCTCATCTCGCCCGCGATGTGGTACGCCTGCCACATCTGCGGCGCGATCGGTGGCGTGTCGTAGCGGCCCGACGAATCGGGGTCGTAACCGCAGTTCATCATGACGCCGCCCAGCGCCAGATGCACGAGATCGCTGCCCTTGAAGTCGGCCCATGGGCCGGTATCGCCGAACGGGCTGATCCGCAGATGGATCAGGCGCGGATTGGCCGATCGCAAGCGTTCGAAGGAGAGGTTCCGGTCCGCCAGATAGCCGCGCGGACGCGCATCGAGCACGACATCGGCTGCCGAGGCGAGCCGCAGGAACGACTCCTGCCCCCCGGCCGTGTCGAGATCGACGACGGCGCTGCGCTTGCCGAAGTTATAGTGCCAGAAATGCAGGCTCTCCTCCGGTGACGGCACATCGCCGCGAAAGGGTCCAATGCGCCGCGTCGCCTCGCCTTCCGGAGGCTCGACCTTGACGACGTCGGCGCCCAGGCCGGCGAGCACCCGCCCGGCATACTCTCCTTTCTCATCGGCAAGCTCGAGCACCCGGATGCCGTGGAGATAGGAACCCTGATTCCGGCCCGTGTCAGCCATCCGCTGCTACTCCGCGGCTTTCGGAGCGGTCGACGCCTTCTGTGCGCCCCAGAAGCCGAACAGGGCGCCGGCGACGCGGCGGATCTGGATCTCCTCCGAACCCTCGGTGATGCGGTAGCGGCGGTGATGGCGATAGATGTGCTCGAACGGCGTGTGGCGCGAATAGCCGACGCCGCCATGGACCTGCATGGCGCGGTCGGCGGCGTCGCACACCAGCCGGTTGGCGCGGTAGTTCGACATCGCCACCCATTCGCTGACGTTCATGTGGTGCTCGCGGTCGAGATGCCACGCCGTCTTGCGCACCAGCCCGCGCGTCATCTCCGCTTCGGTGTGCAGCTCGGCGAGCGGGAACTGGATTGCCTGGTTGGTCGCCAGCGCCTTGCCGAACACCTTGCGATTCTTGGCATAGGCGACCGACAGGTCGATGCAGTACTGCGCCGCGCCGAGGCTCGAGGCGGCCTGGCGGATGCGGTTCTCGTGCACGAAGGTCTGCGCCACGTCGAGCCCGCGGCCTTCCTCGCCCAGCATGGCGGAGGCCGGCACCTTGACGTTGGTCAGCGAGACCTCGGCGTGGTCGGAGGGCATGTTGAAGGTCCACCACATGTATTCGATCTTGAAGCCGGGTGATTTCACCGGCGTCAGGAACGCGGAAATGCCCCGCGCATCCCCCGGTTTTCCCGACGTGCGAGCGAAGACGAGGTCGACGGTTGCGGTGTGCATGCCGGTATTGAAGCGCTTCATGCCGTTTATGACCCAGTCGCTCCCCTGTTTTACTGCGGTTGTTTCCATGAAGGTCGCGTCCGAGCCGTGCAGCGGCTCGGTCAGGCCGAATCCGATCCGCTCGGTGCCCTTGAACATGCCCTCGATGTAGCGGTCCTTCTGCTCGTGCGTGCCGAAGCGGTGCAGCAGCAGGGCGACCGGGAAGTTGCCGACGATCGAGCTCTCGTTCTGCAGGTCGTTGTGCAGCCCGAGCCCCTTGTGCGCGAGATGCTCGCGGATGATCGCCATGGCGAGGTTGGAGCCGTCCTTGCCGCCGAGTTCCTTCGGCAGGCCGAAGCGCAGGTGGCCCGCCCTGTCGGCGCGGCGCTTCATCTCGGCGAGCAGCTCCTCCCACTCGTGGCGCGGCTGGCCGTCATTGTCCCAGTCGGTCCGGGCGTGCTCGCGGCGATGGTCGAAGAAGCGGATATTGTCGTTCTCGCGCTCCAGCGGCCGGATCTCGCGCTCGATGAACTCGTCCAGCTCGCGCAGATAGGCCGCGATCTCCGCGGGAATCTCGAAATCCATGGCGCTTCTCTCCGGTAAACGGCTGTTCACCGCATCCTAGAGGGTTGCGCTCACGGTCGAAAGTGCTGCTCGTAGGTCTCAACGAGAGGTGAAAGGTCCGACCACGCGCGCCGCGACCGGACGAAGACGTGGCGGAACGTCTGGCGCTCGGCGCTGATCCAGGCCGGATCGTCGAACGCTCCCGCCGGCAAGGTGCGCAATCCCGGCGCCGCTTCGAGGGTGAAACCGAGATTGGTCCCGCAGCGCGGGCAGAACTCGAGATCCAGCCAGCGCCCCGACTGGTCGGAAACATGGCGGTATCGGGCGATCTGCCCGATGACGGTCACCTGGCCGCTCTCGAACACGACCTCGGTGCCGAACGCCGTTCCGGTGCGGCGCTGGCACCAGGTGCAATGGCAGATCGTGACGCGCAGCGGCTCGCCGCGCGCCGTGAACCGCACCGCGCCGCACACGCACCCACCCTTGTGATCCAATCGTCGTCTCCTCGTCGCCGGGAGACTACGCCGCCGGCAGGTCGACGCGGAAGCGGCTGCCGCCGCCTTCTGCCGCAAGGCAAACGGCGTTGCCGCCGTGGCGGCCGGCGATGTCGCGCACCAGGGCGAGGCCGCGCCCGCTGCCGCGGCCGCTCTCCGCCGTCGCGGCGCGGCGGTAGAACGGCTCGAAGATGCGTTCGCGCTCCTCGGCCGGCACGCCCGGCCCGTGGTCTCTGACCTCCAGCACGGCGCGTCCGTTCGAAGGCGTCACCGAGATCTCGATCGGCCCGTCGCCGGCATAGCGCCGCGCATTCTCTAGTAGGTTGCGCACGAGGCGGCGCAGCAGCGGGCGGTCGCCCTCGACCGTCACCGGCTCGCCGTCGGCTTCGATGTCGTAATAGGCCGCTTCCTCGGCGGCGAGCGCCAGCAGGTCGATCGGCTCGTGCCGCTCGAGGCCGGGCACCGCTTCGAGGCGGCTCGCCAGCAGGATCTCCTCGATCAGCCGGTCGAGCTCGTCGATGTCGCGCTTCAGCGCCTCGCGCGTCTTCGCGTCGGCGCCGTCGCCCAGCAGCGAGGTCGCCATCGCGATGCGGGCGAGCGGCGTGCGCAGCTCGTGGCTGCAGTTGGCGAGCAGCAGGCGATGGGCGGCGATCAGCTCCTCGATGCGCTCGGCCGAGCGGTTGAAGCTCGCCGCCAGTGCCGCCACCTCGTCGCGGCCCTCGACCTTCACGCGTGCGCCGAGGTCGCCGCCGCCGAGCTGCTCGACGCCTTCCTTCAGCCGCTCGAGCCGACGGCCGAGCCCGCGGACCACGGGATAGGCGCCGATCGCAATGGCGAGCGCGAGCACGGCGAGCCCGCCCACGATCCACAGGATCGGGCTCGGCCGCTCGCGCACCTGGCGGGCCACCAGCCAGCGCCCGTCGGGAAGCTGCAGGGTGAAGGTCGGGCCGCCCGGCCCACGCCGCCAGCCCTCGCGCGCGCGGCGCGGTTCGAAGCGCGGCGGCGGCCGTCCGGCCATGGCAAGCTGGGTGCCGTCGCGGCGGTAGAGGGCGAGGTCGAAACGCAGCTTGCGATGCAGGACATCGAGCGCCCGCTGGCTCTCTGCCGGCGGCGCGTCGGCATCGGGCAGCAGGGCGCCGGTCAGCTCGGCGGCGACATCGAGATATTGCGGCGTCTGGTCCTCGGCGATCTTCCAGGCGAGCGCCGCCGCGCCGACGAACACCGCCAGCACCAGCAGCACGGCGACGTAGAACTGGAGATAGAGGCGCTGCATGTCAGCGCCTTCGCTGGGAGCGCGGC
>JAHCJV010000035.1 GCA_026126105.1 Enhydrobacter sp.
GCAGGGGAGAGCTTGATGACGGTGAGCAGGCAGGGCTGCGGCTCGTGGCCATACAAGATGGCGGCGGGCCTCGTGCTGACGGCGGCGGCGTTCGGCGACGTGCCGATGGCGGCGGCACAGGGTCGTGCTGCCGAGATCGCACAGGCGAACCGCGCCTTCGAGATTCCGCCGCAGCCCCTGGCCGGCGCGCTCGCCGCCTTCGGCCAGCAATCGGGCATGCAGGTCTCGGTCGACGCCGGCCTCGCGCAGGGTGTCGCGTCGCCGGGTGCGAGCGGCACGATGAGCGCATCGCAGGCGCTCGAGCGGCTGCTCGCCGGCACCGGCATCACCTATCGCATCACCGGTAACACCGCGATGCTGCAACGCGCGGGCCAACCCGGCGCGTCGGGCGCCACGGTTCTCGATCCGGTGAACGTGCAGGGCGCGTTCCCGGTGCCGGCGCAGGCGATGATCGACAATGTCCCGCCGCCTTATGCGGGCGGGCAGGTGGCGACCGGCGGCCAGCTCGGTCTGCTCGGCAATCGCGGCGTGATGGACACGCCGTTCAACCAGACGAGCTACACCGCGAAGAAGGCGCAGGACCAGCAGGCCAAGACCGTCCGCGATGTGCTGATCGACGATCCCTCCGTGCGCGCATGGGCGGCGCAGGGCAGCATCGGCATCGACAATCTGCGCATCCGCGGCTTCGACGGCGCCTCCGGCGCCAGCGTCGCCTATGGCGGCCTGTTCGGCATGACGCCGATCTACTCCGTCATGCCGGAGATGGCCGAGCGCATCGAGGTGCTGAAGGGGCCGAGCGCGTTGCTGAATGGCATGCAGCCGACCGGTGCGATCGGCGGCTACATCAACATCGTGCCCAAGCGCGCGCCGTCCGAGCCGCTGACGCAGGTAACGGCCGATTACATCTCCGATGCCCAGTTCGGCGGGCACGTCGATGTTGCGCGCCGGTTCGGCGCCGACAGCCAGTTCGGCGCGCGTTTCAACGGCGTCTTCCGTGCGGGGCAGACGCCGGTTCAGTTCAACTCCGACCAGCGCGCGCTGGCCGTGCTGGGGCTGGACTATCGCGGCGAGAGCGTGCGGCTCTCGGCCGATTTCGGCTTCCAGAACCAGTATGTCGGTGGCGTGCTGTCGTATCTCGGTGTCGGCCCCGGCGTGCCGTTGCCCTGGGCGCCCGATGCGAACATCAACCAGGGACAGCCATGGGCGTTCAATCACCGCAAGGACCTGTTCGGCGTCGTGCGGGCCGAAGTCGACCTGACCGAGCGCGTCACGACATACGCCTCGTTCGGCGCACACGACAATCGTTTCGAAGGACTCTTCGCGGCGCTGACGACCGCCAACAACTTCAATGGCAATGCCGCCGGCAGCTCGCCATCCTATTTCAGCCAGTACCGGCAGTTCTGGACCGCCGAGGGAGGGTTGCGGGGCCAGGTCGACACCGGCCCGATCGGTCACGAACTGGCACTCGTGGCCACGACGTACTTCAACGAGAACGGCCAGAACTCCGTGGCCGGCACTCCCTTTGCAACGAACTTCTACAATCCGACCTACATCGCGCGGCCCAATCTCGTGGTGCCGGCGGCCAGCAAGGCGTCGCAGCAGACCCTGTCGGGCCTGGCTCTCGCCGACACGCTCACCGCGGCCAACAAGCGCATCCAGCTCACCCTCGGAGCGCGTCTCCAGAGGGTCGCCGCCAACAATTTCAACAGCGTCACCGGTGCGCCGACGACGAACTACGACCAGGACGCGGTCAGCCCGTCCGCAGCAGTGATCGTCAAGCCGTTCGAGAACGTCTCGCTCTACGGCAACTTCATCCAGGGCCTTCAGCAGGGCGCGATCGTCGGCGTGCCGTTCGCCAATGCCGGCGAGGTCCTGCCGCCCTACAAGTCGACGCAATACGAGGTCGGCGTGAAGACCGAGTGGGGCAAGGTGACGGCAACTCTCAGCGCCTTCCAGATTTCGCAGCCGACCCTGCTGACGAACGTCGCGACCAACACGCAGTTCCTGGGCGGCGAGCAGCGCAACAGAGGCCTCGAGCTCAATGTGTTCGGCGAGCCCGTCGAAGGCGTCCGCCTGCTGGGCGGCATCATGCTGCTGGAGGCGGTGCTCACCCAGACGCAGGGCGGCCTGACCAACGGCTGGATCGCGCCGTTCGCGCCGGGAACGAACCTCAACCTCGCGGGCGAATGGGACCTGCCCTGGGTGCCGGGCCTCACCCTGAACGGCCGCGTCGTCTATACCGGCTCGCAATACATCGATGCCGTCCCGAACCAGACGCGGCGCAGCCTGCCCGATTGGACCCGGTTCGACGCAGGACTTCGCTACGCGTTCGACTCGCCTGGCGGCAAGGGCAAGCCGCTGGTCGCGCGCTTCAACGTCGAGAACCTGTTCGACCAGAACTACTGGGCCGGCGGCAACGGCGCGAACATCCTGAACCTCGGTGCGCCGCGCACCTTCCGCCTTTCGCTGACTGCGGATTTTTGAGCGGTCCGGCATAAAAATCGGGCGCGTCGTTCGTCTACACAGTGAGAACTGCGGGCTGGTCCCTCGCTCGTGCCGCCATACGCTCGCGGCACTGCATCCACTGGAGACGAGTTGGAACCGACTTTTCGCGCGTCGATGAACTGGCTGCATACCTGGGCGGGAGTCGTCCTGGGCGGGCTGCTGCTCGCGATCTTCTGGATGGGAACGTTGTCGGTGTTCGATCGCGAGATCGACCGCTGGATGATGCCGGCGTCGCGTCTCCAGCCTGCGGAGCCCGCCTCCTACGACGCTATCGCCGCAACCTTGCGACCGCTCGTCCAGGGCAGCCAGCAATGGTACTTGTCGCCGCCGACGAACCGCGTTCCGGCTATCGGTATCGGTTACCGGATGGCCGGCGAGCCATTCCAGAACCGTGCGATCGATCCCGCCACCTCGACGCTTCTGCCGGACGCGGGGACGTGGGCGGGAACGCGCTTCATCTTCCCGTTCCATTTCAGCCTGCACATAAGGCTGTGGTCGATTGGCTACTGGATCGTCGGGCTGGCAGGCATGGCGATGCTGGCGCTCTGCGTTTCGGGGGTCGTGATCCATCGCAAGATCTTCACGGACTTCTTCACCTTCCGGTCCGACCGGAAGCCACGCCGGCTGCTGCTCGACCTGCACAATGTCACCGGCGTGCTCGGACTGCCGTTCCATTTCGTGATCACCCTTTCAGGGCTGATCATCTTCTTCACGATCTATTTCCCGAGTGTTTCCGACATCGCCTATCGCGGCGACCAACGCGCATTCATACCGGAGGCGTTCGGGATATACTCGCGCCCAAAGGCGGATCGGCCGGCGGAGGCGACGGCGTCGCTAGATGCGATGGTCGCCGAGGCGTCCCGTTCGTGGCAGCGCGCCCGGCCGAACTTCCTACGGGTATGGCATCCCGGCGATGCGGCGTCATACGTCGAGGTGCGGCGGTCCTACGAGCACGACGTGACGATGAATCTCGACGTGGCCTACTTCGATGCGGTGGACGGCGGCCTGCTGCACAGGTCATCGACGGCACCGGTGGTGACGGCCCAGCGCTTCGTCTCCGGGCTGCACTTCATCCAGTTCCGGCACTGGACGCTGCGCTGGGTCTATTTCGTGCTGGGCCTCGGCGGGTGTGCCTTGATCGCGACCGGCTATCTGTTCTGGCTGGAGTCGCGGCGCACGAGACATGCGGCGCTTGGGCTGAGGGGCGTGCCGCTCGTCGAAGGCCTGACGATCGGCTCGGTCAGCGGCATCGTCGTCGCGACGCCTTCATTTTTCGTCGTCAACCGCCTGTTGCTGCCCGGCGCGACATTTGCAGGGCAGGATCGCGCCGCGCTGGAGATCTGGACGTTCTATCTCGTCTGGCTCGCGACCTTCGCGCATGCCTGGCTACGCCCGCACCGTGCGTGGGTCGAGCAGTGCTGGACCATCGCAATCCTCGCCGTCGCCGCCGTTCTGCTGAACTGGATCACTACCGGCGAGCATCTTCCCCGCAGCCTCGCACATCGTCACCTCTGGCCGATTGCCGGCATGGACCTGCTGCTATTGGTGGGAGCGGGGTTGGCCGTGCTGAGTGCGCGTTGGGTGGCACGTCGAGCAGACGGCCGGGGTCAACTCGCGCCGCAATGATGGCGGTCAGGGGCGCTCCGCCGGCGTCACCCGCTCGGCCGTGACCTCGACCTTGAAATCGATCAGGCGGTAGCCGAGCCGCTCGACGGTTTGCTCGATCAGCAGCATGAACTCGCCATCGTCGATCTCGACGATCTGGCCCGTCCGGACGTCGACCAGATGATGGTGGCGGTGCGACGGCGCCTCGAAGCGCATCCTGCTGCCGTTGAAGGCATGCCGAGTCAGGATGCCCGCCGCCGCAAGGCGGTTCAGCACGCGATAGATCGTGCCGAGGGAGATCGGGCGCTCCTCCTGGACACGCCGGTGGATCTCCTGGGCACAGGGATGGTCGCGGGCCCGTTCGATCACCCCCAGCACCGTACGGCACGGCTTGGTCAGCTTTACGCCGCGTTCCTGGCAGAGCGTTTCGAGTCGGGGCATGTCATCGCTTCAACGAGAACTGGATCGGCACGATCAGCTCCATCGATTCGCCGGGCTGGTCGGGCGGGAAGGGCGGCATGGGCTGTGCCCGCTGCAGCAGGTCGAGCCCTTCCTGGTCGAGGCTCGCGACGCCGGAGGGCCGCTCCATGCGGGCGCTCAGCACGCGGCCGTCGCGGCTCAGCGTGAAGCGGACATAGACCATGCCTTCCTGGCGCTGGCGCTGCGCCTCGGCCGGATAGCGCTTGTGCCGTTCGAGGTGACGCAGTAGCAGACCCCTCCAGGTCGGCAGGGCGGCGGACGGCGGAGCAGGGGACGCGCCCTGCATCGGCGCTGCGGCGCGGGGCGCCTGGTCCGGCGTTGCCTGCGGCGCGGCGGCCTGGGCGGGCGGCTTCTTCTCCTGCACTTTCGGCCTTTCGACGGGGCGCGGCTTTGGTTTGGGCGGCGGTGGCTTCAGGTCGACGGGCGGCGGCGCCTCGGGCGGCGGCAGGTCGATCACGACGGCTTCGGGCGGCGGTATGTCGACCGGCGGTGGCACCTCGGCGAGAGGAATCTCGATCTTCATCGGCTTGATGTCGACCGGCGGCGGCGGTTCCTCCGGCTCGGGGACCGCCTCGCTGAGCTCGGGCGCCGGCGGCGCATCGTTGGGCGTGGCCTCGGGCGCGGCCGGCTCCGGCGCCAGCTCGAGCATCACCGCCGCGGGCGGCGGGTTGTAAGGCGCCGTCGCTTCAGCCCAGCTCAGCGCGGCACCGATCGCCGCGGCGTGCGCGGCCAGCACCAGCGCGAAGCTGCCGGTCCAGCGCGCCGCGTCGTTCATTGCTCCAGCCCGACCAGCGCGACCTTGAGATAGCCCGCCGCGCGCAGAACATTCATCGCCTGCATGAGCTCGCCGTAGGGCACGGTCTTGTCGGCGCGCAGGAAGATGCGCTCGTCCTTCTTGCCGCCGGTCGCCTTGTCCAGGGCTGTGCCCAGCTCCTGTCGGGCGATCGGCGCGTCGCGCAGCACGAAGGAGAGGTCGGCCTTCACCGTCAGGTAGAGGGGCGTGTCTGGTTTCGGTCGACGCTCCGCGGTCGAGACGGGCAGATCGACGGGCGTGTCGACGGTCGCCAGCGGCGCCGCGACCATGAAGATGATCAGCAGCACGAGCATCACGTCGATGAAGGGCGTGACGTTGATCTCGTGGTTCTCGGCCAGCTCGTCGCTGCCGTGGTCGAGCTTGACCGACATTACGTCCTCCCGAGATCGCGCGACACCAGGCGCAGCACGGCGGACGACGTGTCGGCGACCTGCGCACGCCACGCCGCGATGCGGCGTGAGAAATGGTTGTAGATGACGACGGCCGGGATCGCCGCAGCGAGACCAAGCGCAGTCGCCAGCAGCGCCTCGGCGATGCCCGGCGCGACGACCGCGAGGTTCGTGGTTTGCGCCTTGGAGATGCCGATGAAGGAGTTCATGATGCCCCACACCGTGCCGAACAGGCCGACGAACGGCGAGGTCGCGCCGATGGTCGCCAGCAGGCCGGTGCCTTTCAGCATGCGCCGGCCGGCGGCCGCCTCCAGCCGCTCCAGTCGTGACGCCACGCGCTCCTTGATGCCGTCGCGGTCGGTGGCGGCCGAGACGGCGAGCTCGGCCTGGGCGGCACGCACCAAGGCGTCGTCGGGCGCCTTTGCGAGCGACGGCGCGGTGTCGACCGCCGCGAGGATGCGGCGCTGACGCCGCCCCGCAGAGGCAAGCTCGAAGGTCTTGGCCAGGAACACCGTCCAGGTGATCACCGACGCAAATACCAGTCCCACCATGACCGCCTGCACGACCCAGTCCGCCTGCACGAACATTCCCCAAACCGACAGGTCGCGGGGCAACACTCCCATTTCGCTGGCCGGCCCTTGCGCGGGGGACGGTGTCGCGGGCAGATCGGCTGGGGGCGTCATGCCCTGCGTTGCCGGACTCGGTTCCGTCGGTGTGGCTGGCGTGGCAGCAGGTGAGACGGAACCAGGGGCCGTCGGGTTTGACGCCGCAGGGTTCGGTGATGGAGGTATGCGTACTGTCGGCGCAGGCGCCGCCGGGCTCGGTGTCGCCTGGCTGGGCGCCGCGGTCGAGGCAGGCGGTACCGTGTCCCGGGCTTGGCCCCAGACTGGAGCTGATAGCAACAGCAACGCGGCCAAAAGACTGGTTACAAACTTCATGGGTCCCTTGGTCCGCTGACGCCTTCTCGCTCCTAAGACGAACGAGGTGGCTGAATTTTCACTGTCGGCGTGTGACTTGGGCAACTCACCAAGGGGCCTCCCGCCCGACGTTTCCGGCAGGCCCGTAGTTGCAACTAAGTCGCGGTTGCTCTATTGGCAAGTACGGATGATCATATGGTATTCAGTAGCATCGTAGGTCGAAAGGCCGCGATCTTTATCCGCCTTATTGCGGCGGTCGGCGGTGGCTATGCTGTCGCAGCGGGTATATCAGCCTTCGGCGCAGTCGCGCTGTCCGCGGCGTCGTTGCTGCCGCGCAGCGAGGCTGTCGTCTTGACCTCCATGCTGGCATTCCTGCTCTACCTCGCGCTGCTCATCTGGGCGTTTGCCGAGCGGCATCTGGGACGCCTCTGTGCGGTTCTTGCCGTGGCCGCGCTTGCATCGTGGGCGGGAGCGTGGGGCCTGGTGCGGCTGACCGGCGGGGCGGGATAACCCGTCGATCGTCCTCGGCAAGACATGTGCTCCCGTCGCGCGGGCTGTATGCGCTGAACTAGCCGGCCGAACGGAGTCCGCATTGCTTCTGGCAGTACTTTTCGGCTGCTACGCGCATTGACGGTGCTGACGTTGGGTAGAGACCGTCATTTGCGCCGAGTCGAGGGCGCGCTCCACCGTCGAGCGTGGCGGCGCAGGATTCGGTGCGCTGCGATGGGGACAATTATCAATGGGCGCGGTACCGGCGTCACCACGATTGCAAGGCGGCCGCACTCGCTGCGCCCGCTCGCCCACGGTTTCTGCCTGCTCAGCCCCTACGATGCCTGATCGGAGGCGGGCGATCTTATCGAAAACGAGGTCACGTCGTGTTCGTCGATGTGCCGCCAGATCAGCGCCGATCGCCTTTGTCGCCCTGCCCGGAACGGACTTTCCGCTTGGCCTTGGTTCGCTTGTCGCGCGTGATCGACTTGCCGGCGTCGACCACCTTCTTGAATGAGGTCCCGCGTTCGTTGCGCCGCACGAACAGCCTGTTGGTGCCGGTATCGATCAGTTCGCGCCGTCCGGCTGTCTTCTTGGCGGCCGGCTGGGTCTTCCGCGCGGCCGACTGCTTTTTCGCGGCGATCTTTTTCTTTGGCGCGGCTTTGCGCTTCCCCGTAACGGTCTTCTTGGCCGTAGCGGTCTTTCTTGCAGCAGCGTTCTTCTTCACCGTCGTTTTCTTCTTCGCCGCCATGGAGCCTCCGTTGAATGTGGTGCGACAACGACTCAGGGCCTCTTGGGTTGCGGGCGACATCGTCGGCGCCGTGAACCTGGTCGTGCGCGTTTCAGCTGCGATACACACGCTGGCGAAGTTGTATCAGCGATATCGCTGCAGCCACCTTTGATGCCCGGGGCCGCCGCAGAAGTCTATACAGGCATGCGAATGGACCGACCCCCGAGAATGTGGACGTGAACGACAGACCTTTCCTGGTCATCATGCTTGCCTTCGCCTTGTTGCTCGCGGTGGCGTCATGGCAATTCTACTCGCTCATGGTCCGGTGAGGTGCGGGAGCCTGCGACCGTGCGCAGCCGTGCTTGCCCCGATGCATACCGTATGACAGCATCATGTGGGGGACGAAGCGCCGGGAGGTAGGGAAACAGGAGAAGGTCAACTTATGGACGTACTTGCGACATCCGCCGTATCGCTTCCGACCTCGGTGAAGCGGGGCTCACCGAACGTTCTCCTCGTCTTTCCGCGCTTCAATCAGAATTCCTTCTGGAGCCTCAGGGCGTCGTGCGACATTTACGGTGTTCGCTGCCCGGCACCGCCGCTTGGACTGATCACCGTGGCGGCCCTGCTGCCGCCGCAGTGGAATCTGCGCCTCGTCGATCGTAACGCCGAAGAGCTTGCCCCCGCCGATCTCGCCTGGGCGGACCTCGTATTCACGGGAGGAATGCTGCCTCAGCGTCCGGATTGTCAGGAGGTCATCCGGATTTGCCAGGCCGAGGGCAAGCCGGTCGTCGTGGGAGGGCCTGACGCCACGTCCAGCCCGGAGCTCTTTGCCGAGGCGGACTTCCTCGTTCTCGGTGAGGCCGAGGGAATCATGGACCGGTTCGTGCAGGCCTGGGAAGACGGCGAACGGACCGGCCGCTTCGAGGCGGCCAAGTTCAAGGTCGATGTGGCCCGCAGCCCGATCCCGCGCTTCGACCTCTTGCGCCCAGGGAACTATTTGTACATCGGCGTGCAGTTCTCGCGCGGCTGCCCGTTCATGTGCGAGTTCTGCGACATCATCGAGCTGTACGGGCGCGTGCCACGCTCGAAGACCAACGAGCAGATGCTCGCCGAACTGCAGGCCTTGTTCGACATGGGCTATCGCGGCCATGTCG
This sequence comes from Enhydrobacter sp., assembly GCA_026126105.1. GTDB lineage: Bacteria > Pseudomonadota > Alphaproteobacteria > Reyranellales > Reyranellaceae > Reyranella. Next base: position 9,084 of record JAHCJV010000035.1, read on the forward strand.
ATTTCGTCGACGACAATTTCATCGGCAACAAGAAGAACATCAAGAAATTCCTGCCTGCGCTCGAGCAATGGCAGGTCGAGCATGGCCACCCCTTCATGTTCTCGACCGAGGCTTCGATCAACGTGGCGGACGATGCCGAGCTGCTCGCCATGATGGGGCGCGCCAACTTCTTTGCGATCTTCGTCGGTATCGAAAGCCCGGACACGAACACGCTCGTCGTGGCCCAGAAGAAGCAGAACACGCGGCGCAGCCTTGCCGACAGCGTGCACAGGATTTACGCCGCCGGCATGATCGTGCTTGCCGGTTTCATCGTCGGCTTCGATACGGAGGAGAGCGGTGTCGCGCCGGAAATGATCGATTGCATAGAAGCGACCAGCATCCCGGTCTGCATGGTCGGGATGCTGACGGCGCTGCCCGGCACCCAGCTGACGCGCCGGCTCGAACGGGAAGGCCGACTGTTGCCGTTCCAGGACACGTCGAGCGGCGACCAGTGCACGGCAGGCCTGAATTTTACGACGTTGAGGCCGCGTCGAGAGATACTTGAGGACTACAGGAACGTGCTCCTCTCAGTCTATCGACCCGCCGCCTTCTTCGAACGGGTTCGGCATGTCGGCAGCGCATTGAGAAAGCCCGCGCTGCGCCCAAATCCGAATGCGCCGCCGGAGCCGCGTTCCATCCTGCCCCGGATAGCGAAGCGCGACCTGATTGCGTTGCTGAAGGTAATGATACGCATGACCTTCATACGGACAGACCTGACGGTGCTGTTTTGGCGGACCTTGATCGGCACGGCCCGGGAGAATCCCGCGGCACTTCACGCTGTCGTCATCCAGATGGTGATGTTCCTTCACCTCGGGCAGTTCGCAAAGTACGTGATTCGCGAGGTGGAGCAACAGATCGACGCCATCGAGCGTGAGGGAACGTCCAAACAGAGCGCGCAGGCTTCTCCTCGGTCGAGGGTCCTCGTGCGCGAATCCGGAGTTCCTTGAAGGTGGTGTTTAGCGCGGCTCGAAAGCCGAAGGTATTCCACTCTCATCCTGTCGATCGTACGTGCATCCATTTGACCTTTGCACCTCGCGCGTGCGAGTTCTGTAGCGTCTGAATCAATGATGCGGGGATGCAGGGATTTCTGGGGGAAGGATTGGGTTCAATGCTGGTCTATTTGGATAGTGCGACTTCTCTGAGAGTGTATCGTACCACCGAGATCCCGGGCGCGCCGCGCACCTTCATCGGCCGAATACAGAAAACGAGCTTCGAATACGTCCAGGAGAAAGAAGGGGAACCGACTTCCGAAGAGGAAGAGCGCGACATCCAGCAAGTCGTCCAAGTCTACAAGGATGCCCATCAAAGCAGATTGAGACTGGAGGCCTCGAGCTTTCCTGAAATCGCTCGTCGCGTCGCGGAATTCTATGCAAGCTCCGCAAGCGATGTCGAGAAGCGCCTGATCGTCAGCGCGTTACAGCAGATGTCCAGAGCAATCCGGAAGGTCGATCAAGTCACGGAAGCCAACCAGCAATCCGCGCTCGGTGCGGTTCGCGCGTCCTGACGGCCCAGACCTGCTTCGATCGTCCGAGGACGTCTGGCCGCGGACGAGCCGGCCTGCCTATCGGCGTCGCTCGTGCTCGGCGCCGGGCTCGTCACAATGGATGCGGCCGAGCCGCGTCGCCGGATACCATGTAAGTTCGCTTCTTTGCAGACGAGTCTCAACAACCGGTGCACGGGCGTGTCTCAGGTTTTCGATATCGTGCAGTACGGTGCCATGGGGGACGGCGTCGCTGACGACTATCCCGCGATCACCGCGGCCTACGACGCGCTGGTCGCTGCGGGCGGCGGCGAACTGTGGTTCCCGCCCGACCGGCGCTACCGCGTACGATCATCCGGCGTGCACGGCCTGCACCTCGTGCGGCAACGCGACGTCACGATCCGCATGGGCGAGCGTTCCTCGCTCGTCATGGACAACATGGTCGATGGGCTCGCGGTGTCGCACGGCATCTTCGTAGAAGGGCCGGCCGCGAACATCGCACTCATCGGTGTCAACGTGCGCTACGCGACGTTGTCGGCGGCGCGCCAGGGCTGGGCGCCGATCTATTTCCTCGGCGCGAATGTCGGCAGGGGCGATGGCGGTGCTCGGCCGCACGGCTGGTATCGCGGCAATCCCGACGGCACGGAAGCGTGGCCCGAGATCGAGGCCGGCGCGGTGAGGAACGTGCGGCTGGAAAACGTCACGGTCGAGAACAGCCCGTCGGTGGGGATCGGCATTGTCGGCGTCGACGGCATCCGCCTGGCCGACGTCACGGTCCGCCGCACCTGGGCGGACGGGCTCTATCATCTCTATTTCCGCAGTTCGCTGATCAAAGGCTTCCGTGGGATCGAGATCGGCGACGATGCGATCTCGATGGCGAGCTACGAGAGCGACCTCGGGCGTGCCGACGTCGGCCTGCCGTTCCATGGCGAAGGCTCGTCCGTCACCAATGTCGTGATCGATGGCAGGGGACCGGACCGGGAGCTGCCGTGCGGCTCGATCGTGCTGCTCGGCGTGCGCGACGTGACCGTCACAGGCTTCTTCATCGTCGATCGCTTTCGCGGCCTGCGCTTCGAGCCGGGCACCCAGCGGACGCTTGACCATCCGACGCTCAATCTCAACTTCCTCGCCAGCCGCAATGTCGTGATCCGCGACGGCGAGATTCGTGACACCGTCCAGGCAATCAGCCTCGTGGCCAAGGAGTGCAATTTAGCGACGCCGCGCAAGTGGTGGGAGCACGACGTCACTATCGCCAACGTCACGTTGAGAGGCGGATCGGCCCCGTTCGATTGCTGGGGCACGGGCGTGTCAGGTGACGGCGGCCCCGCGATTGCGCTGTTCGGCGGCTTTCACTTCAGAAACATCAGCTGCACGGGCTTCACCAGCCTTCACACGACGCTCGCCGGTCTTCAGGAGTGCTCGTTCGCCGATATCGCGATCGACAGTCCGCTCGCCATCCACGGATTCGTGCCAGATGGGGCAGACCCGGATCTCCTCAACGTGGACGGCGAGCCGATGTGGTCCGAGAACCGCTGCAGGTTCCGGCGAATAAAAAGTGTGGCGATCGTCTTCCGGGGCCTCAAGCGCTGCCTGATCGAGGATCTCCAGTCGGTCGACGCGACAGGCCGCGGCGTCATACTCTCCAGCAGTGCCGACATCGAGCTACTCGACGTTCGGGTGTCTCGCGCGATCGAGGGCAATGACGCTCGGGACGACACCGGTGTCCATATCGACCAGTTCTGCAAGCGCATCACCGGCAATTCCTTCGTGCTCGACCAGCCGCCCAGTTCGAAGAAAGCCCGCCCGTCGACCCGTTGAGCGAAGAGGCGCAGCGTGAGTTCCCGAGAGCGAAGTCCGGGCTTGGCCGACCGTGCCGGGTATGCCTTCGGCGCGCTTGAGCCGAAGCCCTGGAAGCAGCATCATGTCTGATGCTCGATTCACCCCAGCCACGCGGCGGATTTCTCGTTCGACAGATACTCGGACCAACAGTCACCGTCGACGGAGTGGAGATGGGTCCCCTCGACAGCAAGGCGCAGCTGGCCATCGCGGCGAAGGTCATCGGCAAGTCTACGAGCGAGCGCCTCGGGGCCCGGTATCGGACGCTCACCAGCCACCACGATCGGGAATCGAGCGCCACGATCCTCACCTGGGTGTTCGACAAGTCGGAATTCGGCAACATCGACGAGACGGCGAGCCTCGCCATTCTCCAGGAGGCGATCGAAACCTGGGCCGCCGAGACGCGGTTTCAGCTCCAACCCGCTGTAGATTAGCCGGGCATCGTCTGCTGAGTTACTGCTCCGGCGACAGACGCTCCGGGGGGCCGCTGAGGCTCGCCGGCAGCTTTTCCTGGGCGGCCCCTCCCGGTATGGCCGGTTGTACGCGCTGAATCGCCGCTATCGTTCGGCCGGTTCACCCTTGCGGACGGGCTCTGAAATTCGCAAATAATCGAGTGTCCTTGGGGAAGGGCGAGATTGCTTGGGGTTGGGAATGCTCACATTCGGGGAGGCGGCGGCTGCCGTCCAGATTGCATCGCCGTCATTTGGCGGAGGATCGTCGGCATGGACCGGGCGCGGAAGGCGGCTAAGACCTGCCTATTTCGTCGTTGCGATTGCGCTCGTCGCCCTCGCGATCATGGGTTGGTTTTGGATGTCTCGACCGACAACCAGTCAGGTTGCCGAGGCTTGGGGCCTGCTGGGGGTCTGGCAACACGATTGCGCAGCGCCGGCCCGCCTCGACAATCCGCGGTACCACTACAGCATCGATGACGGAAAAGTCATTCTCAGGCGCGACTACGGTCGCGGCCTCAAGGACACGAGCGTCATTTCCGACTTGGAAGCGACGTCGCCGACGGAAATTCGCTATGTGGTGCACTTTGCCCAGCTCGGCAGGGAACGCGGGAAGCAAGTAAGCCGGCAAAATATCCTCGTCCGGTCGCCGGAGGGTCGAGTTCGCACCGTCGCCAACAAGAACGTAGGAACCGGAGAAGACTCGGTCGTCCAAGGAGTTCGAGTCGAAGGCGGCAACCCCACCCCATGGATGACCCGTTGCCCGAGTGGATAACGGCGCAACCAACCGCGTGATGGAAACTTCAGGACCTCCGACTTGCGAATTTGCCGGGGCATGGTGAGGCAACTTCCCGCTCCGTTCAGTCGTTACGCGACTACCAAATAACGGAGGAACCATGATCTTCAAACATGCCCTGCTCGCAGCAACTATCGCCGGCCTTGCGGGCACCGCCAGCGCTCAGACAGCGTCGCCGTCGCCTGCCCAACCCGGGTCGCCTTCACCTTCGACGTCGCCAGCCAGCCCGTCCGCTTCGGCCCCGACGACCAAGCCCATGGCCGGTCCCCAGGCAGCCGATGCCAAGAAGCTGATCGGCCGCAACGTCAAGAATCTCGATGGCGACACCATCGGCGAGATCGAGTCGGTCTATATCTCGGCCGACGGCACGGTCGACAGCGTGATGGTCGGCGTCGGCGGCTTCCTCGGCATCGGCGAGCGCGAGGTCCGGCTCGCGTGGAAGGACCTGCAGATCGCCGAGAACGGCGAGAAGGTCACGGTCAACACGACCAAGGACCAGCTGAAGGCGATGGCGCCGTACACCTACAAGGACGCATCCTGGCGCGGAAACGTGTTCAGCGATCGCGGCGTGTGGACGGAGGATCAGCGCGCCGCGCGCGACGCCCGCGCCACTGCCGACACGGCGGCGTCGGTCAATCGCGACCGGGCGATGGCCGACAAGACGATGGCCGACAACAAGGCGACCACTGACCGCACGCCGGGGATGACCACTCCATCCACGACGGCCAGCGGCGGCCCGGCCACGGCGTCGAATGCCCCGGCGACGATGGCGACCGAGTCGACCGGCGACTTCAATGCCGCGGGCGACATGTCCGCCAATGCCGTGATCGGCACCAAGGTCCGCAACGAGAACAAGGACACGGTCGGAACGGTCGAGGACCTCTATCTCGACGGGCAGGGTGCCATCAAGACGGTCGTGATTTCCGTTGGCGGGTTCCTGGGCATCGGTGCGAAGGACGTCGCCGTCAAGTGGACCGACCTCAAGCAGACCCGTGACGGCAAGTCTCTCGTGCTGCTGACGAACCTCAGCAAGGACGACCTGAAGGCGCTGCCGGACTACACCGCCGAGCGTCGCCGCCCGGCCACTTCGGACCAGGCAACTGCTCCGAAGACCCCGGCGCCGTCCAGGTAAGCGTCGCCTTCAAGCCGAGTTGCGAAGCCCCTCCGCTTGGTGGAGGGGCTTCTCCTCGTTCTTCCACTGCAGCGCGCCACCCGCGGGACCAATCGGGCGAAGGGCGCCGGTCAGTCGATTGCCTTGTTCACGATACCTTGCGCCTCGCCAAGGATGGAGCGCAGATGGTCCTCGCCCCGGAAGCTCTCGGCGTAGATCTTGTAGATGTTCTCCGTGCCCGACGGGCGCGCGGCGAACCAGCCGCTCCTGGCCACGACCTTGATGCCGCCGATCGGCCCGTCGTTACCGGGCGCGCGGCTCAGCACGCTCTCGATCGGATCGCCGGCCAATTCGGTGCTTCGAACCTGGTCGGGTGAGAGGCTGGCGAGCTTGCGCTTCTGCTCGGGCGTCGCCGGGGCGTCTATGCGGTCCGCGCTCGTCACGCCAAAGTCGCGCTCCAGATCGCGATACAGAAGGTCGGGCGTGCGGCCGCTGCGTGCGGCGATCTCGGCCGACAGAAGAGCGGCGGCGATGCCGTCCTTGTCGGTCGACCATACGGTACCGTCGCGGCGCAGGAACGATGCGCCGGCGCTCTCTTCGCCGCCGAATCCCAGCGTGCCGTCGAGCAGGCCGTCGACGAAGAACTTGAACCCGACGGGCACCTCGTAGAGGCGTCGGCCGAGCCGAGTGGCGACACGGTCGATCATCGCGCTGCTGACCAGAGTCTTGCCGACGGCCGCGTCAGGCCGCCACTGCGGTCGGTTGCGGAACAGGTAGTCGACGGCCACGGCAAGATAATGGTTGGGCGGCATCAAGCCGCTGGGGGCGACGATGCCGTGGCGGTCGTGATCTGTGTCGCAGGCGAAGGCGACATCGTACCTGTCCTTCATGGCGATCAGCCGGCGCATGGCGTAGGAGGAGGAGGGATCCATGCGGATGCGGCCATCCCAGTCGAGCGTCATGAAGCGGAAGGTCGGATCTACCTGCTCGCTGACGACGTCCAGATGGATGCGATACCGCTCGGCGATGCGCGCCCAATAGTGCACGCCGGCGCCACCCAGCGGGTCGACGCCCAAGCGAAGGCCGGAGGCGCGGATGGCGTCGAAATCGAGCACGGTGCCGAGATCGGCGGTGTACGCCTCGAGAAAGTCATGCTCGCGCACCGTCGGTGCCCGGCGGGCTTGGGCGTAGGGTAGGCGCTTCACGCCCTTGAGACCCTCTGCCAGGAGTCGGTTGGCCTCCTTCTCGATCCAGCCGGTGACGTTGCTGTCGGCCGGGCCGCCATGGGTCGGATTGTACTTGAAGCCGCCATCCTCCGGCGGGTTGTGCGAGGGCGTGATGATTATGCCGTCGGCCAGTCCGTTGCTGCGTCCCGTGTTGTAGACGAGGATCGCCTGCGACAGCGCTGGCGTGGGTGTGTATTCGCCCCCCGCCGGGACCATCACGTCGATGCCGTTGGCGGCGAACACCTCGATGGCGCTCTCGAAGGCGGGCTGCGACAGGGCATGAGTGTCGCAACCGATGAAAAGAGGTCCGTCAGTGCCGGCTCGGCGGCGCCAGTGGCAGATCGCCTGGCTGATCGCGAGCACGTGGGCCTCGTTGAAGCTGCGTGCAATGGACGAGCCACGATGACCGGAGGTGCCGAAGGCCACGCGCTGCGCCGCGGAGGCGGGATCGGGAGTGAGGCTGGCGTAGGCGTCGAGCAGCTTGCCGGTATCGACGAGTTGATCCTGGGCAGGCAACTGGCCTGCCCGTGGGCTGATACGAGGGTCCGTGTTCTCTGTCGCCAAGGCTTCTTCCGTTTCCCTACTTTCGCTTCTCTATGGCCATCTTTGCATCATGCGCATTGCACGGGCAATCGACCCTGCAGGTGGAGGAGTTGGACGGCCTGGAGGGAAAGCACACTGAGCGCGTCCTGAATCTCACCCGCTGCCACCATCCGGAACGCCTCGGTCAAGCGCACTCGACGAAGCGCAAGTTGCTCCGTCGGATCGGGCGAGGCCGTGCCTTGCGTCAATCCCCAGGCGAGAAACGAGGTGGAGCGCTCGTCGGACGTGGAATTGGAGAGGTCGCAGCAGAGGAGTTGCTGCCAGTTCATGGCTTCGAGGCCGGTCTCCTCCTTGAGCTCGCGCGCCGCCGATTCGCGCGGGTCGACACCGAGCGTGCCGCCGCCTTCCGGAATCTCCCAGCTGTACGCGTCGAACGGAAAGCGGTGCTGGCCCACGAGGAACGTATGTCCTTCCTCGTCCACTGGCACGATCCCAAGGGCATGGTTCTTGTAGTGCACTGTTCCGTAAATGCCCGGCTCTCCCGCAGGCGTGAGCACTTCGTGGTGGGTCACCCTGATCCAGCGATTGTCGTAGACGTCGCGCCGGGCCAGGACGGTCCACGGGCCTCGTTTTTCCAGGATCATGAAGAAGGAACCGGACTGATTGCGGAGCAGTTGGCGAAGCTTATGCCTTGGGGCCTCGGAGGGGTAGTTGCCAAGCGGCCGCGTCGCGCGACGTCACCTTTGCGGCGCCTTGCGATCGTCCCCGAGATCAGAGCGGGCGCAGCGCGGCGCGACCGTCAATGCTGGCACAACGGCGGGGCCACGCTTCCGAGCGATCGTGCGGCGAGCATGACGAGTTCGAGCTGGGAACGTGTATCGGTCCGGGACATGGCTCGGGCGAGAAGCGTCCGGACGGTATGGTACGAAACGCCGAGCTGTCGCGCGATATCGGGCAGCGCCCCTCCTGCCAGCAGCGCCATAACCAACCGGCTCTCTGCTGGCGTAAACCCGAACAGGTCGGACAAGACGGCGAGATCGGAAACGACTTCCGCTGCGGGGTCGGACACAAACACGAGCACGGCGGGCAATTGCTTCGCTGCCGGTGTCAAGCCTGGCGCGGCCGGACTCACCATCACCCCGTACGCTGGTCGTCCCGACAGGCGGCGCACGCTCAAGTGCCCGCCCGCCGAAGGAAGATCGCCGCCGCCATGGCGGATGCCATTGATGAGGCGTTGCAGGCGCTTGTCGTCTTCCCTGTTGGCCGCGCGCAAGCCATCGGGTGCGCGCGCGAGCCCGTCGCCGCTGCCCAACGTTGCCTCGGCGGCTCTATTCGCGTGCAGAAGATGCCCGGTTGCGGCGACGAGGACGATACCGAGGCTCAGCCGGTCAAGGACGTAGCAGGTCGACCGATCTCTCTGCTCGGCGGCTCGCAGGCGCCTTCGCATTTCCACCGACCGTTGGATATGGGGGAGGAGGCGATCCAGACGCGCTGCTTCCTGCAAGGAGAAATCCTCGGCGCCGTGCGGGCGGTGAACGCCGACGACGGCGTGGTGACCATTTTCCAGGGCCAGCACCGCGCCCGCCACATACCGCGAGTCGACCTTCGGACGCAGATACTCATTGTAGATGTAGCTCCGCAGCAGCACCGAATCGTCGACGATATGCGACCCAATGCGTGCCCGATTATCGAGTCCCTGCTCGATATATCCCGATGCCCAAAGATCGTGCTGCGCGAAATGGCCGTACTCCTGGAGAGCCTGCGCCGGTACACCTTGTGTGGTGACGACATCGACGTCGCCTGTCCGGCTATCGTGGGTCGACAACATCAGGATCGTGCCGCCCATGTGGGTGACGATCCGTTGGCCGACCTCTTCCCATCTCCGATGCCCGAGGGCAGCGTCGTAGAGCGCACCGATCAGGCAATTCTCCTGCCGCAAATCCATGATGCCCCCACCCATCGACCCCATCCGATCGACGCTTTCCCCCGGCGCGATGCGGCAGTGTGATCCGGTCATGGATTGTATGGCAACCAGAATGTGCACGAGGAGCGTGCGGGCAAGCTTCCCATATCCATGGCAGCCGTCACTTAGCTGTGCGGCGGCTTTCTCCGCCGTTGACCTTGATGCCCGTTGGATCGACATCGCCGTTGCGTTTGGTTCGATATCTGACATACATCGAGATGCTGCGAGCCCAACCACGTTGCACCTGAGCCTGTTACCCTCCAGGCCATCGACCGGTGGCGATTGCGAGGAAATTGCAGGCAAGGCGGGCGGCTCAACTCGCAAATGCGCTGGAAGCGCGTTACCAATGCGGTGTGGTGAAGCCAGGACCGGCGTTTCCGCCACCACAATAGACCGGGGGACTGCTCGAATGGCCAAGGTCACGCTGTACGACGGAACTGTCGCTTACAATGGTGCGACCCCGGATCGTGGCGTTGCCTGGACGGGTGTCGACGCCGAGGACCTGTTCGATACGACCGCTCATGCGGCACGAGACTATCTCCTGGCAGCGCTTGCGCCCGGTCTGGCCTCGCAGGTCGAAGCGGGAACCGCGCCGTTCACGCTGGTTAGTACCAGGATTACGGGCTCGTCGCAGATTTCCATGTTCGACGGCATGACGGTCAGCGACATCGACGGGCTGGTCAGCGACCTGGTCTTTCCGAAAGGCGTCTTCCTCTCGAGCGGCCATTCCTCGACACCGCTCTACAATGGCTCGACGGGTTACAGCAGGAATACCGGCGGCGGCGGTGACGGCGATGTCCTGGACACAGTGACCGCGGCCTTCCCTGGTACTGCCGGCTCGACGAACGACGCAGCAGGCATTGAAGCCGTCATCTTCGTGACGGATCCCAGCGTGACGAGCTTCACGTTCGATCTGGTCTTCGGCTCCGACGAATTCCCCGAGTACGGAAATTCCTTTGTCGACGGCGCCGTGGTCATGGTCGACGGCGTCAACTACGCGCTGTTCGACGATGCCTCGACGCCGCTCAGCGTCACCAATGCCAACATCGTCGATGGCTACTTCTACAACAACACCGGCTCGGCGACCCAGGGTGGAGTAACTCTCCCTGGGGCGCAGATGATCCTGCCGGTGGAATACGACGGCATTTCCCAGAGCTTGCGGATTTCGGGCCAGCTGGGTGCGGGGACGGCTGCGACGATCGACGGCAAGTCAGGCACGCTGCACACGATCAAGATCGCCATCGCCGATACGAACGACCATTCGATCGACAGCGGTATATGGATAGGCAACATTTCGCTCGGAGGCGGCGGTGGCCTCGGCTCCGTCATCAATTTCGACGAATCGCCGGCGGCCCGCGACTTCTTCACCAATCCCGCAGTGCTCGACTCGGACGGCGCGGACGCCGCGGCCTTCATTGCCAAGCATGGCCGCCAGATCTACGACCTTCTCATCGCCAATGCCCCGGGGAACCAGACGATCACGGATTCTGCCGGCGCGAGCACTTCGATCTACGGCTATGGCGGCAATGACACCCTGAATGGCGGGGACGGGAATGACAGGCTGCACAGCGGCACCGGAAACGACTTTCTCAATGGTGGCAGCGGGACGGATATCGCCGTGTTTTCAGGCGCGTTCTCCCGCTATTCCTTCGAGTACGACTTTGCCTCCAATCGCGTGGTCGTGACGGACAGCCTTTCAGGCGGCGACGGTACCGACAGCGTTGGCGTGGACGTAGAGCAACTTTCCTTCGCCAACGGTGCGCGCGCCGTCTCCGAATTCCTGCCCCGGCTTTCCGTCAGCGGACTGAAGCGCGTCACGGAGGGCACCGGCGGCAACAAGACCCTCACCTATACGGTGACCCGCAGCGGGCCGACCGGCGGCACTTCGAGCGTCGCCTGGTCGGTGGTGGGTGTCGGAACGAATCCGGCGAACGCCGCTGACTTTGCCGGGAAGGGCCTACCCTCCGGGAACCTGGAATTCGTTGCCGGCGAGACGTCCAAGATACTTACCGTCAGGCTGGCGGGCGACGCGCTCCTCGAGTCTGACGAGGCTTTCCGCCTGCTGCTGACGAACCCCGAAGATGCCATTTTCGGCATCAGCTCGGTAAAGACGACCATCGGTAATGATGATTCGGCAGCAGGCGCCACGCTGTCGATCGCGGCGGCTGCTGCGAGCAAGGCAGAGGGCCAGTCGGGCAGCACGCCGTTCACCTTTACGGTGACGCGGACGGGTAACACGTCGGTGGCGCACAGCGCGAGCTGGTCGGTGGGCGGGGCGGCAGTGAAAGGCGCGGACTTCGTCGGGGGAGTCCTGCCGTCCGGCACGGTGAGCTTCGCGGCGGGCCAGACGAGCCGCACGATTACCGTCGACGTGGCGGGGGACAAGAAGGTGGAGGCCAACGAGGCCTTTACCGTCACTCTGTCGAGCCCGAGCGCGGGAGCGACCCTGGGGACGGCGACGGCGGGCAGCGCGATCATCAACGACGATGCAACGCTGTCGATCGCGGCGGCTGCTGCGAGCAAGGCGGAGGGCCAGTCGGGTAGCGCGCAGTTCACTTTCACGGTGACGCGGACGGGCGATACGTCGGTGGCGCACAGCGCGCACTGGTCGGTGGGCGGCGCGGCAGTAACCGGCACGGACTTCGTCGGGGGAGTCCTGCCGTCCGGGACGGTGAGCTTCGCGGCGGGGCAGACGAGCAGCACGATCACCGTCAACGTCGCGGGCGACAAGGTAGCCGAAGCCAACGAGGCCTTTATCGTCACCCTCTCGAGCCCGAGCGCCGGGGCAACGTTCAAGACGGCGAGCGCGATTGGGACCATCATCAACGACGACGCCTCGAGCGCCGGCGATTCGCTGACAGGATCGTCGGACCCAACCTATATCGACCACATCGACGGTTTCGCCGGAAACGACAAGATCTACGGACTGGCCGGCAACGACGTGCTCGTCGGCGGCGACGGCGATGACCTGCTGGATGGCGGCGCCGGAGCCGACGTGATGCTGGGCGGCACGGGAAACGATCGCTACCACGTCGATCAGCTCGGAGACATCGTGTTCGAAGCCGATGCAGTTGGCGGCGTCGATACCGTGTTCTCGTCGATCAGCTACACGCTTGGTCAGAATGTCGAGAAGCTCGTACTGACGGGCACCGGGGCGATCAACGCGACAGGCAATGCCCAGGATAACGTCGTCACCGGCAACGCCGCTGCAAACCGCCTGTTCGGCGGCGCTGGCGACGATACGCTGGAAGGCGGCGGCGGCGACGATCTGCTGGTGGGCGGAGCGGGCGCCGACACGCTCTATGGCGATATCGTGGCATCGATCTTTGCAGCCCACGACAAATACTACCAGCTTATTGCTACCAGCAGCACCTTCGACGTTGCCCTCAGCGCGGCGCTCGAGACTACATTGAATGGCGTTGCGGGCCAGCTCGTCACGATCCACTCTGCCGCGGAAAACGCCTTTGTCTCCAACACTGTTGCCGGCGGCACGCTATTCTGGCTGGGTGCCAGCGACGCCGTCATGGAGGGCCAGTGGTCGTGGCTCAGCGGCGCCACTCCAACCGACCTCTTCTGGACCGGCAACAGCTCCGGCAGCCCGGTCGACGGACTGTACAGCAACTGGTCCCTTGGGGAACCGAACGACGCTGGGAACGAGGACGCGGCGGTCGGCAACTGGGCCTACGCGGGGAGCTCCAATCCTGCGTGGAACGACCTGCCAACTTCTCTGGCGAGTTGGACCGCTTTCACCGTGGTGGAATGGAATCAGGCCGACGTCGGCTCCACCAGCAAAGGGATCGACACCGCCGACTACTCGGCGAGCGGCGCGGGGGTTACGGTCAACTTGACAACCGGGACCGGCAGCGGCGGCGATGCGGCGGGCGACAGGTTATTCCTGATCGAGAACGTGATCGGCTCCGGGCAGGCCGACACGCTGACCGGCGATGGCGTGGCCAACGTTCTGAGCGGGCTTGCCGGCGACGATACGCTGGCGGGCGGCGGAGGGGGCGACGTACTGGACGGCGGAGCGGGCGTCGATCGTCTGATAGCGGGCAGTGGCGCCGATACGTTCGTCTTCTCCGTGCCCCTCGTCGCAGGCAAGTACGACACGATCGTGGGGTTCGACGCTGAACACGACATTGTACAGCTGAACAGCGCGGTTTTCGGGGCGTTTCCGCCAGGCTCCAGCGTCGGGCACAGCGCGTTCCAGCTCGGATCGGCGGCAACCAGCTCTCTCACACGACTGCTGTACAACGCTGCAACAGGAGCCTTGCTGTACGATGCCGACGGCGCCGGCGGCGCCGCGGCAATCCAGTTTGCCTCCGTCGCGGGAGTGTCCGGCGAGTTCTCCGCTGCAAACTTCAAGATCGCCTGAGGGGGTGTTCTCCTCCTGCAAGGCAGTCACCTTGGCTCCTGCCGCTGGACCCTAGCGACTTGCATCGCTTTTGTTGGGACTGACGCTCCGCAGGCGGGTTGTTGCGCCCTCGCCGGCAGGACAGGGCAGAGTGGAGCGAGGTTCGAGGCCGCTGATCACAGCGGCTGGGCAGTCCCGCACTTCGCGGCCCGGCGAGCGGCGGCCTGAGCCTTTTGCTCAGGGGTCTTCGAAACCCGATGCATTCCCTGTGTCATTTGCTGCTGCTTGCGGGCAGTGCGTTCGGCGCGCTGCTCGGGTGTCGCCTGCGACCTCGAACAGCTCGTGCTATTTGCGCGCTTGACGGCATCGGGTGAACGCCGAGCAGGCGTTACCGAAGTCGCCGGCGGAGGTCCTTCCTGAACTCCGTCGGCGGCACCGAATCCTCCGGGGTCGTTGGCAGCCACTGCCTGCTGACTCAGGACGGCGAGTGCACACACGGCAACGAAGCTCCTCAGCGCGAGCATCCTTGTTCCTTTCAGACTGGGGGCCGAACTGGTCCCGTCGGATGATGTACGAGCATCCAGCCCGCGACGTCCCCATCCAACCGTCACTGGAAGTTGTACTTGAGAAAGGGCCCCTGCCTGGGTTCGCCGAGGCGAGCCCGTCTGCTGTCACTTGAAAACAAGCTGGAGCCATTCGCCGCGCAGATGACCCTGCATTTGGGTGGTGTCGCGCACTCGGGAGCGCCCGACTAGGAAGATCTCGCGCCCGAGTCAGGCGAGGAGGCGGCAGCGTTCTTGGCTGCCCGAGGCGTGGAGCCCAGAACGACGGTCACCGCGCGCTTTGCGGTTCGGACCCAGACTTTGCGCGTTTCAGGCTCCGCATCCTTCAGCTTGGCGGCTGTGCCCGTCGTATCCTTCTGGTAGCCGCTATAGAGGGTCTCGGCGATTTTGCGCAAACTCTGTTCATCCATTCCGTCCGCCTTTCACGAAAAGGGTACACTCGACAAGGTCTTGCACGCCGCTGTTACCACAGCGTGATGAAGCAGGAGTGCAAAATGTGCGCCACCGAAGCGCCACGTTGGCGCAGCCTGCGCGATGCTTCCTTCAAGACCGTAACCCCTCAAGCGCCCGCCAGAATTCACATCCACTCAGCCCGACTGCGGCGGGTGAACCTATAGGTCAACGCCGGCGCCGTGACAGCGCTTTGCGAGCGATACAGCCGATGCGGCGTCAGCTTGCCGGTTGGAGTTCCCAAGGGTGAAGACAGTCCATGCCCTGTGCTGAAGCATCCGCTCGATCGCGAGCTCGCGGTCAATGCCGTCCCCGTGCGTGAGGCAACTTCGGCTGGCGCTCCCTACGGGATTCGAACCCGTGTTTTAGCCTTGAGAGGGCCACGTCCTAGGCCTCTAGACGAAGGGAGCAGAGACCGGACGCCGTAAATAGTCGAAGGGGGCGGGGGGCGCAACCCTCCTTTACCCCGGCTTCCGTCCCGTCACTCGTGACAGAACCCCCGGCACGAATGGATGCACCGTCACGCCGCTGAAGCCCGCGTCCCGGAGGTAGCTCCGCACCTCGCCCTCGGTATGGGCGACGCCGGTGCTGCCCTGGACCGCCTCGTTCAGACCCCATAGTGCCGCCGACAGGGGGCCCTGCCGGTCGTCGTGCAGAGTCTCGCCGATAAGATGCATCTCGCCGCCCGGCACCAGGGCCGCAAACGCCTTGCCGACCACGAGGCGGATCAGCGCCGGCTCGTATTGCGGCAGGTTGCTCGCCATCACCACGACGTCGACGCCCTGCGGGAAGTCGCTGGTCGTGAAATCGCCGGCCATCGCGCTCACCCGGTCGGCCGCGTCGTTCGCGGCGATGTACTCCTGCGCCACGACCGCGACCGGCGGCAGGTCGAGCACGATCGCCTTCAGGCCGAGAAAGGTCTTGGTTGCCACGATGCTGTAGGCGCCCGAGCCACCACCGAGATCGAGCATCAGCTTGCGGCCGGCGAGGTCGACGCTGCGGCTGAACAGCCGCGCCGCGCCCATGCCGATCGAGTAGGTGGCGGCGTGGTATCGCCGGGCGTCGTCGACGGTGAACTCGGTGTATTGGCCGAGCGTGGTTTCCTCGCGCCGCCGCAGCCGTTCGCTCAGCTCGCCGAACGCCGTCCAGCGCGGCTTGGTGAACAGGATCCACGGGCCCGCATAGCGCTCGCCGTCCTTCACCAGGAAGCGCTGAACGTCCGGCGCGTTGGCGAAGCGCTCGCCATCGCGGGTCAGGAGCGTCATCGCGGTGAGCGCCGTCAGCAACCGCTCGGCGTTACGCTCGCTGATCCCGACTGCCCGGGCGACGGCGGGGATGGTGTCCCCGCCGTGCGCGATGGCGGTGAAGACTTCGAGCTCGACGGCTGCCATCAGGGCCGCACTCTCCCAATAGGCCTGGGCGATCTTCTGCAGGCGCGTGGTATCGAGGCGTTGGGGCTGTTGTTGCGTCATTGGCTTCCTCCGGTTGCGAGACCATAGCGCATGGGCTTAAGCTTGCGATTGGAGGATTTCGCCATGGACATGCATATCGCCCAGGACCTGCCGGTGACCGGCGTCGACGTCTACGCGCTGTCACCGGCGGAGGGCGAGGCCGTGCTGCGCCGCCAGCTCGCCGCCGCCTATCGCATGGTCGACTATTTCGGCTGGACCGAGCTGATCTACGGCCATCTCACCGCGCGGGTGCCGGGCGAGGCGAACCATTTCCTGATCAACCCGTTCGGCCTGAACTACGACGAGGTGACGGCGTCGAACCTCGTGAAGATCGACGTCGACGGCAATCCGATCGGCGAGTCGAGCCATCCGGTGAACTATGCCGGCTTCGTGATCCATTCGGCGATCCACATGGCGCACCAGGCGCGGCATCGTGCGGTGATGCACACCCATACCCGCGCCGGCATGGCGGTTGCCGCGACCAGCGAGGGCCTGCTGCCGATCTCGATGAACGCGACTGCCTTCCACGGCAACCTTGCCTACCACGACTACGAGGGCGTGAGCCTGGAGGTCGACGAGCGTCCGCGGCTGGTTGCAGATCTCGGCGACAAGACCGCCATGATGTTGCGCAACCACGGCCTGTTGACGACGGGGCGCTCGGTCGCCGAGGCGTTCCTTCGCCTCTACCGGCTCGAGCGCGCCTGCCAGACCCAGATCGATGCCGGCGCGGCCGGCACGATCGCCGTCATGGGTGACAACGTGGCCGGCAAGTCGCGCTCGCAGCTCGAAGGCTTCGCCGACAGCGACACTGGCGGCGGCGACCTCGAGTTCGCCGCGCTGATCCGCAAGATCGACAAGCTCGATACCAGCTGGCGCAACTGACGCGCTCCTACAGCGACAGCGGCAGCTCCAGGTGCTCGGCATACATCCTGTCGCGGTGGCGCAGCAGGATCGGGTCGAGCGCCGAGTCGGTTGCAGGATCAGTCGTCTCGAAGGCCGCGCGGCTGGCCGCATCCATCGCACAATGCTCGGGCGGCAAAGGCCGGAACAGGGCCATGAATGTGGCGCTGTAGATATCGACAGCCGTGAGCGTGTCCCCGAAGTAATAGCGGCCGCTGCTGGCCTGCAGACGCGTCGCGAGCATTCGGAGCAAGGCGGCAACCCGCGCGGCTGAAGCGGCGCCGATCTCCGGTGTGTAGCCGTACTTGCGGCCAAGGTACTGCGCGACGCGCTCGGCAAATCCGCCGTTCTTCTGCAGGCCGGCATGGACGAGCTGAAGGCGTCGCGCCCAGCCCAGGCCGCCTTCGCCGCAGATCTCGTGCGCCAGGCCGAACATCGTGGCGCGCTCGGCGGCGTCGGCCGGAACGAGCGACGGCGTCGGCGCCAGCCGTTCCGCCAGCAGCAGGATCTCGGCCCAGCCTGCCCGCGGCGGCTCGTTGTCGTAGATCGCGACCGGCCCGCTGCGCTGGCCGGCCCACTGCTTCAGCGGCTCGCTGTCGTAGACCAGCCGCACCGCCGCCCAGTCGATCGACTTGACGCGCAGGATGCCCTTGGCGGCCTCGCCCCACGGGCTCGGCACGTTGCCGACCACCACCATGCGCAGGCCCTTGCGGGGAATCGCTTCTTCGACGCTGACATACTGAAGGGGCATTGGGTCACTTCACTTCTGGTGGTTGCATCGTCTCTAGATGCTAAGATCGTGCGGGCGGGTCGATTTCAGGAAGATCGAACTCACGCCAGCCTGGCACCTCTGAGACTTCCGGGAACGCGACGCCGTACGGCATCGTCGCGTCGATCCCGACGGCCGACGAGTAGCCGCCGTTCGTGTAGGGGTCGAGCGGCGCGGCCGCGGTCCGGTCGACGACGAAGACATCCTCGCTCGGCTTCACGCGGAACGACTGGGCCCACTCGACCTCCGCGGAACTGCGAATGTCGATATCCGGATCGACGACGATGATCCACTTGGGGTGCAGGTTGGACGCCATCGTAGCCAAAATCGCCTGCCTCGCTTCTCCCTCGTAGCGGGGCTTCATCGCAATAACGACATACACCTGAACACCGCCCGAGCTGTTGATGGCAATGTCGCTGATGGTCGGGAACTGGGCCTGGAGCTGGCGCAAGATCGAGGTCTCGAACGGGATCTGCTTCAGCACGTGGTTTTCGGTGATCGGCTTTCCCGTGAGCAGACCCTGGAAGATCGCTCCCGTGCGATGGGTAATGGCCGTGATCCTGGCGACCGGCTTGAGCGAGGGCGGCGTATAGAAGCCGGTGTATTCGCCCAGCGGGCCTTCCATCTTCTCTGTCGCGGTGTCGACCGTGAACTCGATAACGATCTCGGCGTTGGCGGGCACCTTCAGGCCGTTGCTGACGGCCGTGACCAGTTCGACCGGCGCGCCGCGCAGGCCGCCGGCGACGAACCAGTCGTTGGTCGAATCGCTCGACTGGACCTGGCATGAGAACATGGTCATCGGATCGACGCCGATCACGACCGCCCCATGCAGTTCCTTCCCCATCTGGATCGCGTGAGCGATGTTCTTGCCGAAGCGATGGTTCGGCGCCGAGAACACGCCCAACTCCTTCGGCCCGTGAACCTGGAACCGATAGTTGCCGATGTCGGGAATGCCGGTCTCCGGGTTCTCCGAAACCACGATTCCCGCGGTGATATAGGGCCCGCCATCCTTCGCGCTGTAGATCGGGACCGGAAGCTTCGTGACGTCCACCGCATCGCCCGTCAGCACGACCTCCTGGCAGGGCGCCGTTCCCGCGAAATCGGTAGGTCCGATCTGGTTGTTGATGCCTTTCAGCACCTTGTCATGAATGGTCTGGTCAGTCGCCTCGAAGGCGATCAGCGCGCGCTTGCGGTTGCCGTAGAGGCCGGCGACCAACGGGAAGCTCGTGCCCGTCTGCTTGAACATCAATGCCGGTCCTTGGGCCGCGCTAGCCTTCGCGAGAGCTTTGGCGATATCGTATTTGACGGCGACCGGACGCGCGATCTCCACGAGCTCTCCCGCACCCTTCAGGGTGGTGAGGAAGGCGCGCAAATCCTGATAGGGCATGTCAATCCGTCCTTACTTCTCTCGAGCACAATGAGTGGAGCGCCGCGTGACTGCCGACATCAAACGCCACGAAATCGCGGACGCCATACGCGTCGCGCTGGCCCTGGGGCTGCCGTTGCTGGCGCTCCATGCGATGGGACGCCTCGACCTCGTGGTCTATGTCGCGTTCGGCGGGTTGGCCATGCTGTACGGCCATGGCGAGCCCTGGAAGCGCCGGGTGCAGTCGCAGGTGGTCGCCGGCGCGGCCCTGGTCGTTACAATGGCCGCTGCCATGGCCTGCTCGGCTGCACGGGTGCCGGTGCCGGTTCTGGGCGTTCTGCTGGCTGCCACCGTGATCGCCTCGTCCACACTCGGCGCCATCCTGAAGTGGGTGCCACGCGGGGAGATGTTCTTCGTGCTGGTGCTGCTGATCATCGCCGGCGTTCCCACTGACTGGGATCGCCTGCCACTGGGCATCGCCATAGGCGCCGCCGGTGCGGCTTTCTCGGTGCTGCTCGCCGCGGTCGATCGCTTCGGTGCCTCGGTCGATGAACCGGACTCTTTCCCGTTGCGCCGCCGTGTCGCGGAGGGAGTCGCCGAACTCGACCAGCGGCGCCATTTGGTCCTGATCGCGGTTGCCGCGCTCGGTGTGCTCGCGGCGTGGTTGCTTGCGTTGGCCCTTGGCGTCGGTCACCCGTTCTGGGCGCCGGTTACCGTTGCCGCTCTGATGCCGGCGCTGGCGGCAGCCGACATCTGGCGTCGGACGCTGCACCTGATGCTTGGCACTCTGGGGGGCGTCGGCATCGCGACCTTGCTGTTCTCTTTCGACCCCGGTCATGTCGCGCTGATTGCCATCATCGTGGTCTGTCAGGCAGCCGCCGAGATCGCGGTGAAGCGCAACTACGGCGTCGCCCTGCTTTTCTTCTCCCCGCTCGCCATCGGCATGAGCAACCTGAGCCGCGCCCAGCCGTGGCAACCGGTGCTGATCGACCGACTGACCGAGGCGGCATTGGGCGCTGCCGTCGCTCTCCTGACGATCCTCGTGGGACGGAAGATCCTGAAGGTTTCTTGAGCGACGAGGCAGCACCCTGCGTCCCGGTTCCGGCGGCTAGTTCGCGACCTTGAAGGGAATGTCGCCTGCGATGGCCTCCGCTCCCTGCAGCGTGACGACGGACCAATGCAGCATATAGTCGCCCGCGGGCAGGGTGGGCGCGCGGGCGAACAGCACCTCCGGAGCCGATTCGAGCCGTGGATGCAGTGTCTCGATCGCTTTGCCGTCCTGCACGATCACGAGCCGGGACTTGACGTGATCGACCGGCCGATCGAAGCGCACGAAGAATTCGCTGCTCCTCGACCCGATGACGGCATGGGCCTTGGGCGTCGAGTCCAGGACGTGCACGGCCTGGGACTGCGCAAGCGCTGCCGGCACGCAAATGCCGGACGTGACGAGAGTAGCGATTGCTTGGCGGCGCATCATCATTCGGAACTCGTCTGCTCAGTAGCGACGCCGGACGGACCGGTCCACCGCGGGAAGGTCTTCGTATCGAGGCCGAACAGATCGAGCGCGCGAGCCACCGAATGGCTGACGATATCGTCGACTGTCCGCGGCCGAGCGTAGAAGGCCGGCACCGGCACGGCAACGATGGCGCCCATCTCCGTCACGGCCAGCATGCTCTTGATGTGGCCGGCGTGCAGCGGCGTCTCGCGGAACATCAGGACGACCCTGCGGCGTTCCTTGAGACAGACATCGGCGGCGCGGGAGACCAGACCCGAGGTCACGCCGGTGGCGATTTCGCTCAGGGTGCGCACCGAGCAGGGCGCCACGATCATGCCCATGGTCTGGAACGATCCGCTCGATATGGCGGCGGCGATGTCGCCGGGTGCATAGACCTTGTCCGCGAGCGCGCGCAAGCCCGCTGCCGAAACGTCGGTCTCGAGCGCCCTCGTCTGGTCGCCCGCCTTGGAGATCACGAGATGGCTCTCGATCTGCAAGGCGCGCAGCATTTCCAACACGCGGATGCCGTAGACCGTTCCCGACGCGCCCGTAATGCCGACGACCATCCGCCGCGGGGGCGGGCTCGATGTCATTTCGCTGCCTCAGCCGGCCGTCTTCATATGGCGCGGATCGGAATGGTTCAGCGCCTGTGGCCTGGCTTCCCACGAGAACGGCTTGTCCGACAGCGTATAGCGGTACCACGGCGGATCGTTGGTGCGGCCGAGCTTGTGGCGAAGATTGCCGAAGGCGCGATAGAGCACTGGGTAGGGTTGGCCGTGGTAATGCTTCAAGATCTCGTGCCAGGCACGCGGTTCTGCGCCGATGAACCCTTCCATGTCCTTCGTCAGCGCTTCTTCGGTCATGATCTTCAGATCAGCCGGTGGATCGCCAAGGTCCGTGACGGTGCTGCGCACGAATTCGTTGGGGTTCCATTCGGGCCCGAGCGGCACCGTGCAGTCCATGCCGATCTTCGACGAGATGCCGAGCGTCGTGCTCTTGGGGTCGACGGTCATGGTATTGAGACCGTCGAGCCGGACCGTGTCGAGGTGGGGCATGTACCGATAGGCCATCGCTGCCAGCACTGCCTGGTCATCCCAGATGTCGACGTCGGTGTCGAATACCATGGCGACCTTGGGCAGACCTTGCTTGGAGCAGGTCAGCATGATGCCCAGCGCCTGCTTGGAATCGCCGCCGCCGAGCGGCTTGATCTTGGCGTAGGCGATGTTGGACAGGCCGCCCGCCGGGCAGCGCACCTCGCGCACGTCGATGCCACCCTGCTTGAGGCCGTTGAACAGGTCGGCCTCGATCGCCGGCAGCTGCAGCATGTTGTCGGTGTACCAGGGGTGCAGGCCGCCGATCGTGCAGTGCTGGAAGATCCCCTTTTTGCGATAGGTCATCGCCTTCACCCTCAGGCGATAGTTGTGCTTGATGCCGCCGCCGTACATGCCGGTGAACTCGCCATACGGGCCCTCGTCGAAGATCAGGCCTTCGAGCGCCATCAGCTCGCACTCGAGCACGATCTCGGCATTGGCCGGTACCATCACGTCGATGGTCTCGCATCTGATCATCCTGGCCGGCGCGCCATAGAACGCCCCCAGCACCTCGAAATCGTCGGTGTCGGCGGTGACGCCGACCAGGGCGGAGATCTTGTCGATCGTCGGGCCGCCGAGCACGATCGCGACCTCCAGGTTCTGTCCCTTCGCGGCGGCTGCCATGGCGTGGATGCGCTGCCGGTGCGAGGTGCAGGTCATGTCGACGGACTTCTCGTTCTTGGTCCGGAACATCGAGCGGTAGATGCCCCAGTCGTAGACACCCGTATCCGGGTGCTTGCTTATGAAGAGGTTGTCGTTGGTGTAGGCGTGACCGTCGCGATCATGGTGCAGGAAGAGGGGGAGTCGCGTCAGGTCGACATCGTCGCCCTTCAGGATCACTTCCTTGCACGGCGCCGTGGTCACCGTCTCCCACTTGATGCGACCTTTGGACCGGCTGACCATCTCTAGGCCGGTTCGCGTCTTGTCGCACCCCATCGCCCAGGCGAACATTTCCTGGTTCGAATAGGCGTTGGCCAGCACCGAGAACTCGGTGTCCTTGATGTTTTCGACCAGGATTGCCTTCGTCGGATTCGCTTCCATTAGCTTAGGTATCTGGTCTACGCGCACCTCATCCGTGATGCGCACGAGGAAACCTGCCTTCTCCATGGCGTCGACGAAATCCGGAAGTGACTGCTGCATGGCTCGATCCCGCTGAATGAGAAGCGCGTCAGGAGTGGGCGGGAGCGACTTTGCCCTTTTCAACATATGTCCGCAGGTGATGGAGCATTAGGCCCCATAGGCTGTTGCACTTGTCGAAGTTGCCTTCCTGGTGGGGCCAGCCGGCGTGGGCGAAGGTTAGATGTATCCGGCCGTGCGGCGTCTTGCCGAGCGAGAAGCTCGCCGTGGTGCCGGCCGAATCGCCCGGTCCCTCGACGCAGCGCCATTCGATCCTGTCGTCCTGCTGCGTTATTACTTCCCACCTGAAGGTTGGGCCATTTGGATATTTCAGCGTCCATTTCGACCCAACGCCGCCGCCGCCCGCGACGTCGGCCATGGTCCAGCCCCTCAATCCCTCGGCTGACGTAAGGGCATTGCGAACCTCGGCGTGATCCGCCGCGATGTTGACCGCATGACGCAGCGAATGGTGGCTCACGCAATACTCCTTGCAAATGTCTGTAGCTCCATCGCCAGCGCGCAAGTGCAGCTCGACGGCTCCGAACCGATGAAGATCAGTAGATTGCAGGCCTAGGTCATTGTCGAGTTCAAAACGCCGTCAGCTCGGCCGCGCGCACTGCAAGGCGGTGCTCGATCAGATCGGGTGCTGGAGCAGCCACGCATAGGCCGCCATCGACAACGCAAAGAGCACCGCCAGGATCGCGTAACCCGCGATCTGGCGGAAGAGGGGCGCGGTCGACGGCATCCACCAGTCGAAGATCTTGAAGATCCATGGCGCCGCGTACCAGCCCAGCAGCTGCGTGCTGAAGACGTTGCCGATGAACAGCGCCAGCCAGAACGGAGCGCCGGCGAGGCCCTGGATGAAGGGGCCGCCGACCAGATAGTTCCACAGGAAGACGATCGGATAGAGCATCAGCAGGACGAGCAGATTGCTCTTGAAGATGCCGTGCGGAGTCATCGCCGGGGCGGCGCCGCCAGCGAACCAGAAGTCGAATCCGTGATTGCTGTGACGGACCTTGAATCTGTCGCCGAAGCGGCCGCCTTCATCGATCAGTGCCTTGCGCTCGGACGAATCGAGCCAGGCCTGCAAGTGTTCCTGGCTGTCGAAGCTCAGCACGACCAGCCAGTCATCGTGAACGCCGGGTACGGGTCGCTCGATCTTGTGCCGCACGAATCCGGGAAACTTCGCCTGCGCGGCCTGGATGCGGCGCTGCCACTTCAGGAACGCGGCCTCCTCCCCGGCAGACACCTGGTAGGTGATCAGCACCGACGCCACGCGTGCCGGCCGCTGCCCGAGCTCGGGAAGCAGATGCACTTCCTCCTGGCCGACGAGAAGATCACGCACCTCGTCGACCAGTGAGGACCGCTCGGCGCTCTGAAGCCAGCCGCGGGCCGAGTCGGCATCGGCGAAGTGCTGAACGATCGTCCAGTCGACATTGACCGGCGGTGCCGGCGGCGTCGCTTCCTGCGAGATGAAGCCCGGCCAGTTCCTTAGGCGCTCCGAGACGCGCGCCTGCCAAACCGCGAAGGCGTTGCCGGCATCGTCCCGGACGCGGCGCTGGATGACCAGCGCCACGGGGGTCTTGAGGGAGGCGGAGGTCACGGGTTCAGGCCTTCTTGTAGAGGCGCCTGCCCATGATCCAGGTCTCGTCGACCGCGCGCTGGTCGGCCACCATCATGATGCCGAACAGCACGTTCGCGGCCTGATCCATCGTCTGCGGGCCCTTCTCGCCGGTCACCAGCGACTGGTGCCAAGCGGTGCCTGGCGGTCCCGCAGTCCAGTCCAGGGCGACGAAGTCGGCCGCCTTGCCGGGCTCGAAATTGCCGACCCTGTCGTCGATGTACAGTCCCTCTGCGCAGCCCAGCGTGACCGACCAGAAACCACGATAGGGCGAGACCTTGTTGCGCTCGGCCTCGGCGAGATCCTGCTTGGCGGGGTCGACGCTGCCGTCGAGCAGCGTGTTGTTGCACATGCCGACCTTGTAGGCTTCGTCCAGCACGGAGATCATGGAGAAGCGATTGCCGCCCCCCATGTCCGTGCCCCAGGACAGCTTCACCCGCGCCTTTGGATCGGTGGCGCGCCCGAGCCGGAACAGGCCGCTGCCCAGGAAGAGATTGGAGCAGGGACAGAATGTGATCCCGCCTCCGTTCTTGGACAGGCGCCGGAACTCGTCGTCCGTCAGCCACACGCCGTGGCCGCCAGAGAACTTGGGTCCGACCAGATTGTACTTCTCGTAGACGCCTAGATAGTCGGTGCAGTCGCTATGCTCGGCCAGCACGCCTCGGACCTCGCTGGGATTCTCCGAGACATGGGTGTTCACCCAGCAGTCGGGATGCTCGCGCTTGAGTCGCTCGCAGGCCTCCATCAGCGCCGGCGAGGAGCCGAAGGCAAAGCGCGGCGTGATCGCGTAGAGGTTGCGGCCCTTGCCGTGATAGCGCTCGATCAGGCGCTTGCTCTCGGCATAGAACTGCTCGGGCGTGTTGAGGAATTCCTGCGGCGCGTGCCGGTCGATGCCGGTCAGCCCCGAAATGATGAGCATATTGCGGCGGGCGGCTTCGTCGAACAGTTCTTCGGTGCATACCGGCGCGCTTGAGGTGAAGGCCTGGCAGGTCGTCGTGCCGCAGGCCAGCAGGCTGTCGAAGAAGCGCTGGGCGCCGTCCTTGGCGTAGGCCCGGTCGGCGTATTTCAGCTCCTCCGGGAAGACCCACTGCTGCAGCCACGGCAGAAGTTGCTGGCCGAAGGCACCGAGCACACGCGTCTGCGGGAAGTGGATGTGCCCGTCGATGAACCCGGGCATCAGGACGCGCTTCTCGATGTGCGTCACCTGGAGACCGCCGTGGCGCTTGATCACCTCGTCATAGGCGCCGAAGTCGGCGATCTTGCCGTCTTCGATTACAAGAAGCCCGTCGGCGTGGAAGCGCGCGGCCTCCTGCTCCTTGCCGACGTGCTTCCACGGATCGTCGACGAAGTCGAAGAAGATCCCGCGGATGCCGATGGTGCTCATGATCGCTTAGCCTCCCGTTTTGAAGAATCGATGCCGTTGCGGGGTAAAGCCACGACCAACAGCAGCAAGGTGATGACGCCGAGAACGGTGTAGAGCACGCCGAGCGGAGCGGGGCTCGTTTCGGGAAGCACGGCGGCGATCGCCATGGCTCCGCTCACCGCCAGGTAGCACAGCGCGCTGATCAGCCCGCCCAGCAGGCCGAGGTTGCGATCGAACAGGCCAAGCGCCATGCCGTACATCATCGGGCAGAGCGTGCCGCATCCCATCAGGACCAGGGCACCCGCCAGCGTGAGAGTCCAAAAGTTGGAGCCGAGCAGTGCGCCGCCGATCAGAAGGGTCAGCGCCCCGGCCGAGAAGATACCGAAAGCGCCGAAAGCCAGTGGCCTCGGCGCAATGCGCATTGCCAGGCTCGTGCAGCCGAGCTCTCCCGCGAGGTTCGCGGAACCGAGGAGTAGCGCGATCGCACCATACGCGGCAGGCGAGAAGCCGAGCTGCTCCTGGTAGAGGAATGGTGCCACGACGCCGAGCACCATCTGAGCGCTCGCCATCGCGGCGAAGACGAGGGTGAAGCCGAGGAAGCGGCGATCTGCCAGCGCATCGCGCACGATGCCTGCCGTGCGGCCGGCGTCGATCTTCTGGCGTCGCTCTGCGGGCAAGGTCTCGGTCAGAAGAAAGGACACGGCTGTGAGCACCGCGGCCGCCAGGCCGGCGATTACAAGGAACACCATTCGCCAGGAGGAGAACTGGACGAGGAAGCCACCGGCAGCCGGAGCCAGTACCGGCGCGAGACCCCAGGCCGCGCCGAGCAGCCCGGAAACGGCGGTGAGCTCCCGGTCGCGGAAACGGTCAGCGGCAATGGCGTAGGTCAAGACCAAGCAGACCGACCCGGCAGCGCCTTGGAGAAAGCGCAGCATCAGCAGCGTGTCGATCGTGGGGGCAATTGCACAGCCGATGCTGAGCGTGATCAGCGCCGCCAATCCGGTGATCAGTACGGGCTTGCGCCCGAGGGCGTCGGCCATAAGCCCGATCGGCACGAGTGCCAGGCTCATGCCCAGCATGTAGGCCGTGACGGTATTCTGCACGGCGCCGTTGTCGGTGCCGAGATCGTGCACCATCTGAGGTAGCGCCGGTGTATAGGCGTCGAGCGGGATCTGGCTGAAGGGAATCACGCACAGCAAGAGAGCCACGAACCCGCGAGAGGAGGTCCGGTCGCTCACGACGGCCGGCACGCTGTACATAGAATCGTTGGCGTCATGTTCCGATCTTTCAAAAGAGCACGGTCAACCGCATCGTCAGCGCGAGAGCGCCCGGCGTGGCGGATGAGACGCCGGGGGTCGGTATGTAGCTGACGGTGGGCTGTAGGAATACCGCGTCAAAGAGATGGGCCTGGTAGTAGGCCTGCAGCATGACCTCGCTGGGACGGTCGAAGAGCGCGGGGTTCAAGCGTGAGATGCCTACCCCCACGCCGATGGAATCGAGCGCCCGGTCGCCGATCAACCCATACCCCGTGATGCCGCCGCCATAGTACTGCCGGATCGGTAGCGTCTCGGAGCTGTTGGCACCGGCCTGGACGAACATGGAGACTGACGAATTGGGCTGCCGCGCGTTCACGCCGCGAGCAACGCGCTGGGAGCCGAACAGGTAGAAGCCGCCGAAGCCGTCGTCCGTTATCCCCGCCACGGTGATCTGGCCGGTCTGCCGCCACAGGCCGATCCCGAACCGACCGGGAGCATTGCTGTCTCCGATCGTCCAGCTGGTGCCGATCTCTCCTATGGTGAACCAGTAGCCGTTGAACATCGGCGGGTTGATGCCGCTCTGTGTGCCACGTGCGTTGCTGCCGTCGTATGCGCCGAAGTTGACATAGAAGGACCTGGTCGGGGCGAAGTTGACCGTCACGCCGTCGCCAGGATTGTAATAACCGGGCATGGCCCCGAGCAGCGAGGGATTGACGAACACCGGCGTGAAGAGGAGCCCGCTGACGGCTGCAATGTTCTGTGCCTCGTCGGCGAGCTTGACGGGCCGGAGAACATTGCCGAAGTCGTAGGTCGGCACGCTGCGCCCGATGCGCACCTTCAGCACGTCCTTGACGATCTCCTGCAGGTACCACGCCTGGAAGAGCTCGCTGCGGTTGAAGGGCGGAGCACCCACGATGCCGTTGTAGCCCGCGACGACTCCGGCCTGCGCGTTTGTCGCTGTTCCATTGAACTGGAGGAACTCGACGCCAAAGGTGGCGCCTCGCCAGTTGACCAGCTTTTCTGCGTCGACGCGGAGGCTGAGGAAGAGCGCACTGTTGTTGCTCCAGGCGCCGGGCTGGGCGCCACCCGCCGCCACGACGTTGGTGTCGGCGAGCCACAACCCTCCCAACCTGACACCCCATTCGTCGCGCAGGCCGAGGAGACGGCCGAGCTGTCCGGTGCCGGTCGAAGACTCGGTCGCGCCAGGATTGCCGCTCACTGCCGACACGTGCCGGTCGGACGCGCTCTGGGCCACCGCGCCTCCGGTGAAGGCGAGCGACATCCAGCACAGCACGGCGGTCCACCGCGCCAGACACCCGCTCGACTTTGTCGGAACCCCATCCGACCCCATCGTCACGCCCCGGATACTGCCCACAACACACGGCTAGGATGCTTCAGGGAGAGCGCGTAAAGTGGTCAAGAAATGGTCAAGATCGGTCGAGGGGAGCCGGATAAAAGCGTTATGACGCGTTATGCGTTCGGTCCGTTCGTTATCGAACCTGCAGAGCATCGCCTGACTCGTGATGGCCGGCAAGTCGCCGTTCCGAGAAAGGCGTGGCAGATCCTCGTGCTGCTGGCGGAGGCTGGCGGTCGCCTCGTGACGTACGACGCACTACGGGAAAAGCTCTGGCCCAACATCGTCGTCGAAGACCGCACGCTCGTCGTGCACGTCTCGACCTTGCGCAAGGCGCTCGGCGGCGGTTCCGCGGCGGCCTATATCGAGACGGTGACGGGAGCAGGCTATCGTCTCGCGGTACCGGTGCGCGCGCTGTCGCCAAGCGAGGGATTTTCTACGACAGGGAGCGGAGCGCGCGCAGCGGAGATCCGACCCGTTGCGGTGCGGACTTTCGCCACTGCGGAGCAGAGCGATGCCGAGATCCACCTCGGGGTAGGGATTGCAGACGCCCTGACCACCACGCTCGGGAGCTTGCCCGGCTTGACCGTGTCTCCCGCCGGCGCGGTGGACGACCTCAGCGGCGCGCGGACCCTGGGGCTGGAGTACCTGCTGGAAGGAGCGGTGCAGCGCAGCAACGGCCAACTGCGCGTCTCGGCACGGCTGATCGATGTCGCGAATGGACGCACGCACCGGAGCGAGCAGTTCGCGCATTCCCAGGCCGACGGCGTCGGACTGCAGGATGCCATTGCGCGTTGGGTCGCGACTTCCGTTCCTCAGGCGCCGGGTGCGGTGCCCGGACTACGCAGCTATCGGCCGCGAGCGGCGGAAGCCTATTTCCTGCAGCTGCAGGCGCGAGCCCATCTCAAGTCTTTTACGCGCTTGCCGTTGTTGAAGGCGCTGACCCTGTTCGAGCAGGCGCTGGTACTAGATCCCGACTATGCCATGGCACATGCCGGCTTGGCGACGACATATCTGCTGATGGCCTCGACGGCGATGCTGCGGCCGCTGCCGGTCGACGAGGCGATGCCGTTGGCCCGGCGTTCGGCCGAGCGGGCGCTCGCGCTCGACGACACTCTGGCTGAAGCGTGGGCGGCGCTCGGGCGCGTGAAAATGGAATACGATTGGGACTGGGATGGCGCCGAGGCCGACCTGGAACATGCCGTGGCGCTCAATTCCAGCTCGGTCGAGGCCCTCGCCACGTTCGGCGAGTTCCTGAGCGCGATGGGCCGCCACCGCGAGGCGATCGACGCGATGGAAACGGCCCGGCGGCTCGACCCCCGGCAGGTGGAGACGCTCCAGCATCTCGGCATCGCCTACTGGATGGCAGGACAAGGAGACAAGGCGCTCGAGGTGGTGAGTGAGAGCCTGGCGATCGAGCCCAATGCGCCTCGTGCGCACTATGGCCGGATGTTGATCCTCGACCAGCTCGGCCGGCACGACGAGGCGATGGTCGAGCGTCTCGCCACACTGCGTGGGCTCAGCATTGCACAGGGCGTGGCGGAGCAGGTCGAGGAGCTCCTGCGCAGCCAGGGCTGGAAGACGGCGATGACCCTGTGGATCGCGCTGCTCGAGCGAACCAATCGCTGGGAGGGGGCGGCGATGCAATGGATGGCCGCCGGCGAGCCGGGTCGCGCGCTCGATGCTCTCGAGCATTGCGTCCGGGCGCGCACGACTTACCTGTCCTTTGCCGGGCAGAGCCCGTGCTTTCGCGCTCTGCACGCCGATCCGCGGTTCCAGCAGATCCTGCGGACCATCAACCTCGAAGGCCAGGTCGGGAAGTAGCCCCTATTCGAGCGATGCGCTTACACGAGGTCCGGCAGGCGATGCGCCGTCACCTCGGGCGCCGGGCCGTCGAAGCGCTCGATATCGACCAGGCAGGTCTGGGCGATGCAGCCCTGGCTGAGCTTGGAGGCGCCGATGTCGAGCGTGAGCGCGTTGGGATTGCCATGCTTCTCCAGCGGTGCGTTCGAGCCCGAATCCTGCGGGTCGAACCATGCGCCGGTCGACAGGCGCACCACGCCGCGGCGGATGCGGTCCGACAGCAGCGCGGCGGCGAGGCAGGCGCCGCGGTCGTTGAACACCCGCACCAGGTCGCCGTCGGCGATGCCACGCGCCGCAGCGTCTTCAGGATGCATCATGACCGGCTGGCGGCCTTTCACCTTGGTCGCCTTGGCATGCGGGCTGTGATCGAGCTGGCTGTGCAGCTTGTCGGTCGGCTGGTCCGACAGCATGTGCAGCGGAAAGCGCTCGGCCTTCTTCGAGCCCAGCCATTCGATCGGCTCGATCCAAATGGCGTGGCCGGGGCAGTCGTCGTAGCCGAAGGAGGCGATCTTCTCGGAAAAGATCTCGATCTTGCCCGACGGCGTCCTGAGCGGATGGGCGTCGGGATCGGCGCGGAAGCGTGCGAGCATGACCGGCTCGCGGTTCTCTCCCTTTGCCTCCGCGATGCCGGCTTCCCAGAATTCTTCGAACGCAGGCAAGGAGACGCCCGTCTTGGCCGACTTCTCGCGGCTCTCCTCGTGCATGTGGGCGAGCCACTGCATCGTGTCACGGCCGTCGGTATAGACGTCGCCGGCACCGAGGCGGCGGGTGATCTCCGAGAAGATCCAGTAGTCGTCGCGCGCTTCGCCGATCGGCTCGCGCGCCTTCTTCATGGCGATCAGGAAGGGCTCGCGCCGGGCGTAGCCGATATCGTCGCGTTCGAGCCCGGTCGTGGCGGGCAGCACGATGTCGGCCATCTTCGCCGCCGGCGTCCAGAACTGCTCGTTGAACACGATCGTCTCGGGCTTGCGCCACGCGACCCGCAGGCGATTGAGGTCCTGGTGATGGTGGAACGGATTGCCGCCCGCCCAGTAGACCAGGCGGATGTCGGGAAAGGTGATCTCCTGCCCGTTGTACGGAATCTTGCCGCCGGGATTGAGCAGCATGTCGGTGAAGCGGGCGACGGGGATGAAGTCGGAGACCGCGTTGGTCCCCTGTGACAGCGTCGGGCCGGAGAACACCGGGCTGCTGCTGCCCATGATGTTGGTCGGCCCGTAGCTCGCACCGAAGCCGCCGCCGGGCAGGCCGATCTGGCCCAGCATGCAGGCCAGCGTCACCAGCGCCCAGAACGGCTGCTCGCCGTGATGGCTGCGCTGCAGCGACCAGTTGATGTTGACCGTCGTGCGCGTCGCCGCCATCTCGCGCGCCAGCGCCCGGATGCGGGAGGCAGGAATGCCGCAAATCCCCTCGGCCCATTCCGGCGTCCGGTCGGCGAGCGAGGGCGCGAACTTGTCGAAGCCCACCGTGCAGCGGTCGAGAAAGGCGCGATCGTACAGCGTCTCGGTCAGCAGCACGTTGCACAGCGCCAGGATCATCGCGGCGTCGGTGTTGGGCCGGATCGGCAGCCATTCGATGTCGCCGCCGGTGTCGAGATCCTCCGCGGTCGGCGTGATGTTGACGAAGCGCACACCCTTGGCGCGCATCCCGTAGAGACCGTCCTTCAGCCGGTGGACCATCGCGCCGCCGGCGTTGATCTGCGCGTTCTTGTGCGGTGCGCCGCCGAAAGTGACGAACAGCTTGCAATGCTCTGCCAGCACGTCCCACGAGGTGTGCATCGACATCAGCTCTTCCATGCCGGCCACGATGTGCGGCATCAGCACGCGCGCGGCTCCGAGGCTGTAGGAATCCACGTGGCGCACATAGCCGCCGATCGCGTTCAGAAAGCGATGAACTTGGCTCTGGGCGTGATGGAAGCGCCCGGCGCTCGACCAGCCGTAGGAGCCGCCGAAGATCGCGCGGTTGGAATGCGTCTCCTTCACGCGCTTCAGCTCGGCGGCGACGCGATCGAGTGCTTCGTCCCACGGCAATTCGACGAACGGCTCTTGTCCACGCTTGTCGTTGTTCGCCCCGGGGCCGCGCTCTAGCCAGCTCCTGCGGAAGGCGGGACGGCGCACCCTCAGCCGCGCCACCTCGTCGGACAGCATGTGCAGCCCGATCGGCGACGGATCCGGGTCGCGCGAGAAGGGATGGAGCTTCGCCGCCTGGCCCCTGTCGTCGTACTCGACTTCGTAGACGCCCCAGTGAGCGGCGGTGAGCGTACGCTGATGGGTCATGGCGAACTCTACGCTTGCTTGGCGATGGACAGGAACGTGTCGACGTCGACGGGATCGGTGTCGAACGCGGTGACCAGTCGGAAGGCGCGCTCGCCCGGCCGGTCCGACGGCCAGGGATGATATTGCGCGCCGCCGGCCTGCAGAGCGTCGTGCATGGCAGGGGGCAATACGACGAAGATCTCGTTCGCGTCGACCGGATAGAGCAGCGCCGTGCCCTTGAGCGGCGTCAGGCCGGCGACCAGCCGGCGCGCCATGGCGTTGGCATGGCGCGCGTTGGCAAGCCACAGGCCGTCGGCGAAATAGGCGTCGAGCTGCGAGGACAGGAGCCGCATCTTGGAGAACAGATGGCCTCCGCGCTTGCGCAGGAACTCGAAGTTGCCGGACGTGCTCGAGTCGAAGAAGACCACGGCTTCCGCGCCCATCGCGCCGTTCTTGGTGGCGCCGAGGCTCAGCACATCGACCCCGGCCTTCCACGACAGCTCGGCCGGCGAGCACCCAACGAACGACAGCGCATTGGCAAAACGCGCACCGTCCATGTGCAGCTTCAGCCCATGACGGTGCGTCGAGGTGGCGATCGCGGCGACCTCCTCGGGCGAGTAGGCCGCGCCGCACTCGGTTGCCTGGGCGATCGAGACCGCGGCGGGCTGGGGGTGATGCACCACACCATAAACAGGCTCGGCGAGGGCGAGGGCGAGCTTCTTGGCGTCGATCTTGCCGGCCGGCCCGTCGATATAGGTGAGCTTGGCGCCGCCGGTGTAGAACTGCGGCGCATTGGCCTCGTCGACGGCGAGGTGCGAGGCGGGGTTGCAGAAGATCGCTCCCCAGGGCGGGCAGCAAGCGGCCAGGGCCAGCACGTTGGCGGCCGTGCCGGTCGCCACCGGCCAGGCACACAGGTCGGGCTTCTCGAAGATCTCCCGCAGACGATGTTCGACCTTCTGCGTCCAGCGATCGGCGCCATAGGAGTGGACAGGACCAGCGCTGAAGGCGCGGCTCACGGCCTCGATGATCGCCGGATGGGCTCCGGTCTCATTGTCGCTGCGGAAATTCAACGGACGGCTCCTGACGGGAAATCGACGGTGCCGAGCAGGGCGCCGTTTCGGGGATCGAGAATGTAAAGGGTGGACCGGCCGTCGACGGAGCGGACATGCACCGTGATGCGGTCGGCCGTGGTGCCGACCGCAACGACCTGAGCACCTGACGGCAGCGTGATGCGTTCGGCGAACGAGGGTCCGGTCGAAGTCGAGGTGGCTGGCGAGCCGAGGGTCGAGGGGCTAGAGATGCGACGGGCGAGTTCGGCCGCGACGACGATGAAGCCCACGACTATCAACACGCTCATGACGATGACCAGCACCTTGAGCCAGAGCGGCGCGGTGGCCTGGGGCGTTCGGGCCGGGGAAGGGGACGCCAAGAAAACTCCATGAGTGAAGCCCAGCGCCACATCGTGACCTTCGACCAGAGCGCATCCGGCGAACGGCTGGACCGCGCGCTGGCCGCCGCCTTGCCGACCCTAACGCGCAGCCGCGTGAAGGCCCTGATCGAAAGCCGTCGCGTCGCGCTGGCTGACGGAACGACAGTAGAAGAGCCCTCCCGCAAGGTCAAAACGGGCGACAGCTTCACGGTCGACGTCCCCGAGGCCGAGGCGGCCACACCGCAGGCCCAGGCAATCGATCTCGAGATCCTCCATGAGGACAGCGACCTGCTGGTGCTCAACAAGCCGGCCGGACTGGTCGTGCATCCGGCCCCCGGAAACCCCGACAATACGCTGGTCAATGCGCTCCTCGCCCATTGCGGCGACAGCCTGTCGGGGATTGGCGGGGTGCGCCGTCCCGGCATCGTCCATCGGCTCGACAAGGACACGTCGGGGGTCATGGTGGTGGCCAAGAACGACGCCACTCATCAGGCGCTCTCGAAGCTGTTCGCCGCCCACGACCTGACCCGGATTTACCAGGCGCTGGTCTGGGGCGCGCCGAAGGCGAAATCGGGAACGATCGAGGCGGCGATCGGCCGCCATCCGATCGATCGCAAGCGCATGGCCGTCCGCGAAACCAGCGGTCGGCACGCGACCACCGAATACTGGCTTGAAAAGCGCTTCGGGCCGCCGCTGAAGCCGCTGGCCAGTCTTGTCGGAGCGAAGCTCGGCACCGGCCGGACGCACCAGGTGAGAGTCCATCTCGCCCATATCGGCTGCCCTGTGATCGGTGATCCCGTTTATGGGCGGCGCCGGAACAGCCCATCGCCCGACTCGTTGAAATCATTCAAGAGGCAGGCGCTGCACGCCGCTGTTCTGGAGTTCCGTCATCCCGGCACCGGAAAAGTGATGAAGTTCGCCTCAGAATTGCCGCAAGACATGGCAACGCTCGTGGCGGAACTGAACAGCGTTAAGTAAAATTTAGTAACTGAGACAGTTAGTAGGTTTTTTTGCTTGACCGGCTCGGTACCCGACAAATAAAGTCGGGTTTAGCAGTCGACGGGTGGGAGTGCTAAACGCCCGTTCACGCGTTCTAGAGAAAGGGGAGTCATAATGACTACCGCATCCGCAAACCTTCCCTCCCTGCCGGCCTCCTTGTCGCCGGAGGGCAACCTCAGCCGCTACCTGTCGGAAATCCGCAAGTTCCCGCTGCTCGAGCCGCAGCAGGAGTTCATGCTCGCCAAGGCTTGGCGGGAGCACGGCGACACCAAGGCAGCGCACCAGCTCGTCACCAGCCATTTGCGCTTGGTCGCCAAGATCGCGATGGGCTACCGCGGCTACGGCCTGCCGGTTGCCGAGCTGATTTCCGAGGGCAACGTTGGCATGATGCAGGCGGTCAAGCGCTTCGACCCGGACCGCGGCTTCCGATTGGCGACTTACGCCATGTGGTGGATCCGCGCCTCGATCCAGGAGTACATCCTGCATAGCTGGTCGCTCGTGAAGATGGGCACCACGGCGGCGCAGAAGAAGCTGTTCTTCAACCTGCGCAAGCTCAAGGGCCAGATGCAGGCGATCGAGGAGGGCGATCTCACGCCCGAGCACGTCTCGAAGATCGCCACCCGCCTCGGTGTCCCGGAGGAGGAGGTGGTGAACATGAACCGCCGCCTGTCCGCGCCGGACTCTTCTCTTAACGCCGCGGTCAAGGCCGAGGGCGACATGGAATGGCAGGACTGGCTGGTCGACGACACGCCCAACCAGGAAGCCCGCCTCGGCGAGAGCCAGGAGATGGGCCAGCGCAAGCGCATGCTGGCGCAGGCTCTGAAGGGCCTGAGCGACCGCGAGCGGCACATCATCGTGGAGCGCCGCCTCACCGACGAGCCCAAGACCCTCGAGGACCTGTCGGCGAAATACGGCATCAGCCGCGAACGGGTTCGCCAGATCGAGGTCCGCGCCTTCGACAAGCTCCAGAAGGCGATGAAGAACATGGTCGTCGAAGCCGCCACCGAGAACACACGGAAGGTCGAGGCCCACGCGGCACGGTGATCAGCCCGGCGCCGTCAATCGGGAAGGGCCTGTGCGGCGCCAGAGACCTCTTCCTTGGCTGGGAGCAGTCTGCGCTCTTGGCTCACGGCCAGGGATTTAGCAGCGGTACGCCGAGATTGGCGAAGTCCCGGTGATTGCGGGTCACCAGTGTCAGAGCATGAACCAGGGCCGTAGCCGCC
The DNA here is from genome assembly GCA_026126105.1 of Enhydrobacter sp. Taxonomy (GTDB): domain Bacteria; phylum Pseudomonadota; class Alphaproteobacteria; order Reyranellales; family Reyranellaceae; genus Reyranella. The sequence continues at coordinate 45,442 of JAHCJV010000035.1, forward strand.
AGCAGACCGTCAATAACCGGCAATGTTCGTCGCGCCTGCAGGCGGCCCCAGACTTCCACAATCGGCTCGGTGACTGGCAGGACCCTTTCGCGATACCCACTCCGAATTCCGGCAAACCAGTTGCGCAGGGTCCCGCCGGCGACAGGATCACGCCGGGCCAGCATCTCCACTCCGGCGGTGATCTCGCCGATCGTCAGAACGCTGATGAACAGAGCCTCCGACTCCTGGTCGCGCAGCCAGCCTACGACAGCGCCTTCCGCCCTTCGCCGCCGCGGCTCTGAGACGACGTTGGTATCCAGAAGGAAGGTCAAAGCTCGACCTTCCTTCCTTGATCACGCGACCGCCGGTTGATGAGATCGATCGTCTCGTCGTCGAATTTGGGACCGTTGAGAAGCACATCCACGAAGGAAGGCTTCTGCGCCTTCAACTTCCTGTAGTCCTCCGCCGACAGGACGACCGCCTTCTCGACACCGCGATAGGTCACGATCTGCGGGCCGTCCGTGGTGGCCTTCCGGACGACCTCACTGAAGCGAGCCTTGGCGTCCTGCAGCGCCCAGTTGTTCGGCATGTTTGTCTCCAACTGGTCAGTCTAGTCAGCATGAATATGCTCTTTGCCGGTCGGCTTTCAAGTCTCTCCCCCGCCTGTTGGCCGCGCCAGCTGTAGCCTTGTGGCGGAGCGAACCACTCACCGAACACGGCGGGGCTAGCCGCGATAGCCGATCCTGGTGAAGAAGCGGTCGATCTCGGCCGCTGCCGGATCGGGGGTCTCGTAGTGGACGAAGTGGCCGGCATCTTCCGCGATGCTGGCCTCTACATCCGCGAAATACTCCGGCACGACGTCGATCCAGTCGCTGCGCAGCACCGGATCGTGCCGGCCCCAGAAGACGCGAGCCGGCTGCGTGATCTTCGGCGGCTTCGGGGCGGTTCCTGCCATCACCGCCAGGCGGCCAACATTCTGGGAGATGTACCAGTTGAATCCGCCCTGCAGGTTGCCCGGCCGCAGGAAATTGTCGACCCAGCGCTCCAGCACTGGATCGAAGGCGTCCTTGCGGTAGGACCAGTGCCTCAGGAAGTGATGGAAATAGGCGCGGCAGGTCTCCCTCGAGGCGCCGACGAGCTCTGGCGCGAACGGCATCTGGTGAAAGGTCTGGTACCAGATCTCGTTGATCTGCCGCGGCTCGCGAAAGCGCGCACCGACCCCATGTGTTGCGCAATTGAAGAAGAAAAGGCCGGCCACCCCGGCGGGATGATCCAGCGCTAGGCGCTGCATGACGAACGCACCGACGTCGTGGCCGACGAAGCCGGCGCGCGCGATGCCCAGCGCCGCCATGAGCGCGGCGATATCGTCGGCGAGCACGCCGGGACCTGCCTGGTCGGTTCGCCCGGCATCCGGATTGCCGCTCTCGCCAAAGCCGCGAAAATCTGGCGCGATCAGCCGCCAGCGACCGGCCAGCCGTTCGAACATCGGCTCCCAGGTCGCCCAGAATTCCGGCCAGCCGTGCAGCAGCAGGAGCGGGGGGCCACTTCCGGCCTCGGCGACATGGGCCTTGAAACCGCGGATATCGACGTAGCTGTGTTTGATCTCGGGCATGGAGGCTATGCTGCCGCCAAACGCTCCGGGAGGAAAGAATGACCGACGAGACGATCCTTTACGAAACGCTGCCGTCGGGCATCGCCCGCATCGTCCTGAACCGGCCGGAGACGCGCAACGCGCAGGACACGGCCTTCCTCTACGCGTTGAACGAGGCGTTCGACCGCGCCGCGCACGACGATGCGGTCAAGGTCATCGTGCTGTCGGCCAACGGCCCGCACTTTTCTTCCGGCCACGACCTGCGCGAGGTTGGCGGCCACGACAACATGCGCAAGCACGACACGGTCGGCACCTGGGGCGGCTTCGGCAAGCCCGGCGCCGAGGCGCAATATTCCCGCGAGCAGGAAATCTATCTCGGCTTCTGCGAGCGCTGGCGCAACCTGCCCAAGCCGACGATGGCGCTTGTGCAGCGCAAGGTGATCGCCGGCGGGCTGATGCTGATGTGGCCGTGCGACCTGATTATATGCGCCGACGATGCCGAGTTCCTCGACCACACGGTCGCGATGGGCGTCGGCGGCGCGGAATTCTTTGCCCATCCGTGGGAGATGGGCGTGCGCAAGGCCAAGGAGTTCCTGTTCACGGCCGACTGGATCAAGGCGGAAGAGGCGCACCGGCTCGGCATGGTCAACCACGTCGTGCCGCGCGCCGAACTCGAGAGCTTCGGCCTCGCCATGGCGGAGCGCATCGCGCAGAAGCCGCTGTTCGCGCTCCGGCTCACCAAGCAGGCGATCAACGCCGCGCAGGATGCGCAGGGCCGGGTGGGCGCGATGCAGACCTCGTTCGCGCTGCATCACCTCGCGCACGCCCACAACATGATCGCGCACGGCAAGCTGGTCGATCCGACGGGATTGATGCCGGCGATCAAGAAGCACGACGAGGCGGCGGATTAGGCAGGGCTCAGTCATGGTCTTCCAGGACCGCGAGCGTCCCGCTCGCTCATGAGTTCGAGCGAGCAGGATGCTCGCGGTCCCGAAGAGCCTTGAGCCTGGCGCGCGATACGTTGCTCCGAGCTGTGCTGCTCCTTAGTATGACACTGTCACATAGGAGTTGACATGCCTCGTACAAATCGCCCGATCAGCGTAACCTTGGGCGAACTGCAACGCGGTGTCGAAACGCGGGTGAAATCGGGCGCTTACGCCTCGGCCAGCGAAGTGATGCGGGCGGCGTTGCGTGCCCTGGATCGGGAGGAGGCAGCCGTCGACGACTGGCTGCGCCATAAGGTCGACGAAGCACTCGCAGACCCCAGCCCGAACGTGCCGGCTCGAGAGGTGTTCAAGCGCCTCAAGGCCCATCACGCCCGGCGCGTAAAGGCTCGCCAGCGTGAGAAGACATAGGGTCACGTTCCGTCCCGCCGCGGAACGCGACCTTCTCCGGCTCTACGAGTACATCGCAAGCGAAGGATCGATCGAAAATGCGGCCGCCTTCATCGAGCGCATCGAAGAGGCCTGCCTCTCCCTTCAAACATTTCCCGAGCGCGGAACCCGCCGCGACGATATTCGGCCACGACTTCGCATCATGGGCCTTGAACGGCGCGTGACGATCGCGTTCCAAGTCGGGAGAGCGGAGGTCGTGATCGTGCGCATTCTGTACGCGGGCCAGGACTACGAGCGAGCCCTTCGCCGGCAGCCCTAGCGCAGTCCGGGTACCCGTTGCTCAGACTTTCTTCACCATCACCTCGAGCAGGGTGGGGCCGTCGGTCTTGGCCAGAGACTTCTTCAGTGCGGCGTCGAAACCGTCGGCGGTGGTCACGCGCTCGGCGGTGACGCCGAAGCCCTCGGCGATCTTCGTGACATTCATCGGCGGGTCGTTGAAGTCCATGCCGATCGGCGTGTCATTGCCGTGGAATAGCTTCAGGCGGTTCTTGAGGATCTGGTAGCCCTCGTTGTTGGTGATGATGAACACCACGGGCAGCTTCTGGTTGGCGGCGCTCCACAGCGCGGTGATCGAGTACATCGCGCTGCCATCGCCGATCACCGCCACCACCTTGCGCGCGGGCTCGGCGATCTGGATGCCCACGGCTGCGGCGATGCCCCAGCCGATGCCGCCGCTGACATTGCCGAAGAAGCTCTTGCGGTCGCGATAGGCGAGGTAGTGCGGCAGGGCCATCGTGCTGGTCAGGCCTTCCTCGACCACGATGCCATCCTTGGGCAGTGCCTCGGTGAGCCGCGCCATCACCCATTCAGGCGGCAGCGGCTCGCCGGCGACCGGCGGCGCCAGCGCTTTTAGCCGCTGAGCGCGCTGGGCGCTCCAGTTCTTCGACGCGAACGCCGCGATGTTGGCCTTGGCCTTGTCGGTCAGCGCCGCGCCGCCGAGCTTCTTCAGCACGGGGATCAGCGCCTTCAGCGTCTCCTTCACGTCGGCGCGCAGCGCAATCTCGGCCGGGAAGTTCTTGCCCATCTCCCAGTCGCGCAGGCCGATCATCGCCACCCTGGTGGTCTCGGGAAGCGGCTCGACCTCGCTCCACACCGACATCTGCAGCACGTCGGAGCCCACGCAGAGCATGAGATCGTACTCCGACAGGATCGCGCGCACCCGCTTCTGGTCGCGGTTGAGGGCGCCGAGGTAGCAGGGATGCTCGCTCGGGAAATGCGCGCCGTAACCGACGGTCTGGTGCCACACCGGCACGCCCAGCGTCTCGGCCAGCTCGGCCGCCTCGGCGAAGGCATCGCTGTCGGCGATCTCGGGGCCGGCCAGCATCACGAGGTTCTTCGCCGACAGCAGGCGCCTGGCGAGCTGCTCGAGCGCCGCGTCGCTGGGCCGGACGGCCGTGTCGACCCGCGTGACCGAACCGAGATCGATCGCCGCCTCGTTGTTCAGGATGTCGCCCGGCAGCGAGATGAACACCGGCCCGGTGGGGGCGGTGGTCGCGACCTTGGCGGCGCGGCGCAGGATGCGCGGCAGGTCCTCGATGCGGTTGACCTCGACGGCCCATTTCACGACCGGCTGGGCGATCGGCACCAAGGGCGCATAGAGCAGAGGCTCGGTGAGACCATGGCCCTGTTCCTGCTGGCCGGCGGTCACGATCATCGCCGTGCCCGACATCAGCGAGGTGTAGATCGAGCCGATCGCATTGCCGAGGCCGGGCGCGACATGGACGTTGCACGAGACGAGCTTGCCCGAGGCGCGGGCATAGCCGTCCGCCATGGCGATGACGACCGCCTCCTGCAGGCCGAGCACGTAGCCCATCTCCGGCGCGGAGGAGAGTGCATGCATGATCGGCAGTTCGGTCGTGCCGGGATTGCCGAACATCTTCACCACGCCTTCGTCGCTCAGCACGCGCAGAAAGGCGTCGCGGCCGGCGATGGTGTTGGTAACGCGCACGTCGGGCATCGTGATCTCCTCCTCGGAGGCGGCAGGGTAGCGTGGCTGGCTGCCGTGGTGAAACGATCCTCTTCCTCGTTCGGATCCCGAAATGGACGCCGGGCGTGCGGCGCAGCGACGTGCCGGTCAATCTTCGCGTGACATCGGCTCGTTTCCTGCAGTGATATCGTGCAGCAACCGTGTGAGGGGGTGGTAAAATGGAATTCGCGCCGAGTCTTCTCGCGCTCGCCGGCATGCATATCCTCATGGCGATGCTTCCTGGCCCCAACACGGTCGTGATCAGCTGGCTCTCCGCGACACGATCGAGGAGCGACGGGTTGAAGGCTGTCGCCGGAGTTGTCCTCGGCTCCCTGATCTGGGTTTCTTTCGCGTTGTGGGGCGTCGGCGCGCTGTTGCTCGAGGCCGGCTGGCTGTACGGGCTGCTGCGGATCGCAGGCGCGGCCTATCTCGTCTATATCGGCGTGCGGATGATCCACGCCGGGCGCACGGGGGCCGGGACGGCTCCTCGGGCGCCGCCGATGATGGCCGGCCGTAGCCCGTTCGGCACCGGCTTCCTGACGACCCTGAGCAACCCGAAGTCCGCGGTGTTCTGGACCAGCGCTTTCCTCGTCGCGGTACCGCCGCACGCGCCCAGCTGGGTCTATGCCGGGATATTGGCGATCGTGGCCGCGCAATCGACGCTCTGGTATGGCGCCATCGCGCTGTTCTTCTCCACCGGCTTTGCGCAGCGGCTGTATATGCGCATCACGCGCTATCTCGATCTGCTGGCAGGCGGGGTGATGATCGCCCTCGGAGTAAAGCTGGCGGAGGAAGTGAGGCGTGAAGTGGCTGTCCGCACGGCATCGTGATGCGGCGCGGCATTGCAGGTCCGGGAACATGGACGAATTCGAAGCCAAGCTCGCACGATTGTCCTGCTGGAAGCGTCCAGTCACGCTGGCGCCGCTTGGCGGCGGCCTGACCAACGTCTCCTACGTGGCCGACGACGGGCTGGAAAAGTTCGTCGTGCGCTGTGGCGGCGACATCCCGGTCCATCACGTCTTCCGCGACCGGGAGCGGGCCGCCTCGCGCGCCGCCTTCGAGGCCGGCCTGTCGCCCGAGGTGATCCACGTCGAGCCGGGCATCACGGTGATGCGCTTCATCGCCGGCCGCACCTTCGGCGAGACCGACATGCGCGAGCAGCTCGCGCGGATCGTGCCGCTGCTGAAGACCTGCCACGACGAGGTCGGCCGCCGGCTGCAGGGACCGGCCAACATGTTCTGGGTGTTCCACGTGATCCGCGACTATGTGCGGGCCGCGAACGCCGATACGAAGTATCTCGCGATCGCCGATGCGCTCGAGCGGCGCCAGGTGCCGCTGCCGATCGTGTTCGGCCATCACGACCTGCTGCCGGGCAACTTCATGGACGACGGCCAAAGGCTGTGGCTGATCGACTGGGAGTACGGCGCCTTCGGCACGGCGATGTTCGATCTCGCCAACCTGTCGGCGAACGGCGAATACGATGCCGCGCAGGACGAAACGCTGCTCGCCGCCTATTTCGGCAACACGGTGGGACCGGAGCTGCGCGGCGCGTTCGCGGCGATGAAGGCTGCGAGTGCCTTGCGCGAGGCGTTGTGGGCGATGGTGTCGGACGTCCATCTCAAGACCCCCGGGGTGGACTATCAGGCGCACGCTCGGGAGTACCTCCGCCGATTCGAGCGGTTGATGGCCTAGCGCTTGCATTCCCTCTCCCGGAATCCGGAGAGCTCTACATGAAAACTCGTTTTTTGCGTTTGGCGGCCGTATTGGCGGCCTGTGCAGTTTCGGCTGGATCGGCGTTTGCGCAGGACAAGGTGCTTCGCATCGCCATGACGGCGTCGGACATACCCACCACCTCGGGCATGCCCAACAACGGCTTCGAGGGCATGCGCTTCCTCGGCTTTCCGGTGTTCGAAGGGCTGATCCAGTTCGACCTTACCGGCACCGGCCCGGTCACGCTGAAGCCCGGCCTGGCCGAAGCCTGGGAGCAGGCGGCGGACGACAAGAAGACCTGGATCTTCCACTTGCGCAAAGGCATCAAGTTCCATGACGGCACCGACTTCAATGCCGACGCGGTGATCTGGAACCTGGAGCGCATCTGGAACAAGGACAGCCCGCAGTTCGAGGCCAATGCGACGGGTATCATGCGGTCGCGCATTCCGATCCTCGCCGGCTACAAGAAGATCGACGATTCCACCGTGGCAATCAGCACGACCATCGTTGCGTCGTTCTTCCAGTGGATGATCCCCTACATGCTGTTCACCTCGCCGACCTCCTTCGAGAAGGGCGGCAAGGATTGGGCGAAGGTCGCCGCGGTCGGGCCGGCCGGCACCGGTCCGTTCAGGATCACCAAGGTGGTGCAGCGTCAGGCGGTGACCCTGGCGAAGAATGCCGACTATTGGGACAAGAAGCGGCTCGCGAAGGTCGACCAGGTCATCCTGATGCCGATCCCCGAGGCCAACACGCGTCTCGCCGCCCTGCGCTCGGGCCAGGTCGACTGGGTCGAGGTCCCGCCGCCCGACGGCATCCCCTCGCTCAAGCAGGCGGGCTTCGCAATCTCGACGGGGTCCTATCCCCATGTCTGGCCCTGGTTCTACAACATGGCGGCGAAGGACAGCCCCCTGAAGGACGTGCGGGTCCGCCAGGCGCTCAATTACTGCATCGATCGCGGCGCGCTCGTCGGCCTGCTGAACGGCACTGCCGAGCCGTCGGTCGGCTGGCTGAAGCCCAACGATCCCGCCTTCGGCAA